>CAZBWM010000012.1:110359-117501 GCA_964495375.1 uncultured Planctomycetaceae bacterium | reverse complement strand
GGCTATCAAGCTATCCCTTCTCCGCTGGCTGACACAAGATCGCTTACAAGGCCCGGATTCCGAATAGACCGCTCTTTACCGATATATACAGCTCGATCGACACATTCCGGCCCGATGCGCAAAGCGTCTATCTTGCTGGGAAGTCGGTTGAGGAACGAAGCGAACACCTGCAACAATGGCAGTCCGCCGCCGTTGATGTCGCGTTTGTTGACATCATTGAGGAGGAGTCGAATTCCGCCGTGCTGCAATCCGCGGCAGACAAGCCGGTGCGGTTGCCTTTGCGAAGCAGTCGCCAGATTGAGGCGTTCTTTCGCACAACGCCCGGATCATGCATTTATCTCGACGTAACTGGCCTACGACATCACGTTTGGGCTGCTCTTTTACGCGGTGCTCTTGGCACTCGGCGACGTGTCGTTGTGGTCTACGTGGAGCCGCACGACTATCGCCCCAGCCTTACTCCAACTGAGAATGAGATCTTTGATTTGAGTGAGCGAATTGAGGGGATTGCTCCGCTGCCTGGATTCGCACGGTTGCGCGAAGCTGGAGACAGTACCTGCTTTATCCCGTTGCTCGGATTTGAAGGCACGCGCGTGTCCTACCTTGTATCCCAACTTGAACCGCCCGGCGGAAAAATCGTGCCAGTCGTCGGCGTTCCCGGCTTCCGTCCGGAATATCCGTTCTCAACCTACATGGGCAATCGCTCCGCACTGAGCCAAACACAGGCATGGAAGAAGGTTCGATTCGCTCAAGCCAATTGCCCCTTCGACCTGTTCTATGTGCTTGAAGACATCCAGCGCCAATATAGTGACCACATTCTGAAGATCGCGCCGATCGGCACGAAGCCACACGCGGTCGGCTGTATCCTGTACGCAATTGCAAACCCACGCAACGTCGAACTGGTCTACGACCATCCAATTCGTAAAGCGCGCAGGACCGAAGGCACTGGCCGGCTGCTCACGTATCATGTTTCTTCGCTATTGGGATAGTGTGTCGTGCCCGATCAGTTCTTCACACCAAGTTCCGTAGCAAAGCGCCTCGTCTCGTTTCTTCGTAGCGACGAGGAAACCTGTATTGCTGATTTTGCGGCAGGTGACGGGGAGCTGCTGCGGGCCGCGATCGAAAAATGGCCCGACGCTCGCTACATTGCAACTGACATCGACCAACGTTGTATCTCGCACCTGAAGCGAGTACACCCGGAATGGTCAGTAGGTCGGTGTGACTTCCTCAACCAAAAGTCCCGAAGCTCGAGTCGCTTGCTTCAGCAGACGATTGGTGCAGCGAGTCTTGTCCTGCTAAATCCACCGTTTAGTTGCAGGGGAAACAAGGCTGAGAGAGTGACAGTCCACAGTGGACGTATTCGATGCAGCGTGTCAATGGCATTTGTCCTGAACTCAATCCAGTACTTGACGCCTAATGGCAGATTGGTGGCTGTTCTGCCAGCCTCAGCGTTGTCGAGCCAAAAGGACCACGCGGCTTGGTCTTATATTCGCGCAACCTTTTCGATCCGAAAAGTCGCTGGTTTCGGCCTCACTACATTCCCGAATTGTGCAGCCAACACTGTGATCGTTCGACTTAAGCGGAAGCAGAAAAGCACAAACCGGTCATCGCCAAAGAAAATGTTTCGCCGGACGCTCGGCATGGATGTGTCACTCATACGCGGTGCCGTCCCGATGCACGCCGCTCGGAATGGATTGGCCGGACCTGAATTCTCGTTAGTACACACAACTGATCTTCAGGGTAAGAGACTCAGTACGACAGAGCACTCCATCCGTCTTTGTCACCGGTATGCCATTGGCCCATCCGTACTCATAGCACGAGTCGGCAGACCAACCAAGACTAAGTGCCTTCTTTACCTTGCGCGAAAACGTTTAGTGTTATCGGACTGTGTGTACGCAATACGTTGTGGGACGAGCGATCATGCGAAGCAACTGCATGCCGTCATCCACGCAAACTGGGATAAGTTCGCAAGTGTGTACTCAGGCACGTGCGCCCCATATCTAACAGTGTCTACCCTTCACTCGGTGCTGTCACAATTGGGCGTCAATGTGACGGAAGTGCAAGCCAGTGGCTTCCGATGCTTAGACAGGTAGCATCGACAACTCGAACATCCCGCGCGGAGTAACCGACAGTCTCATCGTCAGCCTCGACGGCCGACGACGCGTCCTTCGCAACCAAGGACGAACCGACATGCGTCACGAACGTCCTCGCCGAGAACCTGATTCATACACGCCGAGAATCGCCGACCGGCATATCGCCTGAAAAAAGCCCCCTACTACCAAGAGCAGGGGGCAGCGACCCAGAAACCCGAGTCACTCAGGGTTCCATCCCATTGAGTGGAGCAGTCGACGAGTCGACTACCACAGGCGAAATCTCACCAGGCGGCGAGAGCAGTTTCTGCAATCGAATGGTCGCAAGCGCCGCCTCCTGCGGGTTTTTGCGCTGCCGATCTTTGAGTGCCGATGTGAAGCAGTTGAGCAGACTCCATCCCGTGCGCGGCGCGAAGTCGGCGATGGGTGGGTTGCGCCACTCACGAATCACTGCCGGCAGCAAACGCATCGAGACGATGCTCGACTCGAAGCTCCGCAGGATCAGGCTGTTCGCGGAGTCCTCCGAGAGCTCCCAGTTTTGCAGCTCCCGAATACGCTCCTCTTCTGCGATCTGGTACTGATGCAGTCCCAGCACTGCTTTGGCGACGGCTTCATTGAAGCGGGCCTGACCGAAGCGGGTGTGCTTGCGGGCAATCACAATTTCGCTCCGAAACGCGAGATTATCGCAGACGAAGACGCGCGTGCCAACGCAAAAGCCAATTGGAAACGACTTGTCGACGGAGTTGCGGATGCCAACGGCGATTGAGGCCAGCTCGTTGACTCGATTCTGGAGCCGCAGGGTCCCGAAGAACCTCGCATTGTCCCGCGCCACCGAGAGTTGCGTGGACTCAATTCCGAATCCGGCACCGTCGAGTGTCTCGCAAACGGTGTCGAGCACATCCGCGTGCTTGAGCGGGTACCAAGTTCGACTTGGCGGAGGGGCTTCGATCAGGTTGAGTTCAGCGCGATCAATCTCTCGGGCACCGACGTGCATGTAATGTTCTGCATTCTTCACGGCTTCGCTCCTGTGTTGTGATGGAACCGTGCCGCCAGCCGAAGTGGCTGGTGACAAGGTGGAGCGTAGACCGAGAGGCGCGAACGGCGCAAGCGAACGTCGCTTCGCGTCGCCATGTGGAAATGGCGCGTGATCAACCGTGACTGTCTAAGACACAAAAAAAGGCTGCACCGCCGGGGCAGGAGACGGTACAGCCCAATCCCCGCCGAAGCGGGAATTGTTTCAACTGTAATCACGGCAATCGGCGTTTGCAACTACTGCACGTTCGCAACGGCGGCGACGGCGCTGGCCACGCGCCACAGCGAGTCATTCCAAGTCGGCTTGTGCGATCTGGATTTGCACAACCTCGCTGCGGCGGGCAAAAAACGCGTCGAGCACGCGCGGATCGAAGTGCGTGCCGCGTCCCTCGCGGAGGATGTCAAAGCACTTGTCCAACGGAAACGCTGGCTTGTACGAGCGTTTCGAGCTCAGAGCGTCGAACACGTCGGCGACGGCCGTGATGCGGCCCACCAAAGGAATGTCTTCCCCAGCCAGCCCCAAGGGATACCCCGTTCCATCCCAGTGTTCATGATGCGTCAGCGCGATCTGCATTGCGAGCGTCAAGATTGGTGACCGGGCCGCGTCGAGAATCTTGGCCCCGAGCTCGGTATGCTGCCGCATAGCCAGCGGATCGCTCTCCTGAATTCCCTCGATGATCTTTTTGCCGTAGTTGGCGTGTTTCTGCATCACCTCGAACTGCTGGGGCGTGAGCTTGCCGGGCTTGAGCAGAATCGCATCGGGGATGCCGATCTTGCCAATGTCGTGCAACTTGGCCGCCTGTTCGAGCATGTCGAGCGTCGGTTCATCCATGCCGAGCTGCTGGCCAATGATGCGGGCGTACTGTCCGACGCGGATCACGTGGCGCCCCGTGTCGTCGTCGCGGAATTCGCCGGCCCGCGCCAGACAGTGGATCACTTCGCGGCGCGAGGCTTCCAACTCCGCGGTCCGCTGTCGCACCGCATTCTCCAAGGTTTCCGAATAGTGGCGCAACTGCGCTTGGTAGGCTTTCGCCAGCAAGATATTGCGCAAACGGACCAAGAGCTCACCGCTGTGAACCGGTTTCTGCAAGAAGTCGGTCGCTCCCAATTCCAGCGCCCGTAGCTTCTCGTCGTGATCGGTCGACGAGGTGAGGATCACCACGGGAGTCCAAGTAAGAGAACGGTCGGCGCGAATCTGCTGCAGGATGTCGAAGCCGGTGACATGCGGCATGTGCAGGTCGAGCAAGATGACATCGGGGCATTCCGTCCTAGCGAGCACCAGCGCCTCAAAGGGATTGTCGGTGGAGACAATGTCGCGATACCCGCCCGCCTCGAGATACTCCGTGACGACCAGAGTATTCAGTTTCTCGTCGTCCACGACCATGATCTTGGGATGGGCCGGCAAGTCGACAACGCCGGTAGGAACAAACGTACTGGGTGTAGCAGCCACGTCGATCGCTTGTTCGATGCTCGTCAGGAGTGAGTCCATGTGCATTCCCCCTGTGACTGATGGTCGCGGTCAGGCGGGCACGGCGACCCGTTCGGCCAGGGCGATGAGCTCTTGCAAACAGGGCTCGATTTCGTCGACGCGCCGCTGCCTGGCCAGCCGATGGAGCCGATCGGCGGGCTCGGTGAAACAATCAAAGCCAACGGTCCCGCCAGCTCCCTTGAGCCAGTGGGCCAGCTCCGCCAGTTCATCCCAGTCATCATTGACTTGGGCCATTTTCATCGCCGCGATTTGGTTGCGTAGCCGATCGACGAACATTTCCACAATTTGGCGAAACCGCGTCGACTGGGTCGGCAGTGTCGAGAAGATGGTTAAGCTGTCGGCCAATTCCGTCGTCAATAACGGTGTCTCCTTAACGCCGGCCTCGGCGACGAAATCGGATTCGGCCCAGGCGCGATTTCCAATTTCATCGGCGACCGTCCGCAACAACTCGTCGATGTCGATAGGCTTCGATAAATATCCGCTACAGCCGGCGGCCAAACATTTTTCCCTGTCGCCGCGCATGGCATGTGCCGTCAGGGCGATGATCGGCAGGCGGCAGCCACGGTCACGCAATCGCCGCGTGGCGGTGTAGCCGTCCATCACGGGCATCTGCATGTCCATGAGGATCAGATCGAAGGGCTGGCGCGCGGCGAGCTCGAGTCCTTCCAGACCGTTTTCGGCGCAGATCACGTCGACGCCGGCTTCTTCGAGCACCAGGCGAATCAATTGCCGATTCGTTTCGCCGTCTTCGACCAGCAGCACGCGGGCCGATGTCAGCTGGGCTGCGCCGCCGAGTCGCTCTCCTTGCGGTGGATTGAGCGCTTCGGTCGGCGGCTTTTCCAATAATCGGAGGTCTTGCATCGGGCCAGTTTCGAGTGTGATGCGAAAGACGCTTCCGCGGTCGACCTCACTCTGGACCGTGATGTCGCCGCCGAGCCCTCGCGCGATGTAGCGACTGATGGCCAGACCCAAGCCGGTGCCGCCAAAGCGTCGCGTGATGGAGTTGTCCGCTTGAGCGAAAGGCTCGAAGATGCTCTCGACTCGGTCCCACGGTATGCCGATCCCACTGTCGCGCACTTCAATGAGGAATCTTGGCTCGGGTGAGTTGGGAACGACCGTTGCCAACAGCGTGACGCCACCGTGTTCTGTGAATTTAATCGCGTTGCCGACGAGATTCATCAACAGTTGCCTGAGCCTGGCCGGATCGGTGCAGATCGTCTCCGGCACACCGCATGTCCAGCGGCATTCGAGGCTCAGTCCTTTCTCTTGCGCCCGCACGCGGAGAATGGACAGTACTTCCGTGATGATCTCATGCGGGGAGCAGCGGACGCGCTCAAACTCCATCCGACCGGCTTCGATCTTGGAGAGATCGAGGATGTCGTCGATCAGCGCCGACAAGTGGCGCCCGCTGGAGCTTATCGTTTTGAGATAGATAGCTTGATCGGTTGGGGAACCGATGCCGCGGCGAAGTAGTTCGGTAAACCCAAGGATGCTGCTTAACGGTGTGCGGATTTCGTGGCTCATGTTGGCCAGGAATTCGGTCTTGGACCAATTGGCAGCCTCCGCCGTGCGCTTGGCATTCTGTAGCGCCTCTTCCGTTTGTTTCGCCACTGTGATGTCGCGAAAGACGACGACACCTCCCAACAGCGCGCCTCTGGCATCTCGTAACGGGCGCCCCGTGACGCTGATTAGGTTTCCTGCGTCCTCGGGACTGTTACGAACGAACATTTCGATCCCGTCGGTCGATTCGCCCCGAATTGCCCGGACCAGAGGCACATCGTCGACTGGAAACGGCGTCAGCAAGTCGGGTTGAAATAAACCATACTGTTCGGCCCACTGTTCGGGCAGTGTCTCTGCGGGTCCCTGTCGAATGATTTGCTGGGCGGCCGGGTTGAACACCAGGAATTGGCCGTCGGAGTCGGCAACGATGACCCCGTCGCCCATGCTGGTCAGCACCGATTCGAGAATCTGCGTTTGGTTGCGGAGCGCGGCCTGCGACCGGGAGAGTTCCGCGGCGGCTTCCGATTTCGCGTGGCTGGCCACGGCCATGCTCTTCATTTCGGCGACGCTGTGGCGAATGGCAACGATGAGAAAGACGTCCTCGAAAATGACCCAGCCACCGTGTTCGAACGACCGCCAGATGGGAGCGGCCAAAACGCCGTAGACTGAAAATGGCCACACGAGCCCACGGATCAAGTGATCGAGGACGACGACGATGGTCGCGGAAACCAGGACGCGCCAATCCCGGTAGCAGGCCAAGAATGCCAGGCTGCCGAAGACGTGAAAGTGCGTTTCGATTCGCCCGCCAGTCAGATGAATCAGGAGTGCTGACATGAGCATTTGAGCGATCGCGATCACGTGGCGCGTGAGCATTTGGCCAGGCCGTGCGAACGCCAGCACTACGGGCAATGCGCTAATGATTCCACCTAGCGCAATTGACGCCATCACGTGCGGATGAAGGGTGGCACTCGTGCCAGCCCAGGCCCTGGGCGAGATCCACAGCGCGGCACCCACGCCGGCAATCCACTGGCCGG
>CAZBWM010000012.1:0-110259 GCA_964495375.1 uncultured Planctomycetaceae bacterium | reverse complement strand
AGGAGGCAACAACCGGACGTGCGCACGTGAAACAACTTGGTTTCACGTCGATCGTGGTCAAGCAGCACCTCGACGCCAGGTATCCGGCGTGCCTGCTGCACAAGATCTGAGTCGCACCAGGAGGAGTCTGCTCCAGCAGGCGCGATAAACACTACGTGCGTCTCAACTTGGTCATGGCACACGGCCAAAAGCTTCGCTAATTCCGCGAGGCTCGACCGCGTACAGGGACACAAGGGATGCGCGAAAAAGACAAGTTCGAAGCGACCGTCCTGGTGGATCCTTGATCTTTCAGGCCAAGTGGCCGGCGGGGTGCCGGCCACGCCCGGTGCAGCTCCATAACTCCACAGCAAGTAGAGCCCTGTCGCAACTAGCGCGCACCAAGCCAATACCACTCCGTAGAGAGTGCGATCTGAGACTCGACTTGGCGACTTGGTACTTTCCGAATTCATGGATTCGATAATGCTCTCGGAGCGGCAGATGCAATCATCCTATTTGTTCACGCCGTTGCCGTTGCGGCTGCTCGAAATATGTTCGGCTACAATCGTCCGTTAGTACGCGCCTAAGGCAAGTCTAGGTCACAGTTTGGCGGCTTTTGTGCGTTGTTTGGGGTCTGCGATACCGCTTATTTGCGACATCCATCCGCCTACCGTCGGGTTCAGCGCGCGACACCCCGTTCTCACTTAGGAATGCAAAGGTTAGCGCCGACTTGCGCGCCGGAAGATTCCGTCGCAGGCCGATTGTTACTCAGGACCGCAGCAACGCTTGCTGGCGCTAACCGCTCAAATCGGTAGACGCAGACGCGCGCTATCCCGAGACGCCAGACAGATCGGGAACCACGCCGGCGGCACCATGTCGCAGCATGGTGCTCGGACTCAGCAAGGTGTCGGAGCGATGTAATGTTCTTGCTGATCTTCGGCGACTCGAATGAGCGCTTCAACCATCAACTGGTGCAGGCATTCCAGTTCGACAGGCTTCGCGACATTGCGATGAAATCCAGCCCTGAGGCAGCGCGCCGTAATCGCCTCACCCGCGAATCCGCTGACTGCCACAACGTAGGGGGGCATCATGTCACTCGTCTGCAGTTGATCGATAACAGCAAAACCATCCGCCCTAGGCATGGCGATATCGAGCAAGAGCAAGTGGGGTTGGAAGTCCTCGACAGCGGCAGCGGCACCCGCCCCGTCCGTCCAGCCACGGACATCGCAATCGAAGACTGCTCGCAAAAGTGCGGTAGTGGCAGCGACGTAGTCGGCGTGATTGTCGACCACCAGCACTCGCAGATCGGACGGCCTCATCAGTGCTCCTCGCTCGCGAGATCGCTAGCGCCCGCTGGATGCTGCATTGCGAGCTTCCTTGATACTACCTCCCGAGGTGTCGATGCAAAGCGGGAATCCTTAGTAGTGGTTAGCGCACGAAACGCCCCGCTGGGAGCAATCCGCAACGAGCCGCGTCCCTAAGTCGGGTACGGCAGTGGGAACAATAACGCCATCGCTCGGGCCTGTCGCGTATCAAGTTTCAGTTTCAATTAAAGGATTCGCCGGCGCTGGAATCGAAGGCGACTTCGAGTCCCGCTGACTCAGCGCGATGCAACTCGGGCAGGCAAGCTTGGTACCTATACCTGGCCACGACCCGGCCACGCGGACGCTGATCCCGGACCGACATTCGGGGTGCCAGTGGTAGTGCGCAGTTCGGGTCGAATGCCAAAAAACGAATGCGATGATGCGTCCGTTCTAGTTCGCGAGATTGTTGAGGTGAGGTTCAATCTACATCCGCCAGGGCTCGTGCGGGGATTCCTAAAGAAAACCGCATGACGCATCGAATTGTTACCGCACCACCATCCGCGTTTGATTGACGAAACCACCGATCGCGCGCGACAACGCAATTGGGGAGTCGCTAATTCAGCGAGAGAGGACCAACCGATGGCGGACAACGGAGGCAAGCCCATTGCGCAGCGCGTTCTGGACGAGATCGTCCAGTCGCCGATCCGCGGTGCCCTTCGACCGGACGATATTGAGGTCCTAAACGAAGTCTACGGCGGCCTGCCCGCCGAGACGGCTCTGCAAAGCTTGTTGAGAAACCGAAGTGCGCGCGGCTACGACACCAACGAAGCAATGCTTCAAGAGTTGCGAACGTTGGTCGGCCGAATCTACAGAACACGCGACTGACTGCGGTCCAGCGAATTCGACACATGCTAGATCGGCCGGCCCAGGCGGACGCAACCGCTTCATTGGAAAGGAGGAGCGATGAGCACGCTTGCGCTAGTTGATGAGTTGCTCCTGATCTTTGGTCAAATTGGACTAGGTTTCAAGGCGGACGAAGCGGTCCGGGCTTTGAGCAAGCAATTCGTGATCGCCGGTGAGCCGCTACGTGACGATCAGATCGAGGGACTGCGCGTATTGGCTGAGCGCATCGAGCGCGGAGCACGAGACGACCATCCATGTACGTTCCGCTTCGACTGAAGCTCGAGTTTATGCCGACACGGTGATCCGCTCGGCCAGGGCGATGAGCTCCTGCAGACAGGGCTCGATTTCGTCGACGCGCCGCTTCCGGGCCAAGCGGTGCAGCCGATCGGCGGGCTCTGTGAAACAATCGAAGCCGACGGTCCCACCAGCCCCCTTGAGCCAGTGAGCGAGTTCCGCCAGTTCGACCCAGTCGCCACTACGCTGTGCCGCTTGCATCGCCTCAAGTTGGTGCTGTAGCCGCTCGACAAACAGCTCGACAATCTGGCGATATCGCGCCGACTCGATGGGCAACTTCGACGTGATGGCCGAGGCGCTCGTCGCTTGTTTGACCGTCGACGACGGAGCGTCCACTGGAGTGGCTTTGGTCTGAGCTTGTAGGTCTGATCCGGTGGGAAGTTCGGCCTCAAGCGCATCCGCGACGGTCTGGAGCAACTCGTCGATGTCAATCGGCTTCGAGAGATAACCGCTGCAACCGGCCGCAAAGCATTTCTCTTTGTCGCCACGCATGGCGTGTGCCGTGAGGGCAATGATCGGCAACCGGCAACCACGATCGCGCAACCGCCGCGTGGCCGTGTAGCCGTCCAGCACGGGCATCTGCATGTCCATGAGGATTAAATCGAACGGCTGGCGCGCGGCAAGCACCAGCCCTTCCTGGCCGTTGTCGGCACAGGCAACCGTCACACCCGCCTCTTCGAGGACCAGGCGAATCAATTGCCGATTCGTCTCGCCATCTTCGACCAGCAGTACACGGGTCGAGGGCAGTCGGGCCAGGTGCTCCGCCTCCTGTCTTGGCGTTGGCGCCAGCGCCTCAGTCGGGGGCATAGCGAGGATGGGCACGTCGTCGAGCGGACCGGTGTCAAGTGTGACTCGAAAGACGCTCCCTCGGCCGAGTTGACTTTCGACCGTGATGTCTCCGCCGAGCGCTCGCGCAATAAATCGGCTGATGGCCAGACCCAGTCCGGTACCGCCAAAGCGGCGCGTGATCGAATTGTCCGCCTGCTCGAAGGGCGCGAAGATACTATCGACCCGCGCGGCCGGGATGCCAATCCCGGTATCGCGAATTTCGATTAGGAATCGCGGTTCGGGCGTATCGGGTGTGACGGTAGCCAACAAGGTGACGCTACCGCGTTCGGTGAACTTGATCGCGTTGCCGACGAGGTTCATCAGCAGTTGCCTGAGCCTGGCCGGATCGGTCTGGATGGTCTCGGGGACGCCGCTGGTCCAGCGGCATTCGAGGGTGAGCCCCTTCTCTTGTGCCCGTACGCGGAGAATCGACAGCACTTCGCTGATGATCTCATGCGGCGAACAGCGGACGCGCTCGAATTCCATGTGCCCCGCCTCGATCTTCGCAAGATCGAGGATGTCGTCGATCAGGCAGGACAAATGCTGGCCGCACGAGCGGATCGTGTCAAAATAGGTGTTGCGCTCCGTGGCCGTTCCCATGCCCCGACGTAGTAACTCGGCAAATCCCAAGATGCCGTTCAACGGAGTGCGAATGTCATGGCTCATGCAGGCCAGGAAGTCACTCTTCGCGCGGCTGGCCTCTTCGGCAAGAGTTTTTTCCTTTTTTTCTTGAATCAGCACTCGTTCGGCCTCGAATCGTTCGATCCCCAGCGCAATGCTGTCGGCCACCACGCTCAGCGCGTCGAGCGTCGTTTGCGGCAACTCCTGGCGGGCGAACATGGCCATGACGCCCACCAGCCGGTCGCCGATGACTAACGGATATCCAGCAAAGGCGACCATCCCTTCCCGCTTCGCCCACTCCTGGTCGCCGACGCGCGGGTCGCCAATTACCTGATTGGTCAGGTGTGGTTTGCGCTCCTTGGCAATATTGCCAATCTTGAGCTGTCCCACGGGCACGCGACTATGCGCGCCATTGATGTGGGTGTACATGCCCGCGCTGACTTGTAATTCCAACACCTGGTCGTGCTCGTTGAGCGTCCAAATGCGGGCGAAAGCGACATCCAGATGGCCGACTAAGGCATCGCAGCAGAATTTCAGCAATACCTCGCGGCTGTCGCTTCGCGCCACCCCTAACGCCACGTCGGCCGTGAGAGCCGACAGACGAACGCGCTCGGCCAGGGCGGCGTCCGCCCGCTTGCGTTCGCTCAAGTCGCGGACATAAGCCGTGAATTCCGGTCGACCGGACCGGCGCGCGACGTTGACGGCCAATTCGACGGGGAACTCCGTTCCGTCGGCCCGCAGCGCCAACATTTCCATCCGTTTGCCGAGGAACGGTCCCACTCCTGTTTCCAAGTACCGCCGCAGACCAACTTCGTGCGCGGAGCGCAGCGCAGGCGGAACGATGATGTTGCTGAGCCGCTCGCCGAGGACATCCTCGCGCCGGAAACCAAAAGTGCTTTCGGCGGCCGCGTTCAGCTCCAACAACTTCCCTTCGTCGTCCATCGTAATCACACCGTCGAGCGCAGTCTCAAGCACGACGTGGGCACGGGACTCGTTCTCGACCAGGCAGTCGACCGTTCGCTGCAAGCGAACGTAGATCAATGCCAAACCTGCAAGCCCGAGCCCCGTCATGCTCAGGGTGACGAACAGTCCGTGTTGGCGAGCCAACTGTCCGGCGGCGACTTCGTTGTCCAACGGTCGCACGAACTCCAGCACGCCACGCACGTCGCCGATCCGCCAGTCTCGCTTCGGACTGTCCGGATGGCTGTTATGGCAGTTGATACATGTGGCCTGAACGCGGTCGGCTACGGCGTAGCGCAGCGAGGGGCGACCGGCGAACTCCTCAAAGCGGTAGAATGGCTGGTCCGGATCTCGCCGCAAGGCGGCCAGCGCCTCGCGCTCGAACTGATCGCGCGGGCCGCCGTCCTCGCGCCAAGGGAAGGGAAAGTCGCTATACAAGCGAACGTGCGCGCCCGGGCGTTTGGCCGACAGATGCTCGCCCAACTCCATTGTCAACGTGGCCGGCAGTGGTATCGCCCGTTCGTTGTTCTGGTAGTCGTGCGACGCGTGAATACCCAGCTTCTCAACTCGATTCACCACCTCTTGCGTATAAAGATTACGGATTTCCTGCAGCGTAAGCATCTGCAGGACCGTGCCCTGGAGCGGGTAGGCGTGCGATAGCTCCACCTCGCGCTTGTGGAGATTCCAATAGCTACCCGCCGTGCCGGCAATCAGAAGTGCCAACAGCAGCCAGGTCGCTGCTTTATACAAGCGCGGCAGGCGTGGCGACTTGCCCCTCCTGGCAGGCACGCGACTGCTGTACGAATCGACCACGGGAAAGCACCCCTTGGGGTGGCCGTTATTTCCACCCAACGATCGCCGCCATTTTGCGGTTGACACCTCGCAACTATAGGTTGATGGGCACAGGCTCCTCGCGAGGAGCTAGAAACTCTAGTCCGCAGATACCGCAATTGCCCTACAACTACAACGATCGAAATCGACAAGGGCTTGGGCACGTAAGAAGTGTCCCACGTACGCCGCGCCGAAAACGTGCATGATGCGCATTCAGTCCTATTTGGGCGGCGAATTCAGGCGCCGCGACCGGCGGAGCCAGATGTAACACGGCGATTGCCTGCGCGTAACGGACGACTGCATACGCATGGCGCCATCGCGTTGTCGTTCAAGGCGACTCGAGTCAGTCGTCGGGCATGTTTCGCGCCCACACGGTACGCGGCGCTTGCTGAGAGCCAACGAACGCGCGGTGATGCTTCAGTTTGGGAGTGTCGCTGCGGTGCGCTCACTCGAGGGCCAGCTTGTTTGGGGACCGAGCGAAGGCCCCGCAGGACGCTACTTCGCGAAGACCTCACGAACAACGCATCGTCTCTGGCAGAATTGACTTCGCCGTCACGCGTCCACAGGGGACCGGGGCAGGCCGTAGCGAGGTGGGGTCCCAAAGAAGGTGGCCATCAATCGGAGTTGCGCGCGCTGAGGGTGTCCCGGAGGGTGTCCGGCTGAGTGTCCGCCGAGCGGACAGGGCTGTCTTTGTGAGTTGTGTGTTGTAGGTTGTTTCCCCACCGCGACTTCGGGGTGCAGGGGGCTCTCACTCGCCCTGCTCGTTCGACCCCCTGCTTTCTATCCAGGGGTGGTTCCCACTCGCTAACGCTTCGTGACCACAACTCACCAACGCTGCTGGTCGGTTCCAGGATAGAAAGCAGGGGCTTCGCCCCCTGCACCCCCGGCGTCGCCAGGCGTGGCCTGCGGCCGATGATCGGCTCCGCCTACGGCCGCTCGCGCGGCCGCGAAGTCGCACCCACCCATGTTTTGTTCTTGTAGGTTGTTTTGTTTGCCCACCCGTTGCAGTTACGCTTCACCCGATCGTAACACGGCCGACCCTTGGGCAAGGTCGTACCTGGCGGCCTCCACCTTGCCTGCGGGCTTGCGGCCGTGTTGTGCGGGAAGCGTTTATCCGCTTCCCCACGTTGCCATGCTCTATAACGTCCGCATGAACAGCTATTTCATCGAGGCCGCCTCGAAAGGCGATGCATATGCGAAGGCGGTTCGCCGCCTGCGCGAATCGCCGGAAACGGCGATCGGTTTTATCGCCCCGGCAAATGAGCCGAAGAATCGGTCCCTGGTGGGACGCTTGCTGACGGGCAAGTAATCCGAGCGCTCATTTCACGCCGCCTCTGATCGGTCCGCCGACAGAGGCGGCATTTTTATGTGCTCCGCTTGAAGAGGATTTTTTGACTGGCTGCTCGCAGACGGCGCGATCTTAGCCCGCCGGTCTCCTGTCGCCGTCAAGATCGCTCGCGGGGCGACCGCGCAAGAGGTTCGCGGCGTGCTCCGCACTTGCGAACCTGCGGGATCGCCATGCCCTGCGGGCTCCCGCTCGCTCGCTTGACTGCGGAGCTGCGGCGGGCTGGATCAGCCCTGCTGGAGCAGCCACTCGGCTGGGCTAGCAGTTTTACTTCCTACCCCTTTCCCCTATGGCGAACACCGCCACAGACAAGGCCCCGCGTCCGGCCAAACAGGACGCAGCACAGGAAGGCTCCCCGGTGCGGGAAACCTTCCAGATCGGCTCGGTACGGGCCACCGTCTTCACGGACGGCAACGTATCGCTCCGCCGGTCGTACCGTACACCCACCGGCGAGTGGAAGTCCACTGGCACGTTGCGGCCGGGCGACATCGCGCAGGCGATCGAGGCCCTGCAAAAGTGCCTCGCCGGCGCCTCCCCGGAGGCGAGCGCCACATCACCGGCCTAGCGGCCCGCTGCCGCACAATCGCCCGCGGACTTCGGTTCGCGGGCGAGCCTTTATCTCATTACCGTTTTTCGATCATGCCTACCAAGGCTTCCACACCACCGGCCCACCGAGAGTACAAAATCGTCTATTCGATCCGCGACGGCGAAAACGCCTACGATGAGTACGTCACCGCACGCTTTGACCATGAACCGACGACGCTCGACTGTGTCATCGCCGTGATCGACGAGTACATCTTGGACGAAGGGAACCGAAAAGAAGCTCTGCAAGAATTTGCGGACGAAGGCTGTTTCACGATTCCTGGCGATCATCGGACTATCGGCCACTTCGGAGCGATGCCGTATGTCAACCGGTGCGCCGCTATTGAACTTCTTGATGCTGCCAAAGAAGCCTTGATGATTCACAGCGAAATCCAGTGCGACCTGGAAGACGACAAAGGCGAGGCGTATTGCATCGACTTGCTGGAGAAGGCAATCGAGCACGCCGAAGGCCGTTAGCCTTAACCGCCCGCGGGCTGCGGTTCGCGGGCTGTTTCCTTTGACTCTTTTATTTCCATGCCTTACCCTTCCTCTGCTCATGACTGCCCGCAAATCACCACCGGCCACGA
This sequence comes from uncultured Planctomycetaceae bacterium, assembly GCA_964495375.1. Lineage (GTDB taxonomy): Bacteria > Planctomycetota > Planctomycetia > Pirellulales > JAEUIK01 > JAIESQ01. The sequence goes on along the minus strand of CAZBWM010000012.1, from coordinate 102,028 downwards.
AACATGACCTCAAGTTGCTTGGAGACCAACTCACCAAGCGCCTCGACTCGCGGATTGATCAAAGAGTTGCCGCCAGCGAATCCCGATTAATTGAACATTTTGATCGCAAGTTGGCGGAGACGATTGCCGAAAGCGAATCGCGCATCCTGCGGCACTTCGATCTCACGATCGAAACGATCCGCCACGACCTGTTGGGAGCGAACGCCGACCAGATCGCGACGCTCGAAGACCGCGTCACACGCATCGAGACGCACGTCGGTTTGACGCCGGCGTAACCGCGATCGGGCAACTTGTCGCCAGCCGGGGGCCTTCGCGCTTCCGGCTTTTTTTGATGCTCGCAATGGCAGGCGACCCAGGTGCCGGCCCTGCGGCCTCTCGCGACTGCGACCGCAGTCGGCTGCCGGCCTGCGGTCCGTCCCCGATGGTCGGATTGATATTCGCGACTTGTTCGGCATCCTGCCCAGAGCGTGAGCGCGCCGATGCATGAGGTGTTTAGCCAGTTACTATCCGTTACCCCCAACCCTGGAATTCGTCGCGACGGCTGGCACGGTCGTGCGGCCCGCAAGCGCTCTCCGCCAACACCGAGGTGGACAACTTGAATGCGTGCAGATGCGCAAATTGAGGCTCTTTTACTTGCCGTCGTGGCAATCGACCGAAGTGTCGCTGTCACGGCGGTCGTCTTGTTTTCGATTCGCGCGGCACACCTTGCAACGAGTTGGGGGTTTCAACCCTTTCAGTTGGTAGAATTCCTGCTCGCCAGTCGAGAAGCTGAATGGCTTCTGGCACTGGGAACAGGTGAGGGTCTGATCGGCCATTGGACGCAGCCTTTGCTTCAACGGGGTGGCGAAGTAGTCACGACGGTCGCGAATGTGCGGGTGAACCGCGATCACGCGGCCAGCACGATGTCCAGCGCGGCGGGACGACCATCCAGCGGCAGCGACCAGGTTGCCAAGCCCTGCCGAACTCCAGCTAGGGTCGCCGCGCTCCCGAATAGTTCTCGAAGCGTCGCTAGTTGTTCGTCGAGCGAGGCGGCTGCGATCGGGCCTCGAATTGCTTGCTCAACCCGCGCTAGATTGTACCGTGCTGCTTTGGCGGCCGGGTGAGTGGCGCTCCAGGTAGATTCAAACAGGCGTATGGCTTGCAAGAGCGTTTGGCGGGCCGAGTCGAGCTGTCCCAATAAGTATTCGGCCAAGCCCAGGTCATTCAAGCAGAACGCGCCTTCTAAGCTCTGCTGGCGATTGTTAGCCTTCAAGATCTGCAGCGCCCGATGCAAACAGGTTTCGGCGGCACCCAGGTTCCGCAGCGCAAGTTGAGTTGAGCCGAGGCGGGCAAGTGCCCAGGCGATGTCGGCATGCGACTCACCGTGCAGCGTCTCCAGAATCGCCAGCGACTGTTCTTGCTGAGCGCAGGCCGCTTCAAAGTCGCCCAGGCCGGCGAGCGCCGAGGCGAGATTGCCCAGGGCGATCGCGAAGTTCGCCGAGTCTTCGCCGTCGAATTCACGATTGATGGCCAGTGCCCGCACATAGTGTGCGCGAGCTTCCCCGGCTTGGCCGATCGCTTGCAGCGCACAGCCCAGGTCGGTCAAGCTGACAGCGGTGTCGGGATGACTGGCCCCGAATTGGGCTTCGCAAATGGCGAGCGCGCGACGATGGCAGTCAATTGCCAGGTCGTAGTCGCCCAAGGCCTCATAGACGCGTCCCAGACCGGCCAGCGTAATCGCGGTGTCGCCGTGCGCCGCGCCCATCAGGCGGCGGCGCAAATCGAGCACCCGCTGGTACTCCGCGAGCGCTTCCGCGAAGTTGCCCGCTCGGTAATGAAGCCGCGCCAAACCATTCCAGTAGGTTAGCGTGTCGCGGTGCTCCGGTCCCAGCAAACGCTCGGCCAAATCACCTGCGCGCTGTTGCGATTCGAGAGCTGCCGCGAAGTCTTCGACACGGGCAGACTCTAGGGCCTGGGCGATCAGTTGACGTAGCCACTGCCGACGGTCGGCATCGGCCAAGCCGGGCACCGAATCGTCAATCATTCGCTCCCACGCAATATCAAAGGGATGTGCGCCGGCCAGTTCGAGTCGTCCTAACCAACGCTGCACAAAACTGCCTTCGACGTTTAGTTCGGCCGCGATTCGCTGCTGAAGTCGGGAGTCCGCTCGTCCGCCGATGAAGGCAAACATGTCTTCCGCGGTCACAGGATCGTCATTCATGTCGACAGCTCCAATCGATCCGTCCAGCGGTTGGGAATGGCGAGGACGCTCCGACTGACAGCTTCACCCCAGGTTTGATAGAGACGTTGAAACTCTTCCACGGTTTCCGGGACGGTTGGATCATCGCCGGCCCTGCCGAGTCGGCGGACTACGCCCGGACGAATTTCGGCGATGACTTCTCGCCAGGCCTCCGGTGTGAGCCGACCCTGGAAACTAAGCAACTGAAACCGGCGATAACTGACCAGTGACGCGACCGTGATGAAGGTTGTCAAGTTGATGCGAGACGGCTGTTTGGGCTTGGACCTGCGGGGAAGAACGGACTCCACCGCTTCCGCATAGCCGGCCAGACACCGCTCCTCATAGCTCGGCAGGGCCGGCAGGTCAGCATATTGCCAGTCGAGGCAGGTGAGCATGAGAAGCAGGTTTTCCAGACTTAGTGCGCCGGTATTCAGTCCCTTCGTGACATCCGAGCGCTGGAGCGCGAACTCGTCAGCGATCTCCTCGTGGACTGTCATCTGTACGGTCTGCCGAATGAGCTTCCAAAACTGCTTCGCGCAGAGCCTGCGAAGGCCGAGCTTGAACTTCTGGCGCAGCGCCTGTTCGCGCCGTTCCGCCTGTTCGTCGCGCCCGGAGTCCTTGGCAGCCATCTCCCCGCCCCTTAGTCGGATCGGTCACGTGTCGCGACGCGGCCCATGTTGTTGTTCGTCCATTTCGTACAGTGCGCGCCAATCAACTGCGAACGGCTGTTCGGCGGCGGCCTCAATCTGGGCGAGCCAACGCGACACGTTGCTCTGCGAATCTTCGAGGGCGGCGGCGAGTCGCTGCTTCACTTCTGGATCAGCACGGCCCCCCACGCCGGCGAAGAATTCCTCCTTGGTGACCTCCATGCGCTGCCGATCGTAGCGCGGTTTCGCCGTGCTTGTCAATCTTGTGCTTTCAAAGCACCGACAGAGAAAGACGACACGGCGATACTGGCACTTGCACTTCAGGCATAGCTGGGAGCAAACATCGTGTCGCCAAGCATCTGTGACAAGTTGGAACTGAATCGTTGGGAGGCCGAGGGAGGCGCTCTAGCCGGGGAGCAGGAAGTGGCTGTTTCCGGTTTAAACCCGAAAAAGAGCCTCTTCGGGCAATCGATCTATCGGTCGCTCGCCAGCCATCAAACCCAGGAGGAACAGTGGGACTGTCGGCCGATTGTCCAAGATCTACAGGTCTGGGCCGACCGGATGAACGCAGAATTCCGACTCCGCATTCCGGAAATGTCCCTACGCGTCGACTGGCTGAGTCGTTGGCGGCTGGGCCACTTTCGCTACGGCCACAACGGATTCGGACTCAAGGGCGAGATTGCCATCAATCGGCTGTATCTCGATGATCGTGAATTCTGGCAGGTGCTGGGAACGCTGTGCCACGAGCTGTTGCACGCTTGGCAACAGGCGCACGGGAAACCGGGCAAGCACAACTATCACAACAAGCAGTTCCGCAATAAGGCACGCGAACTCGGCCTCCTCGTCGATCCGCGCGGCTGCACGGAGTACGAGCCCCACAGCCCTTTCATGGAAATCCTGGCGCGGTGGGGAGTGATGGTGCCCGAGTTGCCGCCGCGGCGGCTTGCGATAGCCGGCGCCCAAGGCCGCTCGAAGCTCAAGCTTTGGATGTGCGGTTGCACGCGGGCGCGCGTCGCGGTCGCCGACTTCCAAGCCGTCTGCCTGAAGTGTGGGAACCGCTTCACCGAGGTGAGGTATTAGGACGCCTGAACGTGAGTTGAACCGTTCCAAAAGACAAAGCGACCCACCGAGGAATCAGCCATGCGAATTGTGATCACCGAATTCTTGAACGAGGCGACCTGTGAATACAGCGGCAAAACGGGTGAGTGCATCCGGGTGGTGCTTGAGGCGAATAACCCGCCTGCGGTTGTCTCGACGAGCCACTTTATCAACTTAGTCCGCTTTCAGTCGCAGCAAGAGGCCAAGCGGACGGCTCTGGCGGCCGGCAAAGAGCGAACCGCACAGGCCAGTCCATGAAAACGAAAGTCCCAATCAAGCGCCGCCGCGCCGCCAAAACAGCCCGGCGTGTGGTGACAGCAAGCAATCGGTCCAGCCGCGACGCCGACGAGCGGCAGCAGGCCGAGTTTTGGATGCAGTTCATGCGCCGGCGATTTTTTCAATGAATGGAGAACCTTGCGATGGCCAGTGGCAACCGTCCCCTTCGGACCTATCGGCTCGGCCTGGTGTCGGCATCCGTGTTCGCTAACACTCGCGAAGGCCAGGGCGAACAGGAAGGGCGCATCGTGTACAGCGTTCAGTTGCAACGGCGGTTTCGCGACACCGAAGCGAATTGGAAGACGAGCTCCAGCTTCGATCTATCGACTCTGCCGGCCGCGATTGAGGCGCTGCGGCTGGCGCTGGCGTACCTCGTGGAGCGCGAGTTGACGACCACGCTGTCGTCCGACGCGAGCACGGCCGACGACATCCCCTATTGAAGCGTGCGATTCACGAAAACTTGTTCGACTCTGGATAGGAGATCCCGATGTCCACGATCACCAAGAACTATCGACAACAGCCGTACGGCGACCACTACACGATCGTCTTCCGCCCGCAGCCCAATGGCACGTTCAAGATCTATTGCCCTGAGCACCCCGACAACCCGCACAGCACCGATGTGACCAAATGTCACCTCTACTCGTCGGGCGAGATTTGCGTGGCGGCTGGCAAGGAGCCGCGGACGCTCGATCGAGCCAAGGCGATCGCCATGTTCTGGATCGATGGCTACTCCCGATATATCCGAACTGGCGTATTCCCCAACGGCAACGCCAAGGTCAACGTGTAGGCCGCCGCGACGGCCCACAAGCTCCCGAGCCGCACGCCGTCGGTGCCGGGCCTTCCCGGCGCGCGTGGGGTGGACCACCAGCAAGCGCCCAAAACCAGGAGCACCAGCCATGAACTCGATGACGATTCGCAATGGCGTGGAAGAAATTTCCGACGGAACTCTCCACGCCTAGCCGCCAATCGGACCGGCAGCGGCGCGTCAGGGGGCCGCCGTCTGCCGGCCATTTTTCTTCACACAAGCCATCAGAAGTGAAAGCGAGATCGGCGATGAGCAGGCGCAGACATAAAAACCGGCGGTCGATCGGCAACGGCTTTGCCCAATTCAGAGGAGCGGCTCGCTATGCGGACGAGAACAATCAACTGAGCGGCGCGCGACCGTCGCCCTTTATGAAGATGACCTGGGGTGTTCATCAAAAAATCCTTGCCGAATTGGGCTCACGGCCGCCCGAAGCGGCCGGCGTACTATTGGGTCCGACATACGACGAGCCACTGGCAACCCATTTCGTGCTGGACGCCGAAGGGGAGGCGACGAGCGTTACGTTCACGCTGGCGGCCGGGTTCCTCAACCCAGTTTTGAGGCAGCACCGGCTGTGCGACTTGGCGTGTGTCGGGCTGGCCCACAGCCATCCAACCGGCTTCGACCACCCCAGCCACGGCGATCTCGAATACTTGCAAACCTTGTTCTGTCGCCCGGCCAACCATGCCGCCGGCATTTTTCTGTTTCCGATTTTTTCGGGCGGAAAGCTGCACCCGTACATCATTCGCCCCACGGCCGACCTACCGGAAGTGATGCCGGCCGTGCTCGTGCTGGTGTAGGTCGGCGGCCGATCCAGCGGATGAACGCGATTGGGGTCACATCACAGGAACCAGGCTCATGAATTACTCACGAATCTTGCCATCGGTCGCTGCCGACACCCTGCAATCCAAACGTCTCGGTATCGTCGGCGTTGGCGCATCGGTTGAGCTGGCGTGCGACCTGGCTCGGTGTGGCGTCCGGAGATTTGTGCTTTACGACCCCGATCGCGTCGAGCCCGTGAATCTCGCGCGACAGGGGTTCGCGCAAGCGGACGTCGGCCAACTGAAGGTCGACGCCGCAGCGCGAATGCTCGCGGCGATCAACCCAGATATCATCGTGACCATGTCGACGGCCGACATCACCCAGATGTCGGATGCCGAAATCGAGGAGCATTTCGCTGGCCTCGATCTGTTGATTTTGGCCACCGATCGATTCGCAGCCCAAGGCAAGGGCAATCAAATCGCCCTGCGGCACAGCATCGCCGCGATTTGGGTTGGTCTTTATCCGGGGGGCGTCGCCGGCGAGATCATCTTCTGGCATCCGGAGATCGACGCCTGCTACCGGTGCTTGTGCCCCAAGCGTTACACGGCGCAGGAGCGCGCCATGACAACCGGCGAGAAGCTGGACCCGCGCAGCGATGGCACCACGATTCTCGACGTGCGGCTGACTGACGCGATTGCCGGGCAACTGGCGATCGGCCTTTTGACGCGCGGCAGCGATACTCGCTATGGCCGGCTGATTGGCGCCTTAGGCGATCGCAACTTTCTGCAAATCAAGATTGATCCCGATTTTGTGCTTGCTGGTCGGGATGTTGTGCGCGAGATCTTACAAGTGCCGGCCGACAATCAGTCCTTCTTCGCCTGGAATTCGATCGTGCGGTCCGACCCCGATCGCGGCCAACTCTACTGCGACGATTGTTGCCGTTTCCGCGGCCACGATTTTCTCCCTCTACTCAGCGGCTGGGTGCGCTTGAAACCCAAACACACCGACATTGCGACAAGGGTCTGACGATGGAACTCTTGGTGATGGCGATGCTAGGGTACGGACTCTGTGCGGCCGCAGCGCACGCGCGGCGTCGCTACCGGGACCGCCAGGCCATGACCGAACGTCGCGAGCGGGCCGCTTCCGACGCCAAGCGGCAGGCGGACCTGCGGCGCTCCCAAGCCTATGCCGCCAGGCAACGGCTGCGCCGGCTCAACCACTTGATGCAAACGGCGCTCTTGCAGTTGGAGCAAGCGCCTGATTTTCGCCGGGCGGCTTCCTTCGCAACGCTCGCCAGGGACGTCCCGCTCGGATTTCGACAACAGCAATTCTGCCGATTTCGACCCAAGCTGCTCGGCTATCTGGTGACCCGGCTTCGCGGAGGTGGCGAGGCCCGGGCCCTGCGCCAGTCGTTGGACCAATTAGCACGGGCGCTGGGCATGGCTGCGTTCGAGGCGGACTATCTGTGGCAAGAGGCGCATCTACAGATCGAAAGCGGGCGACCGGTCGCACCCGCCAACTTCGCTTCCTCGGTCGCGACGCTCGAACAAGAGCATCAGCATCGCGTTGAAATACTGCGAACCAGGTCCCAGCTCGACGAGGAGCTGCGCGAACAACTGATTGAGGCAGAAGAACAGCGCTTTCGCGAGGCCATGCTTCGCGCGGGTGACCGCTCGTTCCCTCAGCCGGCGGCGGCTCAAACTCCGGAGACCAGAACATGAGCCGGACAGTGCGCTTTGAGCTTCGTCAGCTGCTTGCGAGCGGCGGGGCCGGCGTCCAGGTGAGCGGCGACAGTGGCACCGGAAAATCGGAGTTGCTGCGTCTCATGATGCAGACTCTCGCAGAGTCGGGACAAGGCTTTGCCCTGATTGACCCCGAAGGGGATCTAGCGAGTGCTGTCGAGGAGCATGCCGCCAGTCTGCCCGATCGCATCCGGCGGAAAGTGCTGGTCGTGAAGCCGTCCGATCCCCGGCTGCAGGTGGGCGTCAATTCGCTGGCGGTTCCCCGCGACCGCCTCGACCTGGTAACGTGGCGCGCCCGCCGCGCCGCGAAGGTCAGCCACGTGACCCAGATCATGTTGGCTAGTTGCGGCGAAGCGGAACAAGGACTCGACGGCCGGCCGCGGTTGGCCAAGTATTCCTTCCTCTATCTCAACACACTGGCCGAGTGCGGGTTGTCGATCCCGGACATTCGCTTCTTCTTCGACGTGGCGCATCCGGTCTACGAGTCGCTGGCCGCGCGGGCGCCGGATTTCATCGGTCGCCTGGAGTTGGCGGCCCTGGCCGACATGAAACCGCGGGAGCGCGAAGACCTCGTGGCCTCGTGCAAGAACCGGTTCCTGGGTCTGCTCGAGAATCCGCTGGTCGAGGCGTGCTTGGGAAAACTGGGCGCCGTGGTCGACGTCCGGCAGTTGATCCAAGAGGGATATATCCTGATCGTCAACCTCGAGCCGGCTGGCGTCCTGCGCGTGGAAGATGTGCAAATCCTGGCCAATCTCTGGCTCAATGAAATCCTGCACGCGATTTACAACACGCCCGAGGCAGAGCGGATCACATACTGGCTCTTTCTGGATGAGCTTCCCACCTTTGCCAGTTGCAGTCAGCAGCTCACCTTTGTTTTGCGGACTGCGCGCAAGCACCGTTGTCACATCGCGGCTGCACATCAAGGCAGCCAGTTTTTTGAAGAGCGGATCGCCGATCGACTCCTCAACGCCTTGGTCGGCCAGTGCGGCGCGCGGGTGTATTTCCGGCACGTGAACCCGGTCGATGCCAAGTTCTTCGGCGAGATCGTCAAGTTGCCGACGCTTGACCCACGCCGCGTGAAACATGAGCTGCGGCAGCAGCAGCAATATCAGGACGGCCACGAAGTCGTCACGCTGGTGGACGAGAGCGAGAACTGGAGTTCGGCCGATCAGCAGGGCTCGTCCAGTGCCAGTGGCACGAGCGAAACCGCGACCGACACCAGCGGCGCGAGCGAGGCCGTGCGGACCGCCGCCGACGCGGCTCGGCAGGATGTCTCGGCACGCACACAAAGCCAGGCGCAAGCTACCGGCACTAGTCGGACAGACACGAGCAATCAATCGCAGACCAACACGCGTGGCGGGAGCCGGACTCGCAAGCAAACGCTCGTACCGCGCATCCGAACGCGAACCATTATTACCGGTGTGCAGTTCTTTTCGATCGAGGAACAGAACGTCGAGGGGGCGGTGGAATTAAGCCAGCACCCCGTGGGCACGGCCACGCTCTATCTCTCGGGGCAGTTGCCCAAGCGTGTCGCGTTCCCGCTGGCCAAGCAACCGTTCGCGCGCACGCCGAACTTTGCCCGGCGCAAGCGCGCTGAATTGCACCGCATCCTCGCCGAGCGACCTGACTACGAGCACGCCGAGGTGATAGTCCAGCAGCGGGCACTGTTCGCCGAGCGTTTGGTCGAGCACCTGCGGTCCGTTCCGATCGAACATCAGCCGGCGGAGATACCGACGTTGAACGAGCCCGATGAATTGAACCCCTTCGCCATCTAGCGACCTATGCCCACCAAGCAATTACTGCCGACGAAACGTGATGTGGCTTTGCTGGCCGAACTCGGCGAGTTGGGCTTGTTGAGCGCGCCGATGGTGTTGGCCAGGCATTTTACGGGCTTTGCCAACGAGGAGAGCGCCCAACGGTCGTTCCGCCGGCGCATGAAACGACTCATCGCGCACGGCTTGATCGACCGATCGCGTGTCCCGTTGAAACGCGTTGCGGCGAGCGGTCTATTGGCGGTCTATCGCTTGACGGCTGCCGGTGCCGAACTGGTTGCCGAATTGACCGGTAGCGTTCCCCGGCGGGCCGGTTCTGCGCAACCGCTCAATCCCGTGACCATTCCCCATCGGCTGGGAATCGTGACCACGCGACTGGCGTTTGACGATGCCCACCGCCAGTTGGGGCTGTCGGCGCCAGAGTGGCTCTTCGAGTACGACCTCCACTCCGAGGTGACCGCCACGGCGACCAACGACGAGAAGCTCGTCCTGTATGAGTCGTTCACTGTCGAAGGAAAGCGGCTGGTCTGCTGGCCAGATGCCGCAGCGAGGATTCGACTGGGGAGCGAGCCTGCGCACGAACTTCTAGCATACGTGGAATACGACCGCTCGACAGAAAGTAGCCGGCAGATCGCCGCCAAGAGCGAGCCATACTGGCGCTTGGTGCGAGAACGGCGATACCTAGGCCACTGGCCGGGGCCGCCGGGCCAGCATGTGGTACGGGTGTTGTTCATCGTGCGATCCGAAGAACGCTTGCAGCACGTCGCGGCGGCGCTGCGCGGTACGCCAGGGGCGGAATTGTTCCGTCTGGCAACCTACGCTGACCTACAACCTGAGACGTTACTAACCGCAGCGATCTGGCGCACCGTCGATGGACGCGTGTTGCCAATGCTGAAAGATCCGCGAACAAGTATCGGATCGAACTATAGCGCCGAACACGAGACGAAGTGATGCGAGTCAACGACAGCTCTACCGACGCTGCCACGAATATAAAGGCGAATTTGCGGAGTGACCTAATTACCGCCGACGAATTGGCGCGGCGCTTGGCGATTTCGAAGCGATCCCTGTGGCGACTGCGCAGCGCGGGATGTTTGCCGCCGCCAGTGCGGCTCGGCGGCGCCGTGCGCTGGCGACTCGAAGAAATCAAAAAATGGATTGCCGACGGTTGCCCAGCGCCGCGAGCCCGCGACAATGACTCCCGGAGGAAATGACCAATGGCATCGATCTTCAAACGTGGCAGAGACAAGGCAAAGCGTCGGGCCTTCTGGTACGTCTCGTACACCGACCATAAGGGCATCCGCCGGACCAAGAAGGGCTTCACCGACAAGACGCTGACCGAACAGTTGGGGGCCAAGCTGGAAAATGAAGCGATGCTTCGACAGCGTGGCTTGATCGACCCGGAGGACGAGCGTCTCGCCTTGCAGAAGGCATTTCCAATCTCGGGACATCTGGATGCATTCGAGAAAAGCCTGGCGCCGAACTCGGAAAAGTACGTCAAACTTCTCATGAGCCGTGTGCGTCGCCTCATTGACGAATGCGAATTCGAACTTGCGGGCGATATCGGGCCGGAAGTGGTGACGACAACGCTCAATGAGATGCGCAAAGAGGACGGCTTCGGGCATCGCACCTACAACCATTACATTCAGGCGTTGAATACGTTTTGCAATTGGCTCGTTGCTTCGCGGCGCCTCGCCGTCAACCCGGTCGTCGGTATCGAGCGGCTCAACACGGATGTTGATGTCCGTCACCCGCGGCGTGCGCTGTCGCCGGATGAGGTGACCGAGCTTGTTGAATCGGCCCGGAATAGCGGGGAAACCATTGCCGATCTTACAGGCGAGCAGCGTGCACGAGTCTATATCGTCTCGTACATGACGGGCCTGCGCCGCAAGGAAATGGCAAGCCTAACACCGCGGAGCTTCGACCTCGATGGCGATCCGCCGACGTTGACCGTCCAGGCGACGGTGTCGAAGCACCGCAAGAAGGACATGCTGCCCTTGCATCCCGAACTCGTCACCATGCTTCGGGAATGGACGCAAGGCATGCGCCCGGAGGAGCAGCTATTCGAGCGCCTTGACCGCAAGAAGACCTGGCTGATGGTCAAGAAGGACCTCGAGCGGGTTGGCATCCCCTACGAAAACGAGCATGGCATTGCCGACTTTCATGCCGCCGGCCGCCATTCGCACGTCACCGAGCTGTTGCGAAGCGGGGCCTCGCTGCCCGAAGCCCGCGAACTCGCTCGGCACGCTGATATCCGCACGACGATGAAGTACACGCATATCGGAATGGACGACAGGGCGAAGGCGCTGAGCAATCTTCGTTGGCAGCGCAATGGCAGCGGGGCGCGCGACCTTCGGCCGCACGGATCGTCACCGAATGACAACGGTCGGCATTCAGATCATCCGCAGAAATTGGGCGAAAGTCCCGATGAATCTGGCACTTCTGGCATTCAATCGCGGTCTATGTCGCCGAATGGCAGACACCGGCGAAGAGCCTCTGAGCGGGTTCGATTCCCGCCGCCTCCACTCCCCGGCTTTGCAGGGTTTCGCACGATGACGCGGACCCTTGCAAATCCGGGGTTTTTTCTGCGCTATCTGCGCTATCTGCGACGATTGCGATCCGATGCGCTCCAGTGCGTGCGCGTGCCTCGCCACCTTCTGCGCCCCCTCTGAGGTCGGCCGCGCTTCGCTGATGAATGCTCGCTCGAAGTCCGCGTCGGTCACGTCAACCTAATGCCGCATCGCCATGACCTAAGTGGCACCCAGCCACTTTGCCACGACCGGGCTCGGAAATTGGCGAACCTTCGCACAGCCGGCAGCAACGGCCCGTGGCTAAAAGTTGTAAAAGCCTTCCCCAGGCTCGTAGTCGAAGGGGCTATCGAAGTTGTATTGGTAGTAGTAGCCGTAGTAGACGTTGCGCTTCCAGCCCCAATCCTGTTGGAAGTAATCGAACCCGGCGCCACCCACGAGCTTGTCGGCCACGCCGTCGTCGCCGCCGTTGAGCGAGTCGCTGTCGTTGCCGCCGTACAGTTCGTCGTAGCCCAGGCCGCCGTCGAGGTAGTCGAGTCCATTGTTTCCGAACATGTAGTCGTTGCCGGCCTCGCCGTACAAGTAGTCGTTGCCGTCATAGCCATACATGTAGTCGGTGCCGTCGCCGCCCCACATCGTGTCGCCGCCGTAGCTGCCGACCATGGTGTCAATGCCGGAGCCGCCGTACATGACACCCCCGCTATAGTCCCAGCCGGCATAGAGGGTGTCGTCCCCGCCGTTGCCGTACAGGTAGTCGAAGCCGTTGCCGCCGTCGAGGAAGTCGCGAGCGTACGAACCGACGAGTGTGTCGTTCCCGTTATTGCCGTAGGCCACGGTGCGCAGGTCCGTTGTGTTGTTCAGGTAATCGTCCTTCGGGCCGCCGTTGAAAGTCATTTGCCCGGACCAGACCGCCGAGGCGAGAAAGTCCATAACCTGCGAACCACCATTCGCGCTATACGCGCTGACCCGATAGTAGGCCGTGCCGCCGCTCGATTGGGGCGTCACGCTCACGCTCGTCGGGTTGTATTGGTCGGCGAAGATCGTCAATTCGCCGGTCGTAGAGCTCACGTACGCATTGACCGACATCATACGCCGTGTCTCGAGGGACTCGATACGCCGGGCGACCGGTCGGGGCTTGGTACGTCGACGTGCCGAGGAGGAGTGGCCCAACAGATTCGAGAGGAACGTGAGCATCGCAGATTTCCTTGCGCTTGGGTTTGTGGAGATATGCCTGCGCCAACCTCCCCAGCGGGAAACTTGCGGAATTGTTACACGGGCCAGGTCAGGTTTTCATTGGTTCACCATTCGGGTCGGGGTTCGGGCCCGTGACAGTCGAATCGCCGTGTTTCGGCCTTAATTTGCTCAACAGCGCTGCGCAGATTCGAATTTCGCGGCGAGCGCGACCAGCGGCGGGTGAACTTCGACGCGGTTACCCTTGTCGAAGTCATCGAGCGCCGACACGGTACAGCGGCTCTCGAGCGGGCCATTGACGGCGTGTCGACTCTGCGGAGCAGCAGCCAGGTGACGAACATGGTCCGGAACATTCACGAGTACGCTGCCAACGGCGATATCGCGGCTGTCAGGGCGGAACTTGCCAAAGGCGTCAGCGTCGACGCGCGAAACGAACAGGACTTTACGCCGCTGGCCTGTGCCGTGATGAATCCATCCGTGACCGTCGAAATGATAGCACTGCTCATCGAGAATGGCGCCGACGTCAATGCCGCTGTTGAGAGCGGGAAGTCGTTTCCGCTCGGTCTGGCTGCCTGCACTGGAAATCTCGAACTTACCCGGTTGCTGCTGGACGCCGGAGCGTCGGTCAACGCAGCGACGGCCAGCGGCTATACCGCGCTAGTTAACTGCATCTACCGCTTGTACGACAGCGATCGACTGATTCCGATCATCGAGTTGCTCGTCGAGCATGGCGCGAACGTCGATTGCGAAACGGACTACCGCGAAAGGGCAATCACCGTAGCGTCTCGACTGGGACGGTTCGATGCCGTGCGCGCGCTCATCGCGGCCGATGCCGATACGTCAGCATTGGAGTGGTCTGTGGTGGCGACGGCCGTGGCCATCGGGTCGGACGACGATCTCGCTCGCGCTCTGTCGTCGAACGGGCTGGGTAGCAAAGCGGATCGTTTCGGTAGAACGCCTGGTATGCTGGCCGCCATCGTTGGTTCGGTTACCAAAGGGGAACTGCTCGCTGCATACGGTTGGGACATCAATGAGCAAGGAGGAAGAAACCAGGAGACGGCCTTGATCTGCAGTGCTGCGGCCGATAGGCCGGAAATGCTCGCTTGGCTGATCACGCAGAGCGTTGACTTCGATGCCCTGGATGATGAAAAGAACTCGGCGCTGCACCACGCTGCTCAGGCAGGTTCTGCGGAGTGTGTCCATCTGCTGCTCGAGGCAGGTGCGAATCCGCGACTCGCCAACGAATACGGCGACACGGCAATGTCGAGTGCTACGACAGTCGAAGTCGTTCGTCGGTTGCAGTGCGCCGGAGAGGATCTTGGCCAGATAAGCTCGGAAATGAAGCGCAAGCTCACCGGGCTGTCTGGCTATACGGCCATCGACTGCTCGCAGGCAGAGTACCAAGCCGCCAAGCACGCGCGTCCAGGGAAGGCAAATCCACAGTTGATGGATGTCCCCTTCTGGCGTGCCATGGTCCGGGCCGGCTCTTCCGCGTATCACGCGAGAGCACAATTCGGCGGCACGCGCGAGTACGACCATCCAATCTGGTGCTTTTCTCGCTTTGGGAGCTCCTTCACCGAGCTTCCGGACGGGCGCTTCGTGCAGATTGGCGGCGAGCACGAAGATTGGTATGACGCCGACTTCTGCATCTACAACGATGTCGTCGTGCATTCAGCTTCGGGTGAATTCAGCATCTACGGTTATCCAAAGAAAGCCTTCCAGCCAACCGATTTCCATACGGCGACGTACGTGAGCGGCAATATCTACCTCGTGGGATGCCTCGGATATCGAGGAACGCGAGTCTTTGGGACGACGCCGGTCTACCGGCTGTCGTGCGAAGATTGGAGCATCACCAAGTTGACAACCCGCGGTCACAATCCTGGTTGGATCTACAAGCACAGTGCTCAATTGCTTGATTCCCACAATCTTGTCGTTTCCGGCGGGATGGTCGCGATCGACGAAGGGGGCAAAGAACAACACCGCGAGCTTGTCGGCGAATACGTGTTGAATCTCTCGACAATGACGTGGAGACCGGGCAACTAACCTTAATCCTGCCGCGCCCCCTTACTACGGCCGCTTGACGCACTTAGTTTGTCGCGCTTTCTTGCGCGCTTCGTTCCTCGGAATCAGTCAGATGACCGCAGTTCCCGTTCGTTACTTCGTCGTCGACGCCTTCACGAACCGACGCTTCGCAGGCAATCCCGCGGCCATCGTCCCGCTAACGAAGTGGCCAGACGACCAGTGGCTGCAGAACGTGGCGATGGAGATGAACCTCTCCGAAACCGCCTTCCTGGTGCCCAACAACACTGGCTTCGATTTGCGTTGGTTCACGCCGAAAGCCGAAGTCGATCTCTGTGGCCACGCCACGATCGCCGCGGCAATCATCCTGGCGCAATTGGGCCAGTTGCCACCGGGCGGGAGCGTGGCCTTCTCGACGCGCAGCGGAGTGCTCACGGCTATCCGCAGCGGGGCCCGCATTCAACTCGACTTTCCGTCGTTGACGGTGCAGGCGTGCGAACCACCTCCGGCCCTGCTCGCAGCGCTCGGTGGTATTTCTCCCCGCTTCGTCGGACGTGGCAAGTTCGATTATCTGGTTGAAGTCGAGTCCGAAAGCGTGCTGCGCGGCATCGCCCCCGATTTCAAACAACTGGCATCCATCGACTGTCGTGGCGTGATCGTGACGACACTCAGCGACGCAGCTCGAATTCCGAGCACACACAACGACACTGCCGATGGCGACGACGTGCGATTCGACTTCGTCTCTCGGTTCTTTGCCCCGGCGTTCGGTATCGACGAAGACCCCGTGACCGGCTCGGCCCACTGCCTGCTGGCGCCTTACTGGGACGCGCGTTTGGGCAAGTCGGCGATGGTCGGTTACCAGGCATCTTCACGCGGCGGCACCGTCTATGTCGAAACACGAGGCGATCGTGTGCTGCTCGAAGGAGAAGGAGTCATCTTCGCGACAGGTGAACTGGCCACGGACTGAATTGCCGGCTATTAACGCCGCAAGCTCACGTGGCATCCTCGCGAAAATGGGGATCGAGCAGCGTGCGCAACGCCTGCCGCGCCCGGTGAAGTCGCGTCTTCACCGCCCCGGCTTCAATGCCCAAATGCTCGGCCACGGCCGCGGTGTCCAGTTCTTCGATGTCGCGCAGCACCAGCACCACGCGATAACTGTCAGGCAACTGCGCTATACAGCGACGGACCAGCTCGCGCGTTTCAGCACGCTCGGCATCACTCGCCAGCGCTTTCCAAGCAGGCCCCGGGTCGCGACGATGTCCGTCTTCGTAGTAAGTGGGGAGCAACCCGTCGATCGATTGTTCGGGCTTGCGCCGCTGCGAGCGCAGTTTCATCAAGGCGGCATTCAAGGCGATGCGATGGAGCCAGGTTGCCAGCGACGCGTTGCCGTCGAAATTCGCCAGACCGCGAAAGGCCGAGAGAAATGCGTCCTGCACGGCGTCCTGAGCGTCTTGCTCCTGATTCAACAACCGCCGCGTGACGGCCAAGAGCCGCGCCGAGTAGCGGCCGACCAACACGGCAAAGGCGGCGTCATCGCCTCGCCTCAGGCCAGCGAGCAGCGCGTCGTCGTCGTCGACTCCCTGACTTGACCGGACGTCCATGCCCCGGAATTTAGGGCTTCGACGCGCTCGAAGCAATTGCCAAAGGTAGGCGGTCGATCCCCGCGCCGTTCACTCGTTGAGGAACGGCCGAAAAATAACTTCCTGTTCTCCGGGCCCCCTCACCCTACCCTCTCCCGCGAGGGGAGAGGGGAATAAGGATAAGTTATTTCGCGGCCGTTCCTAAGGAGTGCCCGCTTCGGCCAGCAGTTCTTGAATCTTGCGGCGCATGTTCTCTTCGCCGCGAGCGCCTTGCCAGTTGAGTTCTCCATACCACCAGGCGCGCACGCGCCCCTGCTTGTCGATCAGATAGACGCTGGGCCACATTTTGTTACCCCAGGCTTTCCAACTCGCGGAATTCTGATCGAACGCCACGGGGTACTTGATCTGGCGCTCGACGAGGTTCGCGCGCAAGTTGTCGACACTCCGCTCACGCTCCGTCTCCGGGGTATGAATGCCTACGATCGAGAGTTGCGACTGCGGGAAACTCTCGAACCAACCTTGATAGTGGGGCAGATTGCGGACGCAGTTGATGCAGCCGAATGCCCAGAAATGCACGACCACGACCCGCCCGCGAAGCTGCTTCAGCGTTAGTGCGTCGCTATTGATCCACGAGGTGATGCCAGCGAACTCCGGCGCGACGCAGCCGATCCGCAGCACGCGGCTCAGGTCGAACGGCTCCCCGACCATCGCGGCCAGCTCCGCGCGCTGGTCGGTGGAAAGGATCGCGGTAATCTGCTGAGCGGTGGTCTTGTCGACAGTCGTCTTCCCTTCCCCGGGTTTGTTGGCCGCCAGGATCGGTTGGAGCCGCCCGATCGTTTGCGCCGACAGGCGCAGCCGCTGGGAAATTTCGGACGAAACGAGCGCCCGATAGCCTCGCGCTTGCAGGAGGATCTCTTGTAGACGTTTCTGTTGCGCGGCTGACAACACGTCGCCTAGCTCGTTCTTGAGGGTCTCGTGCAGCTCGTCAAGCTGTGCGGCACACTTGGGGACCGGCACGTCGCGCAGCACCCACAGCGGCTGATCGACCTTGGCGATCGCGGCCGCGACGGCAGCGATTTGTTCCCGGCTGAGTCGCAGTTCGGACTGCACGGCCGGGTCGCGGGCGAGCATCAGCGTAACGTAAACCGGCGCCGGAATCTCGAGCGCCGGCTCCGTCGATTCGCTGTTGGACGCCGGTTCGTCGGCCGACCGCGCCGCGCGCCCCGCGATCAAGGCGATCATCGCCAGCACGCCCAGCGCGCAACGCAGCACGAACCGAGTGCTCGCCATCGTTGTCATGCATTGTCCTTTGCCGAAGATTGAGTTGCATTAGAACAGAATTTGGCCGCTTCGACGCGTGTTTAATGTCCGGCGTACCAGTCGTAGCCGCGCTGCGCCCAGTAATCGGCCGGGCGGCGATCGGCCAGCTCGATCACGCCGATGCGCTTGATGCACTTGTATCCGTACTTGACCGTGCTGATGAGCTGTACCGGCGCACCGTGCGCGGCGGTCAGGGGCTGGCCGTTCATCTCGTAGCACAGCAGCGTTTGCGGATGCAGGGCGCTCGGTCGGTCGAGGCCGACGTAATAGCCGTCGGCTGGCCCTTGTGCGTCGACGCCGTCGAACGGGGTCGACAGGCCAACAAAGTTGGCCGCGGCGCCAAATCGGGCGAGAAAATCGGCCAGCCGCACTCCTTTCCAGTTCACGACGCGGCTCCAACCTTCGACGCATTTGAGCTCGGTCGTCATCGAGTGCGCCGGCAGTTGTTTGATCGCCGACAGCGGAATCTCGCGGTCGAGCTGGCCGACGACGCGAACCGTCCAGTTATCTGGCGATAGCGGACTCTGCAGACCGATCTGCCCGTTAACGCGCGGCTCGACAGCCTGCTCGACAGGAAACTCGGGAGCCAGCCGACTGGGACGATAAAACGCCTGTGCGACGCGCTCATTGAATTCGAGCGCGCGGCGCAGCGGCCAGCGAACACCATCGTCGAGCGTCCGCGTATTCAGCCAGGCCAGCGCCGAACCGCCCGCCAGCGCGGCGATCGCCCCGGTCGCGAAGCTGCGCCGCGTCAGGCGTCGCATCTCGGCTTCGACCAGAGCATCTGAGTTCGCTATTGCTGCGGGCGTCGTCGGTTTATCCATGTGACACCCCCTCGTTCGTCGTGATTTCAAAGCCCGTGACCATCGCCCGGAAGTTGTTCCAGCCCGCACGGATAACCTGCGAGATGTGGACGACGAAGAAAGCCACGTAGCCCAGTGTGAGCCAGAAGTGCTCCCACCGTGCCCACTCGTAGCCTCCCAGCAGGTTGGTGAGCCAAGCGAGTTGCGTGGGCTTGTAGATCGCCAGGCCCGTGGCGAGCGATCCGGCACCCATCAGCACGACCGACGTATAAGCTAGTTGTTGCGCGCCGTTGAACTTGCGGCGCGGCGGTTCGACTTTGCTCAAACGCAAGTCGTGCAAGACGACCATCCAAGCTTCGCGAAAACTGCTGCGATTGGGGAGTAGATGCCGCCACTCACCGCTGGCGAACGTGTAAGCGACGTAACACAGCCCGTTGAGCGCGAACAGCCACATCAGCGTGAAGTGCCACGACATCCCTTCGGCCAGGCGATGAGCCAGACCAAACGCTTGATAGAACCAGCCAGGAAAGAAATAGATGAGCGTCCAGCGACCGAAGCCAATTCGGTAGACGTCGTTGGCCCAATAGATCAACAGCCCACTCCAGATCATCCCCACCAGGAGCGGCACATTGAGCCAGTGCATCCAGCGCACGGGCCTGGGATGTTTGAACTCGAGCCGCTTCATGGGGGGTAGCTCCACGAATCACGCCGGGATCGGAAGGCCAACGGAGACCGCCGCTCAGTTCATCTTCTCGTCGGCCATTTTGCCGCTGCCCATCTTGTCGCCCGACATCTTGTCGCCCGACATGGCGTCGCCGCTCATTTTCTCGTCGGCCATCATCCCCCCGTTCATCTTGTCGGGCGTGCTGGACGCCGATCCGCAGCCGCTGCAGGCGAACGAACCAACGCCGACCAGACAACCAAGCGCCAGGGCGTGCAGTACCGATTTCATGGCAAAAACTCCGTAGATCGTTGGTGATCGCAATAGGACTTACAGGCTGGCCCGTCCGGCCTTCAGAAGAGTTGGATGCCGACCGCCGGGCGCGGTTACAACCAGTTCGCGAAAAAACTGATAGTGGTTCACTTTGGATTCTGTGGCACCCGATAAAAAATTGGCCCGCCGCCGCGAACTCTCCGGCAAACTCTCGGCCGATTTGTCAATTCCGCCGACTGGCGGGCAGACTCATGAAGAATCGTGTAACTTGTAGGCCCCGCTGGGCATCCAACGTTGATACGCTTCTCGTCGATACCGGATCAGGTCCACACCGGATCAAATAGCAGAAGAGTCGGGCGCCACGATGACGTGCAAACAGGCCATCGGCTTTTTGGGAGACTACCTCGACGGCGCCCTGCCCTGGCGCCAGCGGCTGGTGTTCCATTGGCATCTGGCCTTCTGCCGGCATTGTCGCGAGTATTTGTCGTCGTATGCCGAAACCGTGCGGCAAACGCGAGCGCTGAGTAGCGACGCGGACCTCGACACCCAAGACGTCCCCGCGGAGTTAGTGCGAGCCATTCTCGCCGCGCGGCGCACCGGTCAGGGTCCTACATCTGGCGCAGATTTGTAGGACAGAGGATCAAGACACCGCATCGCGGCCCTTTCTATGAAGCGTCCGGCAGCGACCAAGATGGCGATGCGCGTCACGAAAGAAGTCGTCATCGCCGCGATTGCCTCGGCGGCAATCGTCATTCATTTGATCTTGCGATTCGGTCTGGAAACCTGCGGCCCCGTGCTGGGCGTGCCGCTCTCCGTGATTCCACTCTGGGTGGCCCTGGCGTGCGGGGCGCCCTTGGTTGTCGGGCTGGCGATAAACCTCGCGCGACTGGAGTTCAGCTCCGACCTGCTGGCCGGCATTTCGATCGTCACGTCGGTGATTCTGGGCGAGTACCTGGCTGGCACCTTCGTCGTGCTGATGCTCTCCGGGGGGCAAGCGCTCGAAGCATTTGCCGTGCGGCGCGCCTCGTTCGCGCTCGAAGCACTCGCGAAGCGGTTGCCGACCCTCGCGCACCGCAAGTCGGATGACAGCATCCGCGACGTGCCGTTGGCCGCGGTCGCGGTCGGCGACACACTCGTGGTCTTCCCGCACGAAACTTGCCCTGTCGACGGCGTCGTGCTCGAAGGTCGCAGCACGATGAACGAATCGTACCTGACAGGCGAGCCCTACCTGCTCCCCAAGGCCGCTGGCTCGGCTGTTCTCTCCGGAGCGATCAACGGCAACGGCGCGCTCACGATTCGCTCGGAAAAGACCGCAGTCGACTCGCGGTACGCCAAGATCATGCAAGTGATGCGCGAATCGGAGCAGCGGCGTCCGCAACTGCGGCGCCTGGGCGACCAGATCGGCGCCGTTTACACACCGCTGGCCGTGGCGATCGCGCTATTGGCTTGGGCCACAAGCGGCGACGCGTTGCGATTCCTCAGCGTGCTGGTGGTAGCCACTCCTTGCCCGTTGTTGATCGCCATTCCCGTAGCGATCATCGGCTCGGTGTCGCTGGCCGCGCGGCGCGGCATCATCATCAAAGATCCGGCCGTGCTCGAGAAGATCGACACTTGCCGCATCGCCATCTTCGACAAGACGGGCACGCTCACCTACGGCGAGCCGAAGTTGACCGAGGTGCTACCAGCCCCGGGCTTCACGCACGACGAAACTCTATCGGCCGTCGCGAGCCTTGAACGCTACTCGCGCCACCCGCTGGCCGCGGCCATGGTCGATGCCGCCGCCGAGGCCGGCTTACCGCTCCACGAAGCCGACGAGGTGACCGAGCGACCGGGTGAAGGGCTCCGCGGAGTCATCGGCGGCCGAACGATCCGCGTGACCGGTCGCAAGCAACTCGCGACCGAGCTGCCTGCGATGGCGCAGTTGCTGCCGCCGCTGGCCGGCGGGCTCGAGTGTGTCGTGCTGATCGACGGACGCTACGCCGCCACGTTCCGGTTTCGCGACGAACCGCGCGCCGAGGGAAAATCGTTCGTCCGGCATTTGAAGCCCCGGCATGGCTTCGAGCGCGTGCTACTGGTCTCGGGCGATCGCGAAACCGAAGTCCGCTACCTGGCCCAAAAAGTCGGCATCACCGAGGTCCACGCCGGGCAAAGCCCCGAGCAAAAACTCGCGCTCGTGCGCGACGAAACCAGCCGGGCCAATTCGGTTTTCATGGGAGATGGCATCAACGATGCGCCAGCCCTAACGGCCGCGACCGTGGGGATCGCCTTCGGTCAAGGAAGCGACGTCACGGCCGAGGCCGCCGGCGCCGTCATTCTGGATAGCTCGCTCGAGCGCGTCGATGAGCTATTGCACATCGGCCGCCGCATGCGCTCGATCGCGCTGCAGAGCGCCGTCGGTGGCATGGGCTTGAGCGTCGTTGGCATGCTCATCGCCGCCGCGGGCTACCTGCCCCCCGTGGCCGGCGCGATCACGCAAGAGGTGATCGATGTGCTGGCGGTGCTCAATGCCTTGCGCGCCGCGCTGCCGCCACGCTCACTCTCGGATTACGACGCGAACTAGCGGTTCAGTGTGAGCGCCTGCGTCGGGGCACTGGTCTTGGCCGCCGCACCGGTCTCGATAAACACGTCGAGCTGCTGGCCCACGAACACGCGCTGGGTGCCGCGCGGCAAGGCGTACAGCACTTCGAGCACGCGCGTATCGACGCGCTCGGCGCCGTCGCCCGAAAGTGCATGCTTCGCTTGCACGTACGGTTCGACGCGGACGAACTCCAATTCCAGCGGCACCTCCGCGTCACCCCGCACATAGCCTTTGCCAGGCTGCCCGGGCTCGAAGCGCGGTAGATCGTGTTCGTCGATCGTCACGCGAACGTTCATTTGCTCCAGATCGCCAAGCACCACCAGCGTGCTGCCAGCCGGCGTGCCGACGTACTCGCCGCGATGTACGTCGACTTTCAGCACGTTGGCCGCGATCGGCGCCCGCACTTCCAGCCGCGCCAGCTCCGTGCGCGTCTGGGCGACGAGCATCTCGGCCCGCGCCACTTCGGCCCGGGCGACAATCTTGTCGTGCTCCCACGAGCCGGCCAATAGCAGCTCGTGCTCCGAGCGGGCCTGCGCCAAGCCCTCGCGCGCTACGGCCACCTTCTGGCGGGCAGAAATCAGCTCTTCTTCTGAAATCATCCGGCTGGCGCTAAGCTTCTCGCGGCGCGTGAATTGATCGACTTCGGCCGTCAGCGAGGCCTCGGCGCGGCGCACCTTGGCCAGGCTGGGCGGAATCTCCTCAGGTCGCGGACGCCCCTCGACGCGGGCTTGGCTCGAAAGCGCCGCTTCGAGATCGGCCTGTCGCACCGCCAACAGCGCCTGTAGCTCGCGATCGTCGAGACGGAACAGCAGATCGCCCGCGGCGACGCGCTCCCCTTCGCGCACCGGCACCTCGGCGACCACTCCCGGCAGCGGCGAGCCGACCGAGATGCTCTCGCTCACCGGTTCGACCATGCCCGAGGCTGCCACCACGTTCGCGTACGGCGCGCGGGCCGGCGCCACGGCCGGCTCGAGGTCGGGCAAATCGCGATTCGTCATCAGCAGATGATTGAGCATGAAGCCGGCGCAACCCAACGCCAGCACAGGCAAGGACCATCGTCGAAACATGTTCGCACTCAAATTCTGAAGGGTCGTGTTGATGCCAGCCGAGTTATCATTCTTCCGTCGAGGACGTGCGGTCAGGTAAGAACGCTATACGGGTCGGCGCCCAACGCCGCGGTGTCACGCGCTTCCCCGGCATCGCGCTGACGCACCGACTGGATGCGGCCATCGGCCATCTCCATGATCCGGTCGCCGTAGCCAAAGATGCGGTTGTCGTGCGTCACCACGATCACCGCGCGATCGGGTTGCACCGCCACCCGGCACAACAGTTCGAGCACCGTTTGCCCCGACTGCGCGTCGAGCGCCGCGGTTGGCTCATCGCACACCAGCAATCGCGGTTCGTGTACCAGCGCCCGGGCAATCGCCACGCGCTGCTGCTGTCCGCCCGAAAGCTGCGCAGGGAACGTGTTGAACTTGTCGGACAGGCCGACCTGGGCGAGCAACTCCCGGGCGCGGGCAAACGCCGCCCGGCGATCGACACGCCCGATTAGTAGCGGTATGGCGACGTTCGCCGTGGCCGTCAGGGCTGGCAGCAGGTTGTATTGCTGAAAGACGAAGCCGATGTTCGCCGCGCGATACGCGATCAGTTCGCGCTCAGAGAGACTCGAGCGCGGCGTGCCGAATAGCGTGACGTCGCCCGCAGTGGGATCGAGCAAGCCAGCAATGATCGAAATCAGCGTCGTCTTGCCGCAACCGCTCGGGCCGACCAGCAGCGAAAGCTCGCCGGCCGGTACGTCGACGTCGACCTCGTGTAGTACGCGGAGGCGATTCTCCCCTTCGCCAAATTCCTTGACGACGCGCTCACAGCGCACGGCAATGCCGGCGGATTTGGTTGAGGCTGTCGTCGGTTTGCTTAAGGTGGAAATCATCACGCGCCTCGAAACACAATGGCCGGCTCGAGCACCAACACGCGGCGCACGCTCACCAGGCTGGCCAACACGACAATCAAGGCGACCGCTGCCGCCGTCCCCAACGCCACCTGCCAGGGAAGGTAGAAACCTGCCAGGTGCGGCACGTTCTTGGTCGCTTCGAAGAATCCGGCGGTAACTCCCATCCCCAGCCCGAACCCTACGCTGCCGACCACGCCCGCTTGCAGCAGGATCATCATCACCAGCCGCAGGTTGCTCAGCCCCATGGCCTTGAGCGCGCCGAACTGCCGCAAGTTCTCGAGTGTGAACAGATAGAACGTCTGCCCGGCGATGGCGGTGCCGACGATGAACCCCAGCGCGATTGTGATGCCGAAATTCACCGGGATGCCCGTCGAACGCAGGTAGTATTGGATCGTCCGCCAGAAGAACTCGTCGCGCGTTAGCGCCAACAAGCCCGTCCGCGTGTTGATCTCCTGACAAACTTCGGCCGTGTCGCGCCCCGCGGCGGCATGCGCCAGCACGAACGACAAACGGTTGCGCTCCGGAGGCGCGTACTCCAGCGCCCGGGCGTAACGCGTGAACACCAGCGGAAACGTCTGAAACGGCGCCCCAGCTTTGCAAACGCCGACGACCACCGCGCGGCGATCGTTCATCTCCAGTTCCAGGCCCAGCTGCGGCTCCAGGCCGGGCCACAGATACTCAAAGCCCGAGCGATCGACGATTACACCGTCGGGCCGGGCTAAATCGGCCAGCGAGCCAAGCAGCATTTCGACGGGCGCGCCGATCATGGTGGTTTCGTCCAACCCCATCAGCATGACCTGGCGAAAGCGGCCATCGGCCACGCGCGCTCGCGCGAGACCTTTGTAATGACGCACCGCCCACGACACCCCTTCGACACCGCGGACCCGGTAGACATCCGTCTCCGACAAGGGGCGGATTTCGTCGGTATTCTGTACTTCAGGGTCCATCACCCAAATGGTCGCCTCGCGGACCCCTTCGATCTGACTGGCCGTGCGCCGCATCAAGCCGACGAACAACGCGGTTTGCTGCGAGATCAAGAGCGTGCCGAAAGCAATGCCGAAGATCGTGCCCCAGTACTTGGCACGATCGCCGGTCAGCATTTGCCAGGCCACCCAGTTCATGGCGCGCGATTCCCAAAACGGCTTAAGAAAAAGCTGCTAATTCCACGTGGCTTGAACCGACGGCGAAACTTTGGCGAAGGGTTCGGCATAGCCCAATGCCGCCAGCGAAAATCGCCCGATGTGTGCGACCAGCCTTTCGATCGTCAACTGGTCGTACTGCTCGGTCCCCATCAGCCGCGACGCAATCGGCTGATTGACGTGGTAGAACAGGCACTGACCCACGATGCTGAAGCCGACGAGATAGCCGTCGGGTTCGCCCGTCCCCGCCGGGAGCAATTCTTCGATAATCCCTTTGAGCACCAGCGACATCGGGCGAATGTAGTCCTCGACCACATGGGCGCAGGCTTCGGTTGGGGCGGCCAGTTCGCGTAACATCAGTTGGCGATGCCAGGCGGGGCGCTCGTCTTCCAGCAACCGGCGGAGGAAGACGCGAATAAAGTCGGTCAGCCGCTCGGTCGCCGGCGTACCCGGTGCCCAGTGCGGCATCGGCACCGCCCCTTCGCGGACGCACTGGGCCTCGACGCAGGCGGCCAAGTAAAGGCTCTTCTTGTCGCCAAAGTAGTAGTTAACGGCCGCCACATTGGCTCCCGCCCGATCGCAGATCTCGCGAATGGGCGCCGCATCGTAACCCTTTTCAGCAAATACGATTCCGGCTGCTTCGAGCACTCGAGTTTTTGTTTCATCGCCGTCCATGTTTAGATCGACTCCGCCTTTTCGATTTCCACTAAAACTATCGATTCAAACAAGCGCTTGAATTAAGCATATTCAAACGTTTGTTTTAAGTCAAGCGGTTCGGATGGCGGATTCCCGAGCCTGCCCGCGACGAATGGCCTAGGGAGCTGCGGGCTTGGCGCGTTTCGGTTCGTCGGCGGGTTGCCACGACGGGGTCACAATCGCGCGATAAATCAGCGAAATGCGGCCCCCTTGCAAGCTTGGGGGTTGATACTCAGATCACCGCGAGAGTTTTTGCAGAAAGCCCCCCAACAGAAGTGTCGTGGTGCTGCGCCTCGCCTGATACACTTATGAGTTGGGGTCTCGTCTTTTGATCTAGGGAAGTTTGCATGCGAAACACGAAAGGCGCGCGAGCGTCCGTGCGCGCATTGCGCTGCGAAACGCTCGAAGCGCGCCAGTTACTGGCAGTCGTCGCCGACCCGACCCTGGCATTCGATCCGGCGGACCTGCTCGAACAAACCTTGCTGGCGCCCGCCGCGGCGCTCGATGCGGCCCCGGCGACCAGCGACACGATCAGCGAACCATCGCTCGTTGCGGCCGCGTCGCTCCCCGACCCTAGCTCGGCGTCGGTTTTCGATGTACGCGACTATGGCGCCGTTGGAGACGGTGTCACCGACGATTCGGCGGCCATCCTCGCCGCGCTCAATGCCGCTAGTGCCGCAGGGGGCGGCGCGGTGTACTTCTCGGCGGGAACATACCTCGTCAATCAAACGTTGCCGCTCCTGCCCAATGTCTACCACTACGGCGACGGCATCGGCGTTTCGATCATCCAGCAGGGGGAAGGCGCGACCGGCAGCCTGTTTAAGTCCGCGGCGATCAGCACTTTTAATTTCGGCGGCTTCAACGACCTGACGCTGCGCGGCGAGTCGACTCACTCGTACATCGGCATCGATCTGTCGCTCGTAACGGGCTTCCTGGGCATCTACCACATCGACTCCGTCGAAGTCGACGGCTTCGGTACCGGTTACTACGGCGCGCCGTTCGAATATCAGAACATGACGACGCGTTCGACGTTCAAGAACAACGCGGACGCTGGCGCCGTCGTCTTCGAGAACCCCTACATCTACGATTGCAGCTTCATCGACAACGGCGTCGGCCTGACCGGCCGCTTGATCGACGCTTTCCTCGTGAACAACGTGTTTACGGGCAACGATATCGGCCTGGCCGCCAGCTCGGGCCAGCGCGTCAGCCAGAGCACCATCTCCAGCAACATTTTTAGCGGCAACCATTCGATCGCGATGGTGATCGACGATCAGAACACCGTCAATAACAATCAGATCGACAGTGGCTCGCTTGTCACGCCCGCGCAGTACGGTATCCTCGTGCGCGACGATCTGAACACCTTCTCCGGAAATCAGTTCGGCCACACGGGCAGCGCTCCCCATCAAGACTTTTCGATCGCCGCGATCTACTTCAGCGCCGTCGACCGCTTCGGCAATCCACATGCAAGTGGCACCTTTGGCTATAACACGATCGTCACTGAGAACTACTTCGTGGCCTCGGCCGGCCCGGCGATTGTCGCCGCGCCGAGCATGTCGCTGATCGGCACCTCGGTCTTGGCGAACATCTTTGAGCTGCACGGCCAGCCGGCCATCGTGTTCAATGCCAATAGCACTTCCTGGGTGCGTGCCAATGTCATCAGCGACAACCAATTCGTGCTGGCGGCCGATATGAGCCAGCCGGTCGTGCAGATCGTTCGTTCGTTCTATGGCAATTCGCTGCAGGACAATACCTTCACGGTTCTGCCGGGCGTGACCTCCGCGGGCCTGGTTGAGATGGATGGCCGCGGCACCATTTTTCTCGGCAATACCGCGACGGGAGTCACCGTCGGAGATCAACCTTGGCGGTTCAACGCTGTCGATACCCAGACGACGGTCCGCAGTAATCTGGCGCTGGATACCAACAGTCAAAAAGTCGGGCTCTTCAGCGATCAGGGGACGGCCACCGTTTCGGCGGCCACGTCGGTGATCTTTGTGCCGTTCTCGGCCAAGTTCGCGCTGGTCCCCAGCGTGGCCGATTTCCGCGTGAGCATCGTCGGCAATCCCGGGAACACCACCGCGCTGTGGATCAGCAGCATCACCGCCCAGGGCTTTGTGCTGAATTTGAATCAGGCCCCCGGGACAGGCAGCATTCAAGTCGCCTGGTCGGTCGCCGATCAGGCCTTCACGGGCGTGGCGTCCGCCGCCCTGCCCCCGGACGAGGGACTCGCGTCGGCAACCTTACCGCCGCTACCGATTCCCGATTTGTCGGCGCTTCCGGTGTTCAACGTCAAGGACTACGGTGCCTGGGGATCCGGCGGGCACAACGATTCCCCTGAAGTCACCGCCGCCATCAACGCGGCGTACGCGGCCGGCGGAGGGATCGTTTACTTCCCCAGAGGGAATTACACGCTCAACGACACCTTGACGCTCTTGCCGGGCGTTTATTTCCAAGGAGACGGCGCCAACGTCAGCCTACTCACGCAAGGCGCCGCGGCCACCAGCGACATGTTTCGCGCTGCGCCCGCCGCGGCCTTCGACCGCGCCGGTTTCCTCGACTTGACCTTAAACGGCAAGGTCACCAAAGACACCGTGGGCGTCAACTTCAGCAACGTTAACGGCCCGCTGACCAACGTCTACATCGACCACTCCGTGTTCATCGGCTTCCAGGTGGGCTATCGCGGAGCGGCCAACGAACAGCAGACGCTGATGACCAACTCGCTGTTCGGCGGTGGCGACGTCGGCGTCGAAGTCAATGGCGATCCACAGATTGTCAACTGCCGCTTCAATGGCGCGATCATCGGGATCACGGGCAATCTCGATGGCGCCACGATTCTCTCGAATTACTTTTCGAGCAACACGCTCGGGATGATGCCCACCGAAGGTGCGCGCATCCAAAACAGCGTCGTCGGCGCGAACGTGTTCACCGGCAATGCGATGCTCGGTCTGATTATCGACAACGGCAACACCATCTACGGCAACATCATCAACGGCTCCACCGCTGCCACCCCTGCGCTGGCCGGACTGGTGATCCGCGGCAACAACAATACGGTTTCGAGCAATAACTTCGGCTTGGAGAGTGGCTCACCGGGGGTCATTACCTTCGATTTCTCGGTCGGCAATATCGTCTTCAGCAGTACCGATTGGACGGGTGGGCCTCATCCGGGTAGCTCGTTTGGCGCCGGCAACCTCATCGAGCACAACAACTTCACCGCACAGAGCGGGCCGGCGATCGTCGGCCCGGCCGCAACTTCGCTCACGGGCGTCTCGATCGTCGGCAACAGCTTCGGCTTGCTCGGGCGCCCCGGCATCCTGCTCAATGCCGATCCCGGCTACTCGGTTGATGGCGTCACCATTGCCGACAACAGCTTTGTGATCAAGAACCACCTGACGGCGACTGTATTGCAAATCGCCAACACGCAAACCGGCAATCAGGTGACCGGCAACTTGTTCCGCGCCGATGGCGGCGTCGCCACCGCGGCCATGGTCGATATCGACGCGGTCGGCACGACGTTCGTCGGCAACCGGGCCACGAACCTCACGGTCGGCAAGAAGCCCTGGATTTTCCGCGCCATTGATG
Source organism: uncultured Planctomycetaceae bacterium (assembly GCA_964495375.1). Classification (GTDB taxonomy): domain Bacteria; phylum Planctomycetota; class Planctomycetia; order Pirellulales; family JAEUIK01; genus JAIESQ01. The sequence goes on along the minus strand of CAZBWM010000012.1, from coordinate 72,399 downwards.
CCGGCACCACGATCGCGGCCAACCTGGCCGTCGATACCGCCGACCTCGAAGTTGGCATGACCGACACCTCGGGGCTCAGCACGATCACCGCCGGCCAGACTGCAGTCCAGGTCACCTTTACGAGCCCCTTGGCCCTCGTGCCCGATTTGGCCAACGTTCACCTCACCTTCGCCTCCTCGCCGGGCGCCGCCACGTCGGCCTGGGCCTCGAACGTCACCGCCAGCGGGTTCACGCTGAATCTGAACCAGGCGCCGGGCGTCACGACCTTCGTTGGCTGGTCGGTGTACGGCACCGATTTTGTCGCCGTCGCAGTCCCCACCGCGGAAGTCCAAGGACCGGCCACGGCCCTCCGCGATAGCCAGCAAACTTTTACCCTGGTCGCCTCCGACGGCGCGTCGACCTCGTTCGACTTCACGATCGATTGGGGCGATGGCTCCGCTCCTCAACTCGTCAGCGGCCCCTCCGGCACGCAGGTCACCCATACGTTCAGCAAAGTTGGTGCGAACGTGGTGAGCGTGGTGGCCAGCACGTCGTATGGCGTTAGCAGCCTCCCGGCCACGACCAATGTCGCCGTGACCGCCGTGCAAGTGGTGCAGAGTAGCGGTCAGTTCGACTTGTCGTGGACTGGGACCGCCGGCGCCGATGAGGTGCAGTTCGAGCAAATCGACGCCACGACCATTCGCGTCGTCACGCTCCGAGAAAACGGCGTCGCCACGAACTATTCCGAGACCATCTCGGGCATTACCGGCCGCGTAGTCGCCAACGGCGGCGCAGGCGGCGACGTGCTCAATGCCAGTGCCCTCTCCAGCACCCAAGCCACGCTCGACGGAGGCGCCGGCACCAACACGCTCTATGGTGGCGCCGCGGGCGATATCCTCATCGGCGGCTCCAACGGCGCCGAGGGGCGCCAGGCCGATAACATTATCATCGCCGGCAATGGCACCAACACCATTTACGGCAACGGCATCGCGGGCCTCAAAGGCTCCGTTGGCGGCAATAATCTGATTGTCGGCGGCTCGGGGAGCGATACCATCTATGGCTCGTATGCAACCGTCGCGTCGAACGGTGGAGAAGGGGGTCGCAACCTGATCATCGCCGGCGGTGGCGCCGACGTCGTCTACTCGTCGCAGGAAGCCGACGGCGCCGAAGGCGGAAAGGGAAGCGTGATCGTCTCCGGGACCACCTCGTTGAGCCAATCCGCGCTGCTTTCGGTCCTCAGCGAATGGACTTCGGGTCGCGACTACGCCACGCGCGTCGACAATATCCTCGGCCTGGGCACGGGCACGCGCAGCAACGGCAACAACTTCTTGCTGCCCGGTATCAACATCGCGGGCGACGCCGCCATCGATCAGTTGTATGGCGATTCCAGCGGTAGCCCGAACTGGTACCTCTACACGTTGCTTATCGATCAGATCAATCGTGATAAAGTCGGCGAGATCTTCACCTCGATCGATTGATCCGCTGGCCCGTTTCTTCCGCCTGGCCCGTTCCCCATGACCCCCATTGCAGCTTCGTCGCGGGTCGTGGTCCTCTCCGGTGCGGCCAGCGGCATCGGCCGACATCTGACCGGCCTGCTGGCTGCCCGCGGTGACCGCCTGCTGGCCACCGACATCGATCTCGCGGCCCTCGAGACGGCCGCGCGCCACGATACTTGGCCCACCGATCGCGTACGACTCGCCGCGCTCGATGTCCGCGACTCCGCCGCCTGGCGGCAAACCATCCAGCACGCAATCGACACCTGGGGCCGCTTGGACGTGCTGTTGAACGTGGCCGGCGTCATTCAGCCGGGACAGGTACACGCCCAATCGCCGCGCGACATCGACTGGCATCTCGACATCAATGCCAAGGGATTGATCTACGGAACGCAGGCGGCCGCCGCTGTCATGGTCGCGCAGCGCAGCGGGCAAATCGTCAACCTGGCGTCGATGGCCGCCCTGGCTGCCGTGCCGGGGTTGGCCCTTTACACGGCGTCGAAGTGGGCCGTTCGTGGTTTCTCGCTGGCGATCGCCCAGGAGCTCGCGCCGCTGGGCGTGCGCGTGAGCATCGTCTACCCCGACGCCGTTGAGACCCCCATGCTCGACAAGCAGCTCGACTATCAAGAGGCGGCGCTTACTTTTTCTGGCCCTCGCTTGCTCAGCGTCGAAGAAGTTGGTCGGGCGATCGTCGAACAAGCGCTCGAGCGCGGCCGCCTCGAAATCATCCTCCCTTGGAGCCGCGGGTTTCTCTCCAAGTTGACGAGTTGCTTCCCCACCTGGGCTGCCCACGTGCTCCCCACGCTCACCGCCAAGGGCTTGCGGCGGCAGACCGCGATTCGCGAACGGGGGAAATCCCGGGCTCCCACCAGTTCCACGCCCGGACCGTAGAAGTCGTTCCGCAAAGCACAGTAGAATGTGGGGTCGAAAGGCCAGCGGATTTCACGCACGCTGATTCGCGGATGCCGACCCACGGCCAGCACCGTCGCACTTCCAATGAACCGATCGTCGTCGTCGCGGTGATTCAATGCGAGTTCGCCTGAGCATCGTGCTGACGACAATCGCCTCGCTGGCGACTGCGCTGCCGGCGATGGCCTCGGCCGCCGATTGGGACGCCGCCCGCTTCGATCGCCAAATCGCTCCCCTCCTCGCCCGACACTGCCTCGAGTGCCACAACCCCTCGGACAAAAAAGGGGAGCTCGACCTGACCGGCCACACTGCGGCGCTTGCTGGGGGGGAATCGGGCCAGTCGCTTGTGCCAGGCGACACCGCAGGCAGCTATCTCTGGCAACGCCTGGCCGATGGCGAAATGCCGCCACGCGGCCCGCTCCCTGATGCCGACAAACAACTGCTCCGCGAGTGGATCGAAGCGGGCGCCCCGTGGGGGACCGACCCCATCGATCGCTTCCGGTTCACGACCGATCGCCGGGCCGGCTACGACTGGTGGTCGCTGCAACCAATCGCTTCGCCTTCGCTGCCGGTAGTTGCCGACGAAGCGTGGCCGCGCAATGCCGTCGATCGCTTCGTGCTCGCGCGGCTTGATCAAGCCGGGCTCGCGCCATCCCCCCCCGCGTCGCGCGCGGTGCTCATTCGCCGGCTCTACTTCGATCTGATTGGCTTGCCGCCAACGCCCGAGGAAGTTGCCGCCTTGGCGGCCGACAGCGATCCGGCCGCCTACGACAATCTGGTGACGCGGTTGCTCGACTCGCCCCGCTATGGCGAGCGTTGGGCTCGGCACTGGCTCGACGTCGTCCGCTTCGCCGAATCGAACGGTTTCGAATACGACGAGCCGCGCCGCGACGCCTGGCCCTATCGCGATTGGGTGATCGCCGCGCTCAACAGCGACCTCCCGTACGACGAATTCTGCCGGCTGCAGATCGCCGGCGACGTGCTCCAGCCCGACGACCCGGCTGCCATTACCGCTTCCGCCTTTCTCGTCGCCGGCCCCTACGACACGCCTGGCCAGAATCAGCAAAGCGCGGCGATGCGGGCTGTCGTCCGCCAAGACGAAATGGAAGACCTCGTCGGCACCGTCGCGCAATCGTTTCTCGGCCTGACGCTCAACTGCGCTCGCTGCCACGACCACAAGTTCGATCCCTTGCGGCAAGAAGAGTATTACCGTTTCGTCTCAGCACTCTCGGGCGTTCGGCACGGTAAGCGCGACATCACAACCCCGGCCGAGCGGGCGACCATCGAGCAGCAGTTGCTCGCCGCGCGCCAAGACGTCGAACGCCTGCTGGCCGAGATCGAAGCGATCGACGGGCCCGTGCGGCAGAAGCTATCGACCACGAAGCACCCGCCCGACGGCCAGCGCCCTCGGCCGATTGCCCGCTGGGACTTCGACGATCTGACCGACGCCTTAGGCGGGCTCCCGATCAAAACGCACGGCGCCGCCGAGCTGCGCGACGGCGCGCTGGTGGTCGACGGTCAGTCGGGCTTCGCCGCGACCATCCCTCTCACGCACGACATCCGCGCCAAAACGCTGCAAGCCTGGGTTCGCCTGGTCGATCTTCAGCAGCAAGGTGGCGCGGCCATCAGCATTCAATCGCTCGATGGCCAATCGTTCGATGCCGTGGTGTTCGGCGAACAGCAGCCCGGTGAGTGGCTCTCCGGCAGCAACAACTTCGCCCGCACGCAAAGCTTCAGTGGCCCTGCCGAAACGGCTGCAGCCGAGCGCCCCGTGCGCGTCACGATCACTTACGCAGCCGATGGTACGATCACCGCTTATCGCGACGGCGCCCCTTATGGTCGCCCGTATCGCGCCGCCGAGCCGGTGCTGTTCGCCGCCGGCCAAGCGCAAATCGTGTTCGGATTGCGGCACACGCCAGCCGGGGGCAATCGGCTGCTCAAGGGGGAAATCCTCCAGGCCGAGTTGTATGACCGCGCACTCACGGCCGCCGACGTTGCCGCAGCCGGTGACGAAGTCTCCACGGCCGCCATCATCGCACAGCTTGATGCCGACACCGCCGGCCGCCGCGCCGCGCTGGTCGAACAACTAAGCGCCGCGCGCGCGAAGCTTGAAGCGCCCCCCGCGCGCATGCTCTACGCTTGCACGCCCGAGCAGCCCGAAGCGACGCACTTGCTGAAGCGCGGCGATACGCGCCAGCCGGCCGAAGCGGTCGCAGCCGGCGGGGTCGCCGCGGTCACCGGGCCCAGCAGCGATTTCGCGCTCGTCCCCGATTCCCCCGAAGCCGAGCGCCGCGCGGCGCTCGCCCGTTGGATCACGCATCGCGACAACCCGCTCTTCGCCCGGGTGATCGTCAACCGCCTCTGGCACTATCATTTCGGCGTCGGCCTGGTCGACACGCCGAACGACTTTGGCTTCAACGGCGGTCGACCGACGCATCCCGAGTTGCTCGACTGGCTCGCGACCGAGCTCGCTCAGGGCGGTTATCGCCTGAAGGAACTGCATCGCCTGCTGGTCACCAGTGCCACGTACCGCCAGCAGTCCAAGCCGCGCGGCGACGCGCTAGCCGTCGATCGCGAGAATCGCTGGCTCTGGCGACGCACTCCTCAAAGGCTCGAAGCCGAGTCACTCCGCGACGCCATGCTCGTGGCGGCCGACCGTTTGCAACACGCAGGCGGCGGCCCAGGTTTCGCCGACTATCAGGAGCTCAATCGCGCCGGCACCTGGTCATATCTACCGGCCGACCGAGAGGGCCCCCAGTTCGAGCGGCGCACCATTTATCGCACGGCCATGCGCGGCGGTCGCGGCGGCCTTCTCGACGCCTTCGATTGTCCCGATCCGTCGACCACTACGCCGCGCCGCGCGATCACGACTACCCCCCTGCAAGCGCTCGCGCTCTTGAACAACTCATTCGTGCTGCGCATGAGTGACGCGTTGGCCGAGCGCGTACGTGGCGAAGCAGGTGAGAATTCCTCGGCACAGGTCAACCGCATGCTGGCGCTGGTGTATGGCCGATCGCCCGATGCGGACGAAGCGCGGCTCGCCGTCGACCTGGTCGAGCGCGAAGGGCTCGCGACCCTGGCCCGCGTGTTATTCAACAGCAACGAGTTTTTGTATGTCGATTGATCGTGAACGAAATCCTGCCGAGCCAGGTGCGCTATCGCGCCGTGGCGCAGCGAACCTTGCGCCCGCGATCGACCGTCGCGGCTTCCTCTCCTTCGCGAGTCGAGGGCTTGGCAGTATCGCGGCTCTCTCCCTGCTGACCTCCGGCACAAACCAATCGCGCGCCGCCATCCCGGGCGAGGCTGCCGATCTGCCACCCCATCACCCGCCGCGCGCCCGACGCGTTATCCATATCTGCCTGTGCGGCGCGCTCAGCCACATCGATTCGTTCGATCACAAGCCGCTGCTGGGCAAGTTGCACGGCAAGCCGCTGACGAGCGACGAAAAACCCGACGTTTTCTTCGGCCAGGTCGGCCTGTTGCGGAAGCCCGATTGGCAGTTCCAGCAGCGCGGCAATAGCGGCCTGTGGGTCTCCGAATTGTTTCCGCAGATGGCCACCAAGGCTGATGAGCTGACGATCATTCACTCGATGGTCGCCGAAACGTCGAACCACACGCCCGCCACATTCCAGGAGAACACCGGCTTTCGGCTGAACGGATTTCCGACCGCGGGGGCCTGGCTTTCCTACGGGCTGGGGAACGACAGCGACGACCTGCCCGCCTACGTCGTGATCCCCGACGCGCGCGGCTATCCGGCCGGCGGCGCCATCAACTGGTCGAGTGGTTTCTTGCCCGCCCGGCATCAAGGGGTCACGCTCCGCAGCCGCGGCGCGCCGATCGACGATCTCGAGCCGGCCGTGGCCATGGCGCCCGAGCGCGAGCAGGCGACGCGCACGCTGCTGGCCGAACTCAATCGCCGGCACCTGGCCGAGCGCGGTGAAGAAGACGCGTTGGCCTCGCGTATCCGCAGCTACGAGCTGGCCGCCCGCATGCAGTTGGCCGTCCCCGAGGTCGCCGGCATCGAGCGCGAGACGGCCGCCACGCACGCGCTCTACGGGCTCGATAAACCCCAGTCCGCCGACTTTGGCCGCGGCTGCCTGCTTGCGCGGCGGTTGTTGGAGCGCGGCGTCCGCTTCGTGCAGTTGTTCTCCGGCGGATCGTTCGGCTCCCCGCGCATCAACTGGGACGGTCACGAAGACATGCTCGAGAACCACGGGCGCGAAGCGCCGCGCATCGATCAGCCCGTCGCGGGCCTCTTGACCGATCTACGCCAGCGCGGCTTGCTCGACGACACGCTGGTGCTGTTCACCACGGAGTTCGGCCGCACCCCCTTCACGCAGTCGGCCTCGGATATCGTCGGCACGGGGCGCGATCATAACCAATATGGTTTCACGGTCTGGCTGGCCGGCGCGGGGCTCAAGTCAGGCACAAGCTACGGGGCGACCGACGACATCGGCTACAAGGCCGTCGACAAACCGACCACTTGGCACGACTTCCACGCCACGGTGTTGCACCTGTTGGGCATCGATCACGAACGGTTGACCTTCTACCACAACGGCATCCAGCGCCGCCTGACCAACGTCCACGGACACGTGATCCGCGATCTGCTGGCGTGATTCCTTAGACGGAGTTTGGAACCTCCTCCGCCACTTTCGTCTGAACGTTCACGCGAATGAACAGCTCGCAACCGTCCACTGTTGAGCCATCCGGTGGTTGCCATTGAAACGCGATGCACCACACAGCCGGAATCTTCCCGCTGTTCGTTCGGGGCAAGGAAGTGTCGGGCCGAGCACCGCGAAATCGGTACTCCGACGTCTTCGGAATGGTCAGCAAGAACTCTTCGGCCAGGCGAATCGCTTCGGCTTCTGCTTGCGCACGGGTGCATCGAAGGCGGGGCATACCGTGATTCTAGCAGCGCCTTGTTCTGCTACAGAACATGCGCTCAATACACTTGCAGCGCCAGCACGCCCAGCTCCGTCCCCACCATCACGGCCCAGGTCCCGTCGGCCGAAACTTCAACTTCTTCAGTCACCGCCGGCTCGCCCGTCGCTTCGACTTTCACCTTATACTTGCCCGGCTTCAGATCGAGCGACGGCCCATCCGGCTTCTTCGCGCCGGTCCCTGGCTTGAGCGTGAACGACTTGCCCCCCAGCGTCACTTTAACTTGCTTCTCGCCGGGGTTGCCGAAGATCACGCGGGCCTGACCCGGCTTCGGCAAGATGCCCGCCTTCTTGGCGGCCGCCGCCGAGCGAGTGGCCAGCTCGATCTGCGTTTCTTCGTTGGCGACGCTCAACCGCACGTGCAGCGTGCCGCTTTGCCCGGTGAAAACCAGATGCGCCGACGACTCCTGCTGCTCCGCGATTTTGGCGTCTTCTTTCCAGCCAGCTTTAGTCAGGTGCTCTCGATAGAAGTCGACCACCTTGGCTAGCGGCGCTGGTGTGGCCGCCATGATCGTGCGCCGGAATGGTGTCTTCTCCGTGCCGAAGCTTGTGTAATTGGTCGGGACGGGCAGCCCCTCTTTATCCTCGGCTTGCAGTGGCTCGTCCGTCGGCGCTGGCTCGGCAGGTGTCTCCTCGGCAAGCGGCTGTTCAGCGAGGGGTTCACCACCTTCGTCCGTATTCGCTTCAGCAACCGGCGGTTTGCTCCCCGCGCGCCGTGCGTTCTTCGCCATCGACATGCCCGAGACGCTGATCGTGATCGACGTGCCATCTCCCAAGCCGGTGTTGATCAACAGGAATCGCAGCGAAGCGCCGCCGGGCCCTTCGAACTCGAACGAGCCGGCCTGCGGAGTCACGACCGAGAACGCGCGATTCTCCTTCCACGTTTCGCCGACGAGCGCCTTGCGAAAGAACGCGACCAGATCGCGGATCGCCGTTTCGCTCGCCAGCGTGATCTCCATCTCCTCTTCGTCAAAGTGCACTCCCTCGGCGTTGGCAGGTAGCGGAATATCGCGGGCGTTGAGTGCGGGTGCCTCCGCAACTTCCGCTCCCTCTTCCGCCGGCATGTCGGCCTCGGCCTGGCCCGATTGCTCGGCCAGCGCCGGGCGCTCGGCATCAATCGCATCGCGCGCCAACTGCACCAGCGTCTCGGAAGAGATCGCCTCGATGTCGATCTTGGTCCCCGCGTCGGTCGTCGCCAGCCGCAGCAGCAGGTTTCGCTGCGGCGTGTTGAACTGCGTGTACGCGATCTGAGCCGACTTCTCGTGAACCTGAATCCAGCCGGCGTTGGGCTCAAAGCCAAGCGGTTTCATCTCGCGACCATACCAGCGCACCAGCTCGTCAAGCTTCATCGAGCTGGTCGTCCGCAGCGTCGGTCCATGTTCGCTGAAGTCGCCCTTTGCCACGTCGGCCGGCCACGGCAGTTCGCTCTCCAGCAGATGGCTTGAATAGTTCAGCGTGGTCTTACCCCCTTGAGCAGGCGCGACGCCGATGAACACCGAAACCACGACCGGGCCGCAGCGGAAGTCGACCGATTGCTGGTCGGCGTTCTCGACCACCGCGGCGTCGGCCGGTCCATATTCTTGCCAGCCCGCGGCGCGCAATTGCTCTCGGCATGCTTCGACGGCGGCCGGCACCGTGGCCGTGGTCGAGAGGATCGTCAGCGGCCGGCTCTCGTAGACCACGCTGGTGTTTGGTAGGCGCGGCAACTTGCGGGTGTCGAGCGGCCCGGTGTTTTGCAGCGTGAGGTTCGTCGTGCCCGGCTCGGCATTTTCGGGATAAAGCGACAGCGAGAGCTGACACCCTTCGCGCTCAAAGAATGCTTGCGCATATTCGGCGGTTACCTGCGGCGAGCCAGGCACTCGCAAGAGCTGCCAGTTCTGGGCGAGGAGCTGAGCCAGCAGTTTGTCGTACGTCTTTTGAATCGAAAGCGGCGCCACCGCGCGAACCAAGCCGGGGCTTTGTTCGGCGAGTTGGCTCTCGGCCGGCAATTCGACGGCCCGCAGATCGAGCTTATTGATCAACTGCCGCACGGCGCCGGCATCGAGCGGCGCGGCCGCCCACGCCAGGTTGTTCCAGGTAACGGCGACTAGCGCCACGACCACGGCGCGCAGAGTGCGACTCATGGCAATTGATCCTCTCTCAGGTGCAGCTGCGAAGATGTTCCGGTTTAGGGCCGCTCAGGCGGCGCTGCTAAGAAATCGCCCCGTCGTGTTGCCAGATTCGTCCCGCGGGTTTTTGCCCAGCAGGGGCCGTGCGACGGGGGCCTCTCCTCGTCGCCTGGCGCGAACCTCTGCCGAATGTTACAGCCGCGATGCGCAATCCGCGACCGCCCAGCCGCGCCCAATCGGTGTCAGGAACCGATTCAACCGGCAAGTCTCTAATCGTTGGCACGTACTTGAATCGGTTCCTGACACCGTTCGGAGATACGCTCGTGTATTTGTCGTTCGGATTTTGAGGCCCGAAATCGCGTCCGACCGCACTACTCAACCCGCCACCTCGGCCGAGGTTACAATGACGGCCCGCGTCATCCACCGTCGACCGAAAATGCCGCCCCGGCTAGTTTTTCCATCGGCGATCGGCGGCGAAGCGATTGACGCAAAACCTCGCACACCCCAGCGGCCTACTCGATGAATCCCGCTTCGGCATCACAATCGCGCCCGCAAACCGCGCTCGTCGGCGCCGGTGAGTTTTCCTATTCCGCGAATGCCGATTGGGCTCGGCTGCCTGCCGGCCAGTCGTGGTTGGAAGTCGTCGCGGTCGCTACCGACTCGCGCGATCGCGTCTTCGTCTTCAGCCGCTCGGAAAACCCGGTAACTGTCTTCGAGCCCGACGGGCGTTACCTCTTCGGTTGGGGCGCGGGTCAGTTCGTCCGCCCGCACGGAATCACCATCGGCCCCGACGACGCGGTCTACTGCACCGACGACACCGATCACACCGTGCGCAAGTACACGCCCGAAGGTCGACTGCTGCTGACGTTGGGCACTAGTGGCCGACCCTCGGACACCGGTGCCACGAGCGTCGACTACCGCGAGATTCGCCACGCCGGCCCGCCGTTCAACTATCCGACGAATCTGGCGCTGGCCGCCGATGGTTCGCTCTATATCACCGACGGCTACGGCAATGCGCGCGTGCATCATTTCTCCCCCGATGGCCGGCTGCTGAAGAGTTGGGGCGAGCCCGGCGCGGGGCCAGGACAGTTTCACGTACCGCACGGCATCGCCATCGACGCGCAAGGAACGATCTACATCGCCGATCGCGAGAACAGTCGCCTGCAGCGCTTCACGCCCGATGGCGAGTATCTCGACGAGTGGACCGATGTCGCTCGGCCGAGTGAAGTGTTCATCGACGCGGCCGGCAACCTCTTTGTCGCCGAGTTGGGCTTTCGCGCCGGCATGTTCCCGGGGAACGAACCCCCCGGACCCGGCGCCACCGGAGGGCGAATGAGCATCTTTTCGCCCGACGGCCAGTTGCAAGCGCGCTGGGGGGGCGGCGACAATCCTTGCTCGCCGGGGGACTTCTTCGCGCCGCACGATATCTGGATCGACCGCCGTGGCGACCTGTACGTGAGCGAAGTCACCTACACGGCCGGCATCGCCCGCGGAGCGATCGGCCCCGATTGCCACTCCTTGCAGAAATTCACCCGCGCTACCCTCCCCGACCGCAACCGCTGAGTGACCGCCGATGAAGGCCTGGCGATTCTACGCGTTCAACGATCTGCGGCTCGACGACGTGCCCGAGCCCGCGTGCCCTGCCGCGCACGTGGTGGTCGAACCGCTGGTCGTGCAGCCCTCCGTCACCGAAGCGCAACTGGCCTGTGGCATTCCCACGCTGGCGTTTGATCGCATCAAACGCCGCTTGGAAACCGAAGCCCCGGTGCAACTCTTCGGCCACGAGTTCTGCGCGCGGATCGTCGCCACTGGTGCCGGGGTCACGAGGTTTCGCGTCGGCGAGCGCGTCGCGGCCCGGGCAAAACTCCCCTGTCAGCACTGTGCTCTCTGCGACTCGGGGCGCAGCACGCTCTGCCGTCGCGGACCGGTGATCGGCTTCGATCTCCCCGGCTGCTTCTCCGAGCTGGCGCTGCTACCCGAGATCGCCCTCGTGAAAGTCGACGACTCGATCTCCGACAGCGAAGCCGCCTGCCTGCAATCGTTGAGCGATAGCGTGGCGGCGGTCGAAACGGCCGACCTCCAGATCGGCGACACCGTAGTGATCTTCGGTCAGGGGAGCATGGGCCTCGAATGCCTGCAGATCGCCCGCGTGAGTGGCGCGGGGCGCGTGATCACGGTCGACGTGCGCGACGAAGCGTGCGCGATGTCTAAGCAGCTCGGCGCCGACGTGGCGCTCAACGCCAGCACCTGCGATGCCGTGGCCACGATCCGCGACCTGACCGAAGACATCGGCGCCGACGTCGTCTTCGAATGCGCCGGCGGTAGCGTCAAGCAAGGATTGGCCGGCAGCCGCACGTTGACGCAAGCGATCGACGCCGTCCGCTCCGGCGGCAAGATCATCGGCGTTTCCTGGTTCGGTGGTCCGTTAGAAGTCAATATCGACACGCTCCGCGAGCGCAGCTTGCGCTACCTGTTCCCCGATATCAGCACGCCGCAACACCTGGAGCACACGGTGCGGCTCGTCGCCTCGGGCCGCGTCGGTCTCGCGCCGACGATTACGCATATCCTGCCAGGCATCCAGTCGGTCCCCCAGGCCTTCGAGATCACGGCCAACAAAGGAAAGTACAAAGCCATCAATCCGGCGCAAGTCGATATGCGCGGATAGATAACTGTGGGTCAGTCTGGTCAGCGGGCAGCCCGAACGGTGTCAGGAACCGTTTCCATTGTTGCCCAGATGTTGGTGAGGCCTTGCTTGAATCGGTTCCTGACACCGTTCGGACGCGAGATTGATTTGGACTGACCCACTACCGGATAAGAAGGTTTCGCAATGTCAGTCAGTGAATTACCGCCCGCCGAAGCCGGGGCGCCAACCCGTAGCGCCGCCACGCCCTCGCCCGCGCAAGCCGTGCGGCTGCGCGATCTCACCCACACGCAGTGGAAGTCGGGCGCGGCCGCCTGGCTCGGCTGGCTGTTCGATGGGCTCGACATGCACCTCTACACGCTCGTCGCCACGCCGTTCGTCGCCGAACTGTTGGCCGTCGATCGCAAGGACCCGGCCGTCGGCGAGCACGCCAGTTGGATTCAAGCATCGTTTCTCGTCGGCTGGGCGCTGGGCGGTGGATTCTTCGGCCGCTTGGGCGATCGCCTGGGACGCAGCCGGGCGCTGGTGCTCACGATTCTCACGTACGCGCTGTTCACGGGCCTGTCGTTCTTCGCGCAAACCTGGTGGCACCTGCTGATCTTCCGCTTCCTCGCGGCCTTGGGCATCGGCGGCGAATGGGCGGTCGGCGCCGCGCTCTTGTCAGAAACCTGGCCGCGCAACTGGCGACCCTGGTTGGCGGCCGTGCTCCAATCGGCCGTGAATCTCGGCGTCATGCTGGCGAGTTTTTCCGTCTTCGTGCTGGCCGGCTTTCCGCCGCGCACCGTCTTCTTGATCGGCGTCGCGCCAGCATTACTTGTGCTCTGGATACGGCGTAACGTCCCCGAGACTGATGGCTGGCACGCCGCCAAAGCCCAATCGCGCGACAACGAGCCCGGCATTCTCGACCTCTTCCGCGGCAGCGTGCGCCGCATCACCTGGTTGACGCTCTTGGTCTGCGCCTTCTCACTCTCGGGGCATTGGGCCTTCATGTTCTGGTGCTCGCAGCATCTGCGCAATCTGCCCGATCTGGCCGCCTGGAGCGACGCCCAGCGCAGCCAATTCGTCAGCGAAGCGATGACCTTGGTGATGGTCGCGTCGATCGTTGGCAATTTTCTGGCCGCCGCGGTCGCGCGCTGGCTCGGCTATCGATTGACGATCGTGCTGTTGTGCGTCAGCTACTTCCTCTCGCTGCTGCTCACCTTTGGCGTGCCGCGCGATCACACCAGCACCCTCTACTGGCTCGCGGCGGTCGGCGCCTGTTCCGGCGTGTTCGCCCTGTTCACGATGTATCTGCCACCGCTGTTTCCCACCCTGCTGCGCACCACCGGCGCGGGCTTCTGCTACAACATTGGTCGCCTGGCCGCCGCGGCAGGCACCGTGGCCTTCGGACTCTTCACGCAAGTCGGCGACTATCGCCAGGCGCTAATGTACGCTGGGTTTCTGTTCCTTCCCGCGGCGGTTCTCGGCCTGTTCTTGCCCGAGCGCGAACATGTTGATTCCGGCGCGCTGCCGGCCAATTGATCGCCATGACGAGTCGGGCCAAGGTGTTTGCATGCGTCGAAACTGCCGAGCTGCCCGACAAACTGCCCTGCCGCTAATCGCGCTGCTCGTGCTGCCCGGCGCGGCGTACACACTGGCCCGCGCCGCAGACACTCCCTTCGGCCTCGACAAGCGCGTACCGTGGACCGCGTCGCGCCTGATCGGTTCGCCCGAGCCACCGCTGGAGTTCACTGTCGAGCGCGTCTATCAGAACTTGGCGCTCGCGTCGCCGATCTACGCCATCGAAGAGCCCGGTAGCGATCACTTGCTCATCGTGTTGGCATCGACCGATGGCAAACAAGGCTCGCGCATCGTGCGCGTGTCGAACGAATTCAATACCGACAAGTTCGAGACCTACTTCGAGCTCCCCGGCCGGCTCCTTTACTCGCTCGCGTTCCATCCCGACTTCGCCCGCAATGGTTTTGTCTACCTGTTCAGCAACGGACCGACCGGCGACCAGAAGCGCACGAACCGCGTCGCGCGCTACACGGTTGCTCCCGACACGCACGTCATCGCGCCCGACAGCGAGCAGACCGTCATCGAGTGGCGTTCGATGGGACACGACGGGGGCGACCTCGTCTTTGGCCTTGATGGCATGCTGTACATCACGACCGGCGACGGCACCGGCGATTCCGACACCTGGGACTCGGGCCAGACGCTTGATGATCTGCTCGGCAGCGTGCTGCGGATCGACGTCGACAAGCCGACCGACGCGCGCCCCTACGCGGTGCCGGCCGACAACCCCTTTGTTAACACTCCGAATGCTCGCGGAGAAATCTGGGCCTACGGTCTGCGAAACCCCTGGCGAATGTGTGTCGATCGCCAGACTGGCCACCTCTGGGTCGGCAACAACGGGCAAGACCTCTGGGAAACCGCCCACCTGGTGAACCGCGGAGACAATTTTGGCTGGAGCGTTTATGAAGGAAGCCATCCGTTCTATCTCGGTCGTCGCCGCGGGCCGACGCCGCTGGTACTGCCGACCATCGAGCACCATCACGCCGAGTTCCGCTCGCTCACCGGCGGCGACGTCTACTATGGCCAGCAATTCCCTGAACTGGCCGGCGCCTACCTTTACGGAGACTACTCCAGCGGCCGCATCTGGGGAATGAAGCACGATGGACAGCATCCCCTCTGGCATCGCGAACTGGCCGACACGCAACTGGCGATCGCCGCCTTTCGCACCACGCGCTCGGGCCAACTGCTCGTGGTCGATCACACCGGCGGCGCTCTCTATCGCCTGGTGCGAAATCAAACGACCGCGCCGCCAACTCCCTTCCCGCAGCGACTCAGCGAGACCGGGCTGTTCGCGACAACCAGCGAGCATCGTCCGGCCGCGGGGGTGATCCCCTACTCGATCAACGCCCCCGGCTGGCACGACGGCGCCACGGCCGAGCGCTACCTGGCCGTGCCCGGCGACGCGCAGGTCGGCTACACGTCGGGGCCGAGCTGGACCTTCCCCGATGGCACGGCGCTCGTGCAAACGCTCTCGATCGAGCAGTCGAGTCGAGAAGATGGAGCGGACGCGAACGAAGCCACAATCCGCCGTATCGAAACCCGCGTGCTGCTGCGCCAACAAGGGGAGTGGGCCGGCTTCAGTTACCGCTGGAACGACGAGCAAACCGATGCCGTGCTGGTACCGCGCGATGGCGCCGATGCGACGCTACCGATCGCCGATTCGCAGCCGCAGCGCTCGTGGCGCTTTCCCAGCCGCGCCGAATGTCTCGCCTGCCACAGCCGCGCCGCCAATTTTGTGCTCGGGCTTACCGAAGCACAATTGAACCGCGACCACAACTATCCCGCTGGTGCCGACAACCAGTTGCGGTCGCTCGACCACATCGGGCTGTTCAGTGCCCCGCTCCCCAAACCGCCGGC
Organism: uncultured Planctomycetaceae bacterium; assembly: GCA_964495375.1. GTDB lineage: Bacteria > Planctomycetota > Planctomycetia > Pirellulales > JAEUIK01 > JAIESQ01. Next base: position 56,918 of record CAZBWM010000012.1, on the reverse strand, counting down.
CGAGCTCGCCCGACTGACCGACCCGCACGATGAGTCGCAAGACGGGTCACAAAATATCGAAGCTCGCGCTCGCGCGTACCTGCACGTCAATTGTTCGGTCTGCCACGTGGCCGCCGGCGGAGGGAACGCCCGCATGGAACTGGGGCTGGCCACGCCGACCGCCGATATGAAGCTGATCGGCGCCCGACCGCAGCACGACACGTTTGGCATCGACAACGCGATGCTCGTGGCCCCCGGCGAGCCCGACCGCTCGGTGCTCGTGCGTCGGCTGTCGCAGCGCGGCGCGGGGCAGATGCCGCCGCTGGTGTCGCGCGCGGTCGACGTGGCGGCCGTCGAACTGCTGCGCACCTGGATCAGTCAGCTCCAACCGACCCGTCCGTTCGTGCGCGATTGGCAACTCGACGATCTCGTCCCCCACTTGGAGCAAGTCGCCGCGCGCTCCGTCGATGCCGGCCAGAACCTATTTCGCGAAATCGGTTGCGCCGAGTGCCACCGCTTCGGCGGCGAGGGAGGCTCCGTCGGGCCGAATCTTACGGGCATCAGCCGCCGGCTCACTCCGCGCGATCTGCTCGAGTCGCTACTCTCACCCGCCAACAAAATCGCCGATGAATACGCGATCTTTGTCGTGGCGACCGACGGGGGTCAGGTCTTCTCGGGGCGCATTGAGCGCGAAGACGCGCAAACGCTCGTCTTGCGCCCCAGCGCCGCCGGCGAGTCTCCCATTGAGATCGCTGTCGACCAGATCGCCGAGCGGCACAAATCGAACATCTCGAACATGCCCGCCGGCACGCTCAACGTGCTTAGGCAAGAAGAAATTCTTGACCTGCTCGGCTACTTGCTCAGTGACCCCAGCGCCGACGCTAGCGCCGCGGACCCTCGCTTCCGCTGATCGCCTGGTGCGGAGACTTCCGCGCGAGGTGCTAGTGCGTAGCCGCGAGACTGCTTCGCCGCCGCACCTGCATGCCCACCACACTCAGCGCGCCGATCACTCCCAGCATCAGCCCACTCGGCTCCGGCACCGCGAGATACGTCACAACGAGATCGCCAGGTCCGGTCACATAGACCACGTCAAACTCTGGCCCGTTCAAAAAGGCCAACGGCGCGCCGTTGAGCGTCGCCGAGCCGATCGTGCGGCCGAACAAATGCAACTCCGTTCCGCTCACAAATTCATCGGCCGAGATGGTGCCCAATACGCTATCGCTCTCGAAGGCGGCCGACATGGTGAGCGCCGAGGTGGTGCGCAAGAGGGTGTGACCGGCAAAGTCAATCCGCGTGCCGGCTGCCAGCATCGCGCTGGCGACCGTGCCGCCGCTTTGTCGCACGTAGGCGTACTGCCCGTCGCTCAACAAATCGCCGGCCAGCGCCAACTGCGTGTTGCGCTGCGAGAGGATCGTGTCGGTCCAACCTGCGCCAGCATTGAGCACTTCGGCCGCGGCCAGTGTGCTGGTCGAAAGATCGGTAATCGCCAGTTGTGCGGGGCCGCCGGCCGGACCCGTTTCCAGAATGCTCAAGAACTGCCCGGCCGTGGCCTCGATCGTGGCCGTCATCCGCTGCGTGGTGACGAACTGGTTGTAAGTGTCGTGCATGGCCAGCGCAGCGGTCGTCAGCGACATGGCGTGCGTCGACACCAGATGCTGAATCACCCGCTGCCCGTTCTGCTCCCACTGCACTTCGACCAGGTCGGGCGTGTCGGTGAGCACCGTCTGTGTCCCCAGGCCGACGAGATTGAATCCGTAGGCATGGCTCTGGGTCCCCTGCATGCGATCGGCCACGACGAAATAATCTTCGTTCGCCAGTCCGACACTCCGTGACACGTCGGTCTGGGCGTAGTTCATCCTGAGCGTCGAGAAATCGGACACGCCGTGATGGCTGCCGAACTCGCCGCTGTCGAGCCGATGCGTGCTCGTGAAATCGCCCGGGCGCATCGCCAGCCCTTCGCTCGTGAAGGCGAAATTGTCGGGCTTGATCCCCAGTCCCCCGTCGACGAGCACCACGTTGTGCCAGTCGGCGCTCTGCGGCGCGAAGCCCGGCGGCGCGTTCGAGTAGTCGGTGCGATCGTAGCCCGGCGCCACGAGTAAGTATTGCCCGCCCGAGGCCACCAGAATCTCGCCCGTGTCGGCATGCGAATGATAAGCCGGAATGATGTAGTTTTCCGGCGGATCTCCGGGAAAGCTCAGCACCGTCGCCGGCGGATCGATGCCGGCCGACAACAACAAGTAGTCGCTCGTGGGGCCAAAATCCTGCCGCAGCACGGTGACGTGGCTTTGACCCTGCGCGAGATAGGTTGGCGACGCGGGTGCCACCGGCGCGACATGAAAGTTCGTCAGCGCGAAGAACGTCGCCAACGAACCGTCGTTGTTGGTGACGTTCGTCTCGGTATTCCAGGGGAGCGGATTCAGCGTTGCGATATTGTTCAAATACCACAGCGCCTGGCCGGCCTGCTGGGCGTCGGGGTTGTTCGTCAGCAGGCTCGTAGCGACCGGTAGATTCAGACCGTTGACCACGTTGGGCACTTCGCCATTAGGTAATCGCAAAGCGTTGGTCATCTCGACGAATGGTTGCAAGTTGGGGTAAAGGTTTACCCCCGAGCCCTGCTCATACGCCCGCACGAATGTGGCGAAATGCCGCAACGTGTAATTGAGATAGCCGGAGGGGGCGTCGGCGTACCAACCATCATCGGTGGTACTGTAGTTGAGATTCTTCTGCAAATCGGTCAGGCCGCGATTGAGTAGCGTCTGATTGCGAAGGATCTCACCCGCCAGGGCCACAGTGCCGCCGATCTTCGCCCGCGCGTTGCTGTCGGTGCCGTTGCCGTAGTCAAGGCTCGCGGCCAGCGAGGCGAGCCGCGTTTCAATCTGCGTGCGCGTGGCCTGGGGAAGATCTGCCAGTGGCGCGCCTCGAATGAAGTCGTACGCCATCAGATAGTTGGTCACCATCTCGGGGCGCGTGATGAATGCGTTCTGATCGTTCAAGTAGCCTGGGTTGGGTACGGCCGCGACCAACAGCGCGCCGACCGTCTTGTTCAAGTCGGCGGCATTTCCCGTCATGGCGTAGCGTAAACCGGCGTTCTCGGCCGTGGCGCCGTCGGCGGCGGCCGTGGCCAGCGTCGTGGGGGCCGCCCCGCTCGTCGCGCGATTGGCAAAGCCGTTCACGCTGTTGATGTAGAGCTGCTGCGTGGCGTTGACTGGGCTGGCCCAATCGGCCCGCAGTTGCGTGAGCTGGTTTCCCAAGAGCAGCGACCGGGTGGGCATCGCGGGGGGAAGCACGCCGGTCGTGGGGATCGTCATCTGAGCCGTGGTCGGTCGCGCGACGGCGAACAGCAGCAAAGCGAGCAGGCCCGCAAGCAGGCACCAGATTGGCCGTACGGCGACACGACGAAACGCCCCGAGCCGAGCCGGCGCGGAGCGGGCGCCGGGATTGCCAGAAAATCGAAATCCCCACGCCAGCATTAGCGTTCCCTCTTCGTGCGTGCGCCGAACCTGTCTGCACGGCGGCTGGTCCGCGAACCGGCCTCGCCGGTGACCCTCGATCCGGCCCCTCCTCCGGCCCCGTTGCCCCATGACTTGTCGAGTATAGACAGCCGTTGCGCCGGGGGCGACAGCGGGTCCATGTGGCGACATTGCGTGAAAACTACCCAATTCCGCGGCATTTACTTCCGGCCAGCGCGTTGTATTATTAATACAACACTTCGCATCACGAGAATTGAAGGGAGGTGCGACGATGGCATCAAATTCGTTCGGCGCGCGGCTGAAAGAGATTCGGATCAGCACCGGAAAGACGCTGCGCGATTTCTGCCTGGAAAATAAGTTCGACCCTGGCAATTATAGTCGCCTTGAGCGGGGCGTTCTTCCGCCACCACAAAGACGCGAGTTGTTGGAAAAGTACCTTCGGGCCCTTGGTGTGCGTCCCGGCTCAGACGACTGGCTCGAGTTGTTCGATCTCGCGTCCGCTGCAACGGGTCAAATTCCGCCCGACTTGCAAGAGGATGAGGCGCTACTAGCGAAATTGCCCGCGCTGTTTCGCACGTTGCGGGGCAAGGCGGTGGCCGCCGATCAGCTCGATGAGCTCATTGACCTGATCCGGAAGACATGAGATGGCGATTCTGGCGCCAACCTACTCGCGGAGTGATCTACGCGCCCGCGCCGATCGCTTTCTTGACGAGCACCACGCGTCGCGAACGATCCCGGTGCCCATTGAGCGCATGATCGAAGCCAACTTTCACATGGACATTGTTCCTGTGCCGGGGCTGCATGGCAGCTTTGGAATTGATGCTTTTATCACGAGCGATCTAACGGAGATTCGCGTCGACCAATACGTCTATGAGTCGCGCGAGAATCGCTATCGCTTCAGTTTGGCGCATGAGCTGGCGCATCGCGAGCTTCACGCCGACGTATTTCGGCAACTGCAGTTTTCCACAATCGCACAGTGGAAGTCGGCGCGAGCACAGATTTCGGAGCGAGAGTACGGGTTCATTGAATGGCACGCCAATTACTTTGCAGGCTTAGTGCTCGTGCCTCCCATCCGACTTGCCGAGCAGTTTGAAGTCGCCAAGCGCAAGCTCGCCGCCCTCGATATCCATCTGGACAATGCTGAGCCAGCCGCTTGGGACGCTCTCGAAACGTCAATTGCTCGCGAATTCGTCGTCTCACCCAACGTGATTCGCAGACGTGGTCCTGATGACGATTTGTGGGATGCGTGACGCTGAGGCGCTCATCGCGATTCAGTGCGTAGTCATGCGACTGGAAATCGCGATCTGCCTCTCACTTCGCCCTCAGCCGATCTTGACCGCCAGCGTAGCCGGCCGAGGACTTTCGCGGCGATCCACGCGACGTTTCCGAGTACCGCGGCGAGCACGCTCAGAAATGAGAGAGCGCTCAGGGACAGAATGACGAAATTCAGGGGCTTGGAGTGGCCGATCCACGCGTTCTGAATCAAGGCCTGAAGAATCCCCAACAGGCCCAAGGACGAAAAGCACGCCAGCAAGCCGCCGAATGTCAGCACCCCATAAATCGCCGACGCGCGGCCACAACGAGCGGCTGGCTCCACGATGTCCGGCGCTCGGTACGGGTTCTCGTCCATGCCTCTATTCTCACGCGGTCGACCGTGCGCGTCGACGCTCGAACACGGCCCACGCGGTTTTCCAGACGAGGAAGACGGCCAAGATAACGGTGAGCCAGCCCTCATCGATTGGTCCACGAGTCAGGTTCCTAGATCCACCAATCGCAACGGTACCCAGGGACTTTACTACGCCTCCCGCGTAAGCCGGTAGCAACGCCAAAAGGACCAGCCAAGTGCTCAGCCGGAAGCGGAACCAGCGGCTTTGGGGCTTCTCTTCCATCCCCGCCATTCTAGCCGCCGCGACGAAACGAGACACGCACACGGCTGTTCCCCCTCACGCAACTGCATAGCCCAGTCGCCGATTCAGCTCGTCGCCCAAAAAGCGGAGCCATTTCCGCCGGTTTTGTGCCTGAGATTTGTCGCCGGTCCACGATAGAATGAAGGTCTCGCCACTTACGGCGTTCGATTGCCCGCACTTGGCTTCCCGAGTCCGCCCGCCGGCAAGCTGGCACACGTGCGGAATCTCGCGCATTCGCCACGAGCGTTCACGAAAGCAGCTAGATGACCGACCCCGCCGCGCAAACCAGTTCGAGTCTGCTGCCGATTGTCGATCGGCCGGCGGACGACTGCGCGCCGAGCGGGCCGCTCCCCCAAACGTCAGTTAACTCAGTCGACGTGGCCGACAGCCTTGTTCCGGCCGATTTCAACGCGTCACGCATCCCGCGCGGCGCGGCGGCGCCGCTCCCCGCCACGCGCGCCGAAATGGATGCCCGCGGCTGGGACGCCGTCGACGTGGTGTTCGTCACGGGCGATGCCTACGTCGATCATCCCAGTTTCGCGATGGCCCTGTTGGGCCGACTGCTCGAAGCCCGCGGTTACCGCGTCGCCATCTTGAGCCAGCCCGATTGGCACAACTGCGACGCCTGGCGCACGTTCGGCCGGCCGCGGCTCTTCTTCGGCATCAGCGCCGGCAACATGGACTCGATGATCAATCACTACACGGCTAACCGCAAAGTGCGCAACGACGATGCGTACAGCCCGGGCGGCCGCATCGGCCTGCGCCCCGATCGCGCCACGTTGGCCTACTGCCAACGCGCTCGCGAGGCGTACTCTGGTGTGCCGATCATCGCCGGCGGAGTCGAAGCCAGCTTGCGGCGTCTCGCCCATTACGACTACTGGAGCGACAAGGTCCGCCGCGCGATCATTCTCGACGCCAAGGCCGATCTCGTCGCCTTCGGCATGGGCGAGCGCGGCATCGTGCAGATCGCCGATCGCCTGGCCGCCGGCGCCACGGTCCGCGACTTGCGCGACCTGCGCGGCGTCGTCTATCGCATGGGCGCCAAAGAAACGCCGCCGGCCGACGCGCTCGCGATGCCCAGCTACGAAGAGGTCGTCGCCGACAAGCTGGCCTTCTGCCGCGCGACCCGCACCATCCACATGGAGACCAACCCGCACAACGCGCGCCGCCTGGTGCAGTATCACGATCGCGAGGCGGTGGTCGCCAATCCCCCGGCGCTGCCGCTCACGCAGCCCGAGATGGATTACCTCTACGGCCTGCCCTTCACGCGCCGCCCGCACCCCATGTACGGTAAGCAGCGGATTCCCGCCTACGACGTCGTCAAACATTCGGTGCAGATCATGCGGGGCTGCTTTGGCGGCTGCACATTCTGTTCGATCACCACGCACGAAGGGCGGATCATTCAGAGCCGCTCGCAGCAATCGGTGCTGGCCGAAATCAACCGCCTCGGCGAAGACCCGAAATTCACCGGGGTCGTCAGCGACATCGGCGGACCGACCGCCAACATGTACCAGATGCGCTGTTCCCAGCCGGAAGTCGAAAAAGTCTGCCGCCGGCTAAGCTGTGTGCACCCCAAGATCTGCAAGCTGCTGGGGACCGATCATGGGCCGCTCATCAAGCTGATGAAGAAAGCCCGTTCGCAACCGGGCATCAAGAAGGTCTTCGTCGCGTCAGGCATCCGCATGGACCTGGCCCATCGCAGCCCCGAGTACATCCGCGAGCTGGCCCAACATCACGTCGGTGGTCACCTGAAGGTCGCTCCCGAACACACCGATGAAGACGTCCTCTCGGCGATGAAGAAGCCTGGCGGCGACGACTTCACCAAGTTCGACGAAGCCTTCACGCGTGAGAGCCGCGCGGCCGGCAAAGAGCAGTTCCTGGTTCCCTATTACATTGCCAGCCATCCGGCCAGCACGCTCGAGGCGATGATCGACCTGGCCGTGTTCCTCAAACAGAACGGCTACCGCCCCGACCAGGTGCAAGACTTCATCCCCAGTCCGTTGGATATCGCGGCCACGATGTACCATACGGGCCTCGATCCTTTCACGCTCGAGCCCGTCTACGTCGCCCGCAATTTGCGCGACCGCAAGCTGCAGCGAGCGCTGTTGCAATTCTTCAAACCGGAGAACTACTTCGAGGTGCGCCGCGCCTTAGAGGCCGCCGGCCGGCAAGACCTGATCGGCGACGACTGCGACAGCTTGATCCCCTCGCAACCACCAAAGGAGGCGCTCGCCGCTCGCCGGGCAGAAGCCAATCGCGAGGCGCGGCCGGCCACCGAAGAAATGCCGAACAATCGCCTCGGCGATCGGGCTAATCAGTCGAAGCCAGGCCCCGGCTACCGCCCGAAGCGCAAATCGTCGCGCCGCCGCACCCGGCCGTAAGCGCTTGCTTGGTCGCGCGAGCAACCGACTGCCTCGCGAAAAGGCGCGAAGTCGCAAAGATTACGCGCGGAAACTCAATCCATGGAGCTTTGTAGGGTGCGTGAAACGCACCAGGATCGCTGCTGTGCTGCGCACACCCTACAGGGTCGCGGATGCACCCCCCGGTCTTCTTCGCGCCTTAGCGCCTTGGCGCGAGATCCTCTTCCCCTTTAGCGCCGTCACTCCGGGCAAGCGCATAAAAACGGCCGAGCAGTCCACACTAGGACCGCCCGGCCGCCGAGGAGTCTGACTCCCACTGGATATCAACTATTGATCGGACGGGCTCCGATCGGGACATTCGCAGCGCTTACTTTTCGGCAGGCAACGCTTCATGTCCGTTGGTCGGCTTGGTCTCGACCTTGACCGGCACGTGCTTCGGCTGTGCCTTCAACGTCTTGGGCACCATCACCTTCAGCACGCCGTCGTGGTACGTGGCCTCGGCCTTGTCCGGATCGACGGTTTCCGGCAGTGGCACCACGCGGCGGAACTCACCATACCGGCGCTCCACCCGATGCCACGTCTTGCCCCGTTCTTCCTTCTCCTGCTTGCTTTCGCCGGTGATCCAGAGCTCACCCGCCTTGAATTCGACCTCGAACTCGTCAGGCTTCAAACCCGGCAACTCGGCGGTGACCTCGAAGGCGGTTTCGGTTTCCGCGACGTTCAGGCTAGGCATGAACTGTGTCGTCGGCACGAGCCATCCGCCATCGCCACCGAAGAACCGATCGACCAGCCCGTGCATTTCACGTTCGAGCCGATCAAACGCGGCGCTCTCACGGCGAGGAATTAATGTGCCGAACATGGTTTGTGCCTCCTTTCCCTAATAAACCCTGATATGCCTGCTCTGTTGAATGGATGTTGAAAAGTGCCTCTTCTTGTTCGGGCCCCCGGGGCCTCGCCAGCCTGGGCGACGCCCCCCGCCTGTCGTGAGGTAGCGGCGCTCCACTCGTCTCCGGACCAGCCAGCAAATTCGCGCTCACGCAGGAGCGGTACCAACCTCCGGAGCCCCGAGAGGGCGAGGCCCCTTGGCCACTTTTTCTACGCCGCCGCCGGGGCGCGGTTCGCCGCCGTTGGGGGTGACAGAATGTCGCGGTCAAACTGGCAGATGCCTGGCAGTCTGCCCGCGCGCCGGGTTCTCCGATCGGTGCCAGGAACCGTTTCAATCGATGCATAGCAACGGGGTGACGCGCTGCTTGAATCGGTTCCTGGCACCGTTCGGGCTCTCCGCGAACCGCCCGCTGCCGCCCCCCAGAAAGTTCGGTTGACCCGCGTGCCGAGCGGCGTCAGAATCCATATCGGTAGCAGGCTAATCAATTTTCGCCCATCACGTCGGTTTCACGCTCGTTCGAGTTCTGTAGGGTGTGCGCAACACACCGTTGCGTAGTGGTTGCATTGACCAAGCGCGAAGCGACGAGTTGGTGCGTTCCACGCACCCTACAAGGCGGTCAGTCGAGCAGCTAACTCAATAGATCAAGGGAATTCGCCATGCGCGCTCGTGCCTGGTTTTCGGTAGTCGTAGTTCTGGCGGTCGTTGCCACAAATTCCCCTGCAGCAGAAAGGGCCACGCGCCTCGGCCGGCAAGTCACCGAGTTCGCGCTCCGCGATTCCGACAATCGCGAGCACAAGCTCGCCGATTACGCCGACAAGCAGTTCGTCGTGCTCGCGTTCCTGGGAGTCGAATGCCCATTGGCCAAGTTCTACGCGCCGCGCTTGAACAAGCTGGCCGAGCAGTACGCCGCGCGCGGAGTCGCCTTCCTGGCGGTCGACTCCAATCAGCAAGACTCGATCGCCGAGATGCAGGCCTACGCTCGGGCGCAGGCCCTCAAGATTCCGTTTATGAAAGATCCCGGCAATCGCCTGGCCGACGCTATCGGCGCCGAGCGTACACCGGAAGTCTTCGTGCTCGATCGCGAAGGCCGCGTGCAGTACGCCGGCCGCATCGACGATCAATACGGCTTCCAGGATGGCGGAGTCGCCTATCAACTGCGCGAACCGCGCCGCCAAGATCTGGCCGCCGCGCTCGACGAGCTGCTCGACAGCAAGCCGGTCAGCGTCGCCGAAGTCGCCGCGCAAGGCTGCTTGATTGGCCGCGCGCGCACGCCGGCCGCCGACGCCGCCGTGACCTACAGCAACCAAATGGCCCGGCTCTTCAATCAGCACTGCGTGTCGTGCCATCGTCCCGGTCAGATCGGCCCCTTCGCGTTGTTGAGCTACGACGACGCCGCCGGCTGGGCTGAGATGATTCGCGAAGTCGTCAACGAGCGCCGCATGCCGCCCTGGCATGCCGATCCGTCGATCGGCCACTTTACGAACGACGCCCGGCTGAGCGACGAAGAGATCGCGCTGGTCAACCGGTGGGTCGCCGATGGTGCGCCGGAAGGCAACCCGAGCGACCTGCCCGAAACACCAAAATTCACCGAAGGTTGGATGATCCCCACGCCCGATCAGATCGTCTACATGGACCCCAAGCCGTACAACGTGCCGGCTACCGGCACGGTCCCCTACATTCGCTTCGTCGTCGATCCCGGTTGGACCGAAGATAAGTGGATCAAGGCGATCGAACCCAAGGCGGGCAACCCGGCCGTGGTGCATCACGTGGTCATGTACCTGCAAGCCCCCGGTGGACCGAAGAAAGGGGCCGCCGGCCGCCTGCGCAACGACTGGCTCGCTGCGTACGCCCCCGGCTTGCGTCCGCAGGTATTGCCCGAGGGTTACGCCCGTTATGCTCCGGCTGGCTCGAAGCTGATCTTCGAGTTGCACTATACGCCCAACGGCGTCGCGCAAACCGATCACAGCTACCTGGGGCTGGTCTTCGCCGATCCCAAGACCGTGCGCAAAGAAGTCGCCGTCAAGAACGCCGGCAACTTCAGCTTCAAAATTCCGGCACACGAAGGCAACTTCGAGGTGCAATCGGAGTTCGCCTTCCGCGAAGACACGCTGCTGTGGTCGGTCTCTCCCCACATGCACGTCCGCGGCAAGGACTTTTTGTATGAGGTGATCTATCCGGATGGAAAACGGGAGAAGGTGCTGTGGGTGCCGCACTACGACTTCGGCTGGCAGACGACCTATGTCTTCACCGAGCCGAAGGTGTTGCCCAAGGGGAGCAAGCTCCACTGTACGGCCCACTTCGACAACTCCGACGCCAACCTCAACAATCCCGATCCCTCGCAGGAAGTGCGCTGGGGTGAGCAGACCTGGGAAGAAATGATGTTCGGCTGGTTCGAGATGGCGCTAGTCGATCAAGACCTCACGAAACCACAACCGCCGCGTCCTTCGCGCGCCAAACAGTTCGCCGAGCTCGTCGCCGCCGGCGGAGGCACCGTTGACGAACAGCTCAGCCAGGTCGCCGGCAAGGCGCTCGACGAAGGCCAGGACGAGAACTTCAAGTTCTTCTCCTACTTCTTGAAGGACCGCGTGCCGCAGCTCGACCGCGTCTGCATCACTTACATCGACGGCGAGAACTTGCGTCTCATGCGGGTCGAGGAAATCGATGGCTTCCGCGGCACCTTCCGCAGTACGTCGACCATCATGAAAGCCGACGGCCAGGCGCTGGCCAACTACCTGTCGATGGACAAGCCGATCGTGGTGCCTGATCTATCCAAGGAGCCCGGCTCGCTGGCCAAGCGCATGGTTGGGCGTGGTCTGGCTTCGAGCGTGCACATTCCGGTGCAGATCGGTGGAAAGCCGGCGACGGTGAACTTCTGGAGCACCGAGGCCGACGCCTTCAGCCCGGCCGCGGTGGAGCTGCTCACGCAAGTCGCGGCGAAAATGACCGCCGGGCGGTAGCCACACTCGCGCAGAGCTTTGTAGGGTGTGCGCAGCACACCACGGATCGTTCGCCGCGATCTTGTTAGCCCCGGGATTCATCCCGCGCGCTAGCTCGTTTGGCGGAGCATCATGTTCTCGCGATCAGCACTTCACGCGGGGTCGCTCGTGGGGCGTGCGCAGGAACCAGCGTGATATCGACCCGTGTGCCATTGCTTGGTCGTCGGCGTCATTCGTGTAGTCCTAACGAATCGACGTATCCGCCGACGAACAAGCAGTGCCGGGGACCGTCCCGTTTTTCGGTCTTCGATCGCGCGAAAATCAAACCGCGCTGCCCGAAAACATGGGACTGTCCCCCTCCGTAGCTCGCGCGACGCTGCACTGTATTGTCGCGCTGGGGAATTCTCGCGCGGTGCCGCGGACATCGCCGGAGCTTTGTAGGGCGTGCGCAGCACCTCGGTGATCGCGCCGCCAATACACTTAGATTCGCCGCGTAATTCGCTCGAATGCCGCAAGGTCTTGCTCTCTTGTCAGCCGTCTCCCGCCCTCCGCCCCGAATAAATTTGCCCCCCGCCGCTCGCCAGCGATATGCTGACTGGGGTACTCGCGGTTGTGGTGTCGTAGTCGTCAGCCTGGGCCAGTCCATCTTCGGCTCGGGCTGCCACGTCCGTTCGGGGGAACCAACAGAGGAGCAGGCCATGCAGACCACAGCGAAGCTGCAAGACATTTCCGCGGAGCGTCAAGAGTTCGAAACAAAGCGACGCGCGTTCACACGCCAGTATCGCGTGTTGTTGTGGGGAGGCGTCCTGCTCCTCTCGGCCGGCGCCGTCTGTACCGAAACCGGCAAGCCGTCGAAAACGCGCAGCCGCCTGCGATTGAAGCTCGCTCCCGCCGCCGTCGAACAAGCCGAGCCCGAGTCCACCAGCCAGGACGGGCCCGGCACCCATCAGCAAGCGGCCGTCATTCGCCCGATCGACGAAGGGACCACGCAGCAATTGGCCTCGTTCTGTTTGACCAAGGAAGGGCAGCTCGTCGCCCTCGTGCGGCTGCAACCCGAAGCCGGCGTGCACGGCGCCGCCCCCGTCGACCCCAACGCGAAGGCCGCCGCTGCCGACGCACCGCCGGCCGAAGTTCGCCTGCTCGATGCCGATGGCAAACTGCCGGCGAAGTTCCCTGTCGACTTCGCCGCGCAGGTGATCAATGTCGGCGTCGATGGCAACATCATCGTCGCTGGCGATGGCGTGTTGGCCCGCTTCGACCGCGAGGGTAAGCAGCTCGCCCGGGCCGAAGCGCCGCACCTGGCCGCCGCCCGTCAAGATCCCGAGGCAATCGAGCGTCAGGCGCGCGAAGCAGTCCTCGGTCAGGCGCAGGCCCTGACCGAAGCGCTCAATCAAATCGAGGCGCAGAAAAAGGAGCTCGACGCCAAGAGCGAGGAGGAGCTCACCGACGAAGAGCGCGAGCTCAAAGCGCAGGTCGATTCCACAATCGCCGCCTATCGTCAGGCCATCGATCAAATCGGCGGCACCAGCGAAGACGCGCAAAAAGCCCAGATCCAGCAGATGAAGCAAGCCCTGCTCGGCCAGCAGCGCAAGATCAACGCCATCGCGGCCGGGCCCGATCACGTGTTCGTCACTTGCGCCGCCTCCAAAGGATTCGGCTACGGCGTGTGGCGCACCGATCTCGATTTCGCCAACCCCGTGCGGATCGTCGACGGGCTCAGCGGCTGCTGCGGCCAGATGGACGTGCAGTGCTGCGGCGCCGAACTGGTCGTCGCCGAAAACTCCCGGCACCGCGTCGTGCGCTTCGATGCCGAGGGCAAAGAGATCAAGGCCTGGGGCAAGCGGAGCCGCGGCGGCGAAGGCGAAACTTTCGGCGGCTGCTGCAATCCGATGAACACCCGCCTGTTGGGCGACAAGCTTTACGTCGCCGAGTCCGACGGCCGCGTCAAGCTCTTCTCGCTCGACGGCGAATTCCTCGGGCTGGTCGGCAAAGCCAACGTGCAGCCCGGCTGCAAGAGCTCGATTGTCGAGGTCTCGCCCGACGGCAACACGGTCTATTGCTTCGACGTGCACCAGTCGTCGATCTGCGTGCTGAAGCGGCAAGCTCCGGTCGCCGATCAGGCGTCGAAGTAAGAGTCCATCCGAAAACTACTCGCGAGCGAAGCGGCTCGGCCCGCAGCTACTCGGCAGCCATCCGCCACACATTCGCACAACCAAAGGGACTCTCATGTCCAGGTTCACAAACTACTCGCCGTCTGTTGGTCGGTTGTTCGCAGCGTCAGTCATCGCAGCGCTGGTGTTCGCCTTGCCGACTGGCGCCACGCTCGCCGCGCCGCCGGCCGAAGCGCTCACGCTGGTCGTCATGGACCCACTGGCCAAGCCGCTGTCGTGCCCTTGCGTGCAAGGTTACGCGCAGCGCGACTATGAACTGCTCGCTGCGCGGCTCGAGCGCGACCTGAAACGCCCGGTCACAATTGTCTTCAACGAGTCGCTGCAAGCCGCCCTCGATGGCGACGCCAAGGGCCGGGCTGATATCGTCGTCGGCAAGCACTCGGTCGTGCTGTACGACGCCGCCCGCGCCAAACTCGCGCTTACGCCCATTCTCGCGCTGTCGAACAAGGCCGGTGGCACCACGATGACCGGGCTGGTCGTCGTGCCGACCGCCGATCCGGCGCAGTCGATTTCTGAATTGAACGGCGTGCGGCTCGTCTTCGGCCCGGCCGAATGCGACGAAAAGCACACGGCCGCCCTGGCGCTGTTCAAGCAAAATGGCGTCACGCCTCCGGCCACGCTCGAAACGGCCGTCGCTTGCGACGAAGGAGCGCTCAAAATTCTCGATGACGCCAAGCAAGGGCGCCGCGGGGCCGCGGTGATCTCGAGCTACGCGCAGCCGCTGCTGGAAGGTTGCGGAACCGTGGCCAAGGGTGCCCTGCGCGTCGTTGGCGAGACTACGCCCGTCCCCTTCATTGAGGTCTACGTTCGTTCTGAGCTACCGCAGGCCGAGCGCGACCAGATCGCCGCCGTCCTGAAGAAAAGCACCACCGATCCGCAACTGCGGATCGCGCTGGAAACTCGCGACGGCTTCGTCCCTATCCCCGCCGACCTAAAAAAAAAGTAAGTAGCAACGGCGCCTGGCCAGGCTGGCGTGGCCCCGCGCGCGACGGTCATGCCGACTGGTTGCCCGAGCGTTTGGCCGATCCGCCGCGCGTGGTCTGGCGCAAAACGCTGACGGGCCAGGCACTCGCCGGCCTGGCCGCCACGCCCGACGTCGTCCTCGTCGCCGATCGCGATCCGCTCGACAAGCTGGACATCTTCCGCTGCCTAAACGCCGATACGGGGGCCGAACTGTGGGCCGTCCGTGACCTGGCCTCAGGGCATCTCGACTACGGCAACTCGCCGCGCGCGTCGCCGCTGGTACATGGCGAGTTCGTCTATTTCTATAACGCCTTCTCCCGCTTGCAGTGCGTGCGGCTGGCGACTGGCGAGGTGGTCTGGAAAAAGTCGCTGCACCGCGAGTTCAATGTCACCGACGACACCCCGTGGGGGACCAGCTCGTCGCCGCTGCTGGTCGACGATCTGTTGATCGTTAATCCCGGCGCGGCCGGCGCCGCAGTCGTGGCCCTGCGCCCCGCCACGGGCGAAGTCGTCTGGCAAACCCCCGGCGACAAAGCCGCCTTCAGCTCGTTCGTCGTCGGCACCTTGGGTGGGCGCCGGCAACTGATCGGCTACCAGCGCACTACGCTGTGCGGGTTCGACGTCGCCACCGGCCAGCAACTTTGGCAATTGAAGCCGCCGCGCGCGAACGATTTCAACGTCCCCACTCCGATCGTCGTCGGCGACAAGCTGCTCGTCTCCACCGAGAACAATGGCACCCGGCTCTACCAGTTCGACTCGATGGGCCGCATCGTCCCGCAGCCAGTTGCGGTGAACGAAGACCTCGCCCCCGACGCGCACACGCCCGTGGTGGTGGGCAACCGCGTGTTCGGCGTGTGGGGTGGGTTGCATTGCCTTGATCTGGCGGCCGGCCTGCGACCGCTTTGGACTTCCGACGACGCGGCCTTCAACGACTACGCGACGGCCATCGCCAGCGACGGCCGGGTGCTAATCGTCACCATGCACGGCGAATTGATTTTGCTCGATGCCGCGGCCGAGCAGTTCGCGCCCCTGTCGCGCGTGTCGTTGTTCGCCGACGACCCCGGCGTCTACTCGCACCCGGCCCTGGTCGGCACGCGGATCTTCGTGCGCGGCAGCCGTGAGATCGTCTGCGTCGAGCTGGGTGACGAGGAGAAATAGCGTAGAGAGTCTTCGAGACAAGCATGATCGACTTCGACCGCGGACTGAATGCAGCGCTGGTGATCGTCGACTATTTGCGACGGTCGATCGCAGAGGTTGCGCCGTTGATTGATGGCGAGCTTGAAGTGTACAAGGAAAACCTGATCCTGAGCTGGGTGGGTAGCCTGTCCGTTCTTCAGGCAATCGTCTGCGAGCTCAGTATCGTCGACGGAGTTCAATACGTTTACGAAGAAATCGGCAAAGAACCAACGAGCGCTGCCGAGGCGCTCGAGCTGCTGCCGGCCTATGTCGCGCGCGTTCATGAGCTGCTAATTGTCGCCGCCGCCGGCAGCGACTGCCCCTTCACGTGCATCGAGACGCGGGCGATGAGTTTCGCGCAGCTCCTGGCCGAAGCCACCGACGTCGAGGGACTTTCGTTCTAGTAGAACGGCTAGCCTCGGGTGCCACTGCTGGCTTGCCCAGCAGTGCGGGGACTGGAGTCGTTCCGACGTTGGAGATCGATCATTGTTCTCGCGCCGTCCGGAAGGACTCCTGTCCCCCTAGGCCTCGCGCGCGACGCAACATCCGGTTCCCCTCTCCCCTTGCGGGAGAGGGGTTAGGGGTGAGGGGGCCGTTGCCTCGCGCGCGACTCGGCAATGCTATTGATCTGCATGAACGACAACGCCGTGACCGTTAATAGCCAGGTGGCGGAAGCCCCTGGTCTCATCGCGCAATCGAGCGCAAGCCCCAACCGGGGCGACAGAAAACCGCCCTGACGCGCCTAGCGATGTTGCGGCACGTGATGCCGCCGCAAGCCTGAAGGGGACGGGAGTCGTTTCCGGGCGACGACCAAGAACACATCGACGACGCAGGCCGGAAACGACTCCCGTTCCCCTGGCGCAGCCCCGCGTGCGATGCGGCGCACCAACACGAACCCGACGCGCCAGCGAGGGCGAGTTGACGTTGCCCCGCCAGTTCGCGCCAGCCGCGCAGCGATATACGTTCCAAGCTCTCAAACGGCTGGCGCCCTAACCGTCAATAGCCGCACTGGCGCAGCCCCTGGTCTCGTCTTGCTCAGCTCACTCCACGAAGATTCATCACGCGGAGGGCGATGACTACACTGTCTCTCGCCGCTGCGCGGCTTGTTCGCCTATTCGCGAACGGTTCCGTGGGTTCACCCCACGGCTAAGCTCTTTCGGCCGCTACGCGGCGAATGCAATCGTCGCTGTGTGACAACCGCTGGGCTGAAAGTTCCGATCCCCTTTGGGGCTCGACGAACCGCAACCGCAAATGGCCGGGCGGGAAATCCTGATCCGCCTCGTTGCTCTGCGCCTTCGCGCCTTTGCGCGAGACTTCTTTCTGCGAGACGTTTGCCGCCGGGAGTCAGGCTCCGCCCGATCTTGGTCGATGCAACGTGTTGGGCGATGCCTGATTGCGCTGGCCGCTGTCGAAATCTCTTGCGAGCCTCGCGGCCATTGGGGCAAAGCCTGGCGTTTTTGCCAGCCCCCATCGTGGCTCGAACTCCGAGAATAATGTACAAAAAGGTGTTCCAAAACATATTGACACTGAGCCACCCGGCGCCTAGGATGCTGGTATGGCCTGGGCGATAGACCCGGCCATTTGCCCGCAAACTGCCGATCGGCCCCGATCGCGGCCCGTTGAGCTTTGTGCCCGATTGTGTGCAATTCCGCAAGGAATGCGCCGCAATCCGGTTCCTCCGGAGCAGCGCGATCGAAAGGTCGAGCGATGGCTTTCGGCAAGCGATTTCCGTGCGCGCTCGCATGGTCTGACGTAAATCGTCGTGTGTCCTTGGCCGCGTAGCGGCCGCGGCGTTTAGCCGTGGGTGAAACCCACGGACACTCGACGTTCAGCGAAGACCAAGCCGCGCAGTGGCGACATTGTCGCTGCTGTGTGGTCGCGAGTTCACGGCGATCTCGAAGTCGACGTCGCCGCTACGCGGCGAAAACCAGCGATGCGCGCCGGGCACGCGAGTCGCTCCGGAATCGGTGTCTGGAACCGCCGAGCCTACGACGATCCAGTGCCTTGCACGTCGTCGGAGGTGGTTCCTGACACCGTCGGCACGAAAGGGGACGCGAGTCAATTCCGCGTGCGCATACGGTGCGCGCCGCGGACTGCAATCAAATACTTGCCACCAAGGAGCCCACGCACGCATGCGTTCAAGGGGTCGGCTTGGCGCGAGCCCGCTCGCCGTGCGCGCCAACAATTACAGAATACATCAGCAGAAGGCGCAGACGATCACAGAACGATCGTGGCCACGCCCAACGGCATCACCGATCGAACTTCTGTGTCCTTCGGCGTGTTCTTCTGTGGATGCATTGGCATTTTGCGCGCCGCCAGAACATGCGCCGCATCGAGAGTCACCACAACGACACCACGATGACCAAGCGCTAAGCACGACTCGCCGCGCGAATCAAAAACCAAGACCACGTTGACCATGGATGTCACGGATCACACGGATGAACGGAACACGAATTCAACCATCCGTGCGATCGGTGTCATCCGTGGTCAAAATCTTCATCGTCCAAGGCTTCGCGATTCAGGCTTAGGACGCAAAACGGCCCTCTTAGGACGGTTTAGGACGCAAGCTTTTTCGGTTTTGCGTCCTAAGGTCAAGTGCTAACCTGGCAAGGCTTTAGGTGCTGTTTTGTCGGGCTTAGGACGGTTAGGACGCAAAATCCCGGAACACTTTATAGAAGAGGGGTGCGCCCTGCCGGCGAGAAGGTGAGCAGGATATCAGTTGAGCAGTGGAGTGGTGTTCTCGAACCACTAACCACTGAGCACTAGCCACTACTCAGTAGTCTGTCGCCACGAACTGCCGCACGGCTGCCCAGAAGATCAACAGCATGAACGCCAGCGAGGCGGCCACTGACCACACAGGGTGGAACTGCCCGTGCGCTTGCACGAAGTCGAAGGCGGCCGGCTGGCTGTAGAAGTCTTGTGCTTTGAGCGCGTCGCGGACCAAGATCCCCAGGTCGGCCGGCTTCGGTAGGAACCAGTAACCGAACTCGACGATGCCCAACAGCGGTTGGCCGAACTCGGCGCCGCTGCCGGCGGCCACGTCAGCCACCAAGGCGTGCCGGCCGAAGTTCATTCCCCAGCACATCAGCCAGAACGCGATCGAGCCGAACACGCTCGCCACGGTGCTACGCGTGCAGACCGCCAACAACAACGAAACGCTAAAGAAAATCCCAAAGTGCAACAGCAACAACGGAGCACTTTTCAAGTAGGCAAAATCCCAGATGCCGGTGCGTGCGCCGAGCGCCAACCAGGTGCCACCGACGAAGATCGCTCCTTGAAACAGCACGAAGGCCAGCACGCCGGCGTACTTGCCCAAGAGCAGCGCCCAGCGCGGCGCCGGTTTGGCCAGCAACACGCTGATCGATTGCCGATCCAAGAAGCCAGGCAGAAACCCAGCGGTCCACACCAATGCCAAGAGCACGCCGAGCGTGTCGGCCACGCCCGAGGCCAGCGCCAATTGCAGCGCGTGGACGGCATGTTTCGCGTCGCGCGCCAGCGGCACCCGCACGGCCCCAAAGCCAAGCGACAGGTCGCCGCCGACAACGGCCACGCCGTCGCGCTTGAGGATCTCTTTGTCGTGGGCCTGCGCTTCGGTGCGCGGCAGAAAGTCGGGGTTTTCGCCCGGCCCGGCCAACTGCACGGCCCCATCGATGCTCACGCTGGCGCACAGCAGGATGCAGACCGCCGAGATCCCCAACAGCAGCCAAAAGACCCCTTGCGCGCGCGACTGCCGAAACGTGTCGCGCACCAGTTGATCGACGGTCACCAGCGCTAAGTTCGACGTCATGCCGGCGCCTCCTCATACAAATGCTGCATGGCCGATTCGAAGGCCGATTGCCCAACGTCGGCGGCGTGCGGCGCGGCGGTGAGTCCCAACTCGGGCCAGCCCGACGAGTCGACGAGCGCCGGCGCGCCATTTCGACCGGCACTGTCCGCGCCGGCGGTGGGCAGAGCGTGCTCCTTGGCCAATCGGGCATCGTCGCGGGCGACGAGCAAGCTGGGCGACCCGGTGAACACCACGCGCCCCGCGCGGAGCACGGCCACTTCGTCGCACAATCGTTCGATGTCGCTGAGCTGATGCGTGACCAACAGCACCGAGCGACCCTTGCTGCGCCGTTCGGCCAGGATTTCGTAGACGAGCCGCCGCGCCGACAGGTCAAGCCCTTCGGTCGGTTCGTCGAGCACCAGCAGATCGGGCTCGTTAATCAGTGCCTGGGCCAAGGCCAGCCGCTGCACCATGCCCTTGCTGAAGGTGGAGATCGGCGAGGTCGCGCGATCGGCCAACTCGATGCGCTCAAGCAGATCCTGAGTACGGCAGCGCACGAGATGCCGACCGACTCCCGACAACCGACCATACAATTCGAGTAACTGAACCGGCGTGAGATAACCGGGAAAGGCCTGCCGCTCGTGGACGTAGCCGACGCGGGCCAGCGTGCTGCGGTCGCGCGCGGGTCGCCCCAAGCGGGTCACGCGACCCGACGTGGGATGGCAGATCGAGAGCAGCACTTTGACGAGCGTGGTTTTGCCGGCGCGATTCGGCCCGACCAGGCCGAAAGTTCGCCCGGCACTGACGCGCAGTGAGACGTCGTCCAAGGCGCGCAACCGGCGGCGGCCGAGCCAGCCGCTGCGGTACGTCTTGGTCACGTGCTCGAGTTCGAGGGAGTGGGGAGCGAGCCGGGGCACGGGGGCCTCGTGCGGTGGGAGGGACTTATTGGATCAGCGAAATTTGAATCCCGTTTTGCAGAATCTTCGTGAACGCCTGCTGCATGTTGTTGATCATGGTCGTTTCGTTGCCGTAGACCAGCTTGTAGCTGGGCATACCGTCGTTGACGTTGCCGATCACTTGCATGGCATTCAACGTCGCGACGCGCGTCGCCTGCCCCGACGTGCTCGGATCGAACTGCGGGCCGAAGCCGATGCAGTGGATCTGCACTTTCTTCGTGGCCGACGAGTATCCCGGGTTGGTAGCGGTTTCCAACGCGCAAATCTGCGTGCACACCGAGTTGATTTGCGTGGTCACCGTGCTGGCGTTGTCGCTGTAGCCGCTGACGCCCGTCGGATACTGGCTGGCTCCGGGGTTACCGTAGTTGTAGCGTACGTTGTAGTACGAATTGTGCGAGCCGGAGTTGGTGAAGCTGGCCGTGGCGCTCGTATTGGGGGCGCCGTCGGTTTCGAAGATGATGATTTTCTGGGCACCCTTACGACCGTTGCCTCCGGCATCGCCGGTCGGTTGACCACTGCTGTACGTTTGCAGGCTCGTGTTGCCGCTGAACTGGTTGTAGGCCAGCATCAGGGGCATGCTGTAGCAGGTAGCGCCCATCGCGCGGGGCACGTCCATGTTGTCGGCGTCATAAGGCCGAATCGTGGCGTTCGCATTGCCGATTGTGCTGGGGGGATACCACAGGCTTTCGATCATGTTGTCGTAGTTGCGGCTCAGCCCGACCCGGACGCGATTGAACCGTCCCGAACCGGTGTCGTTCGTGCTGGTCTTGGGGCCGCTAAAGTAAATCAGCGAGACCATGTCGTTGGGGTGGTTGTCCTTGGCGTCGATCAAGCCGGCGCGCACCCCC
Source organism: uncultured Planctomycetaceae bacterium (assembly GCA_964495375.1). Classification (GTDB taxonomy): domain Bacteria; phylum Planctomycetota; class Planctomycetia; order Pirellulales; family JAEUIK01; genus JAIESQ01. The sequence goes on along the minus strand of CAZBWM010000012.1, from coordinate 35,500 downwards.
AGCTTGCAGGCGTACATCGGCGCCTCGTGGCAAGTGCCGGGCCACCAGCAGTAACGCGCTGCGTACGGGGAGGTTTCCCCCCACAAGTTGTAGTTGCCCAAGAAGTCGATCATCGAGAGCGGACCAAACCAGAAGCCCAACTTCGGGCGCTTCGGATTGTCGTCGTAGCGCATGAAGGGGGTCGTCGACGGATTCCCCGAGGCCGTCAGGCTCGATTTGGCGGTGATCCGGATAGTGCCCCAGGCGTAGTCGACGCCGTAGCCGGTCAGGCCGTTGCTACCGCCGCCGATCAACTGCCACGAGCTGCTACCGGTTTGCATCAGCCCCAGCACGTAGTCGATGTAGTCCTTCCAGAAGCGCTCGTTCTGGTTCGACGGTGGCCAACTGCTGCTGATGCTATTAGGAATCGCATCGTAATAGAGGATGCGCCCCGAGCGGAGCTGCGACGGGAAGGGATTTGGCCCGATATTCTTGATGAAGTTGAGGATCGCCGTGTAATCGATCGAATAGGTTCCACTGGCCGGCGCGCGCCAGTTGCCCGAGGTGTCCCAGAGACGCGAGTTGTCATCCATGCCGGTGCTGGTGCCGGGATAGTCGAAATAGCGCTTGCGCCAATCGTTCGTCGTGCCATCGGGTCCGTTGACAGGGTCTGGAGGCCAAATAAAGAACGTCTTGCCGTAGTATCCGGGCCCTTGCGTATACCGCGCGAACGAGGCGCGCATGCCATAGGCCTTGTAGCCTTGTGCCTCAAATTGCGCGTCCTTCGTTCCGTTATTCACCGAGCCGATATTCAGCACACCATTGAGCGTCGTTGTATACGAGGCCGTGTCGAAACTAGCTGATAACGGCTTGTCGCCAGCGGGGTTCGTCTTATACGAAGACGGGGCCTTGCTGAACGCCGGCGAGCCGTTGGCGTCCGTGTAGAAATCCTCAATCACCGGCGCGCGGTTGTCGCTGGTCGTGTTGCTGATATTCGGCTCGATGTAAGGGCTCGAGTGCGACGTCTGATATATGCCGGCCGACGACGAAATGTAATGCCCGAACTGCGGGTAATCGGGATCCTCGTGGTTGCTCGAGCGGTTGCCGGTAATCGGTGTCGAGAGCAGGCTCGCGAACCGCATCGAACCCGAGAAATCCAGGATCACCGCTACATCGCGAGGGCGGTGCGCCGCCATGGCCGAGGCGGTCATGTTGGTCGAGCCAAAGTTGAACACCTTGGCAAAGGCCAGGTTGGTGCTGACGTTGGTCGAGATTGTCGCCTTCACGAGGCTCCAATTCTCACCCGTTGGGCCAGGAAACTGCCCCTCGAACCGCTTGTTGGCGCTGCTGTACGTGTAGCGGCCGATTTGCAGCGCCAAGTGGCTCGACTGCAATTGCGTCCCCAGCACCGAGTTCGCCGTCGCGGCGGCCGTGGCGATCGGCGTCACGCTCGAGTAATTGTTGTTGTTCGCCGAATTGCCGTTGATCACGCGCGCGCCCGACATCGCCGCCGCGTCGGCGGCCTGCTGCGCTTGCGTGCGCGCCACGGCCAACAAACCCAGATCGATGGCGAGCGCCGCAAAGGCCATGAGCGGAATCAAAGCCAGCACGACGAGCACCAGGGCCGTGCCGCGCCGTCGAGAGCGTTGGGTGAAACGTCGCATGCCGCGCATCGTATCGCTCCTCGCTTAAGTCGCCTCGTTCCGCATCACCGACCGCACTTGCACGCTCAACGAACTAGAGGTCCGTAACAAGCTGGCAACAATGAAATTGAAGTTGCCGCTGATCCGCACACAGATCAGATCCCCACCCTGAGCGTTCGTCCAGGTGCCGATGTTGTTGCCCGACGTGTCGGACAAGTACACCTGCACTGTCTGGCTGCTGAGCGTTCGCCCCGCCATAAAGTTGTTCACCACGTTGGTGACGTCGGTCGTCGTGTTGCCGTAGCTCACGCCCGAAATCACCACCGGCTCGGTATGCGCGATGGCGTAGCGAGCCCCTTCACGGGCGGCGTTCTGCAATACGTGCAGCATCATCACGTAACGGCCGTACTCCATGACTCCCAGGAGGAACATCATCAAGAACGGCAACACCAGCGCCGCTTCGACGATGGCCGCCCCGCTCCGGCGACGGGCAATCGCCGAACCACGCCGATTGAGTGTGCGTCGCTGGTTCATCTCAGTTCACCCTCAATACGGCAACGAAGAATCAATGTTGATCAACGTATCGTTCGCCGACCGCCAGTTGACGATCGCCTGCAAGCTCTTCACGCCCGTCAGGTTGTAGACCGTCGACCACGGCAGGCTGTTGAAAGCCGTGCCCTGCGGAATCAGCACCGTCACCCGAAACGAGTCGAGCGGTTGCGCGTTGACCGGATCGGTCCAGGTGTTCGCGCTGGTGTTGGTGAGCGTCACCGTGGCTCCGGTCGCCGCCGCGGTCGGCAGCCCCGAGGCCGTCATGTAGTTGCGTACCGTCGATTGCACGTAGGCCACGGTCACCGGCGTACCATCGACATATCCGCCCGAGGCCACGCGGGCCCCCTCGCGGGCGGCGTTCGTAATTACCTGCTGCACCTGAATCAGCCGGCCGACTTCCCAAATGCCGAACATCATGATGATCAACAGTGGCATCACGATCGCGGCTTCGACCGCCACGGCGCCGCGCCGCGCGCGGGCCACGCGCAGCTTGCGCAGCGCTCCACGGTTCGCGATTCGGTCGTCAGGTCGCATCGGGATTCGGCTCAATTCCAGGAGTTCAATACACAGCGACCGCAGCGCCGCTGCCGGCCGATCCGGTAGCACGATGCTGTACCCCGAAGGCACGACAGTCGTGCCGCACACTGACGAACTACCAATCACGCGTCGGCGCGCGGGCGAGTGCCCTCGACGAAAACAGTCGCTACTGAAACGGATAGCTCACGATCGCCATGCGGTCAAAAGTTCGGCCGTCGTGGCAGCGCGCTTCCTAGTGCGGCTGCCAGCGCCACGGTACATCACGCGCCACAACCGCACCGCGATGTTGACTTTAGGCATCACGCTGCCGCGGGGCACGGATTGCAAAGTTGGCGAGCCCGGCTGCGTCCCCCTACAATCGGGGAAAGCTACCTTTGACACATCGACCGCAAGCGAGCAGCTCCACTGTGCGCCTCGCTGGTTCGCCGTACTCCGTGAAAGCGCCCGCATGGGATTTCTCGATCGACTCATCATCCGGCTCGTGCTCTTGTTCGGCTTGCCGCTGATCCTGCTGATGCTGGTCGTTGGCCCGCGGCGGCTGTGGAGCGGCGTCAAGCGGGCCTGGCAATGGGTCACCCAGAAACGGCTCGATCCCGAAGAGATCCTCACGCAGGTCGTGCGCCAGCATCAGCAGCACGTGGCTGCGGTGCGCAAGGCCGTCGCCCAGGCCGAAGTCGCCGAGGCCGATCTCGTGCGCAACCTCGAGCAAAGCGAAGCCAGCGTCGGCACGCTTGAGCGCGAAGCTCGCGAGCACGCCGCGCATCAAGACGCGCTCGGCGCCCAGGCCGATCTTTACAAGCTGAACCTCGAGCGGATGGCGATCGAGAACTTCCGTGCGCAGCTCGAGCGGCAGCGCAAGTTGATGGCCGAGTCGCGCCGCCGGCTTTACTTGCTCGAACTGCAACTGCGCCAGTACGAAGTCGGACGGAGCATCTTGCTCAGCCAATTGGCCGAGGCCGAAACCGCCGAACAGCAGTACGCGATCGCCAACCAGTTCGATCCGTTCAATGCCGTGGCCGATTGGCAAAAGGCCGAAGGGCTCGTGCAAGAGAAAGCCCTCACGGCCCGCGCCATGGAACGCGTCTTCGCCGACACCGCCGATCTGGCTGTGCCCGGTCAACCGACCATCGACCCCGCCGTGCTCGAAGCCCAATTGGCCGAGCTCCGCGCCGATCTCGATCGCACCCTGAAAGAAAAGGCGGCTGCCGAAACCGCGCCGTCGCCCGCACGTCCACGAACCCAAAGCGAAACCAACGGCCACGGCTAACACGCCACTCGATTCACCGCTTGCCGATGCGCCGAACTTGCCCACTGAAAACCGAACACTGACCACGACAGGACTAAACCGTGTCTTTCTACAAACGAGCGCGCTTCTGGACCACGCTGGTCGCCCTGATCGTCGGCCTGGGCATCGTCCAACAAATCTGGCACTGGGAAATCGAGCGCATCGAGGTCCCCCCCGGCAAGTTCCTGGTAGTCATCCATCGCTGGGGTACACCACTTCCTGAAGGGGATATCGTCGCTCGCGACGCGAGCTACCAGGGGGTCATGCTCGACGTGCTTCCCGAAGGTCGGCACTTTTTGAACCCGATCCTCTGGACCTATGAAATGAAGGATCTGCTCTATGTAGAGCCCGGGCAGTGCCTGGTGTTGACACGGATGTACGGCGAGCCGATCGATCACAAGCGGATCGAGGCCGGCGATATTCTCGCTCGCGACGAGCCCAAGAAGGAACGCGGCATCGTCAAGGAAGTGCTCGTGCCAGGCAGCTACCGACTGAACCCCTACGCCTACACGTGGGAGAAGGTGCCGGCCCGCGAAGTCAAAGTCAATCAGGTCGGCGTGCGCACGCTCAAGATCGGCAAAGACCCCAGCCAGCTCGCCGCCAACGAGCGCAGCAATCCCTACACCGTCCCCGAGGGCTATCGCGGCGTACAGGACAAACCACTGCCGCCGGGCACTTACTACATCAATCCCTACGTCGAGACGATCGATCCGATCGATATCCGCAGTCATCGCGTGGGGTTGGGCGACATCGAATTCCCCTCGCGCGACGGCTTCATCATTAAGCCCTATGTCGTCGTCGAGTACGCCGTGCGGCCCGAGAGCGCCTCGCAGTTGTTGGTCCGCATCACCGACGAGGGGATTTTGCACCAGGCGGACAGCACCCCCGAGGAGCAGCAAGCCAACGAAGTGCTGCAGAAGGTGATTCTGCCCCACATTCGCGGCTACGCGCGGATCGAGGGAAGCAACTTCGACGCCCGCGATTTCATTCTCACGGCCGCCGAACCCGAGGACATCGTGCCGCCGGCCGCACCCGCAGGCGAGGGCGCCGCGCAGCCAGCCGACGCTAAGCCTGACGAAGCCGCGAAGCCTGATGCCGCTCCGGTCGCCGCTGCTGAGCCCGCCGAGGGTCAGCCCGTCGTTGCCGCTACGCCCCCCGTCAAACCGACGAACGCGCGCGAAGTATTGCAGAAGGCCCTGCTCTCCAAGGTTAAACCACGCTGCACCGAAATGGGGGTCGATGTCCGCGCCGTGACCTTGGCCGACATGCGACCTCCCGATGAGCTTTCTGATCAGATCTCGCAGCGTGAACTTGCCCGGGTCGAGCGCGAGAAAAACGTGGTGCGGCTTCGCCAGTATCAGGCCGAACAAGAACTCAAGGCCAAGGAGGCGCTCAAGCAGCAGGCTCGCGAAAAAGTGGAAGCCGAGACGCGCGTCGTGCAGGCCAAGACCAAGGCCACCCAAATGCTCGAAGTCGAAGAATCGCGCCTCAGGCAGGATCTGACCAATGCCCAAGTGACACTCGACGCGGCCCGCCAGCAGGCCGAAGCCACGCTGGCCCACGGCCGCGCTGACGCCGCGGTCATTCAGTTGCAGAACGAGGCGACCGTCTCGGGCTTGCAGACGGCGGTCGACGGTTTCGGTAGTGCCCAGCAGTTCGCGCAGTATCAGATTCTGTCGCGGCTGGGTCCGGCGATCTCGGAGATTTTTGCTTCCGACGACAGCGAGTTCGCCCGTCTGGTCGCCGAATACATGACGACGCGGCAACCGCCGGCGAACCAACCGGCGCCGCCGACGATTGCCCCCGTGACCGTGCCAGTCAGCGAACCGACGGTCGAACCGACAACATCACCAACGACGACGACCGAGGCGGCTTCGGCGGCCGCGCCTCCGGTCGTCACGCCAGTGCCGGAGTAGTGAGTCGTGGCGATTGGTCAGAGAATACGTTTGCACTCGAGTCAAGCCACGGCCCCGCCACCCGGACGCAAACCCTAGGACCCGGACGCAAGCCGGACGATCACCCGGACGCAAAATTGGGCGGACACCTGTCGCCCTAAGGTGTTGCATCCATTTGATTTATCGTCGCACATCAAGTCACCCGGACGCACCCGGACGCAAATTCCCGGGCAACTTTATTGAAGAGGCCTGTGGCCGCGAGCAGTGGAGTAACAGATCAGGCGACCGACCTGGGGATCCGACCGAGGGCCGCAGGCTGACCACTCGCCACGGTTCGACAAGCTCACCGCAGGCTAACCACTAGACCTAGAACGCATCCAACCCTTTACGGATCGAACTTCCATGAGTCAGGCATTTGACTTCTCCGCCCGCGGCCGCTCCTTCAATTTCAAGATTTGGCGGCGGCGCTTGATCGTGCTGGCGGTGCTTACCTTCTCGCTGTTGGTCTTGTTCTTGCTCGCCTGGAACGAGTTCTTTGCCTACGTGCCGCAGGGCAAGCATCTCGTAATCGTGGCCAAAGAAGGCGCGCAGCTTCCGGCCGATGAAGTTCTTGCTGAGCGCGGCCAGAAAGGCGTGCTCCGCGAAGTGCAAGGCGAGGGTTGGCACTTCGTGATGCCGATCCTCTATACCTGGGAACTCGAAGACAATCTCACCGTGCCGGCCGGCAAGGTTGGCGTCGTCACCGCGAAAGGTGGCAAACCGCTACCGCCGGGGCGCGTGCTGGCGATCAGCGACAAAGAGCGGGGCATCCGTCGCGACGTGCTGCCGCCGGGCACTTACCGCATCAATCAACATGGCTACGACGTCGAGTTGGTCGACGCCGTCGATATTCCGGCCGGTTTTGTCGGCGTGCTACGCCGCAAATTGGGGCTACCCAGCCAGGGCCGCTTCGCTGAATCTCCGGCGCACCAGGGGATCGTTCCCCAGGTGCTCGAGCCGGGGTTGTATTACCTCAACACCCGCGAATACGAAGTGCTGCCGACCAAGGTGGGCATCTTCCAGACGACCTTCCGCTACGACCAGGATCCCCAGCAGAATACCGCCATTACGTTCACCAGCCGGGGTGGTTTTCAGATCAGCATGGACTGCACGATCGAATGGGAGATTTTGCCCAGCGACATGCCGAACCTGGTGGCCGAGTACGGTGCCCGCGAGCGGATCGAACAGAACGTGGTCGACGTGCAAGCCCACGCCATCGGCCGCGACAAGGGCATCGACTACGGCGTGCAAGATTTTCTCGAAGGCTCGAAGCGCGAGCGCTTTCAAACCGAGTTCACCGACGAGTTGACGCGCGTTTGCAAGGTGAAGAACGTCACCGTCCATTCGGCGTTCATTCGCAATATCGTCATCCCCGAAAACTACCTGCAGCCGATTCGCGATAAACAGATCGCCGCCGAAACCGAGCGCACCAACAAGGCCAAAGAGGCGACCGCCCAAAGCGAGGCCGACGTCGAACGTGAGCAGCAGTTGATCAAGCAACGCGTGGCCGAGGTCGAAGCCGAAACCCGTCGCATGGTGGCTGAGCTCGATCGCGACGTCGAAAACCTCGGCACCGGCGTCGAGGCTGAGATCGAGAAAATCAAGGCCGACTACGGCGCCAAGATCGCGCAGCTCGACGCCCAGCGCACGCAACTGTTGGGCGAGGCCGAGGCCACCGTCGTCAAGCTCCGTGAAACGGCCGACAACACGCTCTTCCCGCTCACGCTGGCGGCATTTCAGAACGACGCTGACGCTTTCCTTCGCTACTCACTCGCCGACCAGCTCAACCCCAACGTGCAACTGCGGCTGTTCCACAGCGGGCCCGGCACCTTCTGGACCAACATGGGGCAAGAGAAGCTGAACTTCTTGATGCCGGTTGGTGGGGGCGCGGCCGCCAGTCCGACCAACGAGCCCGCGACTCCCACCGCGCCGCAACGCCCCCGGCAGCCAAGCGCCGCGCCGGTGGCCAACCCGCCGGCAACTCCTGTAGCCAGTCCAACGGTTCCGCGTCCCGCGCCGCGCAAGCCTGCTGCACAAACAGCGCCGGCCGCCCCGCCGCGGCCGGCAAACGGATCGGGAAGTTGAATGTAGCCGCCTCCCAGGGCATGGCGGCAACGTCAGGCATTGGCGCAGAGTCGGTCGCGCCTGTGCCCTGGGCTTGAGTGAGAGCACGTCGCGCGAAATGCTGCTCGCCGCGAGCGAACTCTAAAACCGCTCGCCCGACCACAATCGCAAGAGCAGCGGCAACAAAATCAAGTTGCCCAGCATGCCGCCGATCATCGATAGCCCCATCAGCACGCCAAAGTAAATCAGCGGCACGAACTGGCTGAACACCAACGCGCTGAAGCCGACGACCAGCGACAACGTCGAGAAGACCATCGCCCGGCCGGCGCTCTGGTGTACCCGGTCGATCGCCGCGTAGACGCCGAGCCCGTCGCGCCGCGCGTCGAGGAATTCGTAGATGTAGTGAATCGACGAATCGACGGCCAGCCCCATCGACACGGCCGCGATCATGGCCGCTCCCATGTTGATCCGCACGTCCAGCCAGCCCATCAACCCCGACACCACCATGATCGGCAGCGCGTTGGGGATCATGGCGATCACCGCCAGCGGCACGCTGCGGAAGGCCACGACCATCATCAGCCAGATCGACGACGTGGCGATCAAGAACGACACCCACTGGTCGCGGATCATGCTGTCGATCAGGTTCGTCAACAGCACGAAGAAGCCGGTCACGCGGGCTTCCTCGCCAAAGTGCTTGGCGCACACCTCGCGCACCTGGGAAATCAGCACGTTCTTCTGGGCCGACGGCTGGCGCTCGCGGGCGCGCAGCATGATCCGCAGGTACTGCTTTCCATCAACCGGATCGCGCCCCACCAGCGCGCCGTGCGCGCCGGGCATCGTCGTGCGGAACTGGCTCAACAACTCGTCGACCGGCAGCATCGTCTCTAGCGACAAATTCGAGCCGGCCAGCGCCGCGGTGAAACTCTTGCGCATCGCGTCGAGCGTGTCGACCACGCTGAGCACCTTGGTCAGGCCCGGCACTGTTTCGCCCTGTTCATTGAGCACGCGCACCTGGCTGCGCAAGTCGTCTTCGAGCGCCCCCACGCGCTGGAAGAATGCCGCGTCGACTTGGGCCGGCATCGGCAGAAAGATGTCCCACACGCCGGCTCCCCCCAGGTTGGTCTCCACAAACTGGTAGCTTTTGACCACCGGGCTCGACGCGCGAAAATTCTTCGTGAAGTCGGTTTCGACCTCCAGCCAGCGATATCCAATCAGCGACACGGCGATAAACGCCAGGGCCGTGAAACCGACGGTGCGCGGCCGCCGCTCGAGCCAGTAGACGATGTCGTGCAATCCACGATCGAGATTCTCTTCGCCCCAGGCACGATGCGGATCGGCGTCGAACTTGCCCAACAGCGCAATGCCCGGCAGTACCAGCGCGATACACAGCAGCACCAGCACCGAGCCGATCGCCATCATCGCGCCAAAATCCTGCACCGGCCCCACCTTGGCGGCCAGCAGCGACGCGAAGCCAGCGGTGTCGGTCAAACAGACCCAGATGATCGGCACGGTCAGCATGCTGCCGCAGGCCAAGAACGCGCTGCGTGGCGTCGTCCCTTTTTCGCGCTCCTCGCGAAACTTGACGATGATATGGACCACGTGGGCCACGCCGATCACCGTGATGATCGACCACAGCATGCTGCTGACCATGCTGAGGTGAAAGCCACCTAGCACGAGCACAGCCTTGGTCATCCAAAGGGCCGCGACGACCACGGCCACCGGCGCGATCACCCAGCGCAAGCTGCGAAAACAGAGCACAATCGTCAGCATCAACAGCGCCGTCGACACGCGCCCCAAGAGCTCGCCATCTTCTTCTAATGAACGAAAGCCCTCGCACACCATCACCGGCTCGCCGGTCAACACACCCGTGGGGTCATGCTCGGCGACGTGCTCGCGTAGCAGGCTGACGGTTTCGGTTCGTTTGTTCGAATCCTCTTCGGGGGCCAGCATGCAGACCACGGCTGCCGTGCGCCGGTCTTTGCTGATCAGATAGCCCTCGAACACATCCAACAGCGGTTGCAACTGGTTGGGCTTGTCCAAGAACTCGGCCACGAACGGCACCGCCGACAAGCTGAGCACGTTTTGCACGCCGGACACGCCGGCCAGCGCTGTCGTCAAATCGCCGAGCCGCGCGAGCCCTCCCGTCGTCAGCAGGTCCTCGTCGACGTAGGCGGCCAACGCGATCTCGTTGCCGCCGAACGTCCGCTTGAGCTGTTGGTACGGGACCATCAGCGGATCGTCAGGGGCGAACATGTTTTCGACCGAACGATCGAAACCCAACCGCCCGGCCGGCCGCACCGACAGCAGCGTGGCGACGACCGCCGTCGCCAATAGCGGCATTCGCCAACGGATCAACCCCGCGGTGATGCGCTCGGAAATAGTCGTCAGCGGCATGGGTGGCGGGTGCGGGTGGTCGAGCGGATAATCGAAAAACCGGCGGCGGGCGGTCGGCATTTTACACGCGCCCGCCGCCGCGACCAACCGCCCCAACCAGTGTCAGGCCACCGCGTGGATTTGCCCCAACCGTCGAGCGGCGTGCCCGCCAGTCGTCGTCGCCAGATCGTGGCGCTGTCGGCGATCACTGTGCTGAATATCGCGGTGCTGGCAATTGCCGTGCGCGGTGCGGCGGTTTGGTATCTAGCCGATGGACTCCGTCACGATACCGACGGTTATCGCGCGATCGCCCAGTCGCTGCTGGATCACGGAGATTTTCTGCGCGACGGTCGCCCCACTGCCTGGCGCCCGCCGCTCTATCCGCTATTGCTGGCCAAGCTGCTCTGGATCGCCGAACACCTGCCGACCGCAAACGCGTACCGCACGTTCGTGTTTCTGGTCGGGCTCACGCAAGTCATCTGTGGTGCGCTGACGGTGCAGTTGGTCGCGCGCTTGGGGTGGCGCCGGGGGCTGGGCCGCTGGTCGCTGTTGGCCGCCGCGCTCGTGGCCTGCGATCCGCTGCTCGTCCACCAATCGGCGCAGTTGATGACGGAAACCCTAGCGACCTTGCTGGCCGTGGTGGCCTGGTCGTTGTTCGCTGCGTTTCTCGAAGTATCAAGCGGAAGGAATCGCCGCGAATTCACGACGGCATCGCCGCGTCCAAGACTTCAGGCTACGGCTCTCGGTCTCTCGCTTGGTCTCGCCATGCTCTGCCGGCCGACGTTTCTCCCCTGGGTAGCACTGCTGCTCGTTTGGCTACTCTGGTCAGCCACGCGTACGCGACAGTTCGGTTGCGTCGCGACGGTTGCCGCCGCCTCAGCCCTCGCGCTTGCCCCTTGGGCCGTCCGCAACTGGAGTCAATTTGGCCGGCCGATTGTCACTACCACGCACGGCGGCTATACGCTGCTGTTGGCCAACAACCAGCGCTTCTACGATTGGACGCGTAACGGCGCTTGGGGAACCGTCTGGGACTCGCGCGAGTTCGTCGACGATTGGCTCGCCCGCAAGCAGGCCGCTGGCATCGAGAACGAAGTCGATGAAGATCGGCTCGCACGTCTGTTGGCCCTCGAAACCATGCGGGCCGACCCCGCTGGCTTCGCCCGCGCGACCGGTGTGCGGCTCGGCCGCTTCTGGAGTTTTTCCCCCCACGCGACCGCGCACACCGGCGGCCACGCCTCGCGGCTCGAGCGTGCCAGCACACGCTGGCTGATTGCGAGTTGGTATCTTGCTGAGTTTGCGTTGGCCGCCATCGGATTGGCCGGCGCGGCAAGAGGCCCCAACCGGGGGGCCTGGCTAGCGGGCGCGCTCTTGGTCGTGGTGCTTTCGGTAGTTCACAGTGTTTATTGGAGCGACCTGCGAATGCGCGCCCCCGCGATGCCAGTCGTCGCGCTCTTGGCGGCTGCTGGCGCGGGTCGCTTGCTGTCCCGCGATACGGCTGCTAGCGATCGCGCGTAAGTAACCGAACAAGCGGCACTTGAATCGAGATTCCGCACGCGGAACTTGCCTTGACCCTGCGGGCGCGGCGTCTTATTATCCGACCCCGCGCGGGGTGCGGATTTCTTGTCTTAAAGGTCTTATCCCCTTCGCGTTGCGACGACGCCGTCAGCGTCTCGTTACGCCCTGCTCCGCGCGACAGAAGGAATGTTTTTCTGCTGAGCTTGAGGTCGGTGCTGCCGATGCACGCGCTGCCGCGCGCCTGTTGCGCGAACGGTCGCTCTGCGCCTTCGCGCGCCGACTCATGCGATCACGCACGCACGTGGCACCGCCACCCTGGCCGTGTTGGCGTCACAGGCTGGAAGCCCGTGCTACGACAACTCGCGCTTATGCTCCTCCTGCTCGCGACCGGTCTCGCATTACCAACCAATCGCGCGCGAGCCGACGTGCTGTTGCCCACCCCCGACACGCGCGAGCCGCTGTCGATCACCGCGCGCGGAGCCCAACGCTGGGTGCAAGGCGCCTACGATGTCTGGGTGCTCTTCGGTGAGTGCGTGCTCAAACAGGGCCAAACCGTCGCCAAAGCCGAAGAAGCCGTGCTCTGGATCTCACAAGAAGAAGGGCCCAGCGGCCAGCGCTTCAGCCGTGTGATCACTTATCTCGAAGGGCACGTCGCGATCGAGTTCGTCGACAGCGAGGGGCGCGCCGAGGTTAAATCGGCCAGTTGGCTCGGCGAGTTCGTGTCGTCGCGCACGTTGCGCTTCGATACGCCACCGCCGCGGGTCGAGCCCGAGCAGAAGCCGCCGGTCTATCTGCGCGGTTACGCGCGTCGCACGCCGAAGCCCTGGAAGGGAATCAAGCAAGCGCAGTTCAGTCAGCCGAGTGCCGAACCGCCGATGCCGGTAACGGGCCCCTCCCCCAGCGGTGCGATGCCGCTCCCCGCTGTCGATGACATGCGGGCTGGCGGCGACATCGTTACGCCAGGGCCTGGTCCCCCGGGCATTCCCCCCGCGCCAACCGCCGCCCCGCCGCCCGGCCCCGGCCCTGCAGTGCCGCTGGCTGGTGGCGCCCCGCCGAACACGCCGCGTCGCGTGCGGATCTCCCCGCGCAGCACCGTGCCGATGCGGATCAAGTGGTTCCCCAGCTCGACGGGGACCGAGTGGATCGGCACCATCGACAACGGCGTCCGCGTGTTGATCGATGGGCTGCCGGGCGTCGGCGTACTCGACATCGCGGCCGATCGCGTCGTGGTTTGGACCGTCGGCGCGGCCGAACCAAACCTGCTAGCCGAGACACTGCAGTCCGACGATGTGCCGCTCGAGCTGTACGTCGAAGGGAACATCGTCTTCCGCGAGGGAGACCGCGTCGTCTACGCCGATCGCATGTACTACAACGTGCCCAATGAGCACGGTGTGGTCATCAAGGCCGAACTGCTCACTCCGGTGCCCGAGTACGCCGGCATGCTCAAGCTCAAGTCGGAGATTCTGAAGATCACCGGCCGCGACCGCTTCGTCGCCGAGCAAAGCTATTTGACCTCAAGCCGTCTGGCCTCGCCCGGTTATCGCTTGCAGGCTGGCCAGATCGTGGTCGAAGACCTGCAGCGCCCGTTGGTCGATCCGGCCAGCGGCGCCGTGATGCTCAATCCCGAGACCGGGGAGCCGATGGTCGAACACCAGCGGCTGGCCACGAGTCGCAATAACGTTGCCTTCCTCGGCCCCGTGCCGGTCTTCTACTGGCCCACCTTGGCCACCGACCTGACCGAGCCGAGCTACTACCTGAAGAGAATCCTATTCCGCAACGACCGCATCTTTGGCACTCAGTTGCTCACCAGTTTCGACGGCTACCAGATGCTCGGCATCCGTAACAAGCCAGAGGGAACTGAGTGGTTGTTGAACGGCGACTACTTCAGCGAGCGCGGCCCGGCCGGCGGCACGTCGTTCTTCTATAACCGCCAGAACTTGTTCGGCCTGCCTGGTCCCTCGTCGGGCTTGATCGACGTCTGGGGTATCTACGACAAGGGGATCGACAACCTTGGTCTGAATCGCCGCACGATTACCTTCCCGCACCCCGAGCGCGGTCGGGCCCTGCTGCGGCACCGGCAGATTCTCTTCGGGGATTGGCAGTTGACCGGCGAAGCGGGCTACATCAGCGACTTCAACTTCCTTGAACAGTATTACGAGAAGGAATGGGACGAATTCAAAGACGAGTCGACCGGCCTGGAGCTCAAGCGGCTGCGCAACAACCGCTCGCTGAACCTCGAGACCGACGTCCGCGTCAATCCGTTCTTCACCGAACCTAACTGGCTGCCGAAAGTCGACCACTACTGGCTTGGCCAGCCGCTGTTGGGTGACTGGCTCACCTGGTATGAACACTCGACCGCGGCCTACGGCCAGCTACGCATCTCGGCCCCACCCACCGACCCCAACGACGCCGACCAGTGGCACACCCTCCCTTGGGAAGAGCCACGCCGCGGCGAGCGCCTCATCTCGCGCCAAGAGATCGACCTGCCGCTGAACCTTGGGCCCGTCAAGGTCGTCCCCTATGGTTTGGGCGAAGCCGCGCACTGGGGAGCCTCGCTCAATCAGTCGAACTTCAACCGGCTGTACGGCCAGGCAGGCGTGCGGGCCGCGCTCCCCTTCTGGAACTCGAACCCCAACGTCGAGAGCACGTTGTTCAACGTTCACGGTCTGGCGCACAAGCTTTCGTTCGAGACCGATTTCTCCGTGGCCGACAGCAGCCAGGACGTGACCGAGTTGCCGCTGTACGAACGGATCGACGACAACAATATCCTGCTCTTCCGCCGGCGCTTCATCGACACCACGTTCGACATTCCGCCCGCGGCGGTGAACCCCGCATCACCGTTCTTCATTCCGCCACAGTTTGACGAGCGGCTATACGCCGTGCGCTACGGTCTGGCGAGCAACGTCACCAGCCCCAGCCTGGAAATCGCCGACACGATCGCCGCCGGCCGCTTCGGGTTGCACCAGCGCTTGCAAACCAAACGCGGCCTGCCCGGCCAGCGGCGGATCATCGACTGGATGCTCTTGGACGCCGACGTGGTCTGGTACCCGAACCCCGGCCGCGACAACTTCGGCGAGCCGTTCGGTCTGTTGAACTACGACTGGCGCTGGAACCTGGGGGATCGCTTCAGCCTGGTGTCTGACGGCATCTTCGACTTCTTCACGCAAGGGCAGCAGCTCGTGTCGATCGGTGGCTTCCTGACCCGCCCGCCGCGCGGCAATTTGTATGTCGGCCTCCGCATGCTGCGCGGACCGAATGTGCCGGGTGCCTTGCAAGCCTTCGATGCCGACGTGCTCACCGCCTCGTATAGCTATCTACTGAGCCCGAAGTGGCTGTCGTCGGCCGGCACCTCGCTCGACCTGCGCGGCCGCAACATCGGCCAGAACTTCACGCTGACCCGCGTCGGCGAGTCGTTCTTGATGAGCCTGGGCGTGACGGTCGACGCCAGCAAGAACAACGTCGGTGCGACACTGATGGTCGAACCACGCTTCCTGCCGACCAGCCGGGCCCGCGGCATGCGAGTCCCCGTCGCCGGCGCCTTCGGGTTGGAATAAGCTGAGCTGTGAAATATCAGCGTTATACCAGCTAGCGCGCGGGACAAGTCCCGCGGCTAACGGGACTACCCACAACTCTCAAGCCATTCCTATGACTCATTGGACCCCGCAACCACTTTCCGGACCACGCTACTGGGTGCGCAAGTTCCGCCACGCCTTTCGCGGGGTGCGGCAAGGAGTGCGCGATCAAAGCAGTTTCGCCGTTCACTTGTTCGCGGCCCTGGCGGTCATCGTGGCTGGCGTGGTGCTGCGCGTCGAGCGGCTCGAATGGTGCTTGCTGATTCTCTGCATGACCGCCGTGCTGGTCGCCGAACTGTTTAATACCTCGCTGGAGCTGATCTCGCAGGCAATCACCCGCGATTTCGACGAACGGCTGCGCGACGCCTTGGATATCGCCAGCGGCGCCGTGCTGTTGGTGGCCGCTGGCTCGGTGGCCGTGGGGGCGATGGTCTTTGGCCTGCGGCTGGCGGCCCTCTTCGGCATCGGGTGATTGGGTTCCACGTGACTTAAGCCCGGGGGTTGCAACCCTGGGTTTTCGCGCGATATCCGTTTGCGGAGAGCCCCGTTCCGCCTGTGACTCGGCCAGACTACACTCGCAGTCATGGCATCTTTGCGCAGTCCAATGGCCGAACTAGGGCGACTGCTCGCAGGGCTGGCAGCTCCGGTTTATGTGGTCGATGCCCGGAGACGCATCGTCTATGCCAACGAAGCCTGCACCGCCTGGACCGGCATGGCGATCGACAAGCTCGTCGGCCGCGTTTGCTACTACAGCGCCCAGGCCGACTTGCCCCCCGCCGACGCACTGGCCGCGGCCCTCTGCCCGCCGCCCAATGTACTCGATGGCGCCCGCGCGACCGTGCTTCTTCACGTCGGAGCGTCCCAGCTCACGGCCTCGCGATGGTGTCAGTTCATTCCGATCCGCGATGCCGCCGGGCAGCTCGACGCGGTTCTCGCGCTGGTCGATCCCTGCGATGCCGAGTCGCCTGCGATCGCGTTCGATCAATTGTCGGTCAGCGATTCTCCGCGCAGCTCCGACGCTGACACCCCCGCAGCGTTGCACGACTGGCTGGCCCGATTTCAGGCCCACGAGCGGCGGCGCTATCGGCTCGCCAGTCTGGCCGGCAGTTCACCTGCCCTGCGCCGCGTGCGCGCGCAGCTCGAGCTGGCCGCCGCCAGCCGCGGCAACGTGCTGGTCATTGGTCCGCCGGGCAGCGGCCGCGGCCACGTTGCCCGCACAATCTTTCAGCTCAGTCGCGGCGACTCGCTCGAACCGATCGCGACCCTTCCTTGCGGGTCGCTTAGCGCCGAGTTGCTGCGAGCAACTTGGGCCTCACTCTCGGCGTCGCTCGCCCACGCGCAGCCGCCGCGGGCAACACTGGTCCTTTCCGATGCCGATCAACTACCGAGCGATGCGCAAAGCGAACTGGCAGTCCGGCTCGGCGCTACGCGCGACTCGATTCGCGTGCTCGCGACCGCAACGAGACTGCTCGAGCCCTTGACCGCGCGCGGACAGTACCAGGCCGACGTCGCGGCCGCTCTCAGCACACTGGTCATCGAGCTGCCCCCGCTCGTCGACCGCCTGGCCGATATTCCCTTGCTAGCTCAAGCGATCGTCGAGCAGTTGAACGTCGAGGCGGAGAAGCAACTCGCCGGTGTCACCCCCGAAGTGCTCGATCGCCTGGCCCTTTACTCCTGGCCGGCCAACGTCGCGCAACTGACCGAGGTGCTCGCCGAAGCGTATCGCACGGCCGCGGGCCCCTTGATTCACGAGCGCGATCTCCCTCGCTCATTTCGCCTGGCAATCGAAGCGCAACCCCCCGTTCCGGCCAGGTCACAACCGCAGATCGTCCTCGACGATTTTCTGCGCCAGATCGAACGGGAACTGATCGAACGGGCTTTGCGGCAGGCCAAGGGGAACAAATCGCGAGCGGCCAAATTGCTCGGGACCACTCGACCCCGCTTGTACCGCCGCATGGTCCAGGTAGGCTTACTTACCGAGGGGCAGCCGTAACCTGCCATGAGCCAGCAAGACCCTGCCATGAGCGTCGTGACGCCCACCCTCGTCGTCTGCGAACAATCCGATCGCTGGCGCCTGGCCTGGCGAACCTGGCAGTCGCGGCTCGACCGAACGCCGGGGAAGCTCCGGACCTCCGCGGTGCAGACAACTGACCAGGACAGTTCACGCGCAGTTATTCGATCCGTGCGGCAAGTCGACGAACTTGGCGCCGCGATTGAACGCTGGCAACCAGCCGCTGTACTGTTGGAGATCGTCGTACCCAACCAGGTTTCGGCCTGCCGGGCGATTTCCCAACTGGCGACGCGTTGGCCCTGCGGGTTGTTGTTCGCCGTCGGCTCGAGGGCCGTGCGATCGGCGGAAGCATCGGCCCGCTGGGCAGGGGCCGCCGGTTGTGCCTGGTCGGTGCGGGAGTTGCCTCCCTTGGTCGAGTGGTTTGAACGAGTGTGCCAGAAGTTGGACGTGCCGCCGGGTGGCTGGGAACAATCGATCCGCACGGCGCTTCCTTGGGGAGTCGAGTCATAGCGCCATCTGGAACCTGACCGACGGCCCGCAACCTTACGTTAGAATTTCAAGCACCGCATTTTCATCCGAGAGTTGAAGGCTTATATCGAAATGGGCGACATGAACATCAATCGGGCCGACGTCCAGCGGTTGCTAGACGATTTTCAAGATCCGGAAACGGGCCGTAGCGCCGTGAAGCTCGAGCAGATTCGCGACGTCGAAGTCGCCGGCCGGCGCATTGCGCTCACCTTGGCGCTGACCACGCACTCGGCCCCACTCTGGAAGGAAGCTCGCGCCGAGCTCGTCGATCGACTCCAGCGGCAATTCCCCGGCGCCGAAGTGCAGGTCGAGTTGGCCACGCACAATCGGCCCGGCGAACGTCTTGGTGAGATCGGCCTGGCCGCCAAAAGCGTGATCGCTGTTGGCTCGGGCAAGGGAGGCGTCGGCAAGAGCACCATTGCCGCCAGCCTGGCTTACGGCCTGCGTCGCGCCGGCTGCTCCGTCGGCCTAATGGATGCCGACGTCTATGGGCCGAGCGTTCCGCACTTGATCGGCGTCAACCGTCGCCCCGAGATCGTCAATCAGAAGATCCAGCCGATCGTGGTCGACGATGTCAAGGTAATGTCGATGGGGTTCCTGGTGCCGCCGGGAGACGCCGTCGTGTGGCGCGGCCCAATGTTGCACGGCGCCATAACCCAGTTCTTGCGCGACACCGATTGGGGGCAGCTCGACTATCTGTTCATCGACTTGCCACCTGGCACCGGCGACATCGTGCTGACGCTATCGCAGTTGTTGCCGTTGACCGGCGCGGTCGTGGTCTGCACGCCGCAGGATGTCGCGCTGATCGACGCCGTCAAAGCGATCGCCATGTTCCGCAAGGTGAACATCCCGCTGCTGGGCATGGTCGAAAACATGAGTTACTTTCTCTGCCCCGACTGCGGCAAGCGCTACGACATCTTCGGATCGGGCGGCGCGGCGCGGCAGGCCGCGGAGCTCGACGTTCCCTTCTTGGGCGAAGTGCCGATCAACATGGCGATGCGCATCAACGGCGATGAAGGTCGCGTCGGCGCGAGTTTCGACGACCCGGCCTGCGCGCCGTATCTCGAATCGCTTTGCTATCGGCTCGTCAAAGGAATCAGTAGTCGGAACAAACAGGCCCCGCCGTCGGTACCGTTGCCAGTACTGTAGTCGTAGTGAGTTGCCAGAGTTCCGCGAGTCCCGCGGTGTCCCCCGGGAGACAGCCGGGGGGAATTTCAGCTAGCGGACGCCAGGGCCCCCGTCAAACAATTTGGCCGATTTCTTCTAAATCCCGGCCCGGCAACACCCTGGGATTATGTTGCGGAAGCTGTCTGTCGCCCGTCCGGGGGCGCAAAAATAGAACCGCCCGCCAAATGAGATGGCGGGCGGTTCTTTCTCGTTGTGGCCAGTGGATCGCAGGTAGCAACCGCGTTCGGCCACCGTGCGCCGTGAGCGGCCCGAAGGCGACTCTTTAGGCGAGGTTGACGCGGTCATTACCGGGCGACCGCCACGAAGGCTACTTCTTCTTCTTCGCGGTCTTCTTCTTGGCAGCCTTCTTCTTGGTCGCACCCTTCTTCGCGGCGGCCTTCTTCTTCTTTGCCACAGGTCTTCTCCTAAAAAGTGTCGTGGTGACCTTCGACCGAATCGTCGCTTGAGAACACTCTCGAGGCTCAACGATCGGCGATACTCACCTCTGACTAAAACGCGTCCTTCGTTACTTCCGAGTGGCCAGCTCTAGTTTGCGTTGGCCGATTCGCTTCGACTCGCAACGTTTCGTCTTCACTTCGTTGACACGGCACATTTCGAAGTACAGCGTCACTCGTTGAACACTCGCGTCACTCATCCGTGCGAAGCGCGATGGCATACTGCGCTTTCCACTCTTAGTGGTAGTTGTACGAATTATCAGAAATAGTGCAACAGAATTTCGCCGTTTGGCGCGCAACTTTTTTGAAAATTTTTTTGACCCTCGGCGCGCGATTCTGTAGCTCGCGCACTGCGATCGCAATCGCGCAATCGGTTCATAGGAGAAATGCGCATTCGTCGCGCGCTGTTTATCAAGGCGCGTCGCGCAAGCGCGAATCATGCGATGCGCAAGCACAAGATCGCACGCGATCGATCACCCGATTGCCGTCACCCCGCGCTCGCAAGCCGTCCGTGGCGCGAACAAACTGTGCTAGCCATTTAGTATGGGACGCGCCAGGAAATCGCAGCGCGCGTCAGAAAAAATCTGCCTGCGGAGTGCCCCGCACTCAGGCGATCGCTGCGCATACGGCGCTGGAGAACCGCGCCAGCCAGCGCCGCCCCAGCTCCAACGGCTCGGTCGACAGCGCCACCGCGAACGCGTCGCGCGCCGGATCGATCCACAGCATCGTGCCCGTCGAGCCCCAATGGCCGTAGGCCGAGTGCGACAACAAATCGCCAAACGTCGTCGCGTGCGCAGGCCAATGCAACTGCCAGCCGAGCCCCCATGGGAAACAGCGGCGATGCCGTTCGGGCACGTCGGGCATCCGCTCGAACCAGTTGGCGGTCATGATTTCGAGCGTCCCGCGATTGATCACGCCCGCCGCGCCGCGGTGGATGTTGAGCAAATGCCGGCACAATTTTCCCAGGTCGGCCGCGTCGGAAAACAGCCCTCCCCAGGGCACGCCGAGCCGCCGCCAGTACGGCTCGTTCCAGTACGAAGCCCCCGAAAGTTGCACGCCGCTGACCCGGATTTCGGGGATGCGCTCGTACTGGCCGTCGAGCCCCAGCGAGGTGTTTTTCATCCCTAACGGTGTGAACACCCGCTCGGCGAGCACGTCGGCCACGCTCCGCCCTGAGACGCGCCGCACCACTTCGCCCAACAGCAGATAACCCAGGCTTTGATACTGCACGTCGAAGCCGGGGAGGAAGTCGGGCTTCAGCTCGCACGCCCGGGCGAGAAACTCCGAGAGCGGAGCCTGCGCGCCTCGCAGCCGCGCGTTGTCGGGCAACATGTCAGGCAACCCTGACGTGTGCGTCAGGCAGTGCAGCAGCGTGATATTGCGCTTGCCGTTGGAATGGAACTCGGGCACGTAGGTCGACACGGGGTCGGCCAACTGCAAGCGCCCTTCCTCGACCAGCATCATCACCGCCATCGCCACGATCGGCTTGGTCGGGCTGGCGATCAAGAACAGCGCGTCGCTCCGCAGCGGCGGGCTCTCCGGCGCGGCGCGATGCCGACCGAACGAGCGCTGCTCGCTCGCACCGCTCGAGCTGCCAACCACGACCGACACTGCCGGCGTGCGATCGGTGGCCACGGCGTCGGCGAGCAATTGCCAGACGCGCTCGAGCCCTGCAGGCGTGAAGCGATCGGCGACGAGTGTGGATGTCATACGCGCCTGATGTAAAAGTGGTACGGGCAACTTTGAGCGAGCCGAAGAATTACTTTTCCAGATCCCCCTCTCCCCTCGCGGGAGAGGGCAGGGTGAGGGGGATAAGACAACAGAAAGTAATTCTTCGGCTGACGCTCACGGCAATCGACTGCGCGCTGCGACGGCTCGAGTCGGTGCGCTGCCAGCCGAAAATCTAACGGCCGCTCGGCTCGTACCGCCCATTCACATCGTACGGCAGATCGAGCTGGCTCTCGATGACCCCTTGGGCTTCGGCCTCGAACTGGCGCCAGCGCCACGGGGGTAACGGATCGCTCTGTCGCCAGAGCCCGGCACGTCGGCGGCGCGCCATCCGCTCGGCGGCGGCCAGGTCGCGGCTGTAATTGCTGGCCTGCGCTTCGTCGACCAGCGGCAATCGCCAGGCGAGTCCTTGATCGACAAGATCGCGCGCCAGATCGCGACCGTCGACCAGCACGCGCCCTTCGAGACGATTATCCTTCTCGCCGCGCGTCACTTCGACAATCGCCTGCCGACCGGCCGCCCACTTCACGAGCGACATGCGGGCGTTGCCGCCAAACGGCTGCGGCATCTCCGGGGCATCGACCCCGGACAATCGCACGATCTTCTGCTGCGTGCCGAACATGATCACGATGGTATCGCTGTCCGGCACGTCGATCACCCGCCCGGCCAGCTCTTCGGCCCGGGCCGTTCGTCCGGCGAGCATGCTAGCGAAGACAATCAACGTGCCAAGCAGCGTGTGATTCAGCATCTGGCAGCAAGTGCGCGTCATCGGACAGGTTCTCCTCTTTACCTGATCGGCTGCCAGCGGGCAGGCACTTGCGGATTGCCGGCTCCGACACTCCCCTCGCCCTTGGCGCGAGAGGATCCTGGGGGTGAGGGGGCGATGAAATGGCCGGGCTATTACCCCCCGCACTCCGTCCCGCAGCCTTCCAGCACCGTCGCCGGCTCGGCATTGCGGGCGACCGAGAAGCCCAGGTCTTCCAGCATGTGGTAATCTTCGGCGGCCGGCTGCCCCTTGGTCGTCAGGTAGTCGCCGACGAACAACGAGTTGGCCGCGTACAGCCCCAGCGGCTGCAAGCTGCGCAGGTGCAGCTCGCGTCCACCGGCGATGCGGATCTCGCTGGCCGGGTTGGCCAGCCGCGCCAGGCAGAGCACCTTCAGGCAGTAGCGCGGGTTCAACCGGCTGATGCCCGCCAGCGGCGTGCCGGGGATGGCGTTCAAGAAGTTGATCGGGATCGAGTGGACGCCCAGGTCGCGCAGCGCGAAGACCATCTCGACGACGTCCTCGTCGCGCTCCCCCATGCCGACGATGCCGCCGGAGCACATCTCCATGCCGGCGTCGCGCACGGCTTCGAGCGTGCCGACGCGGTCGCGCCAGGTGTGCGTGGTGCAGATATCGGCGTAGTACGCTTCGCTCGTGTTCAGGTTATGGTTGACGCGATCGACGCCGGCCGCCGCCAAGCGCTGCGCCTGATCGGGCCGCAACAGCCCCAGGCACGCGCACACCTTGAGGTTATAGGCGGCCTTGATCTTCGGGACGATCTGCTCAATCGTCGAAACTTCGCGCTCGTTCGGCCCGCGGGCAGAAATCACGATGCAGTACGTTTTGGCCTGTCGTTCGGCCGCGATGCGAGCGCCATCCATCAGCTTCTGCTCGTCGAGCAGGTTGTAGCGCGGGATCTCGGCGTCGGAGACCTTCGACTGCGAGCAGTACGAACAATCTTCGGGGCAAAGACCGCTTTTGGCGTTCATCAAGAAGTAAAGCTGCACGGCGTTGCCAAAGTGCTGCCGGCGGACGCGGTACGTGGCGGCCAGCAAGTCCATCAGCTCGTCGTCGGGCGACCTGAGGATCGCCAGCGCTTCGTCCGAACTCAGCCGCTCCCCGGCCAGCACGCGATCGGCCAGATCTTTCCAGCGGCTGCCGGCAGCGGTCGCCATCGTGCCGGCGGACTTCGATTCCTCACAATAATTAGGGGCCAGGCGATCGATCATGCGTGCAATTCTCGAAAGTTCGGTGGAATTAGCGGTCGAACGGGCAATTGCCCCCGCGGGGGCCAGCCCTAGGATTACAACAGAAGCGGGATGGCCGGACAAGCGGACGGTCGTCGCGGCGGCTAAGCCATGCGTCCAACAGGACATCGGCCCCAATCCCGCGGGCCAAGCGTTTTCGGCATGCGAGGCTGCGACTTCGTGCCAGCAACCCTCAACTTGGCACACTACCCGACCGAAGTCACAATAATAGTAGTCAGTTACCGCCAACGGAGCCGCAACCGGCTCGCGAGTGCAACAACCATGACAGGCATCCACCTGGTACGCGTAGGAGCGATGGCCGACGTCGGCGCGTTCGGCTCGGCCGCCGCCACGCGCTATCCGCGCGATAGCCGGGTGATCGTCCGCACGCGCCGCGGGCTTGAGATCGGCCAGGTGCTGGCTCCGCCGGATGACACTGCCCCCCTCGCATCGAATGTAGGCACCGACGCCTTCGACGGCACGATCGTCCGCGGCATGACCGTCGAAGACAGGTTGCTCGAAGCCCGGCTGCTGCGCAACCGCCTGGCCGCGAGCGAAGCGTGCGCCGCCGAACTCGCCACGCGCCAATGGCCGACGGTCCTCCTGGATGTCGAACACCTCTTCGACGGCGAGACGCTCGTCTTCTATTTCCTGGGAGAGATGCCTCCCGAGCTCGACGCGCTAACCGCCGAGCTGGCCGAAGCCTACGACGCCAAGGCGCAGTTCCGCAGCTTTGCTGAAACGGTCATTAGCGGGTGCGGACCCGGCTGCGGCACCGACGAAGCCACCGGCGCCGGCTGCGGATCGTGCGCTACCGGCTGCGCCGTCGCTGGTGCGTGCAGCACGCGCGGCAGCCGATGACCTCATCCCGGCCCACTAGCGAAGCCGAGCCGGGCCGCGTCGCCGCTGTCGACTTTGGCACCGTGCGGATCGGTATCGCCATTACCGATCGCCGCCGCACGCTGGCCTCACCGTTGGAAACGTACACGCGCGTCAATCGCCAGACCGACGCCGCGCGGTTCGTCCGACTCGTCAAAGAAGAAGACGTCTCGCTGTTCGTCGTCGGTCTGCCAGTGCATCTTAACGGCAACGAGAGTGCCAAGTCGCGCGAAGCGATCACCTTTGGTCGCTGGCTGCAAGAAACCACCGGCGTGCCGGTCGAGTACTTCGACGAGCGCTACACGACGACCTTCGCGACCGAACAGCTCGCGCCGGCCGGCTTCACCAAAAAGCGCCAGAAGAAACGGCTCGACGCCGTGGCCGCGCAAGTCTTGCTGGCCGCCTGGCTCGAAGCCTCACTACAACAGCGCGGGCGCACAGAGACGCCTTCGATCGCCTCACAACTCGATCCACTCGACGACCGCTGACGCTCGCTTGAAGATGTTCTAGGCGTTCTTTAGACACAAAGATCACCAAGAGCACGAAGAACTCACGAAGCGGGGGGGGACGCCATCATCCACAGAAAACGCAGAAGCACACAGAAGAATTTCTCTGCGTCCTTCTGCGCCTTCTGTGGATGACTACGTTTCCCCGCTTGGTGAACGCTTTGTGTCCTTCGTGTTCTTCGTGTCCAACAAAATGCGTAGAAGTTGTCGACGCGGCGATTTGAGTCTATGCCCAACAACAAACTCATCCTCGGTTGCGGATACTTAGGAGCGCGGGTCGCGCGGCGCTGGCTGGCTGCCGGTGATCGCGTGTGGGCCGTCACCCGTAGTGCCGCGCGCGCCGACGAGCTACGCCAGCAAGGGATCGAACCCGTCGTCGCCGACATCACGGCGCCCGACACGCTCGCCGCGCTCGCGAAGCTGCCGTCGCTGGCAATGCCATTGGACACCGTCCTCTACGCCGTCGGGTTCGATCGCCGCGCGGGCAGTTCGCGGCGCGCGGTCTACGTCGACGGACTGCGCCACGCGCTGGCCAACCTGCCGACTGACGTCGCTCGCTTGATCTACATCAGCACAACGGGCGTCTTCGGTCAGCATGAGGGCCATTGGGTGAACGAAGCAACTCCCTGCGAGCCGACGCGCGAAGGAGGCCAGGTTGCCCTCGCCGCGGAACAGTTGCTGCTGGCCCACCCGCTGGGTGCGCGATCGATCCGCTTGCGACTGGCCGGCTTGTATGGACCCGGGCGGATCCCGCGCCGCGCCGAGCTCGCGGCCGGCCAGCCGATCGCCGCGCCCGGGCAAGGCTTTCTGAATCTGATCCACGTCGACGATGCCGCCAGCGTGGTGCTCGCCGCCGAAAAGCTGACGGTTCCGCCGCCACGCATGTATGTCGTCTCCGACGGGCAGCCGCCGCTGCGATCCGACTATTTCGCCGAAGTCGCGCGACTGGTGGGCGGGCCGCCGCCGACGTTCGTCGAGCCGGCCGCCGACTCCCCTGCCGCCGAGCGCTCCGACGGAGACAAGCGCGTCGATAGTTCCCGCGTGCGGGCCGAGTTGAACGTCGAGCTGCAATACCCTTCGTATCGCGCAGGTCTCGCCGCGATCGTGGCAGCCGAGACCGATTAGACTCGAGTGCCACCGGCGCTGCCATTGCCGTGTCATCAAGGTCGAACGTGCCGTGTGGTTCGCGCCCCGCATCACCCCGGTTGTCCCCGCGCGGCCGCCAATTTAGAATCCGGCCAGAGGTCGCGAACGCATGCCCTCGCTGCCGCCAGGTATCGTCTCGCGGAGTTTTGTTGACGGAAGGCCCCACCATGATCAAGCGGAAGCCGGTATTTCCCAACGTTATCGAGATGAACTACCAGGCGGGCGAGCGCTTGGGTTGCAATGTCTATCTGGTTTTCGATCGCAACGAATGGCTGCTGATCGACATCGGCTTTGAGGACACCGTCGAGGAAATCGTCGAGCTGATCCGGCAGATGGACTTTCCGTTGTCCGCCTGCAAAGGACTCATCGCCACGCACGCCGACGTCGATCACGTGCAAGGGTTGGCCAAGGCCCGGCAGTTGCTCAAGGCCCCCACCTACGGTCATCGCCTGGCCGCCGAACCGCTAGCCACGAGCGACCCCGTGAAAACCTACGCCCAGATCGCCGCGCAGGGCATTTACCTCGACATGCCCGCGGTCAAGCTCGACCACTTGATCGACGAAGGGGACAAGCTCACGGTCGGCGGTCTCGAGCTCGAAGTCTGGCACACGCCGGGCCACACCGACAGTCAGCTTGCCTTCCGGCTCGGCAACTTGCTGATGAGCGGCGACAACATCTATCGCGACGGCTGCGTCGGCGTGATCGACGCCCATCACGGCAGCGACATCGCGGCCTTCGTCAAATCGCTGGAGCGAATTCGCGCGAGCGACGTCGAGTGGCTGCTGCCGAGCCACGGTCCGATTTTTCGCAAAGACGACGCGCTGTTGGACCGCACGATCGACCGCGTGCGCGGCTATTTGCACATGGCCGACTTCGGCACCTGCGCCACCGATTGGCCGCTGATGCGCGACTGGGATCGCGAATTGGCCGAAGGGCAAATGCCGGAGTAGTCGCCTGCCGATCGGCGCGGGGCATCCGGTCGCGTGCCGGGATTCTAGGCGTGTTTCTGTCACACTGATTCGCCGACTGAGCGTAGCTGGCAGTGCAAGGTGAGGGTGATTGCATGCGCAGATGGCTTCCAACCGGATGAGCCGGCTCCCATTGGGCCCGCTCTACTTCAACTTCCCTCGTGCGGCCAAGGACCAGACCGCTTCGACCACGCCCTTGCGCAGCACCACGAACTCGTCGTGCAGCACGCAGGTGAAGTCGCTGTAGCCGGGGATCAGCAGCAGCCGATCGCCGATCTTGAGGTCGCGGGCCGTTTCTGCCAGCGTCAAGTCGCCATGCTCGGCCGTGAGTCGTGAGATCTCGATGTCGTCGCGCCCCGCAACCAGCGGTTTGTGCAAGTCCCCATGCACGCACTTGCGGCCGGCGTCGATCACGGCCCGCTCGGGCGTTGGTCGGCTGACCACGCCGGCCAGCACCAACAGTGCGTGCTCAAAGCCCGACACGCCACAGCGGTGCTTGTAATAGGCGTCCATCAGCACCAGCCCGCCCGCTTGCACTTCGGTTACGCCGGGACAGATGGGCGTGATCTCGTACGAACCGGTGCCGCCGGCCGAGACGATCTCACAGGTGATACCCGCTTGCTCGAGCAGGGCTTTCGTTTCAGGCAGTGCGGCCAACGCGTCGCGAATCTGATTTAGTTTGTCGTCGGCGTCGGGGATGTTCAGCAGATGCCCTTCGTAGCCCATGATGCCGGCCAACCTCAGGCGGGGGCTGTCGACGATCCGCCGAGCCAGTTCGACCACCGGCGCGCCGGCCGCGGTGCCTGCCCGATTGAGGCCGACGTTGATTTCGATCAACACTCGCAGCGGCTCGGGCGCATCGGCAAACGCTTGTGACAGCGCGGCCACGTGGTCGAATGAATCGACGCAGACGATCGGGTCGGCGATTTGTCGTAGCGCTCTCAACCGCGCCATCTTGTGCGGGCCGACAATCTGATTGGCGATCAGGATGTCGCGCACGCCGGCGGCGGCGAACACTTCGGCCTCGCCTAGCTTGGCGCAGGTGATGCCGATCGCGCCGGCCGCGACTTCCAACAGCGCGATCTGCGGGCACTTGTGCGCCTTGGCATGCGGCCGCCAATCGACCTTATGGGCACGCGTGTGGGCCGCCATACGGGCGATGTTGGCCTCGAGCGCGTCGAGATCGAGGCATAACGCGGGCGTGTCGAGATCCGCGAGCCGGTGGCCAACGAGCGATGCGGAAGTCGATGGCGTTGCGGACCCAGAAGCAGGCGATGACGGCATGATTCATTTTTCCAGTGGCGATGGGGTGCTCGACGATTCTAACGGTCGAAGACACGCGGAGACAGATTCTGGGTCGGCCGGCATTTCAGCCGCTTGGAGCGCGCAGGCGAGCGGCGTATTATGGCACGTCGCCTGCACACCATTGAACCACACTTCGGATCGCTTGATCGCTGAAAAAGGGTTGCCGCCATGCCGCGCCAGTACTACTTGCCTGTTTCGCTCCAGAGAATTAATCGCGTGATCGATCGCGCCACTTGCCGGGCGCTGGCGCCGGCCATCGCATCGGTAGTCGTCGGTTGGGCGGCGGCCACTGGCGCGCACACCGCGTCGGCCGAAGAGTTGCCGAACCCGGCGAAGATCACACCGGTCAAGCTGGTCGACGTGCCGCACTACAGCGAGGGAGTGGTGTTCGACCACGAGGGGCTCGGCTACCTCTCCGAGGAAAAGCACATCTGGCAGTTCACGCTCGAAGGGAAGGCGAACATCTGGGCGACGACCGGCGCTCCCAACGGTCACAAGATTCTGGCCGACGGCACCCACCTGGTGTGCGATGCCAGCCAGCACGCGGTGCTCCATCTGGCGGCCGATGGCAAGCTGCTGCCGCCGGCGTCGAAGGAGTGCGACGGCAAACCGCTCCGCGGGCCGAACGACTTGTCGCTCGACACGCTGCACGGCGGTTTCTACTTCACCGATCCGGGCGATTCGAGCCTTGAGAAGCCGATTGGCACGCTGCACTACGTCGATGCCCAAGGTGTCACGCACTTGTGCGATGACGGGCTGGCCTTTCCCAACGGCGTCGCGCTCTCGGCTGATGGTCGCACGCTTTACATGGGCGAAAGTCAAAAGAATCGCATCCTGGTTTACGAAGTGAAGTCGCCCGGCAAGCTCGGCGAGCGCAAGGTGTTGGCCGATCTGCCGAAGAAAGACCCGGCGCTCGGGCAGATTGATAACCAGCCTGACGGCATGTGTCTCGACGCGGCCGGCAATGTGTATGTCGCCCACTACGGCATGCACCAGGTGCAGGTGTTGAGCCCGGCCGGCAAGTTGCTCACGCGCTACGAGGCGGGCACGCTCACCACCAGCAACGTCGCTTTCGGCGGGCCGAAGCGCGACCAGTTGTTTGTGACCGGGGCGCTGGGCGCCGAACAAGGGAGCACCGGCGCGGTCTTTCGGCTCGACCTCGGCGTGCCGGGGCTGCTGATTCTGCCGGCGAAGAAGTGAGCGCCTGCTGAGCGCCTGCTCAACTCCGCGCCGGATCCCGCGCCAGGGGCTATCCTGAAGTACGGTCCTGAAGTTCGGTCCTGCGCTCGGTGACCTACCTGCGGAAGCGGCCAGACCATGTGCGGCATCGCCGGCATTTTTGAACTCGACGCCAGCGGCCGCGCACTTAGCGCCGGCGCGGATGCTGACCGCGCTGAGCACGGCCCGCTGGCAGGCGAGCTGAACCAGATGCTCGACACGATGCCGTATCGCGGGCCCGACGCTCGCGGCATCGATCTCTGCGGCGGCCGCGCGGGGCTCGGCCATCTGCGGCTGTCGATTCTCGATTTGCGCCCCGAGAGCAATCAGCCGTTTAAGATCGACGACGGGCAGTTCACCGTTACCTTCAACGGCGAGATCTTCAACTACGTCGAACTGCGGGCTGAGCTTGAAGCGGCCGGCTGCACGTTTCGCACCGCCAGCGATACCGAAGTGCTGGTGCGGGCCTATGCTCAGTGGGGGCCCGCCTGCGTCACACGGTTCAACGGGATGTGGGCCTTTGCGATCTACGACCGCGTCCGTGACGAACTGTTCTGCTCGCGCGATCGCTTCGGCATCAAGCCGCTGAACTACGCCGTCCACCGCGGGCGGTTTTTGTTCGCCTCGGAAATCAAGGCGATTCTGGCGGTCGCGCCGGAGCTCGCGCGGCCGAATTACGACTCGCTCTCGCGGCTGCTGCGGGCGAGCATCGGCGCGCGTCTCGAAGAGACCTGCTTCGCGGGAATCAAACGACTGCTGCCAGCCCACAATCTGATTGTTAGCCGAAGCGGCGTACGGATCGAGCGCTACTGGGACTATCCGACCGAAGTCGACGAACGAATCTCGCCAGGGGACGCCGCCGATGGATTGAGGTCGCACCTGATCGACTCGCTCCGCTTGCGGATGCGCAGCGACGTGCCGGTCGGCATCACGCTGTCGGGTGGCGTCGATTCGTCGAGCATCGCCTGCCTGTTGCGGACATTTTGCGGCGAGCCGCTGGAGACGTTCACCGCGTCGTTCCCCGGCGAAACGTTCGACGAAGCGCCGGCCGCCGCGCGACTGGCTAATAAGTTGGGGCTGCACGCCAACGCCGTGCCTGTCGAGGCGAGCGAGCTGCTGCCGAAGCTGCGCGAGATCATCCGGCATCTCGAAGCGCCGATCCACACGCCCGCGGTGCTCCCCTTGTGGAGCATCATGGAAACGGCCCGCCGCAAGGTGACAGTGTTGTTGGAAGGGCAAGGAGCCGACGAGCTGCTGGCCGGCTATTACACGAACTTTGCCACGGCCGTGACCGATCACTTCGCGCATGGCCGTCTGCGTTCGGCCGCGGAAGAGCTCGGTTGGGAGCTGCGCCGCGTCGGGCCACGCCGCGCCCTGTTGCTGGCGGGGCGCGCCGCTGGGCCGCTCTGGAGCCATCGCCTGTTTCGCCAGTTGCGCGGTGACGAAGGGGTTTATCGCGGTTCGCTCGCTGCTGGCCCCGCCGATGAACCGCCGCTGCCCAATCGCCCGCCGATCACGGATCGCTTGAATGCCTCGCTGCGTCACCAGCACGAGGGGCGGCTCGTCGACCTGTTGCACTACGGCGATATGATTTCGATGGGCCATTCGATCGAGTCGCGGTTGCCGTTCCTGGATCATCGATTGGTCGAGTTCTGCTTCCGCCTGCCAGGGACGCTTAAGTATCGTCACGGGCATGGCAAAGCCATCTTGAAGCAGGCGGTGCGTGGAGACGTGCCGGCCGAGGTGCTCGACAATCGTCGCAAACTTGGCTTCGTAGTGCCGATCGCCCGCTGGTTTCGCGAGCAGCCGGCCGCTACGATCGAGCCGGTGCTGTTGGCCGAGCGCTGTCGAAACCGCGGGTTGTTCGACGAGCGGCGTTTGCGGCAAGCGCTCCAGTCGCACCGCGCCGGTCGCGTCGACCTGTCAAACAATATCTATCGCTGGATTATGACCGAGCTATGGTTCGAGGAATTCATCGATTGAATGTGTGGGCTGTGCGAGCGGCCAACAATGTAGGGTGCGTGCAACGCACCATTTCAGGTCGCGATTCAATGCGCTCGCATTCAACTGGTGTGCTGCGCACACCCTACGGAACGCTCGGCGTATTCCTGGCGTCGTGCTGCCTGCTGCTGGCTGGTTGCGGTAAACCATCAATCTATCCACAAGGTAGCACCGCAGAGACGACTTCGAGCGCCACAACGTCGACGGATACAGCGCCCGCGCCGTCGGGCAACTCGCTCGTGCGGATCGCCGCCGCCGCCGACTTGCGATTCGCACTTGAAGAGATAATCACCGAGTTCAACCAGGCCGAGCCCGATACCAAGGTCGAAACCACCTACGGCTCGTCGGGCAATCTCTCTACGCAGCTGGCCAACGGTGCACCGTTCGACGTCTTCTTGTCGGCCGATCGTAGTTACGCTCACCGCCTGGTGGAACAGCAACTGGCCGCCGCCGACAGCGAATTTGTCTACGGCATCGGGCAAATTGTCGTTTGGGTTCCCAATTCCTCACCGCTCGACCTCGACAAAATCGGCATCGGAGCCGTCGCCGAGGCGACCGTGCGAAAAGTCGCCATCGCCAATCCCGAACATGCACCCTACGGCCGGGCGGCCGAAGCGGCGTTTCGCGCGCTCGGCGTCTACGATGCGGTGCGCGATCGACTCGTGCTCGGCGAGAATGTGGCGCAGGCCGCGCAGTTCGTTGAATCGGGCGCTGCGGATGTCGGCGTGATCGCGCTCTCGTTGGCCATGGCGCCCACGATGCGCGACAAGGGGCGCTACTGGCGCGTTCCACTCGATGCCTATCCGCGCCTCGAACAAGCCGGTATCGTGCTCACGGCCGCCGGTGACCCCGACGCCGCCCGCAGGTTTCGATCGTTCGTAATCAGCCCTCGGGGGCGGGAGTTGCTCGCTCGCTACGGCTTTATCCAGCCGGAGAAGTAAGGCGATGGACTGGCCGGCCGTGTGGGTGACCTTGAAACTGGCGGCGCTGACCACGCTGGTGCTGACGGTCATCGGGTTACCTTTGGCCTGGTGGTTGGCGACCACGCGGGTGCGCGGCCGCGCACTCGTCGAAGCGGTCGTGGCATTGCCGCTTGTGCTGCCGCCGACGGTGCTGGGTTTCTATCTGTTGTTGGCGGCCAGCCCACGCTTCGCGCCCGGCGCTGTCTACCAACAGTTGACGGGCGCGACGCTCGCGTTTTCGTTCGAGGGCATCTTGCTGGCGAGCGTGATCTGCAATATCCCCTTCGCGGTGCGACCGTTCGCGGCGGCGCTCGGTTCGGTCGATCCGCGCTTGATCGAAGCCTCGTGGTGCTTAGGAGTCTCGCGGCTGCAAACATTCTGGCGCGTGACGTTGCCCTTGGCGTGGCCAGGCGTTTTGACCGGTCTGGTGCTGACCTTTGCACATACGGTCGGTGAGTTTGGCGTGGTGTTGATGGTCGGGGGGAACATTCCTGGCGTGACCCGCACGTTGGCCCTGACGATCTACGACGACGTGCAGGCGCTCGACTACGCGAGCGCCAACCGCACGGCGCTAGTGTTGTTGGTGTTTGCGGCGGTCAGCTTGGCGCTGACGTACACGATCGCCCAGCGCAGGCCGGGGCACCGATGAGCGAACTGGTCGCCGAATTCGAGCGGACTTTCGCCGGCGGGCCGACGATCGAAGGACGCGTTCGCCAGCCGAGTGATCGCGCGAGCGTCACCGTCCTGTTCGGCCCTTCCGGCGGCGGCAAGTCGACCGTGCTGCGCACGCTGGCCGGGCTCGAGCGACCGCAGCGCGGCACAATTCGCTTCGGCGACGAAACCTGGTTCGATGCCGCCACGCGCACGTTCGTTCGCCCGCAAGCGCGTGGGGCGGGCATGCTGTTTCAAAGCTACTTCCTGTTTCCGCATCTGAATGTCGAGCAGAACGTCGCCTTTGGATTGTCGAAGTTGCCGCGCGAGGAACGCGCGCGCCGCGCCGGCGCGATGATCGAGCGCTTCGATCTGGCGGGGCTCGCCGCGCGCCGCGTCGACGAAATCTCCGGCGGGCAGCAGCAGCGCGTGGCGCTCGCCAGAGTGCTGGTCATGCAGCCCCGCTTGTTGTTGCTCGACGAACCCCTCACCTCGCTCGATCAACCGTTGCGCGAACGGCTGCGCGGCGAGTTGCGCGACTTGTTGCGATCGCTGGCGGTGCCCGTGGTGCTGGTTACGCACGACCGCACCGAGGCGATCGCGCTGGCCGACCGCGTCGTCGTGCTGGTGGACGGGCATGTGCGGCAGTCGGGCGACGTGCAGCAGGTGTTTGCCCAGCCGGCCGATGAGGTCGTTGCGCGGTACGTCGGTGTCGAAGCGATCGAGGAGGGACGCATTGTCGAAACTCGCGACGGGTTGGCCGCTGTTACAGTCGGTAGCGCCCACATCTGGGGACTCGCTCATGGTGACCTCGGATCGCGCGTCTACGTTTGCATTCGCGCAGAGGATGTCGTGCTCGAGCGCGGTCCGACCGCCGGATCGAGTGCCCGCAATCACTTGCCGGCCAAGGTGGTATCGGTTGTGCCTGAGGGGGCACTGGTTCGCGTGTTGTTGGATTGTGGTTTTCGGTTGACGGCGCTGGTGACGCGGACGTCGAGCGAAGAGCTGCATTTGGCGGCGGGCGAGGCGATCACCGCGGTGATCAAGGCCCCGGCCGTGCATTTGGTACCGCGCGGCTAGGATCAGTCCGAGCGGGCCGCTTGCTTCGGCAGGGCATCGCACGCCTGGAGCGCCAGCACCGCGTAGGCCGTGCCGGCGTGCGAAATGAAATGCTCGTTGTCGGCGTGCACGCTGCGGGTGAACCAGCGGCCGCTGGCGCGCTGATGGGTTTTGAGCCACTCGACGGCCTTGGCGATCCGCACGTCGTCGGCCGGCACGCCAGCACGCCGGGCGATGAAGACGGCGAAGCCCGTGCCGTACCCATCACTCGTGTCGAGATCCTGCGCGGTGCCATCTTCGCGCTGCCAGGGGCCGAGCTGCGCGATTCCCCAGCCGCCGTCGGCGTGCTGCAAAGGCCACAGCTCGTCGAGCGCGGCGGTGCGCTGGGCGTCGTTCCAGATATCCGCCAGCTCAAGCGACGCCCAAACCATCATCAACCGATGGTGCAGCGTCGGCGTTGGCTCGCGGCGCAGGTACTCGCGTAGTTTTTCTAGCCCGGCCTTGGCGGCGTCCGACTGGGCGTAACCTTCCGGCGCGGCGCCGGCGCCAATCGCGGCCATCGTGGCGCCGAAGTGATCGTCATCCTCCATCGGCGGCCACTCGCACTTGAGCCAGGAGAAGCCGCCGTCCTCGCGCTGCACGGTCCAGGTGCGATCCAGCGCCGTGCGTGTCGCGGGATGCAGCTTGCCGGTCGTCGCGCGGTCGTTGAGTGCCAGGATCGCGCCGGTCATCACGACTTCGGCGTCCCAGCGCGGTCCCTGATTCGGCCAGCGCTCGGTGACGAGCTTTTCGGCGAAGTCGCGAACGATCGCATGGGCCTGGACGTCGGCGCCGATCGCCGGCCGAGCGAGCAAGTACAAATAGTTTGTGTGGCAGGTCAGGCAGTTCTTTTGTTTCTGCCAACTCACGGCCGCTGAATCGAGAAAGTGGACGGCCTCGTCGAGCGAGAATTCGGCGGCCAGCGGCTCTTCGGCCTCGTTGACCTCGGGCGTGACGACATTCTCGAGCGTGACCGGCTCGCGCAGTGCTACTGGTGTTGTGCTTGCCGGGTCGGTACTTGTTACCGGTTCAGTTGCCCGGGTCGCGGTGACAAACGACGCAGCGATCGAAATCGCCAGCGCCGTGGCGACGATCGGCCGTAAACCGCGAATCTGTTGATGTCGCAAGTCAGTCTCCCCGTTGTGTCGCATTGAGTTGGCGCGGCGAGCGGCCAGCGCACCGGAGATGGTACCAGCCCGCGGAGCGAGGTACGAGAATTCCGCTCGAGCGTTGGCGCCGACTCGGGGGCTCCTCGATAAAGTGTTCCGGGATTTTGCGTCCTAACCGTCCTAAGCCCGAAAAAACAGTACCTAAAGCCTTGCCAGGATAGTACTTGACCTTAGGACGCAAAACCCAACAAGCTTGCGTCCTAAACCGTCCTAACAGGGCCGTTTTGCGTCCTAAATCTGAACC
>CAZBWM010000011.1:0-121149 GCA_964495375.1 uncultured Planctomycetaceae bacterium | reverse complement strand
AGAGCCTCGTCCGTAATCGCCGTGTTTCGAACGGTGAGTACGGCGAGACGAGGAAAACTCGTGGCGATCCGCTTCAGCCCGTCGTCGGTGACTGAAGTATCGTGTAATCCGAGGGTCTCGATCCTCTCCAAGCCGACGACCAATTCGATGCTACGGTCGCTGATCTGTGGGCCGGACAATTGCAAATGCGTCAGCTCTTCGAGCTTTCGGATGTTGGCAAGACCTGCATCCGTTAGCGAATTTCTCGGCACATGGAAGCGCTTCAATGTTGTCAGGTTGGTCGCGAGGTTGACCATCTCGTCCACATGATCCGGCAAGGCTACGTCGATTTGGTGCGCGATGATCGGCTGTTTTGGACCTCCGTCCAGGACCTTGACGCGTCCGCCGAGCGCCTTAATCTTGTCGATGACTCGCTGCTGCTGCTCGCGCAGCAATTGCCAATCGATCGGCGCTGGATCACGCGATCGCTTGCCATTGTCGTAGTCGCTGAGGAGTTCTGATACGTCCCAAATACGAAGAGTGTAATCGTCGCTGACCGACGCGAGTCGTCGCCCGTCAGGTGAAAAGGTCAATGACGGAATGTTGTGCTCATGGCCGTACAGTTCGTCGATGAGCTCTCCGTTCGAAAGATCATAGAGTCGGATCGAGCCGTGTCCGTTGCCGGCGGCCATGACCAGACTGGTTGGTGAAAAGGCCAAGGCCGTGGCGCCAAGTCGGTCCCGTTCGTTCAGTGTCCAGCGCAATTCGCCAGTTTCGCAGTCGAATACGTGTGTTTCGTTCAATGGGGTCACGGCTCGGGACCCAAACGCCTCGAATAACTCGTCCTTGCCGGAACTGGAGTTCGCGGGGACAGTGCTGATACTCACAGCGATCAGGGAGCCGTCCGCGGAAGCTGCGATCGAACGACCCTGGCCAGGGCGCGCCTGCCAGCATGGCTTGCCTTCGAAGTCAAACATCTGCAGCGTTTGGTTGAATCCCGCACAACCGATGAGTCGGCCGTTGCCAGTAAAAGTGATGGCGTGAGTACTACTGGGAACAGTAAAACTCCTTAGTGGCCGCTCATCGTTTAGATCCCACACGGTGATTGTGCGACTATGCAACTCGCTGCCGAGGCAAGCAACGAATTGTCCGTTGGGGCTGATGGCAGCAGGCGAACCACCCGACAGTTCCGGAGTTTCGGTTGCTGTTTTTAGATCCCAACGATGGAGCATGCCATCGGTGGCGGCGGCGAGCAGATGCCCCGATTGAAGAAAACCGACAAGCACCATGGGCTCGAGCGTATTTATCGGGCGCGTCTTCGAGACGTCCCAGATCTGCAATAGCTCGTCGCCAGTGGCAATGAGCTTGCCGTCTGGCGAAAACGCCACGCTGTAGGGATAGACTTCGGACTTCAGGATAATTGCGTCAGGAGGGTGCTTGGAGGTCGTTTGAGAGCCCGGACGTTTGGCGTTCATACCGTTGTCCGCATTGCTGGGAACAGGATTGTTGGGCTGCTTCGTGCAACCTCCAATACCGAGCATGAGGTACCCGGCTAGTAATCCTGCACGGAATCGCATTGCCGCGTCCTCCCGTGATTTTGGGTATCAAGGCACGGCAGGAAGTAGATTGTTGGCGCTGGTACGATTGTACCGTGCTCGCCTTCGAGCAGTGAACGTTTTTAACGTTACCCAGCGCAATGAGATTTCCGCGCGGCCTCTACAGCTCAAAGTACTTCTCGTAGGTGTGCGGCGGCAGGATGTTCAGCCGGCAAAGCACCTTGATCGGCAGCCGCATCGCCCGCAGCAGCGGGTAATAGGTGGGATAGTCGGTGAAGAACTTCGGTGGGGCCGCGAGAATCTCGGCCCATTCGGCTTGCGAGATGCCCTGCTTTTTCAGGGCGTAGTCGACGATTTCCTTGCGCTCGATCGGGGGGATTTCGGCCAGCTCGGCCAGGGCGGCCTCGCGCGTCATTTGTTTTTCGCGGACCAGGGCCGACAGCTCGACGACGCGCCAATCGATGCCGAACTTGTACCGCGAGTAGAAGCACTGCAGACCGAAGATCTCGTTGTCGAAGTGCCAGCCGCCGGTGTTCTCCCAGCCGAACTCGCGCTTGAGCATCTCGTCGATCTCGTCGCCGGTGTCTTCGTAGTAGTTGGTCATCGTGAAGACTTTGATTCGCTTCACGAAGACCCAGTACAAGAAATCCTTCAGCTCGACGTTCTTGAAGTGCTTGAGCTTGATGCGGCAGAACCGCTTGACCAGGTGCCTGACGAAGCGGCCATCCATGTAGTTCCACAAGAGCGGGTTGATCCCTTCGCAGCGGAACGAATGGCTATGAATGATCCAGCGGACCCCTTCCTTTTCGGCACTGCTATAGAGCGCTTCGACGATGCCGATGTCGTCGGTCAGGTCGATGTAGGGCAAGCTCGCGCGGATGGTGCAATTGGTCAGCTCGCGCGATTCTTCCCAGTCGGCGATAATGGTGTGCAGCTCGACATCCAGGCCCGAACAGATTTTGCGAATGTTGTTCTTGGCGATGTCGGAGTCCCAGCCGTTGTCGAAGTGGACGGCCAGCGGACGCAAGCCAAGCTGCTTGCACTTGACCAGGCAGTAGCAGGTGTCGCGACCGCCGCTGAGCCCCACGACGCAATCGAAGGGCTTACCTTGTCCATCGCGCTTGATGCGGTCGACGATCTTGTCGAGGCGGCGGGCACCCTCGTCCCCCAATGGGAACATCTGGTTCAAACGATCGTGAATGTGGCAATGGTTGCAGACGCCCGCGGCGTCGAGATGGACGCCGGGGATCGACGCGTCCATGACGCAGCGCTGGCAGAGCTTGCCGGCAGGTTTGGTAATCGCGGTTGCCGCTGGACCCACTAGACCAACTCGTGGCGGGTGCTGTTGGGCCCGCGGTTGAGCACGTAGGGCAACAGGGCCCGGCCGGCCGCCAGGGTAGTGCCGGGGTGCTTCAAGAGTCGCCAGGCGTGCCGCGCGACGTACGGCAGATTGAAATACATGCCGCGGAAGAACGTGGCCTCCCAACCGTCGAGCTCGGCCCGGCGCTGGGGATCTTTCCACTCGTTGCGGTACGGATAGAGCGAGAAGTCGACCTGCTCGCGATATTGCTCGTAGAGCGAGGTGCCCGGATAGGGGACCGTTTTACCGACCGTGGCATAGTCCAAGGGCAACGTGCGGACTAGGCGGTGCGTGGCCTCGAAATCAACGGCCGTTTCCTCGGGATGGCCGACCATGAAGAACGCGCCGACCTCGAGCCCGTTCTTGCGCATGAGGTCGACCATTTTGGGAATCAGGTCGATGCCGTAGTCTTTGCCGTAAGCCTGCAAGATGCGCGGCGAGCCGCTCTCGATGCCGATATACACGCGACGGCAGCCGGCGTCGCGCAAGGCCCGCACGCGCTGTTCGTCGAGCGTATCGACCCGCGACAGGCAGCTCCAGACCAACGGCGGCAGGTTCTTCTTGATGCGATC
The DNA here is from genome assembly GCA_964495375.1 of uncultured Planctomycetaceae bacterium. Lineage (GTDB taxonomy): Bacteria > Planctomycetota > Planctomycetia > Pirellulales > JAEUIK01 > JAIESQ01. The sequence continues at coordinate 117,682 of CAZBWM010000011.1, read as the reverse complement.
GCAGATCTCCAGCGTGCGCTGCGGCACCGCCGTGAATGTATCGTCGATGAAGCGGAAGGCGCGAATCCCGAAGCGATCGACCAGGTCGGCCAGCTCGGCCACGATGTTGTCGGGCGTGCGCATGCCGAGCTTCTGCCCGTAGCTGCGGACGCAGAAGTTGCAGGTATACGGACAGCCGCGGGCCGTTTGCACCACGGCGAACGGCGTGGGGAGCAGAAACTCGCTGTAGTGCCGGAGGTTGATCAGCGAGTAGTCGGGGAACGGCAGCTCGTCGATGTGCTTCAATCGCGAGCGGTCGGGCGTGCCAAGCACGGCGCCATCGGCGCCGCGATAGTTGAGCCCAAGGATGCCGTCGAGCGGGGTGCCGGCGTCGAGGGCCTGCGTGAGCTCGAAGAAGGTGTTCTCGGGTTCGCCGCGGAGCACGAAGTCGAGCTTGGCGGCGGTCATCGTCTCGTTGGGGAACGTGGTCGGGTAGTGACCGAACGCGGCGAGCTTGGCCTGCGGCAGCGCCGTGCGAATCGCCAGGATCGCCTGCACGTCCTGCTCGAAGATCTCGAAGCCGGTGATGGTGAGGACGAAGTCGGGGCGGAACTCTTTGAGCCGGGCGACGACTTCTTCGGTGCTGGCCCGCTCGGCGATGGCGTCGATCACCAGCACTTCGTCGTGGCGCCACTGGCGCGCGACGGCGGCGACCGACAGGAGCTCCAGCGGTGGAAACAAGAAGACGGGAGAGTTGTACGAGCACATGTACCGCCGCACGACCGCGACGGGGTGCGGCAGATTCACGAACGCGACGCGCATGCGGATCACCTCTACGCGGCTGCTATGGCCAGTGCCGCGATCGACTTGCAACGGGCGGACGCCGACAGGGCACCGGCCAAAGTTCGAGTGACTAGCGGCGTGTTGCCGCCCCCCCGGCCCTGCTCGCCAGGCGGCAGAATACCGCCACGAGCCCTAACTCCAGGTGAACTCGCAATTTATTCGCGCCACGGGGGCCGGTCAAGAAAAAAGGCCCAGGCGGCAGGCAAATTCGCAGTAACCGCCGTAGTTGGGGAGTTTTGGCCGCCACCGGGGGGCTCAAAGTCGGCCCCCCCTGCCCTGCCCATTGGCCATGCGGTTTAGCCCGCGTATCTCACCAGCCGACTGCCACGCGGAGCCGAAAAACTCGGTTCGCCGCGAAGTGGGTGAGGCACGCAGGCTAGGGCTGGCCGTAGCCCTCGAGAATGCGCCCCATATAGAACGCGGTGGCCCCGAAGACCATCATCATCAGCATGGGGCCCGCGCCGATCGTGTTCTGCAATTGCAGCACCATCGAGACGGGCAAGAGAATCAGCCCGAGCAACTGCAACGACCGGCCAATCAAACGCATCGTAAACGCCTGGCGGAGCGGCCTGCCGAGGAGAGACGCCGACGAATGGCTCAGCCGACCTCGACCGTTTCGGGCTCGTGCTGGGAGGATGCAACCTCACTCGACTGCGAAGCCGCGACTTCATCGCACTGCAAAGCAGCGGCGGCCTGTGCTTCAGCGGCCAGGCGGGCGCGACGCACGATGTACCACAAGTACGTGCCGAACCCGCCTAACAGCAGGAAGGGCATCGACATCATGAAGAGAATGCTCCACATGAAGCCCTGAATCGGATCACCCGAGCGGGCGTGCTCGGTCGAAGCGAGCGCCTGCTTGCAGGCGGGGCAAGCCTGGGCCACCGAAGCGATCGACAGCACCGAAGCGATCGACAGCACCGCGATGAGCAGGGCCGTGACGCTGCGGCAGCGGCGCCCGGGGAGACAGCGATTGAAGATTCCGCGGATGGTGGTCTTCATGGCAATAGCATAGCTGCCGGCGGGGGGCCGGGCCAGAGGTGATAAAGCATCAGGTAAACGACCACCCCGGTGACCGAAACGTAGAGCCAAATGGGGAGCGTCCAGCGGGCCCAGCGGCGGTGGGCGGCCCGGCGGTCGGTCAGACCAAGCCAGATGGTGACGATCGCCAGCACCGGCACGCAGGCCGCCAGCACGACGTGGGTACCGAGGATCGCCAGGTAGACCGCGCGCACGGCCGGCGGGCCCGCGAACGGGACATGCAGCACGTAGAAGTGGTAGACGAGGTAGCAGACCAGAAACACGATCGAGACGGCAAACGCCGACAGCATCACCCGCTTGTGAGCTTCGACGCGCCCCTGGCGGATCAGCCGGTAACCGACGACCAGGAGCACAGCGGCCGTGGCGTTCAACAGCGCGTTGACGGTCGGCAGGTCGCGGACGGTGAGCGCCGCCACGAGGGGCCAAAACTCGCTGGCAATCACGAAGGCTCCTTGAGCAGCTCGGCAATTTTGCGTTTCAGCAGGGTCATTTGCGCGCCGTCGCTCACCATATATCGGCCGCGGACGCGCCCCTGGCGGTCGACGACCATGAGCCGTTCGCTGTGTACTTCTTGCGCTGCCGACACCTGGAAGCTGTCGTTGGCGATGTCTTTGATGTCGCGCAGCGAGCCGGTGAGAAACAACCAGTGATCGGTCGCGCCCAGGCGCTCGGCGTACGCCCGCAAGCTTTCGGGAGTGTCTTTGTCGGGGTCGACCGTGATGCTGACAAAGCGGACCTCGGGATCGAGCTCCTTCTGTAAGTCGGCGATCGTCTGGTTCATCTTCAGGCAGATGCCGGGGCAAGTGACGAAGAAGAAGCTGGCGACCCAGACCTTGCCGCGCAAGCTGTCGGACTCGAACGGTTCGCCACTGCGTTCGATGAGCGTGAAGTTTTCGACGGCGTGCGGCGCGGGCTCGACGCGGACGACGGCACTGGGGGGATCGCCGTTTTCCTGCTGGCAACCACCGAGCGCGAGCGCCGCGGCAACAAGCGACAACCACTGGATCGATGGCCGGCCGGGCTGGCGAACTTTCATTTCCGCGATTCCTCTACAGCAAGTCGCCCCGCGTGGCGCGCCGCGCCAGGCGTGACGCGATCCCTACCATTATGGCGGCAAACGCCGCCGTGGCGAGCCAACAACTGACGGCCGACGGTAATCCGGCCGGCAGCGAATCGGCCGGCATGCCAGCAGCCAGAATGCGGCGCACGCCGGCCACGCCGTAGCCGAGCGGGTTGACACGTTCGATCCAAGCCAAGGGGCCCGACTGTGCCGGAAAGAACGCGCCCGACAGCATCCAGAGCGGAAATAACAGCAAACTCATCACGGCGTGAAAGCCCTGGCTCGAATCGATCCGCCACGCGAACGCGAAACCCAACGCCGTCAGCGCAATCGACAGAAGCAGCAACAACAACGTCAACGAAACGAATGACATGGCGTCGAGCCGCAGGCCGAACAGCCAGGCGGCCGGCAACAGCAACAGCGCCTGCAACAGCGCCAAGAGCGCACCACCGGCGACCTTGCCGGCCACGAGCGCCCAGCGCGGCACGGGGGCCACGAGCACCGATTGCAAGAACCCTTCGCGACGATCTTCGATTAGCGAGATCGACGTGAAGATGGACGTGAACAGCACCACGAGCACCAGCGTGCCGGGAAAGAAGAATTCGCGATAGGTCAGCCCTTCGGCCCCGGGCATCGCGAACGTGGGGCCGAAGCCGGCGCCGAACAGAATCCAAAACAGCGCCGGCTGCCCAATGGCGGCGGCCACGCGGTTCGGCTGCCGCGCGAAGCGCACCAGCTCGCGCCAGCAGAGTGTGCCGGCGGCCAGCCAGGGAGCTGCGTGCGCGAGGACGGGCTCGCTTGCGCGTGGCGCTGGTGGGGCTTGCGGGGTGGTCGACATCAGGCCGCCTCCGGCTGGCCCGCGGCCTTGCGCGCGTGTGTGGCGATGGTGGGCGCGGAGTCGGCCGCCGATTCATAGCGATGCCCCGTGCGGGCGATGAAGACGTCTTCCAACGTCGGCTGGGCGACGGTGATCGCGCGGACGCGCCCCGGCAGCGCTTCGACGATGCGCGCGATCGACTGATGGGCGTCGGCCAGCTCGAACCGCACGCGGCCATCGATCAGGCGGGCGTCGATCGACAGCCGCTCGGCGAGCTCGGCGGCCAGCGCCTGCGGATCGGCCGCGTCGATCGTCACACTGTCGCCGCCGATGGTGCGGCGCAGGACATCGGGCACGTCGAGGGCCACGAGCCGGCCGGCGTCGAGAATCGCCACGCGGTCGGCGCGGGCCGCTTCGTCGAGCAGGTGCGTGGTGAGCGCGACGGTGACGCCGTCGGTGCGCGAGAGCTCGTCGAGGCGTTCCCAGAGCTCCGCGCGAACGGCCGGATCAAGCCCGGTCGAAGGCTCGTCGAGCAGCAACAACCGCGGGCGATGCAGGAGCGCTTTGGCCAATTCAACGCGGCGCCGCAGCCCGCCCGATAGCGTGGCCGCGCGCTCGGCGGCGCGGTCGGCCAGGCCGAAGCGGGCGAGCTCGTGATCGATGCGCGAGGCGAGCGCCGCGCCGCGCAAACCATAGAGATGACCCTGATGTGCGAGGTTCTCGCGCACCGTGAGTTGCCGATCAAGGCTGCCGGCTTGAAAGACCACGCCGATCGCGAGCCGCACGGCGGCCGTCTCGCGGGCAATGTCGTGGCCCAGCACGCGTATCGAACCACGCTGCGGCGCGAGGAGCGTGGAGAGCAGACGGAAGAGCGTCGACTTGCCACTGCCGTTGGGGCCGACCAGGGCGAAGCACTCGCCGGCGGGGACCGCCAGCGACAGATCATCGAGTGCCAGACGCTCACCGTAACGATGCGAGACCCCAATCATCTCGATCGCGCTAGAGTCCGACATCGGAGTGGCTCGGATAATTGCTCGCCGCGCTAGTGACCACCGTGCCCGGCGTGGTCCCCTTCGGCAGGCGGGGCCGGTGGCATCGCCATGTTCGACAGCCGCTCTGAAGCGGGCGTGCGACCGCCGAAGGCCGTGCGGTTGCGCAGGCCGATATCGGGCACGAGCGCCAGCACCAGGAAGATCGACATGAACACCGGTGGCACGGTGAGCACGTACTTCCAGCTCGCTTCGTACTTGACGTGCATGAAGAACAGCACGACCAAGAGCGCCTTGGTGCAGGAGACTGCCATCATGAAGGCCCAACCGACGGCCGGTTGATCGTGGAAGGGCCACCGCACGGGCCAGTCGGCATAGGTCCAGAAGCTGGCGCCCGTGAGCACGCAGAGCGCCCCGAACACGCCCAGGTAAACGCCGAGGCCCGTGACGTGATGCTCGCCGTGCGCGTCTTGATGACCGGCGGAGTGAGGCGTGTGTGACTGCTGGGCGTGATCCATCGTCAGGTTTCTCTTGAGGGTAGCGTGCGTTGTGCGGGGGCTTTTTGCGGCGTCACCGCTGCTTTGCGGGGTCACCGTTTCTTTGCAGTTTTACCGTGCGGCGACCGCCGGCGACTCGAACAACCGGCTCATCCTAGAACAAGTAGAGTAACGGAAACAGGAAGATCCACACCAGATCGACAAAGTGCCAGTACAGGCCGATGTTTTCGATCACCCCGGCGTTGGCGGCCCCGATCCGCATGAACAGGATGAACACGAAGAAAATCAGGCCGACCAGCACGTGGATGGCGTGGAAGCCGGTCAGCAGGAAGTAGGTGCTGGCCCACATGTTGCCGCCGGGAATGACGATCGGCAGCCGCAGCCAGGACTCTTTATCGTTGAGACCCTTGGCGTGCGAATCGTGCGCGGCGAGCTCTTCCTTGGGGAGCGTCCCTTCGACCGTGCCGACAGGGTGATCGGCCGGGTGGGGCATCACCGCGTTAGCGATCGCCTGGATTTGCGCAGTCGTGGCGTCGGGGTTGTTGACTTCGTAAAGCTTACCGAGCCAGTCGGCGCGGTTTGCGGGGGTGCCAGGGAGCGGGCCATCGGCGGGGTTGCGCACCAACAGGTCGCAGAGCAACATGCGTCGTTTGTCTTCTTCCGTGGCGTTTTCTCCCTTGACGATCAAGGGCGCCTTGATCGCGGCCAGCCGCGTGCGCACGGCTGACGCGTAGTAGATATCGGACTTCTCGTAGATCGGGCTGTGCGGCAGGGCCGGGTAAATGCCGTGCGCGAACTTGGCCTGGTACTCGTACATCTTGACGCCGAGGAAGACCGTCCCCAGCACCAAGGTGACGAACAGCCACATCTTGGCGGCGCTACCGCGGTTGGCCTTCGCTGCTTCCAACGCGATCACAATCGTCACGCTGGAACAGATCAGCACGAAGGTGTTGAACGCGCCGATGTATTCGACCAGGTGTACTTCGTGCGGACGCGGCCAGACAAAGGCCCCGAACCGCAGCACGATGTACGTGCCGATCAGGGCCGCGAAGAACATGATCTCCGTCGACAGGAACAACCAGAGAATCAGCTTGCCGTTCAACAGCGGCAGCGCCGGCTGGTACTCGAGCTTCAGGTGACCATGCCCATGATCGTCGTGGTGGGCGTGACCGTGAGTGGCGGCGATCGACATCGTTGAGTTCAACCGTGGGTCTGGCGGAGCGTAGTTACTGTTGTGAATGCGAGGCGAACTGGGGGACGGGCCGGGGAGCCGCGGGCCCCGCGTGATCGGGTGCGGTCGTCAGGGGCACCCTCGTCAGGGGCGCCGTCGTCAAAGGCGCGATCGACAGCGCGAGCAGCACGGCGGGCAGATAAACGAGCGACGCACGCAACAAGCGCCGCGCCGAACGATCGTCTGCCCGATAAAAGAACAACACCGCGGCGGCCGTATAGATCAAACCCAAGAGCGCGGCGCTCACCGCATACCAAGCGTCCACGTGCAGGCTGACGGCCGGCACCAGGCTCACCGGTACCAGGGCCCAAGCCGCCAAAAAAGCTTGCGCACCGGTGCGGCGCCCGGTGGGGTCGATCACCGGCAGCATCCGCAAACCGGCGGCCGCGTACTCGTGCCGATACAGCCAGGCGATCGCCATGAAGTGCGGAAACTGCCAGAGGTAGACAATCAAGAACAACGTGCCGGCCAACAGGTCGAACTGCCCCCCGACGGCCGTCCAGCCGATCAGCACGGGCAACGCACCGGCCACCGCGCCAACCACGGTGTTCAACACCGAGTGGCGCTTGAGCGGCGTGTAGATCAGCGTGTAGAGAATCCACGTCAGCAGCGCCAGCAACGCGGGGCGCGGTCCGACCGTGAGTTGCAGATAGGCGAACCCGGCCAGCCCCGTGGCGGCGGCGAACACCCCCACTTCGAGCCCGCTCATGCGGCCGGCGGCCAGCGGTCGATCAGCCGTGCGTCGCATGAAGCGATCGCTATAGCGCTCCATCCACTGGTTGATGGCGCTGGCGCTCGTGGCCACGAGTGCGGTGCCGATCAAGGCGTGCAACAGAGCGATCGCCGATGGCGCGCCCCAAGCGCCGAGCCAGGCGCCGACGGCCACGGTCACCAGTTCCATGACGGCGATGCGCAGCTTGGCCAGCTCAGCATAATCGCAAACCCGCGACCAGGCGTGCGAATGGCGGCGTACATAAGCCAGTGCCCAAGCGGTCATTGCGCCACCTCCAGCACGGAGGGTGCGCCGATCCGCCAGGGAGCTGACGCGAGCAGTTCGCGCGAATCGCGCTGGGATGCCAACGCGCCGCGCGAGGTTGAGGTTCGTTCGGCTGACGACGTACGTTCGACCGGCGCCAGCCAGCGCCAAGCGCGTAGTGAAACGACTAGCGCGGCCGCCACGATTAGCGAACCGGTCGCTTGATGGGCAGTGACGATGAGCGATTCGAAAAGGCCTTGCGCGTGAATCGTGTGAGCCGCCGACCAGCCGAACCGTTCGGTCCACAGCGGCCAGCCATAGTTGAAGACCCAGGTCATGCCGCCCAAAACCGGTTGCACGGCCAACAGTGTCATCAGCAGCCAGGCGGGGCGGCGCACCAGCGCGGGCACGCCTGCCTTGCTGGCGGCCAGGGCGAGCAGCAGTGCATGCGAGACGAGCACGGCGGCCAGGCCAACGTGGAACCAGGCGAGCGCTCGGCCTGCGCCGGGCGCGGCGGTGAGCGATAGGTGGCGCAGATTGGCGCCGACCAGCAGTTGGGCGTAGGCCAGGAATGTAGTGATCATGGCCAAACGTCGCAGGCGCCCGGTCGCCGCGCTTGCAGTTGCCAGTTCTGTGCTTTGCCAGCGCGGCGCCGTGACAATCATCAGGCCCACCACCAGGCAGAAGAAGGCCGGACCAAACGAACCGTGCACCATCGCCAGCGTGCGCTCGTTGAGCAGCACCCGAGCGCCTCCCAAGGCGCCTTGCACGATCACGGCGGCGAGCGCCACCCAGCCGAGCCAACCGACCAGCTTGCGGCGATCACCGCGCCAAAGGCCAACGGCCATCAGAATGGTGAGGAAACCGACCACGGAACCGAGCAGCCGATGCCCATGTTCGATGAAGATGTCGAACGGGCCGGAAAGCCACGACTGCCAGGGATAGAGAAACAAGTTGTAGCCATAGGTGTTGGGCCAGTCGGGGACGGCCATACCGGCTTCGTGCGTGGTGACCATTCCGCCGACCCAGATCAACGGGAATGTCGCGCAGGCGGTCGCCATGGCCAGCCGGTGAGGCCAGCGCGAGGCGACGGCAATGTTCTGCGGCGCGTGCGACATTGCTTGGTGGAGTTAGTGCTTGCTGGGGTTCGGGTTTGCTGGGGTTAGTGCCCGTGACCGGCGAGCCCTTCCCCTTCGACCGGCGGCGCGGTTTGCGGGAAGTAGTCTTCGGCGGCTTGCGGCGAGCTGTACTCGTAGGGTCCGCGGTGGACGACCGGTTGGAAATCGAAGTTGCCGTGACCCGGCGGGCTGGGGGCCTGCCATTCGAGCGTGTTCGAGTGCCAGGGATTCCGGCCGCAGCGCGGTCCGTAGAAGATGCTGTAGAAGAAATTCGCGGCGAAGATCAACTGCGAGGCGCCCATGCCCAGCGCGCAAATCGTCATGAACTGGTTGAGCGTCTGCGTCGGCGCGAAGATCTCGAAGTGATAGGGATCGGCGTAGCGCCGCGGGAACCCGGTAGTCCCCAGGATGTGCATGGTGAAGAAGGTGCCGTTGAAGAAGATGAACGAGAGCAGGAAGTGGACCTTGCCCCAGAACTCGTTCATCGTCCGGCCGAACATTTTGGGGAACCAGAAGTAAATGGCGCCGAAGACACCGAACGCCGTGCCACCGAAGAGGACGTAGTGAATGTGGCCGACGATGAAGTACGTGTCGTGGATGAAAATGTCGACCGGCGTGGCCGCCATGAAGATGCCCGACAACCCGCCGATGATGAACATCGACACGAACGACAGGGCGAACAACATGGGGGTGGTGTACTGGATGCGGGCGCCCCAGATGGTGCCGAGCCAGTTGAAGGTTTTGATGGCGCTGGGGAGCGCGATCATCATCGTCGAGACCATGAAGGTCATGCCCAGCGCGGGGTTCATCCCCGACATGAACATGTGGTGCCCCCAGACGATGAAGCCCAGCCCGGCGATGCCGGCGATCGAGTAGACCATCGGCTTGTAACCGAACAGCGGTTTGCGGGCGAACGTGCTGATGATGTCGGAGACCATACCCATCGCGGGCAGAATCATGATGTACACGGCCGGATGGCTATAGAACCAGAACAAGTGCTGCCAGAGCAGCGGCTGACCGCCGCCAGCCCCGGCCGATTCGCCGTTGACGATCAGGCCCTCGGGGACGAAGAAGCCGGTCCCCAGCAAGCGATCGGTCAATTGCATGAAGAGCGCGGCCGTGAGCACCGGCAGGGCGAAGGCTTGCAGCACAGCGGTGATGAACATGGCCCAGATGGTCATGGGGAGGCGGAACATGGTCATGCCTGGGGCGCGCATCTGGATGATGGTGGTCATGTAGTTGACCGAGCCCATCATCGACGAGACTCCGACCCAGATGAGGCCAAACAGCCAGAGGGTTTGTCCATTCATGCTGCCCGGCGAAGCGCTGCGCACGCTGGATAGCGGGGGATACCCTGTCCAGCCGGCGGCGGCGGCCCCGCCCTCGACAAAGAACGACAAGATCATGCAGAAGAAGGCGGGCCACATCAGCCAGTAGCTCAACATGTTGAGCGTGGGGAAGGCCATGTCGTCGGCGCCGATCATCAGCGGAATCAAAAAGTTGCCAAACGCGCCCGCCAGGATCGGGATGATGACGAAGAAGATCATCACCGAGGCGTGCATGGTGACCAGCATCGTGTAGAACTCGGGGGAGATCTGGCCCCCTTGCGCCGAGAAGAGCATGCGGCCGATGACCGGCATATCGCTCCAGGGCCAGGCCAACTGCCAGCGCACGGCCAGGGCCAAAAGTCCGCCCACGACGAACCACAGCAGTGTCGAGAACAGGAACTGGATGCCGATCACTTTGTGATCGATCGAGAAGACATAGGTGCGCATGAAGGCCAGCGCGCCGCCCGTTGAATGCGAATGGGCTACGGAGTGCGAACCGAGTGCGGTAGTGCTCATTGCGTGGCCTTTTGCTCCGCGGCGCGTTGTTTGAGCCAGGCGTCGAACGCTTCCCGCGATTCGATCGTCAGCCGGCCCTTCATTTTGTAATGGCCCCAGCCGCACAGCTCGGCACAGACGATTTCATAGGTGCCGGTTTCGCGGGCGGTGAACCACATGGGGATCTTGTTGCCAGGGACGGCATCCTGCTTGATGCGCAGTTGCGGCACGAAGAAGTCGTGCAGCACGTCCATGCTCTTGAGATTCAGGACGATCTGCTCATTGACTGGCAGGTGCAATTCATTGACACCGAAGATGTCGTCCTCGGTATCCAGTTCGCCGTCGGGGCCGGGATAGCGGATGCGCCACTCGAACTGGCGGCCCGTCACTTCGACCGTGGCCGGAATGTTCGGCGTGCGGATCTTGGCGTCGGCCCAAGCGTCCATCTGGTAAATGGCGATGAACAGCAGCGTGGCGGCGGGCACGATCGTCCAGACGATTTCCAGATTGTGACTGCCGTGCGAGAACTTCACGGGGTCGCGATTGGTGCGGCCGTCGTAGCGCCACATGAACCAGAAGAGCACGACCTCGGTGGCGATGAACACCGCGCCCGTCAAATACAGACAGAACATGAACAGGTGGTCGATGCGGTGGCCGTGCTCCGAAATATCGGGGGGCAACCAGTACCCCAGCGCCGGCGCCAGCGCAAAGCACAGCACGCCGAGAATCGGCACCAGCAGAAACAGCAGGCTCCAGAACCTTCCCACGTCGTTTGACCTTTGCTTGATGGCGGTGGGTCGCTCGCCAAGCGGCGAGCGCTTCTCGGCTGCGGGCTTACGGCGCCGTATGCGCCGTCGACGCCGGATCAGTCGCTGCGGTATGCGTCGATGCTGTATGAACCGCGGCTGGCGGCGACGGGCCTTCGCCCGAAGCTTCGTACGGCAGCGACAACACGTAATTCACAATGTCCCAAATCTGGCCCGGCTGCGTCAGCACGTTGCCGGCCGCCGGCATGGGCGTTCCCTTGATGCCGACGTGAATGCGGCGATACAGGTCGGCCGGGCGGCGCCCGCCGCGGTAGATGCCCAGCCGCAGGTTACGCGGGCGCAACTCCTGCTTGGGGAGCAACCAGAGGGCGATTTCCGGTTGGGTATTGGGCGGCTTGACCTTGTTCCAGTCATCGAACAGCTCTTCACCGCCACCGTCACCAATGCCCGTTGGGCCGTGGCACTTGATGCAGTTGGCGGTCTTGCTGTCGCGGAAGAGCACGCGGCCGCGGTCGACCGATGCCTGCCACTCGGCGGTCCCTTCGGCAGGCAGAAACGGCGGGATCGCTTCTTGATTTGGCTCGACGATCGTGTCGGCCGCGCCTGTCCAGAGCGAAGCGCGATCGGCCGCTTCGAGCTTGACGCGCTCCGCCAAGGCCACGGCTTGCTCTCTCTGCTTGGCGGCGTCGGCCTTCAGATCGATCGGCTCGAGTTCTTCCCCTTCAAAGGCGGCGTTGAGCAGTGTTTCGGTCTCACCGCGAATACTCAGGTACTTGACGTACTCGACCAGCGACTCGATCTCGTACTGCGGCAACAGCGCGAACGATGGCATGGCCGTGCCGGCCAGCCCGTCGCGCAGCACGCGCTCGAGATCGGCCTGCGTAGGCTTCATGCCGGGGCCGGTCGAAGTGAACTTGAAGATTCCCTGGCGATAGTCGCGCGGGTAGGGATTAAGGAACAGCGCCGTGGGACCGGCGCCGTCGCCGGAGATGCCGTGGCAGTGTGCGCAATGCTTGCGATACAATCCATGCTGTTGGCCCGATCCGTAACTGGCGACCGGGCCAGCCGCGCGGCGCAGCTTGACGAGGTCGAGCCCGCTGTCGGGCGGGGCGAACGGTGCGTCGGGCGTACCGAAGGCGGCGGTCAGCAGATCGACCACCAATTGCTCGCGGACTTTTTCGTTCGCGATGGCGGCATTGCGCTCCGTGCGATCTTCGATCGACGCGAACGACGGGTCGCGCCCTTCCATGTTCAAGCGAAACTGGGCGACATCCGCCTGACCGCAGCCGACCAGCGCCGCAGCGCCACCGAGCAACGCCAGCATCGAAAGCAGATTTCGCCAACCGTGCGATTTGGTCATCGTTCGTTGCGCCCATGCGGCCGCGGACGTGGGATCGCGGCGGCTTGTCGTGGAAACGGGTACGGGTGTGTTCGCTGAGTTACTTGGCTGCATTGCTTGTTGGCTGAATTACTTGAATGCCGAAGCCGGCAACTGGATCGCCCCCAGGTCGACCGCTTCGTTCTCACCGAGCTTGCGCTTGACGATCCCCTTGCCGTCGGTGAGGCCGGGGACGACGAGCACCCCCTTGGCCCCCGCGGCGCTTTCGTGCCAGAGCTGAACCTCGAGATCTTCGCCGTCGGGGATGTTGGGGATGGTGAACTTGCCCGAGGCATCGCTCACGGCAAAGTACGGATTGTCGCGCGGGATGATGTAGGCCTTCATCCAGGGGTGGATGCTGCAGGTAGCTGGCACCGGCACGTTCTGCGGACGGCCGAACGCATAGTCTTGTTGGCCCCCTGGCGGCAGCAGCGGATTGACGGCTGTATCGGCCGGCGGCGAGATCTGCGTGTTGTGCCCCACGCCGGCTTCGCTGTTCTTGAGCACGACAGGCTGCTTAACCTGCACAGGCAAAACGTGCGTGAGGAACATGCAGTTTTTCTGATCGAACACGGCGGGCTGCGATGCGGACTCGGCCAACGACTCGTGCGTGCGCGAGACCTTCTTGACGAAGACCAGCACGTTTTTGACCCCCTTCGATTGCGGGTCGACGACGAGCGATTCGTCGGCGATGCCGTCGGGGTTACAAGTGGGGGCATCCTTGCCGCCCGTAGGCAGAAGCTTGGGGGCGGGCGGCGCGCCCTCGAACACAAAGGTGCCGGTCAGCGAGCCCCAGCCAGTGCCCGTGGCCGTAGCCGTGGCCGCACTGCCGGTGCCGGCGTCTGCAGATTCGGAGCTACCGAGCGCGGCGCGAACGGCGTCGACCACGTTGGCCTGCGCGAGCGGTTCTTCATAGCGACCGCCGCCGCAACCGGTGACGAACAGCGCCAAGAGCGCCAGGCTGGCCCAAGGCAACGAGCGGTGATGCGTTCGAATCATGGTGATACGCCTTTGGACAGGCGGATGGCGTTTTCGATCGATGACTGCGGAAACGATTATTTCTTGAACGGACTACTTCTTAAAAAGCGCGGGGCTGAGCTTGATGGTGCCCAGGTCGTTGTCGCCGGCCTTGATCGACTGCTTGAACTTGCCCTTGGGCCAGCCGGTGTGTTCGAGGTAGCCCTTGGCTTCGTGCCAGGCCTGGAATTCGGGGGCGCCGACCGGCAGATTGGCGATCTCGAAGGTGCCGTCGGCGGCCGACACGGCGAAGTACGGGTTATCGCGGACCAGCACGTGGGCCTTCATCCAGGGATGGATGTTGCAGCTCACCGGGAAGGGGAGATTCTGCTGCCGGCGAAAGGTGTGCTTGAACTCGCCGGCGGGGGGCAACAACGGATTGATGGCCGTATCGCCCAGCGGCGCCACGTTGGTGTTGTGGCCGCAGGTGTCCGTATTCTTGATCAACAGCGTCTGCGTCAACCGCACCACGACGATGTGCGGCTCGAAGTGGCAGGTCTTGTTGTCGAGCACTACGTCGTCTTTGGCGGTCTTCTCGTAGTCGGGATGGACGGCCACTTTCGGCGTGCGGACGTAGAGCACCACGTTGGCCAACCCCCCGTCGGCGGCTACTTGCACCGATTCATCGTTGTGCTTGACCTTGCAGCACTCGGGGTCCTTGTCGATCCGCAAGGCGACTGGCGCCGGTACGGGTCCGTCATAAACGAACTTGCCCTTGAGCGTGCCCCATTGCTGCGCCTGTGCGCTGGGGGTCACCGCGCTGTGACTCAGAAGTGCTGCCAGGGCGACGGCGGCCAGGCTGGTGATTCGCAGATTGCGTTGCATGGTTTTGTTCCCCCCAGAAAGTGCCGGGCCGCCCGTCAGGTGCGGGCCCGAGGTGTTCGGTACTGCTGAGTTCGGTGCTCGCGTTTTGGGTGCGTGTGGGCCGCTCGGGCGAACGTCAGCTTCGTCACGAAGGACCCGTCGCATTATAAGGCTCGGACGCGCCCCCAACGACCGAACCAAATTGTCGCACCCGTGCGGCGAAAACCTTTGCTGTCAGTTGAGTTACACACTTGGGACGGGGGATTTACTCTCCGCCCGCCGCTTGGCCTGCGGCCGCCTCCGGCGGGGCCGCTTGAATCATGGGACGGATACTCGTGCGATCCTTCATGAACACGTCGTAGTTCATCAACAGATCGACCACTGCCTGCAACTGCTCTTCGCTAGTGCCGTGGTAGAGCTCCTGGGCGACCGGCTTGTCGGGCGGGATGTTGATCGGCATCACCGTGGTTGGAATGATCCGCGGCGGATTGGCGACCCAATCGCGGACGTAGTCGGGACGCAGCCGGCGATAGACCCGATCGAGGTTCGGCGCCATCGCGTACACGCTCCCCTCGGGAACAAAGTCTCCCAAGTGGTGGCACTTCACGCAGTAGTTGCCGTTGGTGACGATCTTCATCGCGTCGCTCAGGCGATTGGGATGCGCCGACTCGGCCGCGGTGAGATGCGCGCCACGCGTGCGTGGATCGAGCGCGTAAGGGTACTCGGCCCCGTCGGCCGCCGCGAAATAATCGACCAACTGGCCCGCTTCCTCGGTCGACATGTTGAACTTCGGCATCCGCAACACCACGGCCGGGCGAATCGGCACGGGGTCCAACAGGAAGTCGTGCAACCAGGCCGGCTGCACCTTGCGACCTTCACCGACCAGCGGCGGCGGCAGCCAACCCCAGGCGTCTGAATCTTTGAAGTTGGGATTCTCTTCGCGGGCGGTCGCCAGTACCGAGGGATAGATCAATCGCGACAAATAACCACCCCAGGCGGGGCGCGCCGAAACCAATTGCGGTTTCGCGATTCCCAGTTGCGTGCCCGACGTATAGGCCTGGCCCGCGATCGGCTTGTTCTCCCAGAGGGTGAAGAAGTAGAGCGGGTTGTCGTTTTCGTCGACATCTTCGACCAGCTTGCCTTCGCCGTCGAGCATCGGCATGCCGGCGATGTCGGCCGAGCCGAGCCCGCGGGCGTCGACCTTGGCCGAATCCTGGAGCGTGGCCGGATCGAAGTGCGGCGACAAGAAGGCGTAGTCGTTCGTTTCCGCCGGTGGCGTCAACTGCTGGGGATCGTAGTCGAACTGCCAGTGCGGCATCTCGAGCGTGTGGCAGCCACCGCAGTTGTACTTCTCCAGCACGTGCTTGCCTTCGTTGATTGCCTGCTGGCGTGGCGAGGGCTTGTAGACGTACTGCGCGGCGGGGGGTTCGGCCAACAGCCCCAGCACGAAGGTCATCACGGCCTCGAGCTGGTCGGGGGTGAAGTTGAACTTCGGCATCCGCAGCCGGTCGTTGTAATCCTTGTTCTCGGTCTTCTTGTAGTCGTAACTGCGCGGCTCGCGGATCTTGTTCCACAAGAAGCCCATGCGGTGATGATGGCCGAGCTCGTGAACGAACAGGCCATCGGGATCAAAGGCCTTGATCTCCGCAGCCTTGCGAGCGCGGAAGGCCTCGAGCCCCTCGGGCGTGTCTTCCGAAGCGTGGGCGTGATCCCCGCTGCCAGGCGTTGCCGCGCTGTGACCGCCGCCATGGGCATGCTCGATCCAGGCGATGTACTGATCGATCTGCTCGAAGGCGAGCTTGTCGGCTTCTTTGCGGCCCCAGTCGGCCAGGCCCGTGCCGATCGGCTTGGCGGTTTCGTAGCCCGGCACGTCGTGGCAGCCGGTGCAGCCATACTTCGAGATTGCCTTGCGGCCGACGTATTCGTACTTCTTCTCGGCGGTCAGCGGCGCGACCAGCACGCGCTCATCGGCCGGCACATCGGCCGCGCGATCGGCGGGAATGCCTTCCTTGAGATACTTGGCGGCCTGCACTTCGGTGAACGCCTTCTTCAGGTGCAAGAGCACCAGATCGTTGACGTCGGCCTCGGCGGGCTCATGCTCAGGAACTTGTGGCTTGTACTCGGGATCTCCTTCGCGCGGAGCAAGCAAGTAAGCGGCAATGTCGGCAGCCGGATCGGTCGTTTGGTCCTGCTCTTCGATCTTTTGCTTGATTGGCTCGAGGAACAAGTTCGGCATCACCGTGCGCGGATGGTACGCCGACGGATCGCGGAGCCAGCTATAGAGCCAGCGGCGACCGTTCTCGGTGGTGAGCTTGCCGGCCAAACCGCCGAGCGAGGGCCCTTGATCGGCCTTGGCGTCGGGGAAATCGGGATGCTGATGGCAGGCCAGGCAGCCGCGCGTTTCAAACAATTTGCGGCCGCGCTCGGCGGACGCCTCGGCACTGACGCCGGCCGAATTCTCAATGAACTCGAACGGCTGGCTATGCCCCAGCAGGTACTGCGTGATGCCGCGGATTTCGATCGGCTCGAAGCGCTCGGCATCCTTAAGGCCCTGCGATGCTTCGATCGACTTCACCTGTCCATCGGCGTCGGTCTCGACGACCGGCACGAGATGATCCCAAAGGCCGAAGAACTGCGGCATGCGCGTCGTGGGGCGGAAGTGCTTCGGCTCGCGAATCCAGTCGTAGACGAAATTGAAATCGACCTTGCTGGCCAGATGACGCAGGCTGGGCCCAACCTTGCGCTGCTTGCCGGGCAGCTCGTCCGGAGCACCGAGGATGCTCAACAACTGGAACGAGGGGGCCGACAAGTGCGGCGGGTCTTGCCCGGCTGCTTCGGCCTTCTCGGCGGCGCGAGTTTGATCGGCCCGCAGCAGCTCGCCCAGCCGGGCAAAGGCGGTGCGATCGTACGGATTGTTGACGAGCGAGCTGGCGAGCAGCTTCTCTTCGTCGTTCACACCGGCGTCGGTCAGCAGTTGCTGGGCCGCGGCCGTGATGTTCGGCTCGCTGCGCAGGTCGGGGCCGATCCGTTTGTTCGGACCATCGTACCCGTTGATCTCATGGCAACCGAAACAGCCATACTGCCGCACCAGGTGATAGCCTTCCATCAGCTTGGGAGCGGGGGGCTCGGGAAAGCGTGGACTCGGCTCCAATTCGCCGAGATTATGGTGGCACTTCAAGCAAGTGCTCTCGGAGAAGCGATTGGGGAACATCGGGAACCACCAGTCGTGGTTGAACGCATACCCATGTTCGCGCGCCCACTCTTCGCGCTGGAGCTCGCTATCGGGGGAGTGCGACGCCCACTGGAAGGTCGTAGCGTTCCCCTGTCCGTCGTGGCAGATCGTGCAGCCGACCTTAGCCGCGCTGTGCGGACTGGAGTCGCCGACGTACAGGTCGAGCCGCGGGTGCGAGCTGAACGGCTGCGAGGCGCCGCGCCGCACGCGCAGGGTCAGCGGCTGGCCCCAAGTGACGGTGGTGAGCAGCGCGTTCTCTGCCTGCGATAGCGAGAGAATGTCGATGTCGTTGATGCGCTCGATCACGTCGCCGGCTCGCAAACCGGCAGGCTGCGCGTAGCTCACCCCGTCGCCGTGCTGCAAGGTGCCGGGGGGATTCTGCGGAGCGACTTCGGGGACGCCACCAGGCACGACACGCGCCGCCTTGGCGGCAGGCTGATCGGGCCAGACGGCCTGAATGGCGACGCTCCCCTTGCGGAGTTTGTCGGCGAGTTTCATGCCGTAGAGGGTTTCGATGGATGGCTCGGCTGGCTTATCCCCCTCGCCCTGCGGGGACGCCTCGGGCGTGGCGAGCGTGAACGTCAGCACTTCAGCGCCATGATACGCGGGATCAACCGCGGAGCCGGGGGCCGTCATGCTGATCCCCTGATGGCAGGTGATGCAGCGATCGAACCGGGCAACGTCGCGGAAGTTGATGTTCGTCGTCAACTGCGGCAGCCAGATCTGATTGACCTTCAGCGGCCGACCGAAGGCGTCGATGATCGGCAGCTCAAGGAAACGCTCGCCAAAGCTGCGCGCTTGTTCTTGCTCGGACTTGGCCAACTGCTTGGGGCGCGACTCGAAATCGTCGATGGCCTTCTGGGCAGCCGACTCGTTGGCCGTAGCGTCGGCCAGGGCCGCTTCGAGATTCTTGCGATACGTGTTGGCGGCCTGGCTTTCGAGCGTGCGCTCGTTGACCTGCGCTTGCACCTTATTGATCGCCGCTTGCAAGCGATCCATCTCGGATTGCTTGACGTTGTCGCGCGTGCCGATGTCGTAGTCGCTGACGGCCACGTTCAGGTCGGCCTTGGTGGCCTTGAGGATGTCGGCGATTTTCGTTTCTTGATTGCGGGCGGTAACGATGATCGCCGAAAGGTGATTGACCAGCGCGGCGCGGCGCGCGGTGCGCTGATCGTCGTCGGTGGCTGCTTGCAGGGCTTTGTACTCGGCGCGAATCTTATCGACCGCGCTTTGATTCGTCTGAGTTTTATCGGCGGCGTCCTTGTCGAGCATCAACTGGCAGAAACGCTCGATCGCGGCGGCCGGCGGCACCTCGCGGCGCGTGGCGGCGAGCTTGCCTTCGAGTTCTGCTTTCTCATTCTTGAACTTGCCGGTTTCGAGCTCGGCCAGCCGGGCATTGATCGACCAGACCTGCACGTCGCGGAAGTCGCGTTGCAGTTGCTTCCATTCGCGGTCGTGATCGGCCGCGAGCATCCAGATGGTGCCCACCAGCAAGCCGAGCGACGTCAGCCCGAAGACGACGTGCATCAGCGTGAGGTTGCGCCAGGTTGTTTCTGTTGCCGGCATGAGAACGCCTAATCCTTCACAGCGAGGGAGCGCCTAGGCGCCCCGCGCGAAGTTCTAAAATCGCGAAGCCTAAAAATTGAGAAAATACTCGTCGATGTGCACGATGTACTTCAAGTTGAAGACCCAGCGCAACACCATCTTCAGCGGCAGGGCCGCCATGAACAGCAGCAGATTGGCCATCAGCATGAAGCGAATGAAGCCCATCCGCGCGAAAAACTTGCGAAACACGGTCATCGCCAGGATCGGCGGTAAAATCATGAAGTAAATACCCAGCGACACCAGGCCGACGCACTCGCGCTTGAAGATGTAGCCGATTTGCGTCCAGAATCCGGAATCGGAGGGGGCCTTCGGGAGACCGCTGTTGAGCCAGTCGACCCAGAAGAACTGCGACAAGTCCTTGTTGTTGAGCGCGAGCACCTTGTGGGCGTCCCACGGCTCGTAGGGGCCGAAGAAGTTCCAGTTCGGCCCACGCAAGAACGTGCCCAGAATAATCAGTGTGATCCATAGCTCGAGAAAGCCGAGCTGAAAGATCAGGTAGCTGAACGGCCGCTCGGCGATCGTGTAGTAGCCGTTGCCGGCTTTGTTGAAATCGAGGAAGGGGATCGCCATCAGGCCGACCAGCACCAGGCTTGGCAGCACGACGCCGGCCATCCAGGGGTCGTAGTAGACGAGCATTTCCTGCAGGCCGAGGAAGTACCAGGGGGCCTTCGACGGGTTGGGCGTTTTCACACTGCTGGCCGGTGCTTCGAGCGGCGCCTTGAGCAGGATCGCCCACAGCAGCAGGAGCGCCGTGAGCGCGATCATGCAGATCAGCTCGGTGTAGACCAGGTCGGGCCAGACGAGCACCTTCTCGTTGTCTTCCTTCTCCAGCGGCGGCAAGCCCTGCGCCAGACGATCGTCGTTGATCACGGCCTTGTAGGTCGCCAACCAGGTGAAGAAACCTAACAGGAAGATCAAGCCCACGATCGGCACGTTGTCGGGCTTGGCGACGATCGACGAGAAGTTGGGATCG
Organism: uncultured Planctomycetaceae bacterium; assembly: GCA_964495375.1. Taxonomy (GTDB): domain Bacteria; phylum Planctomycetota; class Planctomycetia; order Pirellulales; family JAEUIK01; genus JAIESQ01. Next base: position 97,535 of record CAZBWM010000011.1, on the reverse strand, counting down.
GTCATCGACAGGCCCATGAACAGCAGGGCCAGATTGAACGAGATCCAGGCGACCGGCGGTTTGGTGAAGAACTTCCGGAAGACAAAGAAGATCACCAGCACGGCCGTGGTGCCGAGCGTATAAACGACCGGACCAGTGCTGCGGTTAACGAATTCCTTGAAGCCCTGTGGCAGGCCCAGGATGCGGGTGCCGCCGCCGTAGGCAATGCTCGACAGGATGAGGAAGCCGCCGCCGAAGATGGCCAGCAGCAGCACGGCCTCGAAGCCGCGGTTGTGACGCCTCCAAAGCAGGAGCGCCGTGACGGCATTCATGATCGACAGCACCAGGTAGTAGCTGCCGAGAAAGCCCTGAATGCTCTCGTAGAAATGCGGATCGTGTCCGTGCATAGTCAGCTCGTTCATAAGCCCAGGGGTGGCAACCCCTGGGCTTGGTGAATCGGTTCGTGTAATACAAACGCGCTAGCGTTTAGAGGGGGCCGCTGATGCCGCCGTCTTTGCGCACGCGCCAAAAGTGAATCGCCAACAAGAGCGTCACCGCCAAAGGCAAGCCGATGCAGTGCAGCACGTAGAAGCGATTCAACGTCATTTCGCCGACGTTGCGCTCGCCAATCGTGACGAATCGCGCGTCGGACGTGTCGGTAATCATGTCGATATCGCCGATCTGCAGCAGTTGCTGGAACGGCCCTTCATAACCCAACAACGGTGACGCTCGGGCCATGTTGGAACCGACCGTGATGGCCCAGATCGCCAACTGGTCGAACGGCAGCAAGTAGCCGCTGAACGACAACAGCAGGGTGAGCAGCAGCAGGATGACGCCAACCACCCAGTTGAACTCGCGCGGCGGCTTGTAGCTGCCAGTCAAGAAGACGCGGTACATGTGCAGCCAGACGGTGATCACCATCGCGTGCGCACCCCAGCGGTGCAATTCGCGCAGTATCCCCAGGCTGGTTACGTCGCGGAGGTCGAGAATATCGTGATACGCCCACTCGAGCGTGGGGCGATAGTAGAACATCAACAACACGCCGGTGACCGTTTCGACCAGAAACAGGAAGAAGGTCACCCCGCCCATGCACCAGGTGTACGACAGGGCGATCCCCTGCTTCTTGATCGACACGGGGTGCAAGTGGAGGAAGAAGTTGGTGAGCATCACGACGATGCGGTTGCGGCGATCCAAGGGCATTGGATGCCGGAAGATGCTCTTCCAAACCTGACTGTTGCGAATCGTTTCGCCGAGCGACATAGGGCTTGTTCTTTACTCTTCTCGCGACCGGCTCAAACGCCAGCGCGTGACGGGGGGGGCGTGGCCACGGGGGGCCGGGTGGTTAAACCGCCACGAAACACGTGGCATCGCGCCACTGACCAAGTTCTTCCTGGAATTTCTTGCTCTTGTCGATTTCCAATTGACCGTCGTCGGCCAGCCGGATCGCGTAACGCTCAAGCGGTCGCGGGGCCGGACCTTCGAAGTTGATGCCGTCCTTATAAAAACCACTGCCGTGGCAAGGACACTTGAACTTCTGTTCGCCTTCAAGCCAGTTCGGCGTGCAACCCAAGTGCGTGCAGACGGTGCGCAGGGCATACAGCTGCTGCTGCCCGTTGTACTCGCTGTTCACCACCCAAACGCCGAACTGCGCCTTGAACTTCTCCGAGACGGCGCCAGGCGGAAAATCGGTCGGCGGACCAACCTTGAACGTGCTCGGCGGTTCGATCAGCACGTTGGGGAACATGTAACGAGCCGTCCCCAATCCCCAGAGGGCGTTGGTGGCGGCCAGCGACGTGAAGCCGAGCCCCAGGAACGAGCCCATGAAGGCGCCGAAGAACGCGCCGATGAACCCGCGGCGATCCTCGGTCTCGGCGGCTTTCTTTTCGCCCGGCTTCCGCGCGACATGCTCGGGCTTGGTCGGCATCGGCGGCACGATCTTCTTGGCCTTCTCGGTGGCCGGCACGGGAGCGACGGGCTTGGCCATCGCGGCAGCCTCGGCCTTCGACATCGGGCCCGGCTTGGTGCCTGAGCGTGCGGCGGCCAGAATGCTGGCAGTGTCTTTCACGCCGGTGCCGCGCGGAGCAGCGGACTCAGCGGCCGCTGCGGCGGGCTTGGCGGCAGCAGGCTTGGCAGCGGGCTTGGGAGCGGCCGGCTTGGCGGCCGCCGGTGGTGGGGCACCGGGGGCTTGCTTCTGTCGAGCAGCGGCCATGATTTCGGCCACGCTCGGACGTTTGCCAGGGGTGCCGGCGCTCGCAGGCTTGGCCGGCGCGGGGGCAGGCGCTTCGGCAGCAGATTCGGCTACCGGTTCGGCTACCGGTTCGGACGTGACGGCCTCGGGAGACGCCTCGGATGCAGGCGCGGGAGCCGCGGGGGGTTCGCCTGAACCCGCGGCGCTAGCACCGGCATCCGCACCGCCACCATCTTTTTTGCGAGCCGCCGCGAGAATCTCGGCGACCGAGAGCTTCTTTTTTTCCGCCATAGCACCCGTGCCTAGAACGCGTGGCGGTCAGGCGGAATCGCCCGCGCCACCTAGCCAGTTGCCAACCAACAGTACCAGCCGTCGCCCAGTTATCTGCGTACCTGCAAGCCCGTCGCGAATGCTTTCGAGCCCATCGCGACGACTGCTTGGCCATCGCGAGAACGGCGAGGCCGTACCGGAAGAAGCACCACTCGCGGGCACCCTTTGGCGGCGCCAAACGGCGTAACCTCAGACGCACCCGCGACTTTTTCACAATCCTTCCCGGTGAAATGTTGTACCCTTGCCCCCCCGGGTGTCAACCAGGTGCGACAAAATGTGCTGTCCCGGCCGCGCGGTGAACGGTGGATGCCGATAATGGGGACGGCACCGCTCGCGGATGCCTTGGTTTCGGCGCGTGGTTTGGATCTGTCCCCCTGACCGCTACGCTTTCGGCCATGCCTACGCTTTACGATCAGATCGACACCTTGTTGGCGCGCGACCCCGCGGGGCGCCGCTTGCCCACGATCGCGCGGCGGCGCGAGCTGGCGGGTTGGGAGAAACTGGTCGACACATTGGCGATCGAGCGGCCCGTGGTGGCGATCGTCACGGGCTTTTGCGTGACCGCGGCCAAGCCGGCGGCCGCTGAGACCGATGGGCCACCAGGGGCACTGGCCTTGGCATCGCTGTTGACCGAGTTGGGGGCGGAAGTCGCCCTGGTGACCGATCGCTTCGGCGTGCCGCTGTTGGAGGCGGGCTGCGACGTGCTGGGGCTCTCGCGCGCGATAGTCGACGAAATGCCGTTGGCTGGTGAATTCGGCGACCCGGCCCCCGCGCTATGGACGACGAGCTGGCTCCGCGGCCCGATCGGTAGCCGCCTGACGCATTTGATCGCCATCGAGCGCGTCGGGCCGAGCCACACCCTGCAATCGTTGCGCGAGCAAGTGCGCGAGGGGGTACCGGCGCCAATTGCCCGATTCGAGCAGCTTGTCGAGCCGGCCGAGCGCGATATTTGCCACAACATGCGCGGCCAGTCGATTGACGCGGTGACCGCGCCGACGCACTTGCTGTTCGATGCCGTGACGTCGCGGAGGCGGCCCGTCACCACGATCGGCATGGCCGACGGCGGTAACGAGCTGGGGTGCGGAGCGATCGGGTGGGAAGAGATCGTCGCCGCGATCGGGGAGAAGCCGGGCGCCCGGATCGCCTGTCGAATTGCCACCGAGCATCTGCTGTTATCCGGCGTCAGCGACTGGGCTGCCTACGCGGCTTGCGTGGCGATTGCCGAGCGGATGGGCCGTCGCATGGCGCTGGCCGAGCTCACCTGCGAGCGGCAGCAGCGGTTGCTCAAGGCGCTGGTCGAAGCGGGGGCCGTCGACGGCTGCACGGCCCGGCGCGAGGTTTCGGTCGACGGTCTGCCGCCGGCTGAGTATCTCGCCCCCTTGGCCGAACTGCGCTCGCTAGTCGGTTTGTCGCCGTAAATTGAGCACTCCGACGGTATGTGGGCTGGAACTGCCCGCGTTCTCGCGGCGGGCATGCTACGCCCGACCCGCGCCCTCGCTTGGCACCCCATCGGGCTGGCGCTAGAATCTGACTGGCGGATCTCGGGCGATCGACGGTGGCGGCAGTCGGCGGACAACTCTTTTGGCCATGCGCGCGCGGCGCAATCAAGAGGCGCGCGGCCGCGCGGAGCGACAGATCATGAATGTGTTAGTCATCGGCAGCGGCGGACGCGAACACGCGCTCGCCTGGAAGCTTGCGCAAAGCTCGCGTGTGGAGCGCGTCTTTGTCGCGCCGGGGAACGCCGGCACCGCCAGCGAGGCCGAGAACGTCGATATTTCGCCGACCGATTTCGCCCGGCTCATCAAGTTCGTCCGCCAGAACAACGTGCAGTTGACCGTCGTCGGGCCCGAGCAACCGCTGTCGGCGGGCATCGTCGATGCGTTCGCCGCCGAGAAGCTGCGCATTTTCGGTCCATCGAAGGCCGCGGCCGAGTTGGAAGGAAGCAAGAGCTTCTGCAAGAACCTGCTGCGACAGGCCGACGTGCCGACGGCCGACTACCACGTCTTTCGCGATCACGATAGCGCGGCCACGTATCTGACCGATCGCGAGGATCGCCCGATCGTCGTCAAGGCCGATGGGCTGGCGGCCGGCAAAGGAGTGTTCGTCTGCCTGAACCGTGACGAAGCGCTCGAAGCTGTGCGGCGGATCGGCCGCGACAAGGAGTTCGGCGCGGCGGGCAACCACATCGTCATCGAGGACCGGCTCGATGGAGAAGAAGCCAGCGTGATGGCGATCACCGACGGCCGCACGATCATTACGCTGCCGCCGGCCCAGGATCACAAGCGCGCCGGCGACGGTGACACGGGCCCCAACACGGGCGGCATGGGAGCGTACACGCCGACGCCGCGCGTGACGCCTGAATTGCTCAGTTTGATCGAAGAGCGAATGCTGGTGCCGACCGTGCACGCGATGAAGCGCAATCGAAGGCCGTTCCGCGGCGTGCTGTACGCCGGCATCATGCTGACGAACCAAGGCCCGCGCGTGTTGGAGTACAACGCGCGCTTCGGCGATCCCGAGTGTCAGCCGTTGATGATGCGGCTCAAGAGCGATCTGGCCGACCTGCTCGACGCCGCGGTCGACGGCGAGCTTGATCGGCTCGACAAAGTCGAGTGGAGCCCCGACCCGGCCGTGTGCGTGGTGATGGCCAGCCGCGGTTATCCCGGAAATTACGAGCGCGGGCTGCCGATCCGCGGGCTCGAAGCGGCGGATAGCGTGCCGGGGGTCAAGGTGTTCCACGCGGGGACGGCCACGCGGCAGGGGCAAGTCGTCACCGATGGCGGCCGCGTGCTGGGGGTGACCGCCACGGGGCCGAGCATTTCGGCGGCCAAGCTACAGGCGTACACGGCCGTCAAAGCGATCCGCTGGGAAGGGGCCTGGTGCCGGAAGGATATTTCGGATCGGGCGCTGGAGGGGTGAGGACGCGCTTGAAAATGGATATCCGTTTCCGCGCACGGTTAGACTCAGATTGCCCTCAAGCCCAGGGAAGGTCCGCGGATATTCTCTTTCTTGACGAGCAACGTCGCCGGCCTTCCCTGGGAATTCGTAGCGGCAACAGCGCCATTTTACTGGAGCATTTCCGTGCCTCGAGATCGTCGTCGTTGGCACCACATCGTGTTGACCACCTATGGCGCCTGGCTTTACGGTGACGCTCGCGGATTTCGCACGCGGCATCATCGCGAGCATGTCGATGGCGATTACAAGAACCCGCCGCCGCGCGGACTTTACGACGACAAAGCGCGACGCAGCCGGGACTCTTTAGTGCAACCGCCCGTGGTCATTCCTCATCGCTACAAAGCGTGTCTCGGCCGCGCGATGTGGCGCGAGCTGACGAAACGACGCGTATGGGTGCTCATCATGGCGGTCAGTGGGCAACACGTTCACTTGCTCGTCAAGGTTGAGACGAAGCGAGTTCGTCATCTCGCAGGACGGGCGAAACGATGTGGGACACTCGAACTGCGCTCAAAAGGTTGGCAAGGCCGCCTGTGTGGGCGTTCGTGGCAAGGCGCTTCGCATCCGCGATCGCGCCCATCAAGAAAACGCCTATCGGTATATCAAGCGGCACGATCGAGAGGGGGCGTGGATCGGAATTTGGAATCAAGATCCGACCGCAGCAACGTGACGACGCGCTTGACCCAGGGAAGGCCGATGGAAGCGTGCTGGCAAGGTTCAGGCTTATCGCGGACCTTCCCTGGGCTTAAGCAAAATTGCACTCGAATTCGCGCTGGAGCTTAGAAGTCGTCCTTATCGATCGTCCTCTTCGTCGAAAGCGTCCTTGTCGAAATCCTCCTCGAAGAACTCTTTTGGGAAGATTGACATGTTGTCGCGCGAATCATTCTCTACATCGCGCGTAAGCTTCTCGATCTCTTCGGGAGACAGTGTGGCCGTGCGGCGCGGCTCGTCGATGGTAGTGGCCCCTGGCTTCTCTGGCTGCGCCTTGCGCTGACGTTGCACCTCAGCGAACCAGACGTCGCTATCGATGGCCTTCGCGCGGCGTTTGCGCGCCGCCCGCTGCACGCGGTGATCGCTCGAGACCACGGTCAGCCGCTTGGGGGCCGTGTCGGCCACGATTAGCTCTTCGAGCAGTTCGTCGGCGCTCTCGTAGCCCGCCGCGAACCGCACCAGCATCCCTTGATGCGTGAGCTGCCGGGGCAAGCCGGGGGGAGCGGACGCCGCGTCGAAGACAATCACGGTCCGCGATCGCTCGGCGTCAGGCAATGCGGCCGCCAGCGTGTCCAACAGTGCCTGCCGCGCCCGCTCCAAGCCGCGCGGGCCAATGCCGGGCCCCACGATGTTGGCCGCGTAGATCAGGTTGTAACCGTCGACTAACAGCGACATGCGTAGGCCGACTAGCTGAGACCCAATCCGAGCAGCGCCGCGATCTGTTCTAGGATAGGCCCTTAGTCCGCGACGAATTTCACCCGGCCGCCGACGATCACGGTGTCGGCCCGGCCTTTGAGCTGCCGGCCCACGAACGGCGAATTCGTGCTCTTCGAGCGGAACTTCGTGGCGTCGACCGTCCACTGCCGCTCGGGGTCGATGATCGTCACGTCGGCGTCGGCCCCCGGGCGGAGCGTCCCTTTGTTCTCGAGCTGCAAAATGCGGGCCGGGTTGCAGGTCATCTTGGCGATCGCGCCGGGCCAGTCGAGATGCCCTGGCTCGACGAGCTCGGTCGCGACGAGCCCCAGCGCCGTCTCCAAACCGACGATGCCGAACGGCGCGCGGTCGAGCTCCTGCATCTTCTTCTCGCGGGCGTGCGGCGCGTGATCGGTGACGATGCAGTCGATCGTGCCGTCGCGCAGGCCAGCGATGCAGGCTTCGACATCCGTGGCCGTGCGCAGCGGCGGGCTCATCTTGAAGTTCGAGTCGAAGCTGCGCAGCGACTCGTCGGTGAGCGTGAAGTGATGCGGGCAAACTTCGGTGGTCACCCGCACGCCGCGCGACTTGGCGCGCCGCACCAGCTCAATGCTGCCGGCGGTGGAGATGTGCATGATATGCAGGCGCCCGCCGGTGGTTTGCGCGAGGATGATATCGCGACCGGTCATGACGTCTTCGGCGGCGGCGGGCATCCCGGTCAGGCCCAATTGCAGCGAGACCGAGCCCTCGTGCATCACGCCGCCTTTGGTGAGCTCGCGGACCTCGCAGTGGTTGAGGATCGGCTTGTCGAACATCAGGCAGTACTCGAACGCCCTGCGCAACAGCTCGGGGTCGAAGATCGGCGCGCCGTCGTCGGTGAAGCCGACGGCGCCGGCCTCGACCAACTGGCCGATCTCGGCGAGCTCGTGCCCCTCGCGGTTCTTGCTGACGCAGGCAACGACGAACACGTTGGCCTGATCGGCCCGCTTGGCCTGATGCTGAATGAACTCGACCTGCGCCTGGGTGTCGATCGGCGGCTCGGTGTTCGGGATGCAGGCAATCGACGTGAAGCCGCCGGCCAGGGCGGCCGCCGTGCCGGTGCGAATGGTCTCGTCCTCTTCGCGCCCTGGCTCGCGGAGGTGAACGTGCATATCGATCAAGCCCGGCGACACGATACGGCCGCGGGCGTTGATGATCCGCGCCTGTCCGTTGGCCGGCACGTCGAGCCCGACGACGCGCCCCTCTTCGATCAACAGATTGGTGACGCGGTCGACCCCTGCGGCAGGATCGATGACGCGGCCCCCTTCGACGAGCAGGCTGCTCATGATCGGCCTCCCAGCAGCAGCTTGAGCACGGCCATCCGCACCGCCACGCCGTTGGTCACTTGCTCCAAGATCACCGAATGCGGGCCATCGGCCACGTCGGGCGTGACCTCGACCCCGCGGTTGATCGGGCCTGGCGCCAGAATGAGGATGTTGTCTTTGGCGCGGGCCAGCCGCTCGCCGTTCATGGCGTACAAGTGGGCGTACTCGCGAACCGAGGGGAACGGCGACGTCGACTGCCGCTCGAACTGAATGCGCAAGAGATTCACGACATCGCAGCGCGGCAGGATGTCGTCGAGGTTGTGGCACACTTCGACATCGAGCTCTTCCCAACGCTTGGAGACGAGCGTTGCCGGGCCGCACAGAATCACGTGCGCGCCGAGACGCTTGAGGGCCCACAAGTTCGAGCGGGCGGTGCGGCTGTGCGCGATGTCGCCTACCAGGGCCACGGTCAGGCCGGCAATGCGCCCCAGATGATCGCGAATGGTCAGGACGTCCAGCAGACCTTGCGTGGGGTGCTCGTGCGGACCGTCGCCGGCGTTGACGACCGAGACGCCGAGGTTTTGCGCCAGGAGTTGCGGAGTGCCCGGCGTGCGATGCCGGACGACGACCAGGTCTACGCCCATGGCCTCGATATTCTTGGCCGTGTCGATAAAGGTCTCGCCCTTCGACAGGCTACTGCCGCTCGACGAGAAGTCGACCGTGTCGGCCCCCAACCGGCGGGCGGCCAGCGCAAAGCTGGTGCGGGTGCGCGTCGAGTTTTCGAAGAACAGATTGGCGACGGTTTTGCCGGCCAAGAGAGACGACTTATGACGGGCGTGCCGGGCGGCTTCTTTGAAGCCCACGGCCGTGTCGAGGATCAGCGTGATTTCTTCGGCCGAGAGCTCTTCGAGGCTCAGTAAATGCCGCCTGGTCCAGGTGCGCGGCGGCGTGCTTGGGTCCAGCGTGTCGATGCTCATCAGTGGCGTGCCTTTTCCTTGGCCAAAAGTTGGGCGCGCGAAACGGCTGCGGTGGCGCATCGGGCGGGGGCAGGGCGCAGCGTCGCTAGCACGATTCTAAGGGAACCGCCCCCCGCTTGGTAGCGCCTGCCAGGCGACCTTGACGATTGTAGCGATTGGCAATCGCCCGCGACGGGCCGTACGTGAATTGGCTCTAGCTGCGCCCCCACGGTTGCCGACGCCGAGCAGAGGGAGCCCCGCCGCGCGAGACCCGTTGCATGTGCCCACGCCGCCGCGTTGTTTTGCCGCCGTCGCAGTCGCCGCGAGCCGACCTGGGCTCTTGGTATGACCAGTTTCCCGGCTACCTGCGATCGCAGTGCCATTTGGCCGACAACACGGTGCGGGCGTACGAGCGCGATCTAAGGCGGTTCCGCGATTGGCTCGGCAATCGCAACGCCACGAAGCTCACGATCCGCGAACTGGCCGACTACGCCGCCTGGTTGGCCAAGCAAAGCCTGGCTCCCGCGTCGATCGGCCGGCACATCGTCAGCCTGCGGATGTTCTTCCGCTATCTACAGCTCGAAGGAGTACTCGAAGAAAATCTCGCCGAGCTGTTGGGAAGCCCCAAGCTGTGGGAGCGCGTGCCGCACGTCGTCGGCGCGCCCCAGTTGCAGAAGATGCTCGAGTGCCCTCGAGCGCCGCAGCCCGCCTGGCGGCGCGATCGCGCGATCCTCGAGCTGCTGTACGCGACGGGCTGCCGTGTCTCCGAACTGGCCAGCATCCGGCTCGAAGATGTCCACCTGGCGGAGAGCTATTGCCGGTGCCGAGGCAAGGGAAACAAGGAACGCATGGTCCCCTTGGGGCAACGGGCCGTGGCCGCGGTCGAAGCGTATCTCGAGCAGGAGCGCCCCAAGTTTATCGCCGGGCGCTCGCCGGCCCCGGCGTGGCTCTTGGTGTCGCGGCGCGGGCGACCACTGGCCCGCGAGCGGATCTGGGAGTTGATCAAGCGCTATGCCGTGCAGGCGGGGGCGCCGGCCGACGTCAGCCCTCACTGGTTAAGGCACACCTTCGCGACGCATTTGCTCTCGGGCGGGGCCGATCTACGACAAGTGCAAGAACTGCTGGGGCACGCCAATATTGCGACGACGCAAATCTACACGCACGTCGATCAGCGGCGCTTGAAAGCGGTACACGCGCGGTTCCATCCGCGGGCGTAAGAGAGAGTTTTCAGTGGTCAGTTTTCAGTGTTCCGTAGGCAACAAGTACTGAAAACTGAACACTGAAATCTGAAAACTAGCCTCCTGCCTTGCGGGGGTTGGCGAACTTGATCTTCTGTACGAGCGGCAAAATGTTGTTTCCCTCAACCTTGCCGGAGACGGCGGTGATCGCCTCGACGACAAACTCGTAGCGCAGCTCGAAATCGCAATCGAGTTCGACCTCGATCTCCGCCGCGGCACTGGGGCCAGCGTCGCCGACACGGCTCAGCACGACGTTGTGCAACTCGTCGAAACCCTTGAGTTTGCGATTGTCCAACGAAATCGAGGCCAGCCGGCCATCGGAGCCGGCTTCGAGCCGCACGATCAGCGGGGGGAGTGGAATCTCCTCGGCCAATTGCGGCGACGATTTACCCAGCGGCATCTTGATGTTGAAGTCACCTTCGGGCGTGGTGATCTTGAACGTGAGAATGAAGAAGATCAGGAGCTGAAAGACGACGTCGATCATGGCCGTCATCTGCAGCTCGACCTTCTCGGTTTTCGGCAGGTCTTTGGGTTTGAGCATCGGGTAGTGGCTAGTGGTCAGTGGCTAGAGTTGAAACACGCGAGTCGGCTGCTTTCACCCCCGGCTGACTAACGAGGATTGAATTCCGAACAACGAAAACCGAACACTAGATCGCTAATCGGCCTGGCGTTGTTTCGCGCGCAGCACGAATTTCTCGAAGCCGATCCCCGGCGATTGGCAGACGCCGATTAGCTCCTGCACTTCACCGGTTTTGGCGCCGGCATCGGCCCGAATGATGATCGTGGCTTCCTTGGGATCGCGCTCCTGGACCTTCATCACCTGGCTTTCGCGCAACAGCAGCGGACGAATACCCTGCACGGGCACTTCCTCGCCGTTGAAGAGCACGGTCCCTATGTTCGTGAGTTGCAGCGTCATCGGCCAGACATTGGGTGCGTCGGGGGGCTTGGCCAATTGGCTCAGCGGCAGCCGGATGCGTTCGTCCTGCTCGCCTTCGCCGAAGTTCATCAGCACCATGAAGAAGGCGATGAGCTGGAACGTCATGTCGATCATGGGGGTCATATCCCCCTCGGTCGTTTCGGTCAGGGCGTGGGTATCGACCTTCATGGGTTAAGCCTTCTTGCCGACGTCGGCGAAGCGCGACATGAGACCTTCGCTGGCGACCCCGACCTCGAACACCAGCCGCGAAAGCCGATTGCCGAGCAGCTTGTGTACGGCAATGGCCGGAATCGCCAGCCAGAGACCGACGAGCGTCGTGATGAGGGCCATCGAAATACCCTGAGCCAGTTCGGACGGCTTGGGCGACGTCGAACTTTGCGCGATCACCTGGAACGAAGCCACCATCCCATCAACCGTGCCGAGCAGGCCGACCATCGGGCTGATGGTGCCGATGAGGGCGATGTAACCGAGCCGCTGTTCGAGCTTCATGTTTTCGTCGGTGCCGGCCTCTTGCATGGCGTTGTTGGCGGCCGCATAGCCTTGCTTGAGCTGCCCCATCCCGGCGGCCAGCACCTTGCCGAGCATCGAGTCGTCGGCCTTGGCCGACTCGAAGGCCTCTTGATAGCGCTTTTCATTGAGCTGCACTTCGAAGCTGTCGACCAATGCCTGTGGGATGATTTGATCGCGACGGGCCGCCATCAGGTTCATTACCAAGAGCGCCACAAAGCTGAAGGAGATGAACAAAAAGGCGATCGTGTACTTCCAACCCAAGGCGCCAAAGAAAAAGCCGAGCATCGACTGCTTGGCGGGCGGAGCTGCCGTGGAATCTCCGGCCGCGGCGGGCGCTGCCGGGGCCGGGGCCGCGGCTGCTGGCGCTTCGTCGTCTTGAGCCGTGGCCGAGCCGGCCCAAAGGGCCGTCACTCCGGTGGCCAGGGCCACCATGCACAGGAGGAGACGCCAGTTAGCGATCGGCCGCTTCGCCAGCGGCGTTTCGATACGAGAGGTCATGCGAGGGGCTCCACAAGTTAATTGAGTGAGTTGATTGCGTTGCCGGCCGTGGCGAGTCGTACCAGTTCGAGGGGCGTCAGCCTTTCGCCCAGCGGCTATTGGGATAGCGTGATTTGAGCAGCTCCTGGGCTTCGACGGCCCGCTGCGGTTGCCCAACTTCGGGCCAGAGCTCGGTCAGGTTCTTGAGCGCTTCAGCGTGGGCCTGGGCTTGCGCGGCGTACAGCACGTCGACGTGCAAGAAAGCCAACAGTGCTTCTTTCTTTTTGCCCGCCGCGCGCAGACACGTGCCGAGCGTGTTGTAGGCCCGGGCGAAGAGCTCGCCTTGCTCGGGATCGGCGGCCGCGATGACCGCCTCGGTCATGGTGATCCCCTCGGCGGCCTTGTCGGCGGCGGCCAGGCAAGCGGCCTTGCCCAACTGCGCGGCCTGCTGCTGGCGGACGATGAGCGGCGAATCGCTCTTGCCGGCCAGGGCCAGCGCGCCGTCGAATTCGGCCTGCGCGTCTTGCGGTTTGTTCTGGGCCAGCAAGGCATAGCCCTTGGCAATCCGCACGCGCATCTTGACGTTTTCCCAAGGCGCGCCCCGCTCGACCGCCGCGTATTGCTGCGTGGCCAGGTCGGGCTTGTTGATCGCCGTGAAGATATCGCCGAGTAATTCGCTGGCTTCGAGGAAGTGATAGTTGCTGGCGTTCTTTTGCACGAACTCGCGCAGTTGTTTGCCCGCCGCGAGGATGTCTCCCCCGCCGGAGAGCGCCAACTTCGCCTGGCTGAAGGCCTGGAGGTACTGAATTTCGGTTTGGACGTCGACGCGGTCGATCTTCTCGGCAGCCAGTTTTTCGAGCACGCGCAGCGCGTCTTCAAAGCGGCCCCCCAGGGCAGCGGTGCGGGCAACGTTCAACTGCGGCGGCTCGCCATTGAACTTGATGTACTCGATCTCGTTGACCGGGATCCGATCGATGTTGCCATTGGGAAGCTTGATCGCCACTTCGCGCGGATTGGCCTCTTCGACGGTGCCGTTGATGGCAGTGCCCTTGGCCGTGCGGATTTGATCGAGACCCCGGGCCGGCGCCGCCACGAGCAGGAGCGTCAGCAAGCAACTGGCGATTGTTCGGTAGCGAGAAAACATGGGTAGTAGTCAGTGGCTAGTGGTCAGTGATCAGAGACTAGTCGTCGGTGGAGTTTTATCTCGCGGGTGTCGGCGCTGCGCCGTTGGCGCTGCTGGCCGACTCGACCTTCAGGCCGAGCGCTGAGAGGCCGTCGGCCTTTTTGCCGACCGCCTTTTGTACTTGCTTGAGCAATCGATCGTACTTGGTTCGCCATTCTTCGCCGCCAAGACTGGGATCGCCCTGAGCGATGGTGTCGATCATTCGCTCGACCTTGCCGAGGCCATCGGTGCGCTCCTGCCCTTGCTTGGTCAGTGCGAGGCGATAGCTGCACTCGGCGACGTTGTAGCGCGATTCGTCATACAGCGAGCGATACTTCTCGACGCGCTGAATGCGCCGCCCGAGCCCGAGCCAACCCCACACCTCGCCTTGATCGGGCTGCTTGGAATCGACCTTCAGGCCGTTGCAGGCCCGCACGTAGTTCATGGGATCTTTGGCGCCCCACAGTTGTAACGTGTAGGCGGCTTCTTTCTGGGCATCGAGAATGTTGGCGTTCTCGTGGAGGATGGTGCGCAACTGCGTCATGGCCCCGGCGAAGTCTCCCTGGGCGCGCTGGCAGCGCACCAGGCGGACGCGCACGCCGTTGAGGTTGCCGGCCATGGCGGGGTCTTTGCCGACCATTTCGAGCAACTTCTGGAAAGCGACGGTCCCTTGCTGGTAGTAGGCCAGGGCCTGCGGCGTGGGAGCGCCGTCGGCGCCGACACCGAGCCCTTGCCCCATGCGGAAGTAAGTCTCGGCCACCCAGTTCAGCGCGTTGTAGGTGAGCCCTTGCTGTCGCGACAGAATGCGATCCAAGAACAGCTTGAAACCATCGAGCACGCGGGTGAGCTCTTCCTTTTTGCCTTGGGCTTGGAGGCGGGCGACTTGTTCTTCGAGCTCGAGCCCCAGCGTGACGTACAGCCGGGTAAGCGCCGCTTCTCCCTCCAACGATCCGGCGAAACGCTGCTCCAGCGCGGTCATCGCTTTCTCGGCCGCTTCGAGCTTCTGCAAGCCGACGTTCGCGCGGAGCGCCGCCTTCCAGACTTCGGCCGCGAAATTGCCGCGCTCGGCCAACGGGTTCTTGGCCTCGACCAGCGCCAAGGGACCGGTGCTCGGCAACTCCAGAATGGCGACTGCCTGGTCGTATTGACCGACACCGTTGTGCAACTGCGCCAAGTAAAGTTCGCTGGCCAACAAGGAGAAGGTCAGCTCGCCGCCGCTTTCGACCGATTTGCGCATCGTCGCGCGGCCACGTTCCAGCAAGGTGCGGGCTTCGGTGGCCAAGGCATCGAGCTCGGCCGGCGGCAGCCGCTCTTCTTCGGGCAACTTCGACGCCGCGAGATAGCGCTGCCAGGTGGCCTGACCCTGTTTGAGATCCGCCTCGGGGCGGCCCGGCGCGTCGGCCGGGATGTGGCCGAAGTGTTCCGCGGCGGCTTTCAAGTTGCCGTCGCGCAGCGCCACGTCTCCCAGAATCATCCAAGCGTCGTTGGCTTCGGGCGTGCCTGGGAAATTCGACTCGATGAGCTTGGCCACTGTGCCCATGTGCTCGACTTCGAGTTGCCGTTTGTCGGCGGCCAAGGCGTTATAAGCTTTCACCCAGCAGGCCAGCGCGATCTTGGCGGCCGATTTGGCCGAGGCGTGCCGCGGATAGCGGCGGACCACAAACTCGCCGAGCACCGCGCCGTCGTAGTGCCGGTCTTGCAAGTAGTAGATGTACGCGATGAAGTAACGCACCTCGTTGATCTGGTCGAGCGTGGTCTCCTCGTCGCGCAGCTTCATCGCCAGGAGAAACTGGTCGAGCGCCTTGGCCAGCGCCGCGGTACGCTGCTCCTGCCAGGCGGGCACCTTGTCTTCTTCCTGGTGGGTCGACTGCGCCGTTTTGATTTGCGCGTCGAAGGCCGATACTTCGTCGAGCGCGTCGCGGCCGGCCGTGCGGGCTTCGACAAACGTCTTGGCTTCGGGATCGGTCGCCTCTTGATCGCGCAACTCCGCCGCCAGGGCGCGGGCCTCCTTTTGGAACTCGCCTGTGATCTTGCCGACTTGCGCCGCGTGACCGGCGGCCGCACTCAGCCCTTTCTTCTTGTTCTTGTCGTCATCGGGGAGCGCGCGAGCGCGCAGCAGGTAAGCCTGCGCCAGGTACCAGCGGATCGCGGGGCCCTCGTTCGTGCGGTCCTCGGTGCCGCGGGCGTCGGTGAGCCACTTCTCCCCTTCTTCGATCGCTTTGTCGTATTTCTTTTCCTTCTCGTGCAAGTAGCTTTGTAGCGCCAGGTGGACCGACTTGCGGCGCAACGTGCGCAGGTCGCCGTCGGCATTGCCGGGCACCTTGGCCAGCAGCTCTTCGAGATACAAGGTGGACTTCGCGGCTTCGCCCAGTTCCAGCAGCGAACGGGACTGCCACAGGCGCGCGTACAAGCCCTGAGGCAGGGTGCCGTTCTTCTTATACATTTCCTCGAACTTGGCGGCCGACTCGGTCAGCAGGCGCTTGGCATCGGGCGAATCGGGTGGGTAGGCCTTCGACGATTCATAGAGCACCATGCCCGACCAGAGCCGCGCCCGCAGCACGGCGTACCGTGCCTGGTTGCGGCCCTCGATCAGGGCGCGCTCCTTGGAATCGATCTGCCCTTTCGGAAACTTCTTGACGGCCTCTTCGAATTGTTTTTGGGCGTCGTTGAAGACCGTCGTCGCGTCGGCGAACAGCTTGCGGGCCTGGTTGGTGAGCTCGTCCTTTTGCGCCGCCTGATTGGGGCGCTTGGCGATCTCCAGGAGCGTTTTGCCACGCTCGATCAGCAAGCCCCCCAACTGCGTAGCCGCTTCGGCCGCCAGCGCGTGTTGCGGATGGGCCTTGAGGAACTGGTCAAAGTGGCCGCGGGCGTCTTCCAATCGCTTCAGACGCTGCTGCGTGTCGCGTGTGGCGCGGGCTTCTTCGACGATCGTCATCCCGAGCTCAAGCGGGATCGTTTGCTTTTGCGCTTCCGAGACCAGGGGGCTCGACTGCATCTGCTCGAGATAGGCCGTGGCCATGTCGTAGAGCTGCCGTCGCCGGAGCCCTTCGAGAAAGGCTTCAAACGGCTCGGCGCCGCGCGCCGCCGGCACTGCGCAGTTCCAGAGTGCCAATGCGCAGCAGCAGATTGCCGGCGCGCAGCCCCGGAGCGCCAGCGCGCAGCTCCAGAGCAACATCCGCCGCCGGATGCACGCTTTCATGACTGACGTCCTTGACGACACTCGATCTACCACGCTTCCACGTTATAAGGCCGGCCAGCCATCTTCAAGTTGCCGGTTGTTCATGTTGGCTGACAGCGAGCCGCTTGACCGTTGCCGTCGTTAAAATCGCGCGCTCGGGCCTGGTCTCGAAGGGAGTTCGCTCGGGCGCGGCCTGGCCCGCGCGCCAGCGACTGGCCACCACGTGTTGGATTGCGTCTGCCGGAAGCCACGCGCCTCACTGCCCGCGAGCTCGCCCACGGAAGCCGCGCGCCTCGGCCGTGCGCTGGATCTGCCGCGTGAGTCGAACAAAACCGGGCTGGGCTGCCAGTTGACGGTTGACATCCGCGGCCAGCTCGCGCGCCTGGGCCCAGTTGCTCCCCTGCACGTAGTGCGAGTTTCGCAGCAGCTCCGCGGCGAGCGCCGCCACGGTGGCTGCTTGCAGGGGGAGGGCCGCTTCGCGGAAGGTCGCAGCGATCTGCCGGCGACTGATCGGTTGATCGACTTCGGCCAGGTTGCCGTCGGCCGGATTCTGCCACGACACCCGCGCGTGAGCCAACTCAGCGGCCACGCCGGCCGGCTCGAGCTCCAACTCGAAGAGGACGACCGCCGTGTCGCGCACGTACAAATCGGCGGCGACCGTGGCGGGCAACAAACCGGCAACGGCCGTGGCCTCATGCCCGACCAGGCGATACCGCGCGACCGTGGTCGGATCGAACCGCACGGTCAGCCGCGCGCCGGTGGCGACCACTTGCGATTGATCCCAGAGCGCTTCGCGCAAGGCGCGGCCGAGCTCAACGGCCGACGAGGCCTGCCGCAACGGCCGTTCGGCCCAGCCGGCCACCATTTTCAAGGCGGCTTCCCCTTGTGGTTCGCCACTGGCGTCGATGACCGCCAGATCGATGCCCGCGGCGCGCGATTTCTGGAGGCCCGCTTCAATCTGTTGCGCGGTGAGCGGATCGAGCTCGGTGAGTCCATCGGTGACGAGCGCCACGCGGCGGCGCAACCCCGCGGCCGGGCTCGCTTCGGCCACGGCGTAGGCCAATTGCAAACCCGCACCAAGGTTCGTCGAACTTTCGGGCTCGAGCGCCGTCAGCGCTTCGAGCAACGCGGCGCGATCTTCGGCACCGGCTTCTTCAATCACGACGCGGGCCCGGCTGCCAAACGTGACCAACGACAACCGATCGTCGGGGCCCAACTCGTCGATCAACCGCGCGAGAGCCCGCTGCGCCACTTCAAGCCGGCCACTGCGCTGCATGCTCGCCGAAACATCGACCGCGATCGTCAAGCTCGTGGCCATGCCCGCGGGCCGAGGCAAGTCGGCTGCCTGCAGGCCGATCAACAGCAGGTAACGATCGGGGCCACCCCAGGGGCAGGGCCCGAGTGCTGTGCGAATCCCAATGGCTTGCCCCGTGGGGGGCGCGAACCCATAGTCGACTCCCGCCAGAAATTCCTCGGTGCGGACGCTGTCGGCCGGCGGCAACTCTCCCGCATCGAGGTACTGGTTCCAGAGCTCGTAGCTCGCCACGGCGCGCGTCAGCGGGGGAGAAATTTCTGGTAGCGCGGCCGCCGACACCAGCGGATGGACGCGATACTGGCGCAGGAAGAGGTTGTCCCAGGCCTCGTGCACGGGGGGCTCGAAACCACGCGGCGCCAAGCCGCGCGCCTTGTGCAGATCGGGCAGCTCATCGAAGGCCGCGTTGGCCGCAAACACGCCCCACGGCGTTTCCGCCACGTCGGTTAGGAGCGCCGCGCGACGGGCCGGATCGTCGACCGTGAGCACCGGATCGATGGCCGGGGAGGTGGCCACGTCGTCACCCGTCGTAGACTCACGGTTTGTCAGCAGCGGATCGTCCGACTCGATCCCAGGGATCGGAATCGCCAACTCGGCCGGCGCGACCGGTTCTAAAGGATCGGGCACGGGCCGCACGGGGGGTTCAATTGTTACTAACTCTTCGTCAGATGACGGCGCAGTGTGTCCCGCGGCCAGGCGAGGGGCCGGATTGGCCGGAAGCTCAAGCGCCGGCTTATCAGTCTTGGGGCCGACGGCGATTTGCCAGACCGGCCCCGAGACCGCCCAACCGACCGCCACCACCAGCGCGGCGGCCACGGCCACTTGCCAGAACCGACGTCGCGAGCGCGCCGACTCCAATGGAATGCGCCCGAGCCGCGCCTCGAGCTGTGGCGGCACCGCCACCGCCCGCAGGCAGCGATCGATTTCTGCTTCAAACGGCAATTCGTCGGGCAAGCGCTCGGCGCGCAGCAACTCGCCGGGCGTGCGCCCCTCGGTGCGTGCCCCCTGCGTGCGCGGAATATGACGCAGTCGCTTGGAGACGCGCCGCGGTATCGGCACTTCGCGCAACTGCTCTTCGACATGCTGGTCGTTGAGGTGCTGGCCGTTGACGTGTTGGCCGTCTTGTGAATTGCTGGTGACTTCGCCCGGCCGCGACCCCTGTTGCTGGCCGTCGTCCGCGGCGCGCGCCAAATCGACCAACGACGCAAACAACTGCTCAGGCAGTCGCACGTCGCGGAGTCGCGCGTCGAGTTCGGCGTCGAGATGGTCGTCGGGTTCGAGCATGGTTCGTGACGGAGTCAATCGTTAACGTAAGCGTTCGCCCATGAAACCAAAGGCTAGCCGGCCCCCGCGTCGCGGCGCACCCGCAACCGCGGCGGCTCTTCGGCCTCGCCCGGTGTGGCTCGCAGGAACTCGCGGAGACGCTTGCGAGCCCGCGCCACGCGCGACAGCACGGTGCCCAACGGGATTCCCAACAGGTGCGCGGTTTCTTGATGCGTCAGTTCGCCGACGACGACCAAGAGCAGCGTCTCGCGCAATTCGGCCGGCAACCGATCGAGCGCTTGTTGCGTCTCGTCAGTGTATTCGTGTGCTGCCGGATGTACGGCGGGGGCAGCGACTTCGATCAGGCGATCGCCGGCCGTGACGCTCGGCAAGCGGCGGCGGCGCCAACGATCGGCAACGCGGCGGCGCAGAATCGTCGCCAGCCAGACGCGCTCGCCACGCAAGGGATCGAACCGCTCGCGACTGTTCCAGGCCGAACGAAACGTGTCTTGCACGGCGTCCTCGGCCTCGAAGCGGTCGCCTAGCAGCCGGTAGGCCATTCGATACAACGGCGCCGCATGGTCCGCGACGAGTCGATCGAAATCTGCCAGCGACAATGCCACGACAATCGTGCCTCTCGACCTGGAAAGCGGTCACGGGAATTGCTGCCCTGCCAGCCGGCCTGGTGGTGGGCATTACGTGATGGGTCAGCGGATGCCTGCGCTCCGCCGACTGGTCTGCATGCCCTACCCCTCTGCATGCAATACCAAGTTACACGCCTGCCACCTGACCGTCGGCTTAACCAGTGCGGACGTAACATCGCTATTGGAAGCGATTTGAATCTCTGTTCCTACCTCGGAATCGGTCGAAGGTCTGGGAATTATTCCCCGGCGGCCTCAAATCGCCCGTCGGGCAGTCCCCGACACGGCGGCCCGTTCGCCTTGACGCGCCGCCACGCGGTAGAATCGTATTATGCCGCCGCGACGGCCGGCATTCCAATCTGCGACCGGCATTCTCACCTGCGACCAGGGGGGCCTGCTCCGTGCTCGACTTTAGGCGGCCTGCCAGTAGCCCGAAATTCCTCAATCGCCACAGCCACCGCTATCTGTGGATGCTGGTGATGGCCACCGGCTTTGCCCTGCTGATGTTCCAGGAAGGGGGCGACCCCGAGCGGATGGCGACCCTGATGCGGGGGGCGACGCGGCTCGGCTCGCGACCGGCCGACAACATCGACACCCGCTGGCACGCCCACCGTGAACCCGGCGAACCCGTGGTGAGCATGGTGGGGCCCGAGCAGCAGGCCAACCCGCCCGCCGGCGCCGGGCCCGAGCCAGCGCCGCTATCAGAATTAGTGTCCGACGATCCGCCCGACGTGCCGCTCGATCATCCGATGCCTCACGACGACGCTCCACCGGCGGGCGAAGCACGGCCCGCGGAGAATACACCCCCTGCGGACGATGCGCCGGATGTGCCGCTCGACGCTGATCCGCCAGCGGCGGCCGATAATCCGCCGACGACCGCGCCTGCTGATGCGCCACCAGCGGAATCGAACACTGCGCCGGCCACCTCTCCGGCAGCTCCCGCGGCCCCTACGCCAAGCGACGCCGCGCTGTTGGCCAAGGTGCAGGACGATACCTATTTTCGACCCGAGGACAGTGTGATTTGGTATCGCCTGTTGGCGCGATTGCGCGACACGCCACCGGCCGAGCTGGCGCGCGAGTCGACCGGAACGGTCACCTTCGCGCAGTTGTTTCGTCAACCGACCGCGTATCGCGGCAAGGTCATCGATCTGGTCGGCTCCATCTGGATGGCAGTCGAAAAGCAGGCGCCCGCCAACGATCAAGGGATTGAGCGCTACTACCAGCTTTGGTTGCGCCCTGAGGACAACGGAGCTTCGCCGATTGCCATCTATTGCTTGAAGTTGCCGGATAACTTCCCGCTCGGCGACAAGCTCGACGAACCCGTCCGGCTGTCGGGCATTTTCTTCAAGCGCTGGGTTTACTCGGCGCGCGACACGATCCGGCTCGCGCCGCTGGTGCTGGCCGCCTCGGTCGACTGGCGACCAAACCCGCTGGCCCCGCAACGCGCCGCCGCCGAGCCCATCCCCTACTGGGTGATCGGCCTGACGGCCGTGGTGGCGTTGTTGTTCGTTACCGTGCTGTGGACTTTTGGGCGGCGCGACTCGAAGTATTCGCGGTATCTAATCGCCCAGGGCAACAAACCGATCGAAATTGCGCCGCCGCCGCGACGAGTTACCGATGCGCCAGGCCCCATGGCGGCAACATTGCCGCCGGGCGAACTGGCGAGTCTCGAAGCGTCGACGGATGCCGAAGGTTGGCCCAATGTTGATTGAGCGACAGTTCAAGATCAGAACCGGATGCCGTGGCTGGCTGGGCCAGCGGAGCTGTCGTGGCCGGTGCAGCGCGCTGCGATTGCTGGCCGCGATTCCAATGTTGTTGGCAGCTTCGGCCGCGCAACTCAGCGCGCAGGAAGTTACGCAACCGGTCAATGCGCCGCCGCCGAGCGCCCCCCCATCGGCCAGCGCGCCAGCGTCGGCCAGCGATGTCCTACCCCCGAGTGATGCTCCCGTCGTCGACGGTCCGGTCGCTGAGCCGCCCGGTGCTGAGGGTCCGGAAGCTGAGGTACCTTCCGCGAGTGGGTCGGCAGCCGGAAGTGCCACGACCGGGCAATCGATCCCCGAGCTGCGAAAACTGCTCGAGTTGTTGGGAGTCGACGAGAGCCACTTTCGCAGTCTCATGGATGGCCGGCCGATCCAGCCCGACGAGACCGAGGCCCTGCTGAAGTTGCTTTACGCGGTGCGACGTTTGCCGGCGCTCGAGTTGCGCGGCTTCGTGCCGGGGGCGCAGCCACTGGCGCTCGGCAGTCTGCCACCGAAAGGGAGTCGCGTCGCCGTGAGCGGGCAACTGCGCACGATCACGACCGAAACACCGCCGCCGGAGCTGGCCGAACGTTTCGAGCTGCCGCATTACTATCGCTGTGAGCTGCTGCTCGACGGCGACGAGCCGGCCGTTGTGTATGTCGATGTGATTCCCACGGACTGGCAGCAGAACCCACCAACCGGCGCGCGGGTCGGCGCCAGCGGCATTCTGGCCAAGCAGGCGGGTGAAGCGGCCGGCCAGCCAACCCCCATCGTGATCGCCCCGCGTCTGGCCTGGTATCCCTCATCTCCGCTGGGGGATTTGGGGATGGATTTTGGCCTGTTCGACTCGGTGCGCCAGAAGCGCCCGCTGCTCGCGGAAGAACGGGTGGCGTTTTACGAGCTGCTCGCGCGCGTGGGCGATGCCGACTCCGCACAACTCGCCGGCTCGGCGACCGACCGACTTACGCCGACCGCCGGCGGCGCCGTCGCTAAGCGGCTGTTGCAAGATCCCGCCAGCGAAGTCGGCAAACTCGTTTTGCTCGAAGGCGTAGCCCGACGGGCGATCCGCGTCGAAGTAACCGATCCCGACGTCCGCCGCCGCTTTGCGTTGGATCACTACTATGAAGTCGATCTCATCTTTCGCGACATCCGCGTGCGCTACGAGCCGGCGAAAGCTCCGCCCGAGGGCACACCAGCCAAAGCGGCAGACGACGACAGCGGTCCGCTGGTGGTGACCTGCAATTTGCGAGAGTTGCCGCCCGGCATGCCCACGGGCGATCGCATCTCGGAGCTGGTGCGCGTACCGGCGTTCTTCTTCAAACTGTGGGCGTTTCAGAGCGAGCTGGCCGAAGAGGCAGGCCACCATCATCTGCAATTCGCACCACTGTTTCTGGCCCGGGCGGCGACCTGGGTGCCGCAACCTCCCGCGCAGTCGTACACCTGGCTGTTCAGCGTGGTGCTGGCCGCGCTGTTGGGCGTAGTCATGCTGGTGGTCTGGGGCATGAACCGAAGCGATCGCCGGCGGCGGGCGCAGGTGGCCGCCACGCGACAGCCGGCCCCCGGCGATGCACAGTTTTTGGCAACCCTCGAACGGGGTGGTCCGCCCGAGGTGGGGAGCTAGCCGTGCCGGCCCGCTGGTTACCGTCAAAATCGAATCGCGCGATTTCGCGCGCCATCCTAGGCGATGCATCGCGCGGGGTTCTATAATCGAAGTCACGGGGCCGTCGGCGTTCGCCACGCGCCCGCGCGAGCCGCCGCACGGCACCGCCCTTTGGAAGGTACTCGTATGCCCGTCCCGATGCAGTTGTCTCGAATCATCATTAGCGAGATCAACGACCAGCAAGTGATTTATCTCAAAGAGGTGGACGGGCCGCGAACGTTTCCGATTTTGATCGGCATCTTCGAAGCGACGAGCATCGATCGCCGCGTGAAGGGCTATACCTCGCAGCGCCCGTTGACTCACGACTTGCTGGTGAGCCTGGCCGATCACTTGGGCGCCGAGTTTCAGGACGTGGTGATCAGCGAGCTGCGCGATCACACGTACTTCGCGCGGCTGCGGCTGCGACACGAAGGGGAGCTGATCGAGGTCGACGCCCGCCCCAGCGACGCCATCGCCGTGGCGGTCACTTGCGATCCACCGCTGCCGATCTACGTGGCCGAGGAAGTGCTCGACGACGTGTTGGGCGACAACGAAGCGCCGCCGAGCTAACCAAAGGATCGCCGTGACGCGGTTGCTGGCGCTCGAAACCTCGGGCCGCGCGGGGAGCGTGGCCGCGCTCGATGGCACGCGTCTCCTCGCCGAGCGCACGCTCGATCCCGCGCGCGGTAGCGCCGCCACATTGGCGCCGGCCATTCGCGAGCTGCTGGCCGATGTGCAGTGGCGCCCCGCCGACGTGCAAGTGGTCGCGGTCGCGGCTGGGCCCGGTTCGTTCACGGGCTTGCGGATCGGCGTGATGACGGCCAAAACGCTCGCCTACGCGCTGGGCGCAGATTGCCTCGCCGTCGACACGCTCGATGTCATCGCTCGACAAGCGCCAGGCGATGCGCGCCCGTTGTGGGCAGTACTCGACGCGGGACGCGACGACCTCTTCGCGGCGCGCTATCTCAGCAATTCGGACAGCGGCGAGTTGGTCCCCCTGCGACCGACGGCGCTAGTGCGCAGCGCCGACTGGCGCGCGGAGCTGAAAGCGGGAGACTGGATCTCGGGGCCGCTCCCCGCGCGGTTCGAGCCACTGCTTCCGGGGGGGGTACAGCTCGTGGAGCTACCGCTGCGGCTGCCGCAAGCGCACACCGTCGGTTGCCTGGCGTTGGCCCGGCACGCGGCCGGGGAGCGCGACGATCTCTGGGAATTGGCGCCCAACTACTATCGCCTGAGCGCCGCTGAAGAACGCCGGACTTAGTGCTTTCGCGGTGTCCTGCCAGAATCAATGGAATTCGTTGGCGGCTGGCCCTGCTTGTCGCGCGCAGCTATCTTGGGGCGACGATGACTGGCGCCGCCGACACCCTACCGATTCGCCTTCCACGTAGACAACGCAAAGTCTTCGTGGTGTTGCCCGCGTTCAACGAGGCGGCCCGCATTGGCCGCTTGCTCGCGAACATCGACGAGGCGCTCGACGAGGCTGGGCTCGACTACCAAGTGCTGATCGTCGACGACGGCAGTACCGACGGCACGGCCGAGATCGTCACCCAATGCGCCGCCAGCATGCCGATCGACTTGCGCCGGCACGCGCAGAACCAGGGGTTGGGCGCCACGATCCGCGATGGCTTGTTGGCCGCCGCCGAATTGGCCGACGCCCACGACGTGATCATCACCATGGATGCCGACGACACGCACACGCCGGGCCTCATCCTGCGCATGGTGCGGCAGATTCGTGAGGGGCACGATGTGGTGATCGCCTCGCGCTACCAACCGGGGAGTCGCACGATCGGCGTCCCGCTGTTCCGGCGGATGCTGAGCTCCGGAGCGTCGCTGATGTTCCGCGTGCTCTACCCGATCTCCGGCGTGAAGGACTACACCTGCGGTTATCGGGCGTATCGAGCCGACGCCCTGCAGCAGGCTATCGCGCATTACGGCAGCGAGTTTCTCAATCAGGACGGCTTTCAGTGCATGGTCGATATCCTGCTCAAGCTGCGCCCCATGCAATTGGTGTTCGGCGAAGTGCCGTTCATTTTGCGGTACGATTTCAAGGAAGGGGCCACCAAGATGCGCATCTGGCGCACGGTGCGGCAGACGCTCGTGGTGCTCGTGCAAGGTAAGTTCCGCCGATGATGTCGGCCACGGCCCCCAGCTTCGAACGCGAATACTTCGAGCGCAACTACCGCAACTACGCGCGGCAGAACCCGCCGCGCAAGCTGAACTTCTATCGCGGACTGGTTGAAGCGGCCGTGGCCGGGCGACCGCAGCCGGCCGTGCTCGAATTGGGCTGCGCGTTCGGGCGCTTTCTAGCGACGCTCAACCCCGCCTGGCAGCGATTTGGCCTGGACGTCAGTCAGTACGCGCTCGACGAAGCGCGGCGCCAGGTGCCCGGCGCGACGCTGCAAGTGGCCAGCGGCAGCGAGATCCCGTTCGAGCGACGTTTTGACGCGATCATGGCCTTCGACGTGATTGAGCACATCCCCGACCTGGCGGGCGTCGCGCGCACGGTCGACGAACATCTCACGACCGGCGGTGCGTGGATTTTTGTCGTGCCGGTCTACGATGGCCCAACCGGTCCGCTCGTGCGGTTGTTGGATGGCGATCCCACGCACGTGCACAAGCGCTCGCGCGCGTTCTGGCTCGACTGGGCCGCCGAGCGGTTCGACGTCGTCGACTGGTGGGGGCTGTTTCGGTATCTCCTGCCCGGCGGGCCGTACGTCCACGCCACGACCCAGCGGTGGCGGCGCGCCACTCCGGCCATCGCGGTTGTCGCGCGGCGGTGCGGCCGCGGATAGCTCAGTTTGAGTGTCGCGTACTGAATTTGCCTAGCCACTTCCGAACCGCTCAGGCCACCGCGGCGCAATTATGAATATTGGGCGTGATTCGCGACGATCCCAATACTGGCTGCGGCACGCCGTAGTTCTGCTGCTCGTTGTGACGCCGGCCACGGCGCTCATGCTGTGGAACCTCGGCGCACGTTATCTCTGGCAAGATGAAGCTGCCACGGCGGTGCTTGCCGAACGCATGCTGATACACGGCAAGCCGTTGGGCTATGACGGGCGCAATTTGATTACGATGGATTGGTATATCGAGGGCGACGACGATTCGATTGCCACACACTCTGCCGCCGAGGCCATCGAGTACTTCGTCTCGCGAGGCGACTTTCGCGCCGACACTACCTGGACGGGGCAACCCTGGGGGCAATTCGTGCTCGCGGGAACGTCGCTGGCGCTGTTGGGCAAAAGCACCTGGGCCGCGCGGCTACCGTTCGCCCTCTGTGGAATCGCCAGCACGGTGGTTCTGTTGCTCTTCGTTCGCAGGCGCTTTGGCGACCCGGTGATCAGCGTGACCGCGCCGTTGTTGTTGCTGGGGAATGTCTTTTGGGTGCTCCATATGCGGCAGTGCCGGTATTATGCCCCGGCGAGCCTGCTGCTGTTGCTGACCTACGTGACTTACCTGCGATGGCGACGTGGCGCTCGCGGAGGCGGAGTGGTCTTTGTCTTCGTGGCCTGGTGCTTTTTTCAGTTCGATTTTGGCACGTTCTGGCCGGTCATGCTGGTGTTGATCGCCGACGCGGCCTGGTCGCTGCGCGGGCGGCGAGTCGAAGTCGCGAGCGCGATGGCATCGCTCTTGATACTGCTGGGGCCCTGGATCTGGTACTACGAGCTCTTTGCTCGACTCAAGCCTCGGCTGTCCGATCCGGCGCAAACTGTGTGGATTCTCCTGATGAGCTTCAACCAGTATCAGCTTCCGCTGTTTGTGGTCCCGGTTTGTCTGTGGTTTGCCTGGCAGCGATACCGGGCTGGGCGCGAGGTAGCCGGAGTCGCACACGCGATCGTCCTGGCCTCGATCATCATCGTGGCGATCTTGATTTGGGTGCCGCTCGTGTCGCCCTATCCGTTTTATCGCTATGTGGTGGGCCTCACGCCGCTATCGTGTTTATTGTTGTCATATATCGTGGCCCGGGTCATCGACGTGGTAACACAGCAGCAGGCGGCACATGATGTGCGCGTGGCGTTTGCGCTGCCGCTGGCGGGGCTGTTGATCTTTACGCAACTGGCCGCCTTGCCCGGGAACCTCGCACTGTCGGCCGTGCAGTCTAGCGTGCGCAATAGCCCAGGGTTTTGGCGTCCTGAACTGCGTGCGCTGGATGTCGATCTGCGAAACATCGGCCCTGATCCGACCCTGGAGGTCGTGGCCGAACTCAAGCCAAGACTGAAGTCCGGCGACGCAATTCTCGCCGATGTCGAAGATATCCCGCTCATGTTTTATCTGGATGCGGAAATCCGGGGGGGGTTGGCAGGCTTTCGCTCAGCCGATGCCAGTGCCCCGCCGCCGCGGTTCATTATCCTACGGACTGCGAGCTTACGGTCCCGCGAGACGGTGCGTGGAGAGCTCCGGCGGGGCACCTGGAGTCAGCTTCCGGTGTGGATCGAGGCGGAGCGCTTTGGCAACATCCCTGACCCGATGTTTCATCGCTTCCGCGCGCTGGGACAAGACCAACCGAAGTTGCTGATCTACGCGGCAACTCCACCCGAACGCGGCGGGCGATCGATCGAGTTATAGACCCCCCCAGTCCAGAGCTTTCGAAGGGCGAAGCACTGGCGAGAGTTCGCGCAAGCTCGATGACCCCTGCCTGCGGAACGTGCTGGTGAAACGACCCGGGCAGTTAAGCCTGCTTGAACATGGGGGTCAGAAGTGCCCGCGGTGGAACAAGTCAACTGGTGGGCGGCAAGCTGTGTGATTGAACAAGCGCGCTGCTCCAACGAGAACCCTTCGCGACGCACTAACCATGATTCCCAACTCGGTGATTACCACGGCCACGACTCGATCGCCAGCGAGACCAAGCATCGTTCGCTCGCTCGACTGGAAACGGCTGGCAGTGGCCGGCGAATGGCTGTTCGCCGCGGTGACGACAGCGATTGTCGTCTACCGGCATTGGGTCAACATGCGCTGGGCTGGCGGGCTTTGGCGCGACGAAGCTCATACCGCCGAGTTGGCTCAACTGTCGGCTTGGCGCGAGATCGTTGACAATCTGCGCTGGGATAGTTTTCCGCTCCTTTCCACCGCCGTCCTGCGTGTCTGGTGCCGTTTGCCCGATGGTGGGAGTGACGCCGGCTTGCGGCTCTACGGCTTCTGCGTTGGCACGCTGATCCTGGCGGTCTTCTGGTGGGTTGCCCGCCGCGTGCATGGTGGACCTCCCACGATGGCGCTGTTGCTCTGGGGGCTCAGTCCGATCGCAGTTCGTTTCGGCGATAGCATACGACCGCATGGGTTGGGGTTTCTCTGGATAACCCTGTGCTGGGCGACATTGGCCCACCTGGTGCTTGGTGTGCCCCCCACCGGCTCTGCCGCGCCGCCGGCAGATTCGCCCGCTGCGGTTCCTCACTTGCGGCGTTGGCCTCTCTGGGTACTTGCGGGTGTCGTCGCCATCGCCGCGGTACAAACCCTCTATACCAACGCCTTGCTGTTGGGCGGATTCATCGCTGCCGCGGCCTTGGTCGCACTGGTCGAGCGTCGCTTTCGCCTATTGATTCCCCTAGCGTTGATCGGCGCGGTCGCGGCGCTCAGTTTGCTGCCTTACCTTCCGTCGATTCGGGCCGCCGGCCAGTGGGCGCCGATAACGATTGCGCCTGATCCGTCGATCTCCGAGGACTGGCGGCGACTGCGCAATTTCATGTGCTATCCGGGGCCATTATTCACCGCGCTGTGGTACTGGCTGCCGTGGACACTCCTGGCCGTCACGATTTGGACGTGCAGTTGGGGACGCCGGCTCGCCACGGGGAGGCGCCGCGAGGTCGCGCTCTTTGCTGGCGCGGCGCTCGGCCTGGGCTGGGCGCTCTATTTTGGCTTGATTGCGCGGACAACCTTTGTGACGCAGCCGTGGCACTTTCTACCGCTACTGCTCTTACCCGCCCTCGCGGCCGATCAGATCCTCGGTGGTTGGCGCAACATGGCCGCAGCGCGGAGCGGTCTGCTACTACTCGGCGTGTTTCTGACGGGAGCCCTGAATCAACGGTACTTGCGCGAGCGTTACACGAACGTTGACTTGGCCGCCGCGCTCGTGACCGCCGAAGCCGGGCCAGACGACCTCGTTCTCGTGCAACCCTGGTACAACGGGGTCACTTTCCATCGCTACTACCACGGGGAGGCTCCCTGGATGACGATTCCGCCGATGAAGATCATCAACTTGCATCGCTATGACCTGGTACAGGAACAGCTTGCCCTGCCTGATACTCTAGAACCAATCCGTGAGCGCATCGCCGCCACGCTCCGCTCCGGTGGGCGTGTTTGGATGGTGGGTAATCTGCCGCGCTGGCTGTTCCCGGAGCCGCCGGTCGCGCTGGCCGGTCGCGCTGCGGACCCCTCCCTGACTTACGGCGAGCGCTGGAACAACCTGGCCTACGAAGTCGGCTACTTTTTGCAACAGCACGAAGGCCGCCGTCGGGCCATCCTGCTGGACAACAAACAGCCGGTTCAGGTCGAAGAGGTGGACCTCGGCGTCGCCGAAGGCTGGCGCCCCTAGTTACTGAAAAATCGAGAGTTCTCTCACGCCAAGCCGCTAAGCGGACAAGTTGATGCGCGAGAACGAGTTGGCCAGAGCCCCTGAGTTTCGGACCCTTGCAGAGGATTGAATTACGCCGCTGCTGCCAGGGCGTGAGACTTTTCCGCTGCCGGTTGCAATCGCCGGGGGCTCGCGGCATGATGGCGTGCCGCCAGGGCATGTCGCCCGCCACGTCCGGAGAGCTAGTCTTGGATCAGCCCGTCGCCGAAACGGCCGTCACGCGCCGTCGTCGCATTCGCGAACTCGAAGTCATGGTCGCCGAAGTCGTGCAGGAGACGAGCGATACCACCACGCTCGTGTTCTTCACCGGCAACGATCATTTGGAATACGAGCCGGGTCATTTTCTCACGATCGACCCGCACCAGTTCAAGTCGCTCGATCGCTTCACGCGCTACCTCGAGGACATGAAGGGAAAGAAAGAGCCCCCCCGCGCGTACTCGATGTGCAGCGCGCCGCACGAGAAGTACCTGGCCGTCACGGTCAAAGAAGAAAACTACGTCACCGGCCAGACGAAATACCCACCGCTGCTCTCGCCGCTGCTGGTGCGGCGCGTGCACCCGGGCCAACGGATGGTGATCACCGGTTTCACCGGCCCCTACGTGCTGCCCAAGGATATCGAGAGCAAGACCGACCACTTGTTCCATTTGTGCGCGGGCTCGGGGAGCGTGCCCAACTTCAGCATCATCAAGCACGCCCTGCAGACGAACATGAATCTGCGGCACACGCTGATCTACAGCAACAAGACGTTCGACGACATCATCTTTCAAAAGCAGCTCGAAGAGCTGGAGCGCAAGTTCCCGCGCAAGCTGAAGGTGATCCACTGCCTGACGCGCGATCCGTCGGCCGCCTCGCTCGGCCCGAACTACCGCGTCGGCCGGGTGAACGAAGCGATCTTGCGCGAGTTCATTCCCGATCCCTCGGCCGTGCAGGTGTTCTGCTGCGGGCCAGGCGTGACCTCGTTCGATCGAGCCGCTGCCCGCGAGCGCGGCGAAGAGCCGGCGCCGCGGTTCCTCGAGTCGTCGCTGGCCTCGCTGGCGGCGCTGGGCATTCGCAAAGATCAGATTCACCGCGAGAGCTACGGCTGAGTAACGGCCGAGGAATGACTTCTCCCTTTGCCCTCTCCCCTCGCGGGAGAGGGTTGGGTGAGGAGACCAAAAGAATAGAAAGTCATTCTTCGGCCGTTCCTAACCGCCCTGCGAGCGACGTCGATGTCTGAACCCCTGGTGCGAGTTCACGTGCACGGCGCTGCCGGCACGATCATTCTCAATAGGCCCGAGAAGCGCAATGCCCTCAGTCGCGCGCTGTTGGCCGAGGTCGCCCAGGCGCTCGACGATTTGCATCAGGAGCGGCGCGTCCGCGGCGTGATCCTCACGGGAGCGGGCGCGGCCTTCTGCGCCGGCATGGACTTGGACGAGATGCTGGCCACGAGCCAGGAGCCAGACGCCCACGCCCGCTGGTCGGACGATGTGTTGGCCTATCGCGATCTGATGGAGAAGATGCTGCAGTTTCCCAAGCCGATCGTGGCCGCGGTCAACGGCCCAGCGGTCGCAGGCGGACTGGGCCTGGTGGCGGCCAGCGACATCGTGCTGGCCTCGCCCGACGCGCGATTCGGCCTGCCCGAGCCGCGCCGCGGGATCACGGCCGCGATCGTTGCGCCGCTGGTCGTGTTTCGCATCGGGGCCGGTCAGGCAGCCTACTTGTTGATGACCGGCGCAATCGTCGACGTCGATCGCGCCGAGCGGATAGGACTCGTTCACGAGCGCGCCGGCGCCGATCAACTTTGGCCCCGGGCAGTGCAACTCATTGAAGAATGCGCCCTCTGCGCTCCCTCATCGCTGCAGCTCACCAAGCGGATGCTCAACGAGACGATCGGCGAACAACTCGCCACGATGCTCTCGGCCGGCGCGGCGGTCAGCGCCACGGCCCGCACAACTGAAGCGGCGACCGAGGGGTTGAAGGCCTTCCGCGAAAAGCGCCCGCCGAAGTGGTGAATTCTGCAACGTCTTTCACTGTTAGCCGCGGGACTTGTCCCGCGCGCTAGCTGGTTCGATGCGGAGTCAGAAGCCGCTAGCGCGCGGAGTAAACTCCGCGGCTAACAAATGCCACCGTTCCAGGAAAAGTAACCTCCGTCACGGCCCGCGGCGGAGCACCAACTCATGCAGATCGTACCGACGAATCTTGCGATCCAAGGTCGAACGCTCGATCCCCAAGATCATCGCCGTCTGACTCTTGTTCCAGGCCGTCGCACGCAGGGTGGCCAAGATGTGTCGACGCTCCATCTCCTCGAGCGTCATCTGCGTGTAGTCGCTCCCACCCCCTGAGGGCATCTCGTTCGTGTCTCCCGCCGTGGGCAGCCGTGAGAGCATGAGATCTTCGAGATCGATCTCGTCGGCCTGGGTCAACAGAATTGCCCGCTCGATGACGTTCTTCAATTCGCGGACGTTGCCGGGCCAGCGATAGCGCATCATCTGCTCCATCGCGCGGTCGGTGAAGCCCGAGATCTTGCGCCCCGTCTCCGCGTTGTAGCGCTCCAGAAAGAAGCGGGCCAGCTCCGGCACATCGACGGGCCGCTTGCGCAGCGGCGGCACGACGATCTCCAGCACGTTAAGCCGGAAGTATAAGTCGCGTCGGAAGCGCGACTCGGCGACTTCCTTCTCCAGGTCGCGGTTCGTGGCGGCGATCACGCGGACGTCGGCCTTGACCGGTTGGCTGCCGCCGACGCGCTCGAACGGATGCCCCTCGAGCACGCGCAAAAACTTCGCCTGAATCGTCGGGCTCATCTCGCCGATTTCGTCGAGCATCAGCGTACCGCCGTGCGCGGCTTCGAACTTGCCGATCTTGCGCTCGGTGGCGCCGGTGAACGCGCCCCGCTCGTGCCCGAACAGTTCGCTCTCCAAGAGCGTTTCGGTGAGCGCCGCGCAGTTCAGGCAGACGAACACCCCCTTGGCCCGGGGGCTGGAGTAGTGCACGGCCCTCGCGACCAGCTCTTTGCCGACGCCACTCTCGCCACGAATCAGCACGGTGGCCCGGCTCGGTGCGGCGCGGGCCACTTGCTGCTGAATGCGTTGCACCACGGGGCTGCGGCCGACGATTTCGCTGAAGACGCCGAGTTTCTGCCGCAGTTGCAGGTTCTCATCGCGGACCGAGCTGAGGTTGACGGCCAGCTCTTCGCGGCGGCTCAAGTTCTCGAGCGCCACGCCGAGCGTTTCGGCCACGGCCAGGGTGAACTCGAGATCGTCGGGATCGAGCACGCGCGCGGCGTCGGTCGAGTAGAGATGCAGCAAGCCATAGATCTGCTGTGCGCGGCGAATCGGCGCGCAGATCACGCTCGTGGCGTGGATTTCTCCCTTGCTGTCGCGGCGGCTGAGCTGGCTGTCCCCCATCACGTTGCGGGCCAGCACCGCCTCGCCTTCGCGCAAGACAGTGGCCGCTAGAAACGACGATACGCGGTGATACGGCTCTTCGCTTTGGCTGCGCGCGGCGAGCGCTTCGAGCGCTCCTTCGCTGAGCGGTTTGGCGCTGGCAGCGCGCGGGCCGAGCAGCACGGCGCCGGTGTCGGCCTGGGTTCCCTCGAACAGTCCGGTCAGGGCCATTTGCGCCAACCCCCGCGCGTCGGGGGCTTTGGCCAGTTCGAAGGCCAGGCGGCACAGCTTGGTGCTGGCCCGACCGATGCGCGATTGGCCGGCCGAGTCGAAGGCTTCTTCCTCGGCCGGCGCGAGGAACTTGGTTTGCCCACGGCGATGGGTGATCGTGGTTGGTTCGTGCGGATCGAGCACGCTTTCGGGATCGGCGTCGGAGAAGTGCGTGGCTTCGAGCAGGTCGTCGGGGCGCGGCGCGACGAGCGTGCCCGAATCGTTAAAGGCCTTCGACAGATCGTGAACAAAGGCCAACTGCGAGCGGCCGATGCGCACGATGTCGCCGGCGTGCAGCGGGGTTTCTCCGCGCACGAGTTGCTCGTTGAGCGCGGTGCCGTTGCGGCTTTCGAGATCGCGCAGCGTCCACTGGCCTTCTTGTAGAAAGACCTCGGCGTGGCAGCGGCTGCAACGCTCGTCTTTCAGCACGATGGGGTTGGTCGGCGCGCGGCCAATGGTCACCGGCTGCCCCGGGATGAGCCGGAACACGTCGGTCCACTTCGTGCCTTCGCGAATGACTAAATATGCGAGCATAGCCCTCGCCGGTTAGAGCAGGAGGTGGCCTTCGTAGGCTAGCGATGCCACCTCCAGACCATTGGAGGCGAAGTTCAGCGGCTGGCCAAAACTGCAAGTCTAATCGAGACCAAGACCGTAAGCCGCTAAGCTTAGCGTCTGGTTCCCGGAATCCGTGCAGGCTCTGGCGGCAATTGTGTGCGGATGAGATTTTGGCCCGTGCCTGGGCGAACGTGTCGAGCGTCGAGCCCGCGGCTCCCCGTTGGGCGGATTTAGCCGAGCGGTCCCGATGCCATCTACCACCTTATCCCTGGAGTAGTGGCGATTTCAAGTGGTAGCCGGCCGGTCGCCAGGGAGCCCAACAGGCGATTTCGGGTGGCGCCCGGCTCGCTGGCAACCGTTTTGCCCGATTTCACGTGCAATTCGACGCGAGCCGGGCGTTGACGGCCATGGCGGGACACTTCACCCTGCTTGTCTCTACCCGCTGTTCCAGAGGTCGCGTCTTACCTCCTCTCAGAATTGCCCCTCCGCGCGGCTCAGATTAGTCTCTTATTGGAAGCGCGATGTAGGCGCACGTCTGCCCCAGTTCGCCCCACCGCCCCGGAACAGATGTTTTACCGTCAGAAAGTAGCGGCTACCGACATGGCACTGCGTTCCCACTCTGCGCCAGTACGAGCGTCCGCCCCGGTTCGAGGGCTCGCGCAGGCAGCGCTGGGAGTATTGGTTCTGCTCGGGGTCGCTCCGGTCGCCGCTGTCGCGCAGAATTTTCCGAATGTCGCCAGTGGTGGCGTCGGGGGAGTCTCGATTAACGCCCGGGGGATTGCGTCTCGAACCGACGTCGAGGTCTCGGGCGAGTTGCGCGAACACTATGCCACGGCCCTCTCGCGCATGCCGTCGGATTTGAACAAGCGCACGCCGCTGCGCAAGGTCTCGCTCAAGCGGCTCGACGCCGAGGTCGCGCGCTGCCTGGCTGCGGGCGAAGACTTGCCCGCCGAAGTGCAATTCCTCGCCGGCTTGCAAGAAGTGCGCTATGTGCTCGTTTATCCCGACGAACAAGACATCGTGCTGGTCGGCTACGGAGAAGCGTGGCGGCTCGACGACCGCGGCACTTTTGTCGGCGTCTCGACGGGTCGGCCCGTGCTCTGGCTCGACGATCTGGTCGTCGCGCTGCGCACCGCCCGCGACGTGCGAACCGATGGCATCAGTTGCTCGATCGATCCCA
The DNA here is from genome assembly GCA_964495375.1 of uncultured Planctomycetaceae bacterium. Classification (GTDB taxonomy): domain Bacteria; phylum Planctomycetota; class Planctomycetia; order Pirellulales; family JAEUIK01; genus JAIESQ01. The sequence continues at coordinate 62,400 of CAZBWM010000011.1, read as the reverse complement.
GCACTGCCGGCCTGGCCCGCATGCAGCAGTTTTTGGCCTCCTCGGGCGAAATGCTGTCGAGCGATCCGAATGCCGCGATTATCGAGATCGAAGAGAGCCTGGGCCCGCAACGGATCACCGTGGCCGGGGTTCCCACGACGAGCCATTTCGCCCGCGTGATGGTGGCGGCCGACTTTCGCATGAAGTGTCTGGCGATGAACTTCGAGCCGTCGCCGGTAAAGGGCTTGAACAGCTATTTGCACGTGGCCAGCGGCCGGGGGAGCATGATGCCCCGCTGGTGGCTCGAGCCCGCCTACGACGCGATCGTGCGGACCGACGACAACCTGGCCTGGGAAATCCGCGGCGCGAGAGTGAAAACCATCACGGAAGATTCATCGGTCGACGATGCCGGCCAACGGACACGCTCCGGCAAAACGAGCCCCGACGCCCAGCGCTGGGCCGATCAGTTCACGCGCCGTTACGCTGACGTGGCGCGGCACATTCCGATCTTCGCCGAGTTATCGAACCTGATGGATCTGGCGGTCGTCGGCGCGATTCTCGCCAAGGAAGACTTCACCGCCAAAGCCAACTGCCCGCTGTTGGCGCTCACCGGCGCCGAGGGTTTGCCGCCGGCCCAACTCACGGCTGCCAAGCAAGTCGACAGCCGCGCCAGCTTCTTTCGCAAGGGAAATAGCTGGGTGGTGAGCGCGTCGGGCGGAGTGGTGATCAACTCTTGGGGCCCGCTCGAAAAGCCCGCGCCCGATGCCGATGGCAAGGTCGCCGAGCTGCGCGACAAATCGCACGCCGCGGCCGACAGCGCCTGGTGGTGGAACTAGCCAGCGGGCGGTTGGATGATTCTCCGCGCCCTCCTTGTGCCGTTAAGTTTCTACCGCAGAGGACACAGAGGATCGCAGAGGAAAGCAGATTAGATGTTATTGACCATCCGCTTTATGCCATCCCGCAAATGTTGGACATGAAAATTGATCAACAAACCAACTCGTCGATTGCTGAGCTTCAAGTACGATAGCAATTGGGCTTCATGAATTGGAGCCAGTCGTTCGACCACTTTCAATTCGACAATCACCTCGTTCTCTACCAGTAGATCTAAACGATATCCAAGTTCGATCGCGATTCCGTCGTAGTGCACGGGTAAGCTCACCTCGGTGCGTACGTCCAGGCCGCGTTTGCGCAATTCATGCTCCAAGCATGCCTGGTAAATGATTCGAGCAGTCCGGGACCGAGCGCCGAATGCACTTTCATGGCTGCATCGACGATTTAACCGCTGACTTCGTTGAGTTCCATGATTTCTGCCTTCGTTGAATGTCGTTCAACGCTAAAAGTGTCGTGTTCACTGGAGGTTGGTTTCCTCTGCGATCCTCTGCGCCCTCCGCGGTTAAACTATCCGTTGCTGAACCTTGGTGCGAAGGTGCCGGATTTGCGGCCGATGACGATTGTGTCGCTGCTAGTTGCGCGATGCCATGCGAAGCGTGACGACTTGCACTTCCAGCAGCGCTTTTGACGGCGAGCGGATGTCTGGCGGCAAGCTAGATTTTCGGGTGGCCGACGCGGTTCTGCGCGGCGCGCCACCTGTCTGGCATCGCGCGCCCACTCAATTGACCGCAGTGGATGCCGAAGCTTTGGAGATCCGCATGTCCGTGGCCCTTGAGCCGGCGCCTTGCAGCGGAGAGGAAGCGCCCCCGCGCTTCGATCGCGTCGCGCTGGTGCCGGGCCGCGAACTGAGCGACGACCTGGTCGCCGCCTGGCATGCGATCGTAGCCGAGCGCCCCTCGCTGGCCGGGCCATTCTTTCAGCCTGAGTTCACGCGCGTGGTTGCCCAGCATCGCGATGATGTCCTGGTCGCGGTGCTCGAAGCGGCTGGGCGACCGATCGGCTTCTTTCCGTTTCAGCGCGGTCGAACTGGCGCGGGCAAACCGGTTGGCGGCCCTTTGTCCGACTATCAAGCGGTGATCGCTGCCGCGCCTTGGCAGGGATGCGCCGCCGAGCTGGTGCGCGCTTGCCGGCTGGCGAGTTGGGATTTCAACCATCTGCTGGCTGAAGAGCAGGCGTTTGCCCCCTACCAGTGGAGCACGGCCGAATCCCCATGCCTGGAGCTTGGTCGCGGTTTCGCGGCCTACGCGCAAGATCGCGCGGCGGCCGGCACCGATGTCATCCCTAAGGCGAAACGTGCCGCCCGCATCCTCGAGCGCGACTTGGGCCCCGTTCGCATGGAACTACACGATGACGATCCGCGCGTGCTCGACACGCTCTTTCGCTGGAAAGCCGAGCAGTTCGAGCGCACCGACCTGGCAAACACGTTTGCCGTCCCCTGGATCGAGCGGCTGTTGCGCGAGATTGCCGCGACGCAAACGCCGTGCTTCTCTGGCATGGTGACTACGCTTTACGCTGCGGATCGCCTGGCCGCCGTGATCTATGGCCTGCGTGCCGGCACGATCTTGCACAACTGGATCTTCGCGTTTGAGCGCGAGCTCTCGAAGCACTCCCCCGGCATGGTGCTGCTGGTCAAGCTGGCTGAAGCGGCGCCAGAACTGGGAATCGAACGGATTGACCTGGGCAAAGGCCCCGAACAGTACAAAGCCCGCCTGATGAACGGCGCGGTTCCCTTGACCGAAGGGGCGGTCGATCTGCGGTTGGTGCGGCCGTTAGTGCGGCGCGGCGTGCGCGCGGTGCGCAATATCGTACACGACCCGCGCTTGAGCCCCTGGCTGCGCACCCCGCTACGGCTCTACCGGCAGTTGCGGGCCAAATCAGAGCTGAGCTAGTACCCGGCACGGCCAGCTTGCCGTGATTCTTGCCTTGGCCAGACGTCGCGTGCCACGGCCGCGCCCCTACGCGAACGCCGTGCGCCCCGGCATCGCCACTTGCGGAACTTCTAGCGGGCCGAATTCGTAGGTCGTCGGGCCCAGCCGCTCGGTCGAGGCCAGGGCCTCGTCGCCGCTGATCGTTTTGCCGGTGTAGGTCGCCATGCGCCCCATGATGGCCATCAGCGTGCTATTGGCCATGTACTGGCCGTTGTTGATTGGCTGCCCGCTGCGGATGGCGACGAACAACTCGTCGTGCTCGGTCTGGTACATGTTGTTCTTGGCGCCGCGATAGCGCCAGCGCTCCGGGCCGTCGACGACGTGCGCGAGAATCTTGGCGCGGCCCTTGGTCCCCATCACGTAGTCTTCGACGTCGGTGGCGCAGCCATCCATCTGCCGCGTGTAGGCGAACACCTTGACGTTGTTGGGGAACTCGTAGACCACGGCATGATGATCGAAGATGTGGCCATACTCGGGCCCCGTGCGAACTTGCCGGCCGCCGAGCCCCGTGGCCTTTAGCGGCAACACGTCCCCCAGCAACCACATGGCTTTGTCCAGGCTGTGGACGTGCTGTTCGACGTTGTGATCGCCCGACAGCCAACTGAAGTACAGCCAGTTGCGGAGCTGCCATTCCATGTCGGACCAGCTCTCCTGGCGCGGGTGCATCCACAGGCTGCCGGCCAGGTAGTTCTCCTGAATGGCGACGATATCGCCGATCGCGGCGTCCTGGATGCGCTTGACCGTTTCACGCACGCCATGATCGTAGCGCCAGCACAAACCGGAGACGATCGAGAGCCCCTTCTGTTTGGCCAGCTCGCTCGTTTCCAAAACGCTGCGCACGCCCGGGGCGTCGACCGCCACGGGCTTCTCGCAGAAGACATGCTTGCCGGCCGCCACGGCCGCGGCCAACTGCTGAGGACGAAAGTGGGGCGGCGTGGCCAGCACCACGACGTCGACGCCGCTGTCGATCACTTGCTGGAAGGCATTGAAGCCGACAAAGCAGCGATCGTCGGCCACTTCGATCTTCGACGACACCTCCGGCATCTTCTTCAAGTTCTCCAGGCTCGAGCTCAGGCGATCGCTGAACACGTCGCCGAGCGCCCACAGCCGCGAGCCGGGGTCGGCTTGCAAGGCCTGGGCCGCCGCGCCGGTGCCGCGCCCGCCGCAACCGATGAGCCCCACCTTGAGCGTGTCGTCGGCGCCGCCGGCATGGGCGTGCCGAGCGACCGAAAGCGTGCCGGCAATCGTGGCGGCCATCGAACCGGCCGCGACGACACTCGACGACTGGCGCAAGAAGTCGCGCCGCGTGCCCGTGGAGAGCGTGCCAGTTGCTGGCGTGCGGGGTGAAGTCGAACCGGCGGAGTCGGCAGAATGCGTCATGGCTCGAACAAGCTCCGTAAGGCTGCGTGCTGGTGGCAGTCTGCCCGCCACTCGGCACGTCTATCGTAGCAGATCGGAGCCCAGGGCGCTAGCGCCGGGACAAGGGCCGATCCCAGAACCGCTCGAGAACGGTTCTGGGCTAGGTCGCCAGCATGGCATTCTTGCGGCCGCCAAGCTTCGAGCAGGTGAAGAAGCGGCTCAGTTCCGAAGCGTGCAACTCACGGGCGGCCAGGTCCGCCTTGCTGACGTCCCAGAAGCTCGCCATCCGGCACCAGGCCGAGCCGTGCAATACCTGGACAATCCACGACTTGTCGTCTTCGGCCACGGTTTCCACCCGTTGGGGTAATCCGGCCGGATACTTGGCTCGATAGGCCCGCACGGCGACCTGCCGCGTGGCTCTTCTGGCGCGCCACCGCATCAGCCAGGAGTGCAAGGTTTTCATGAGTTCACCACGAGGTCTGACGAGGCAAATCGCGTCACGACGAATTGCGTACCAGCACGGGCGTCGCAGCACCACGAATGACTTTGTCCGCAACGCTCCCCCACAACAGCCGATTCAGGCCGCCACGGCCATGCGTGGCGATGGCGATTACATCGCACTCGGCCGAGCGTGCTTCGTCGAGAATCGTACCGGCCGGGTTGTGGGCGACTCGCACGCAGGTCTCGACTTCGAGCGACTCTTTACGCAGTTCGTCGGCCAACGCGCCGAGGTAGGTCGTCGCAGCGTCGTGGGCGGCACCGAGCGGTCCCGACGGGGCGCTGGCTTCGGCGCCGCTCTGCCAGCTCCAGAATGATCCCGGCGGCGACACGACGCGCAGCAATCGGTATGCGGCCTGCCACAGGCCGCCCAGCGCACGTGCCGGTGGCAGAATGCTCTCCGCCAGCAGCGATCCATCGAGCGGAACGAGCACCCGACGAACAGCAACGTGCCGCGACAGATCTGGTTCGTCATCCGGCGGCGCGTGCAGCACCAGCAGTGGCACCGAGAGATGCCGCATCAAGTAGTCGGAGACGCTCCCCATCACGGCGCGCGACACGTAGCCCCAGCCGTGCGCGTTGATGATCACCAGGTCGATGCCTCGCTCGGTAACTTCGCCAGCGAGGGTTTCGGGAACGGTTCCTTCCAGGTGATGAATCTCGACCCGAGACTCGGACACTTCACGCAGCCGCTGGCGCAACGACGCCAGGTACTTGTCTTCGTGGTACTTGCCCTCCGTGTCGGAATTCTCCCAGAATGCCGCCGCCGCGTCGCCGTACACGTCGGGCACATGGACCAAAGCCACGTGTAGCGTCGCCCGAGCGCGGGCGGCAATGCCCAGCGCGATCGGCAACACGTGCTCACTCGAGGGCGAACCGTCAATCGGGCTAAGTAGCGTGCGAAACATCGGTGATCTCGTTAAGCGTGGCTCCCACGGCTTGCGGCCCTCGATCGGCCATGCGGATGCACGTATCGTCGCTGGACAGGCGACGCATTCGCTCGAACCCGCGAATCTCCAGACTCGGCTTGTCGTCGTGAGAGTTGAAGTGCTCCAGGTAATGGAACAGGTTCTCGCAGCTCGTGTGATCGACCATCGAGACGTCGTCGGTCAGATGCAGGCGTACGGCCGCGGCATCAGGCGGAATGCGATCCATTTCGCGGATCAAATGAAACAGGTTGAAGCAGACCACCGGGCGGCGCAAGTAGAGATCGTAAATGCCATCCTTAAACCGGCGTTCGGTCACCGGATTGCGCAGCGGATCGGCCAAAAGTGCCGCGAGACCCCGCGGATTGCTCGGTCGCACCACGGCGTCGGACAAGTGATTCCACAGGCAAAAGCCGTACTTCATCGCCACGCCCACGCCGATGCCCAGCAAGAGGTCCGTCGAAACCGTGACCAACACGGTGACCGTGAAGATGGCGAATTGTTCCTTGCCAATCATGGCCACGTGCTTCCACACCTTGGGCCCGCACAGCTTGTAGCCGACGAACACCAGGATCGAGGCCAGCACGCACATCGGCACCAGGTTGATCAAGTTGCGGCCGAACACAAGAAACACCAGCAGGAAACTGGCGTTATAGAAGTTCGCCCACTGCGTGCGGCCGCCACCCAGAATGTTCGCCGTGCTTTTGACGATGCCCGGGATAATGGTCAAGCCTCCCAGCACGCTCGAGGCCATGTTCGAGACGCCCATCGCCGACAGGGTGCGATCGGGATTCGACTTCCGCCGAAACGGGTCGAGCTTGTCGACCGCCGCGATCGTGGCCAACGATTCCGTGCCGTCGATCAGCACCAAGGTGACGACCAGCAACGACAGGTTGAGCCAGAGCGAGTGGTCGCCAAACACACCCGCGAAATCGGGGAGCACGATCCCGTTGGCCAACGGAGCCTCGGGCACGTTAATGAGCGAACCCGGTTTCAAATTCAGGAACAGTCCAGCTCCCAGCGTGCCCAGAAAGAACGCCCACACCGGCGGCGGCATCACCTTCAGCAGTCGACTCGGAACCGCCGCGAGACCGAAGATCAGTACCAGGCAGGCGATCCCCAGTCCGAATACTTGCGGGTCCAGCAGGCTGAGTTGGAACGGAATCTCTTCGAGAACCCCCCAAAATTCATGGGCCGCAAACGGGTGACCAAAAAACAAGGGGATTTGCTTGACGATGATCATCAGTCCGATTGCCGCCAGCATGCCCTCGATGGCCGCGGCCGGGAAAATGGCGCTCAGCCGCGCGACGCGAAACTTCGCCAGCACCAACTGCAACGCCCCCGCGATGCAAATGGCCACGAGCACGCGCGGATAACCGATCGCCAGGTCGCCTCCGCCCAGCCCGATCATGCCGGCGTACAGCACCGGCGCCAGGCCGGCCGCCGGTCCGCTGATCGTCACATAGGAGCCGCCGAGAAAGGGCAACAGAAAGCCAGCGATGATCGCCGACACGATCCCGCACACCGGCGGCGCGCCTGAGGTCATCGCAATCCCCATCGAGAACGGGAGCGAGATCAAGGCGACCATAAATCCGGCGCGGAGGTCGTGGCGCCAGTGTCGTAACCCTTGCAGGCCGTTTTGCGGTTTCTCGATGACGCGAGCCGGCTCGTCGCGCACTGTCCTCAGCTTTGTTTCCAGAATGACTGTCGTGGCCATGTTGCTTGCTATCAAGGTTGGGGTTTCGGGGGTAGGGATGGACTTGAGTCTCAGTGCCGACCGCGCCCCACAGGGATTTCGCGGGCGAAGCGCTAACTAGGGCGTGCGCAGTAGGCCGTGGTCGTGTGGGTCGTCACTTGTCGCCAGCAGCGCGAGGTGACAAACGTCGCGATCGGCGTCCGCGTCGGTCTGGTCGACCGTCAGGAGACTCAAGCAAGCGAGCTCGTCGGCGCCATCACGGCTCGACGCGCCCCCAGCGGTGGTCTCTCGCCGGCGCGCCAGGGCGGACAGCTCGCGGGCCACGGCTGGTGAACCCCGATTGCGATACGCTGCGCGGCTCGTGAGCAGGGCGGCGTGATCCGCCAGTCGACTCAAGCCGCACTGCAAGTTCATTCGATCGGTATTCATGCTGGCTTCCCTGTCGTTGATCGTGTGGCGTTACTTCGCCACGCAGCGTCCCACGGCAAGCCTTGCTGCGGGTGCTCTTGAATCCTAGGAAGCGCCATCGACTCGACTGATCGGTGAGTTCACCACCGGCGACTGGGACATTCGGCCCTTTGCCCGTGGGGGATTCACGTCGCGAGGTGGTACGAGTGAACCTGAGAAACAGCTAGGTGAATCCCTGACCCCCGAGCGCGAGAGGTTCCGGGATCGACGCTTAGCAGGGGAGTCGCGCCGGCGTCAGTCGGGTGCAGCCCCGGATCGGTCGACCTGCTGGCGATCGACCGGGCCTGCTTCTTGCTGGCGCGGCAGCTTGCACGTGATCGACGTGCCATGCGGCCGCAACTGGCCAATCGTCAGATTCCCGCGGATCAACTCGGCGCGATAAGCCATGATCCGCAGACCCGTTCCGACCACGTCGCACCGGTCGTCGAAGCCACGGCCGTCGTCGGTAATCTGCAGGGTGATGAAATCGCGATCGCTGGTCAGCTTCAGTGTGATCCGCCGCGCGCGACCATGTTTGAGCGCGTTGGTGACCGCCTCTTGCGACAAGCGATACAGATGCGTGGCGGCCTGGTTGTCGAGAATGCGCACGGGCTCATCGCACTCGAGCGTGCAAGCCACGTCGGGCAACTGGCTGGTTCGCGACGCCAGATCGGCCAGCGCGACCATCAGCCCTTCGGCGTCGAGTTCGACCGGCACGAGCCCCTTGGAAAGCGAGCGAACGTGGCTGAGCGCTTCCTCGAGTCCGTCGACGATTCGCGCCGCCGTGGCCGCCTGCGGCAGCCCCTGCCCGCTCAAATCCCCCGTCAGCCGCTCGGCCACCATGGCCAGGCCCGTCAATTCTTGACCGGTGCCATCGTGCAAGTCCTGGCCAATCCGTTGTTGCTCACGGGCGGCGATCTCGAGTACTTCGCGCTGCAACACTTTGCGTTCGGTGACGTCGCGCGCGATGGCCGATGCGCCAATCACGGCGCCACTGCTGTCCTTGAGCGGCGAGATGCGCAGCGACACGTCGATGCGCTCCCCGTCCTTGCGAATGCGAGTCGGCTCGAAGTGCTCGATATGCTCGCCGCGGCGCACACGTTCCATGTTGATCTGAACTTCGTCGCGGCGCTCGGGTGGACAGAGCAAAGTAATCGGGCGTCCGAGCACCTCTTCGGCCGTGTAGCCGTAGACGCGCCTCGCGCCGGCGTTCCAGCTCATGATCAGGCCGTCGAGAGTCTTGCTGACGATGGCATCGTCGGACGACTCGACGATGGCCGCCAGGCGGAGACCTGCATCCTGGGCGCGCTGGCGATGGGCCAATTCGCGACGGAAGAGTAGCACCGCCACGCCGACCATGCCGACGCCCAGCAGCGACCCGACGAGGTCCGTGATCATCGTCACCTGGGCGCTGCGCTGCGATTCCTGGGAACGGGACGCGAGCGCCGCTTCCTCGCCGGTTTGCATCGTGCCCACCAGCTCGAGCATTTCGCCCATTAGCTCGCGGCCATGATTGGTCGACACCGAGTACCGCGCCGCGTCAAAACCGCCCGAACGCTGCGCCGCGATCGCTTGCCGCAGCTCGTCAAACCGGGCTCGCACGCGCTTTTGCAGCGCGTGAACCTGCGCCGTTTGAGCTCGATCGTCGACCGTGAGACCCAGCAGTCGCTCGAACGTCTCTCCCGTGCGATCGATGGCCAACTGATAGGAAGTCAGGTAGTTGGCATCACTCGTGATCAAGAACCCGCGCTCACTCGTTTCAGCTTCGGTCACCCGGGCCAGCACCTCTTCGAGCGTGGTCAACACGCGCTGCGTGTGCGCCACTTTGTGCCCGTTCTCAATCAACCGGCGAGTGTTCCACTGCGACACCAGCATGTTGATGACGAGTAACAGCACGATCAGGGTCAGCCCGACGGCCGTCGCCTTGCGAAACGAATGACCCGTGTTCGAATTCATCGGTGGTTGAATTCCGCGCGCCCGGCGCCGGCCGTCGCCCGCGTGGGGGGCGCCGGGCGCTGCGACGCGATCAGTGGCTTTCCAACACCCATTGCACCGCGTGCGTGGTCAGCTCGACCGTGTTTTTCAGTTCGAGCTTTTCTTTGACGCGTTCGCGATGGGTTTCGACGGTCTTCGGGCTGAGATTCAGTTGCTGGGCAATCTGGCGACTGGTGAGGCCTCGACCGATCATCTCGAAGATCTCGATTTCTCGATCGGTCAAGCGCTCGAGCGGCGAACTCAGCCCCTCGCCGCGCACCCCCACGGCCAGATGTACCATCCGCTCGGTCATCGTGGGACTGAGGTACAACCTCCCGGCCAGAATGGTGCGCACCGCCTGCACGACGGTGCGGATCGCCTCCTGCTTGCTGACGTAGCCGGCCGCGCCGGCGCGCAGCGCGCGCTCGGCAAACAGCGACTCATCGTGCATCGAAATCACGAGCATTTTGAGCTCGGGGCACCGCTCCTTCAGAAGCTTGATGAGCTCGATGCCGTTGCCGTCCTTGAGCGTCAGGTCGATGATGGCCACGTCCGGCCGCGTCGTCGCCACCAGCTCTTGCGCTTCGACAATCCCGCTCGCCTCCCCGCAAATCTCGAAATCGGGTTGCGTCGAAATCAAACCGGTGAGCCCCTGCCGTACCAAGGGGTGATCGTCCACAATCAAAATGCGTGTCGACATGCGCAATCCAAGACAGCGGGCTGCCAAAATTGAGTACGGTGCCTTGGCGCGCTCCCCCAAAGACGTGGCGCTTCCCCCAGCGGCCCACACGCACTCGCTTCCTCTATTGTAGGAAGACTCCCTAGTCACTCGCCGAATCGCCAGGAAGCTTGCGAATTTGTAATTGCCTGCTGGAAGTGTTTTTTCGGTCGCGATACTCAACCGCGGAGTAGACCAGATGAACCGCTATTCACGATGCTTTTGTCCGGCGGGCCGAACAGCAGAGAAGGGGGTTAGGCAGGCTTCGCGGCGATTCCCCGTAGCCTGGCCCAACCGCTGCGGATCAGCTTGAACGTTTCTAGCAGCGTCACCGGCACCAGAGACAGCCCGCCGATCAACAGCCAATCGTTCCACGATTCTTCGGGGATGCCAAATACTCGCCGTGTCACTGGCAGCGACATGACCCCCAGTTGCAGCATTGCCGAAACCGCCACGGCCACGAGCAGTGCCGGGTTCGAGAACAACCCCCGGCCGAACATCGTTTGCGTAGGGCTGCGGGCGGCCAGCGAACGAAACAGCTCGGCAAACACCAGCACGCAAAAGGCGATCGCTCTGGCATGCTCGGCGTCGTTATCGTGCCAGTGCATACCCAGCGCGAAAGCCAGCAGGCCGGCGGCCGCCACGGTTAAGCCTTGCAGCACGATCACGAGCCCCAACTGCGGCGGCAAGATCGACGCGCTGGGCGCTCGCGGCGCGCGTTGCATGATGTCGGGTTCGGCCGGTTCGACCGACAACGCCAAGGCCGGCAGCCCGTCGGTCACCAGATTGATCCACAACAACTGGATCGGCAGCAGCGGCGCGGGCCAGCCCAGCAAGCTCGACACGAACACCAGGACGATTTCACCGAAGTTGCACGAGAGCAGGAACTGCAGCACCTTCTGAATGTTGTCGAAGATGACGCGCCCTTCTTCGACCGCGCCGACGATCGACACGAAGTTGTCGTCGACCAGCACGATGTCGGCCGCTTCCTTGGTGACGTCGGTGCCGGTGATGCCCATGGCGATACCGACATCGGCCGATTTGACGGCCGGGGCGTCGTTCACACCGTCGCCGGTCATGGCCACGACCTGACCGCGCGAGCGCCAGGCGCGCACAATGCGCAATTTGTGTTCCGCCGAAGTCCGCGCATAAACGGCCACGTCGGGCGCCTGCTCGGCGAGTTGCTCGTCGGTCAGATGATCGACTTCTTCGCCCAACAGCGCGCGATCGTCGGCGTCGGCCAGCCCGAGCTCGCGGCCGATCGCCAGAGCCGTGGCGCGATGATCGCCGGTGATCATCACAGGGCGAATGCCGGCGGTACGGCACGTGGCCACGGCCCCCTTGGCTTCTTCGCGCGGCGGGTCCATCATGCCGACCAGGCCCAGGAAAACGAGCTCGCGTTCGAGGTCGGCACTGCCTGCGTCCGGCGGATCGGGGCGATATGCCACGGCCAGCACACGCAGCGCCCGGCCTGCCATTTCGAGCGCCTGATCGAGAAGCGCCTGCCGGCGGGTGTCGTCCAGGGGCGCCGGCCTGCCCGCTTGTTCGAGCGACGTGCAGGCTTGCAGCAGCATTTCGGGCGCCCCTTTGGCGTATAACACGCGCCCTTCGCGCTCGTCGGCAATCACCACCGACATCATCTTGCGCGTCGAATCAAAGGGGATCTCGTGCAGCAGGGCCGCGTCGCGTGGCAGGTCTTCAATGCCCGCCTTGCGCGCGACGACCAACAGGGCCGCCTCGGTCGGATCGCCGAGCACGGTCCAATCGCCGCGCCCTTCGCCTGGCGCGATGAGCTGTGCATTGTTGCACCAGGCGCCGGCCAGCAAGGCGCGCCGCAAGTCGGGCTCGGCCGCCGGATCGACCGCGGACGTTTCGGCCGCGGTCTTGGCGCCGGCGGCATTCCCGTTCGTGGCAGCGCGGCGGAAATCACCTGTCGGCGCGTAGCCGGAGCCGCTCACCTGGTAATGCTGGGCCCCGACGACCAGCTCGCGCACGGTCATCTCGTTGCGCGTCAACGTACCGGTCTTGTCCGAACAGATGACCGTCACCGAGCCCAGCGTCTCGACGCTCGGCAACTTGCGCACCAGCGCGTTGCGCCGCGCCATCCGCCGCAGCCCCAGCGCCAAAGCAATGGTGACCACGGCCGGTAAGCCCTCGGGCACGGCCGCCACGGCCAGGCTCACCGAAAGCATGAACGCATCGATGAAGTTGCCATGCCGCCACCACTGCATGGCGAACACCACGGCCACGATCGCCAGGCAGGCGACGATGAGAATGCGCCCTAGCGCGTGCAGGCGTCGCTCGAGTGGTGTCGGTTCAATGCCCTGTTGCTCGAGCAGCTTCGCGATGTGGCCCAATTCGGTCGCCATTCCGGTCGCGGTCACGACGGCGCGCCCCTTGCCGGCGGTGATTGCGGTGCCCAGGTAGATCATGTTGTGCCGATCGCCGATCGGCAGTTGCCGGGCGAGGTCGTCGGCCGGCGACTTTTCGACCGGCACGCTTTCGCCAGTGAGGGCTGCCTCCTGCGCAGCCAGAGAGAATGAGCGCACCAGCCGTGCGTCGGCTGGCACGCGGTCGCCGGCTTCCAGATCCAACGCATCGCCAACGACAATCTCTTCGGCCGGAATGCTCGTTACGTGACCGTCGCGCACCACCCGCGCCATCGGCGCCGACATCTCCATCAGCGCGGCGATCGCCCGCTCGGCGCTGCGCTTCTGAAAAAAGCCAATCAGCCCATTGATCAGCACGATCGCCACGATGGCGACGCTGTCGATCCACTCGCCGAGCAGCCCAGAGATGATCGCCGCGACGATCAGAATCCAGATCACCAGGTCTTTGAATTCATCGAGCAGTTTGCGCCAGAGCGGAATAGGGGGCGCTTCGGCCAGGCGATTGGGTCCGTGGCTTGCCAGCCGGTCGGTGGCCGCCGCGGCCGTGAGCCCCCGCTCGGAGTCGGCGCCGAGTTCGGCGAACAGTTCCGCGAGCGGGCGCGCATGAGCGGCCGGTGGCGAGGCATCAGACGGTGACATGGCCGTGGTTTGCGCTGCAGGGGCGGCCGCGGCTGGCGAACCGGCACTTGCCGGAGAATTGGGGCGATCGATGAGCGGTTCCATCCTTAGATTGTAGCGAACCGTGAAAATCGCTTAAGGATGTGCCCCGTAATGCATGACCAGCAGCGAACAGGGGGCGTGCGTCATCAACTTCTCGGTCGTCGAACCGATCAAGAACCGTTGCGTCATGCTCAGGCCCCGCGTCCCCAGAATCATCAGGTCGATCGCCTCATCCGTGGCGGTTTCGAGCAATTTCTTGGCAGGCAAACCCTCGACCACCAGCGGCGGCAGACCGGCGATCGCGGCCGGCAGCGTCTTGCTGAATTTCACCAGGGCCGCTTCCTTGGCAGCCTTTTCGGCCTGATACCCGGTGACCCAAGCTTCGCTCAACTCCAGATCGCGGTGCTGGCGCGCGCGCTCCGCGAGCCAGTCGGGAATTTCGGTGCCGAACAGCGGCTCGACGACGTGTACCAAGCGCCCCTGGGTCCCCGTGGGAAATGAAATCTCCTCCAAGAGCTTCGTGGCGCTAGAGAGCGTCGGCACGTCCTCAACCGCCATCATCACGCGATACGTATCGTCGACGCGCGGCGCGCTCTTGGCGCGGGCGATCAACACCGGTTTGGTCGTGTCGAAAACCAACGCACGCGCGACACTCCCCAACAACGTCAGGCCGAGCGTGCTGGCCCCTTGCGCGCCGACCGCCGTGAGGTCAGCCCGCCATTGATCGGCCGCCAGCGGCAGCCCACGCCGGGGGTTTTGTTCGCCGACAATCGTCTCGGTGCTGGCCCGCACGCCTTCGGGCAACCCCGCCAGGGCGTCGGCGAAGACCGAGTCGGCCAGCGTCCCTCGGCTATCGGCCACGGCCGACTCGGGGAGCGTTTTGACGCTCGTGGCGGTCACCTTCGGCGGAGCGTAGTAAAGCGCCACCCGATCGCGCTCGGGCGACAGCAGTCGGGCGACTTGCCGCACCGCTTCCTGCGAACCCGCCGAGCCATCCACACCAATCAACACTCGCATGACACTACCACTACCTTGCCAAGTCGAATTCGACGAAACTCGCTGCTCATCACGCACGTTGTTTGGCACACAACCGTGCGTCAGCGTAACTCACAAGCCTACGTCATTCCAGCGTGCGACGATTTGCCGCGCAGTAGCAGCCTGCTCGTCCCTACTCGATCGGCTATTTCTAGTTGTGCATTATCGCGGGGCCCCTGGTAGCAACGCCACCGGCACACGCACAAACCGCGGGCGATAAATTTCGGCGTTCGTCGCCGATTCGCCGAAATCCAGCGAGTTGACGACATAGCTCACCAGCAGCTCGGCAGGGCGACTGACCTCTGGATGCGCCTTGGCCGCGTAGGTGATATGCTTCTTCGCGCGATCGAGATCGGGCACCTGATACACGGCCGCTGGCGCCGACCAGGGGCCGAAGGGAGTCGCCGATGTGCGCGTCAAAATGTGATCTCCCAATAGCGGCTCACACTGCACCATCGCATAGCGACGGCCGTCGGCCGTCTCGACCGCTGAGATCGAGAACTCGGTTGTCATCCGCTCGGCGAGTGTGGCCGCATCGTCGAGTTGCGGCGTCCAGCCACTGGCGCCGCGGAATTGCCAGGTGTCCATCTGCTCCACCCGTGCGGCTGGCGCCCGAGCCAGCACCATCTGCATCGAGCCTTGCAGCGGCTGGCGATATCCGTAGATGAGCAAGTGTGGCTCGTCGGCCGGCTCGGGATCGAGCAGCACTTCAGAGCCCCAGAACACTTCCACCTGGCGAGGCTCGCCTTCGTCGGCAGCCGGACGCCCGTGCGCGTTGGAAAAAGTACGCGGTTGCCACGTGGTCCAATCGGCGCGCGGGTCGTCGACGATCGCCAGATCGCAACCGGCATTGCGGAAACCCATCACCTTGGCTTTTGTCCTTACCATGCGCCACAAGAAGACGAGCAGACGCCCGGGCGCGGTGTCTGCGTTTCCCGGGCCAGGTGCGACTAGCGCATCGGCCACCCAGAACCAAGGAGCCGTCTCGGCGCCAGGGCCGTCGGCTGGCGCTCCGGCGGGACGAATCCAGGCGCGCGGCTGCTCGGGCCCGTCGCTTGCGTCCCAGAGAAAGCTCAAGTCCTCAGGGCGCGGTGGCGCATACGCTGGCGTGCCCGCGTCACGCGTTTGCCGCCCCAGCGTATTGTTGACAATCCGCACGCCCGGCTGCCGGCGACGATCCACGACGCGACCGATGTAGGTGTCGGCGAACAACCACAACACGTCGCCCCCCGGCAGCGGCGTCGAGTAGATCGCGTCCCCCCCGATCCACCCTTCGCTGCGATCGAAGGCCGCGTCCCAGGCCACATCGGGCGTGACATCCGTCAGCTTTTCGTCAGCACGGGCGGGCAGTCGAAACGTGTGGCTGAGTAACATCGCCGCCGCGAGCGCGCCAAGCGAAATGCGCACGTAGCTGCCTAGTGAATTGCGAGAACTTGGCATGGCGATTCCCCCTTCAGCAGAGTGCAGCGGCAACTGCCGGCGACCGTTGATCGAGCATGCACCACACTGACGTGCCGCGATACGGCGGCGCCAAATCCTCTCTGGCACGTCGTCAGAGTCGCGGTGCGCTCGCTCGCATCGCACTTCGATCAATGTAACATCGCGCAGGCGACTTTTCCTGTTAGGAAGTTCGCGCGGTCGGTCGAGCGCTGGCTCACTAACGAACTTTTCTTTATCCGATAGAGCGCTAGGATTCCTGATGGCACCGGCTTTGCATCATTCACACAACTGCACACCCAACTGCGCAGGGTGTGGTGAGGGCTCGCGCCCAACCATCAGGTCGCAGACTCGGAACAGTTCTGATTTCCCACGGTGATCCGCCACGCCAAATCGAGCGCGGCGCGTGAGATTTGTGCGCTGCTTCGTCCGCGTCGCACAACCGCCGCGCGACGTAGCCATCGACAAATCGACGTTGACGCGCCGAGCGGTTTTCGATTAAAGACGGCGTGCGGAATGCCCAGGGATCGGACAGATCCGGGTGAACCGACCGATTACACCTTGCCAACCCACCGCTGAATGGTCGGCGGGCCTGCAAAACGCGGCCCCTTCACCACCAGCACATGGATGTAATCGTGTCAGGCATAACAGTTCGTCGCACTGGTCGTCAGACCGGCCCGCGGCGTGGTCTCGCCTGCCTAGCGGGCGTGGCTATTGCCCAGGCCGCCGTCGGTATCGGGTGGCTCGTCGAGCACTGGCGAGCCGCGGAACCCGGCCGTTATCAGGCCACTGCCGGATCTTTGTTTCTGATCCTGGCCTTCGTGCAATTGCTACGCCTGGCCCGGGCCTGGCGTAAGGCCACTCCCTTCGATTCCCAGCGATTGCTCCGCTATGCCCCGTTCTGGGGCTTCCACCTGTTGGGTGTCGTCGCGGCCTGCAGTTTGGCCTTTACGGCTGGTCCGGCGGATGACGTGGCGTACCTGTTCGCGCTCGTGCTGGCGATTCAATACACCTTGGCCGGATTTTGGGTGCTGGTCTCGCCCGTGGCCGCCTCGCGCATCGTGCCCTGGCTGGGCGATCGTCGACTGCGCGCCTCGAGCGCGACGGTCGCCGCCGCGGTCGCCGGTGTGCTGACTTTGGAACTGGCGCTCTGGGCTCGCGAGCAATTCACCGATGGACTTGCGATGAGCGGTGCCGCGCAAGAAGTGCGCTTGGCGCGAGAACGCGACCCCGCGCCACGGCTCGAGCGCGCCGCGCCCGCCGGATCGGCCGAAACTCGACTCGCCAAACACGTTGCCCCGGCTGCCCGCTTGCGTCCGGCCAATCCACAGATCGCATTCGTTACGACCACCGCTGGAACGCGGCCCACCGATTGTGCGCCCCTGGTCGAAGAGCAACTGCCCGGCGCCAAGCTGCGAGTCATCCCCTCGAACGACGGTTCGGTAGAACAGATCGCGGCGGCTTGCTTTGCCGACAAGCCGTGGCGCGAACCGAATCTCGTGCTGGTCTTCGTCTCGGTCAGTCATCGGCTCTCGAGCCAGGCGGCGCCGGCCAGTTGGTTCGACTGGCGGGCGTGGCGGGTGGCGACGATGTTCGTCGACGCCGAAACCGCGAGCGACTCCACGACTAAGATCGCGACCGTGGCCGCCGCCAGTCCGCCACAAGGACAAAGCTCCGCGCAGCATGCTCAACAGCAGACTGAGCAACGGCAAGAGCATTACCTGCGCGATGCCGTCCGCACCCTGCGGCTCTGTCGCACCGAGACGGACGAAGCCGTCGATCAGGCCTGGCAAGATCTTTGGACGCGTTTGGCCGGGCTCAATCGCCATTGCACGCGGCGCGGGGCCGAGTTGGCGCTGGTCGTCGTGCCGGCCGAGTTCCAGGTGCGCCCCGAGCTGTGCAGCGTGCTGCGGCGCCGCGGAGGGTTCGCGCCCGAAGAGCTCGACGTCGAACTACCGCAGCGGCGGCTGGCTGCTTTCGCTCACGAGCAATCAATCGCGGTGATCGACTTGCTGCCGCACCTGCGGGCGGTCGGCGCTCCGGTCTACGAGCGCCATGCCGAGCGTTTGAACGCGGCCGGCAACCGCGTGACCGCCGATACCCTGGCACGCTGGCTAGCCGTGCACTACGGCGAGGCCGAAACGCCGGTTGCACAAGCCGGCGCACGTTAGTTCAGCGCTATCACTACTACCGTGGCCGCCTGGGAGTCATTGCCCGCACAGGGCCCACTCATGCAGGAGTGCCCACGTACTCTTCGACGAGCGGCAGCAGTTCGTTGAAGTCGACCGGCTTGGCGAAGACGTGGACGATGCCGGCTTCGATCGCCGGATAGACCACGTCGATCGTGGTGTGCCCCGTCAAGAAGACTCCGACAATGTCCTGTTGCACGTGCATCATCTGGCGGAACAGTTCCACCCCGTTCATGCCGGGCATCTGATAGTCGATGATTGCCAGGGCATAGAATTTTTGATCGGCCAGCTTGAGGGCCGACTCGCCATCGTAGGCGACGTCGGCCTCGTAACCGTAGGACCGCAGCAGCCGGGCCGCCACGGTGCAAGCATCGCGATTGTCGTCGACGATCAGAATGGGCGCAGTTGTCATGGCATTTTCTCGCAAGGGTTGGCCAGCTTAGAGCATGATTCGCCCGGCCTGGTCGCGAGTAAAGCCCTCGCCCGCAGGGGCTCGCTGCTAACTGGTCGAGGCCGTGGCTGTCACTTTCCCGGATAACTGTCGCAACAGGTCGCGCAACGCTTCCGAAGTTGCGGGCTTGGTCAAATGCCAATCGAACCCGGCGGCGAACGCCCGCTGCTTGTCTTCCGGCTGACCGTAGCCCGTCAGTGCGATCAGAAAGGTGTGTTGCAGTTGGGGCTGTGCGCGAACGCGGCGGGCGACTTCGTAGCCGTCGAGCCCCGGCATGGCGATGTCGATGATCGCCCCCTCGGGCAAGTTGGTTAGCATCCACTCGATCGCTACCGTGGGATCGCACAGTGCGGTGGCATCCTGGCCGAGCGAGCGCAGCAGTTCCGTAAGCGTTTCGGCGCCGGCCCGCGAGTCGTCGACCACCAGCAGCCGATGGCACTCCAGCGGGGTCTCGGTCGACGATGGCGCCGTGGGCGCAGACGCCACGACCGGCGGCGCGTCGGCACTGGCCGGTATCACGATGACGAATTCGCTCCCCCGGTCAAAGCCCTCGCTGTGCGCCGCGATGGTGCCGCCGTGCAGCTCGATCAACTGCCGGGCCAGCGACAGCCCGATGCCCAGTCCACCGTGCGCGCGATCAAGGCTCGTATCGACCTGCGCGAATGGCTTAAAGATTTCGGCCAGCATGTACGGCGCGATTCCCAGGCCATTGTCCTTGACGCGGATTACCGCGCGATCGCGATCGCGCCCCGCCGAGATGCTGATCGTGCCGCGGGGCTTGGTATACTTCGCCGCATTGTTGAGCAGGTTGGTGAACACCTGCGTCAATCGCGCGGCGTCGGCATCGACGTAGATCGGTGTGGGGGGGAGCGAAACACTTAGCTTGTGCTCGCTCCCTTCGATCAATGGGTGCGCCCCCTCGACGGCGTCCGCGATCACTTCGGCGAGCTCGATGGTTTGCCGCCGGAGCACGATTTTGCCGCTGGTAAACCGCGAGACGTCGAGCAAATCGTCGATCAGGCGAATCAGTTGCCGCACCTGGCGGCCAATCACGTCGCGCAAGGGAGCGAACTCGGCCGGCTTGTCGACACGCTGCGACAGTTGCAGCGCGCTGACGATCGGCGCCAACGGATTGCGCAGCTCGTGGGCCAAGGTGGCCAAGAACTGATCCTTACGCGCGTCGGCCTCCTTGAGCGAGCGTTCAATCTCGATGCGGTCCTGGATATCGGTGCTGGTGCCGAACCAGCGCGTGATCGCGCCTTGTTCGTCGCGCACGGGGACCGCCCGGGCCAGGTGCGAGCGCAGCACGCCGTCTTGCCGGCGCAAGGGGTACGTCTCTTCCCACGGTTTGCCCGCGGCGATCGCCTGATTGTACGACTTGAGCACGCGTGGCAGCTCGGCGGGGTCGCAAATCGATTGCCAGCCTGTTCCGACGAGCTGCTCGATCGAGCGACCGGAGTAGTCGAGCCAGCCGCGGTTGAACCAGAACCGCGAGCCATCAGCGTGCGCCATCCAGACCAGTTGCGGAATCGTGTCGGCCAGCGTGCGAAATTGCTTCTCGGTTTCGCGACGATGGGCCGCGTGCAGCGCCTCGCACAGCAGGCTGACGACAAAGCCGTTGATCAGAAAGATCATGGCGTTGAGACCGTCCGACAGGGCATGCACCTCGAACGAATGCCAGGGGGGCACAATGAACAACAGTCCCAGGCCGACCCCCAGCAGCGTGGCGAACACGCCCGGCCCGAAGCCGCCCCACCAGGCGGCCGTGATCACGGCCAGCACAAAGGGCAACAGCCGCGCTTGCTCTTCGAGCCACGGATCGAGCGTGATGCGCAACAGGCAGACAGCGATCGTCGCGACCAGCGCGATCAAGTAACCCTGTCGCTTCGTCGCGCGCCGCATAACGCCTCCATAGGCCAGGGCCCTGAGCCCTGTGATGCCTGGCGTAATTCTAGGCGTGGCCATGCGACGAGCCTCGATTCTTGCGAAGATGTAACCGCGTGAGGTTCTCAACCGCAGCGCGCGGGCGAGCAACCTGTCGGCAGGCCACGACCCGGCCGTTGCCGATTGCGTGAGGTGCCCCCCGACTGGCGCAGGGCGATCGTTCACTTTTTGCAAGTCGAATCGCTGCGCTGCGCCACCGATCGATGTTCGGCAGTCCCTCAGTGCGTGCAGTCTTCATCTAAAACTTAGTTAATGACCCGCGCTGCAAGCAACCTGACCAGGGGGCGCACGCTTTCCCCGGCTTGGTCAATCCTGCGAGTCACGGGCCGCTTCGCCCCCGTTGGTAATCGAATTCGAGACGCCGATCGGGCTCCCCCTTTGACGAAATTCTCCCTCCAATCGGCCGCCCACTTCGACGCCGTCCCCCACCTTCAGCCCAAGCTCGCGGGCGGCGCTCCCATCGACGACGGCCACTTCGAGCAATCCGCCTGAGCCGACGAGTGCGACGGGCGTGCCGCGCGGCCGATCGCCATAGGTGCGCACCAGCGGGATCTCGCTAGCGCTTCCCGGGCGCGCGACTTTGATCGCACTTCGATCGGGCAGTTGCGGCAGATGCTCCTCGCCGATGTTGGTAATCGCGTTGCCGAACGAGTCGACGGCGATGATCTCACCCGAGATCATGCCCGCGCTGATTCGCGGCTCGGGCCAGTCGAGTTCGATCAATCGCTCGACCGGCGCGCCGAGCAGCCGGGGATCGAGCCCCTGACAAAGCCGCGCAGCGACTGGCGCGAGGATATCGCGTCCGTGGAATGTGGCCGATACCGTGGGGAGCCAATAGCGCGGATCTTCGAGTGCGATGATGGTGGTTGGCGACGCGCGCCGGGCGACGCGGCTGAACAGCCCATTGTCTGGGCCTAGCAGCACTTGATCGCCCACGCGGCAATAAACCAGTTGCCGGGCGGTCCCCACACCGGGATCGACGACACCCACGTGGATGGTGCCCGCGGGAAAACGTTCGCAGACATCCGCCAGCACCAGGGCCGCTTGCCGCACGTTCTGCGGAGCGATGCTGTGCGTCACATCGACCAGCACCACGCTCGCGTCAATCGATAGCAGTACCCCCTTCATCTGGGCGACGTAGGGGCTCTCGGCGCCGAAATCGGTAGTCAACGTGACGATGCCTGGCATCGAGGAATTGCTCCGCTCGCTGGGGTCACCGCACGCTGCCAGCGGATGCTAGCAACGAGTGGGGTTGGATTCGGCGCACCGGATAACCGATACCACTGCTACTCATTAACACGGCCCGCGGTGATAGCATGGCTCGCACCTTGTGCATTTTACCTTTGATCGCGGTCGCCGCGTATCTTGCCTGGTGGCCGCCGGAAGCGGCGGGCTCTGCGCCGACCACGGAAGCTCACTCAGCGTTGCCGCTGGTTGCGGTTTCCCCTAGCGATGCGAGCGCTGCTGGCTGGCCGCTGGACGACCATGTCGACAGCGAAGTCGCCGCCGAAGCTGACGTTTCAGCGGCCGCAATCATCGCGGCCCGGACGAAGCCCTCGAAGACTCGGCGGCCTGCGGCTCCGGCGATTTCCGCTGCGCCAACCGCTCCGCCGAGCGCAGTCGACAACGCCCGCGATGCGGCCACGACCGACATCGACGACACGCTTTCGCAGCCGATTGACCGCTCCCTTGATCGAGCGGCGGATGAACCGAGCGCTGAAGATGGCGCCGCTCGCGATGAGGTCGCTGACGAAACCGGCGACGATTCCAGCGCGCGCCCGGCGACCGCGCCGGTGCGACGGCCGCTCAACTCCGACCTGCGCGCGCTTTCGACCCGCGTGCGGCGCGTGCTCAACACGTACTACAAGCGCCAGCTCAATAGCCGAGACCACAATCCGTGGGAGATGATGCATGCCATCATCGCTTACGGCGTACACACCAAAATTCATCGCGGCGGGCCCAAAGCGCCCACGGTCAATGCCGTGTCGTACCTGTGCTGGAACGGGCCGTGTCACGGGCTTGAACTGCTGTACTTGGACAAGAACCGCGTCAACGCCCGCAAGGGGCCTTACGTGCAGGGGCACTACGCGCAGTTGCTGGCGATTCTGGCGCAATCGCGCGTGCCGAAGGACTACCCGCTGCGCGTGGGGGATCGCAAGTTCACGATCGCCGACCTGATCGAAACCGAGAAGCTAACCTGCGACGACGGGATGGAACTGACGTTCAAGCTCATCGCCTTTTCGCACTACTGCGACTCGGACATGACCTGGAAGAACGACAAGGGGGAGGACTGGGACATCCCGCGGCTGATCAAGGAAGAGCTCAAAGCGCCCATTCTCAGCAACGCGGCTTGCGGAGGCACGCACCGGCTGACGGCCTTGGCGTACGCCGTGCGCAACCGCGCCAAGCAAGGGCATGAAATCGATGGCGCCTGGCTCCGCGCGCAAAAGTACTTGAACGACTACCACCGCTACAACTTCTCGCTGCAGAACTCCGACGGCTCGTTCAGCACTGAGTGGTTCCGCCGCCGCGAGGCCCGCGACGACTTGGATCGCCGATTGCAAACGAGCGGCCACATTCTCGAATGGTTCGTCTACTCGCTCCCCGAGGAGCAGTTGACCGACCCGCGCGTCGTCAAGGCGGTCAAGTACGTCTCAGGCATTCTCGCGGCGCAGCCGAGCCGCGAGTGGGAGATCGGCCCGCTAGGGCACGCGATTCACGCGCTGGCGCTCTACGATCAGCGGGTGTTCAAGGCGGCCGAGGAAGGTGCGCTCCCCGAACCGATCGCCGAGCGGCGGCCGGCCGTGGTGGCGCCGCGGCGCCACCAAGGGTCATCTAGCAATGACGAGCGGCGGCCGGTGGCGGTCGATCGCGCAGCGGACGCGGCGACAGAACACCAGGAGAGCGAAGCGGAGGCGCCACTGACGACTTCCGCGAACGAGGAAGAAGCAGCGGGCGACGAGTCCGATGATTTAGCGCACGCCGAGCCGGCCGAAACCGTGGTCGCGGGTGAGTCGCTCGATGTGGACGCGCCGTTGGCGAGCGATAACGCGGCGAGCGCTGCGGATTCGAGTTCCCTGTCGAGCAACGATTCCAATCAAGAAGTGCCCGAGGTCGCCCGACGAGGGCTGCTGCGCAAACCGTTTGCGCGACGGCCGCGAGCCGGTGAAGCGCCGGCGACCTCCGAGCAAGGCCCTGCCGATCAACCGCCGGCGGTCGAACCAGAACAAATGCAGAATCAAACTCCGACCGATGCGGTGACCGCCCAAGCCCAGAGCGATAGCGCCGCGCACCACAATGTCGGAGGTGAACCTGGTTCTAGTGAACTTGAATCCGGCGAGTTCGCATGCGCCGACTTGCCCAGCGAGCCGTCGACGTCGTTACCGATTGCGCCGCCGGCTGCTGCGGAACCGTCGCTGACCAGCGACCCCGAATCGCCGGCTCCGGTGAGCGAACCTATCGCGCCGGCGAAGCCAACGACGTCGGGCGAGGGGCCGGATCTTTTTGGATCTTCGCCTGTCGGAGTACCGCGCGGCAAGGAAACATCGTCGACCGAGTCGAAGTTCCCGGCGTCAACGAGCGCTGAATCGGGCCCGGCACTGGGTGCGCCTGCTTCAATCGGAGGCGCGTTTGAAAGTCGTCGATCCGCGACCAGTGGTGCCGGCGTCGATCCTCCCCCTGCCCTGCCTGACGACGAACCGGCAGTCGCTGAACCACCGGTTCGGCAATCGCCGGCGAGCCAGTATCCGCCGCGTCGCCGGCCAACCGCGCCGCCCGTGGTGAGCGAGCAAACGGCCGTCGATGAATTCATGCCTGAATCGCTCGCGCCGGATGAAACCGCCACGCAAGAGATCGAGTCGGACACGACAACGTCGCCTGACGACATGCATACGTACGAAGCACCGCCCCAGGGAGGTCGGCCGGACGACGAACGGGCGACGCGCGAGTACGAGCCGCGCTCGGAAGCTCCTGCCAGCGAGTACGATCCGGCCGCAAATGCTGAATCGGGCGCGCCAGGCAGCTCGCGCCGACCAAGAGCCAACTCGCGCTATGCCCGACCCTTACCCGAGTACAGCACGTACCCGGGGGGGCAGACACCTCCCCCCCATGCGCCGCGGCGACCGTTATCAGGCGGGCAGTCGAACCATGGGAACATGGCGTCGTCGAGTCGCGGCAATATGACGCCACCCGTCAGAAGCAATCCGTCGCCGTCGTTGCGCGGCAGCATCGCGCCGAACAACGGCGCTCGCATGGCGCCGCGCGAGTTCGCGCCACAGGAAGAACACGGTTCGCGACCGGCGTCCTCCGCGCGACAACCTTCCTATCGACCGCCAGCGAATCAACCGCCGGCCAGTCGACCACCTGCCAATCGATCACAAAGCCAGGGCAACTCGAATCGCTCGATGTCAGGTCGCAGCGCGGCCGAGCGACCACCAGGGCGATCGATCTGGCCCTGGTCCGAGGCAGATCGCGGCGGCCAATCCAACCGGGGCAGCGAGCCATCGAGCAACAAGCGTTCGGGGCGCGGGCTTTTTCAGGGCAACTGATGAAGTGAGCGGGGATGGCGGATCGCCAGACGCCCAAACAACCTGCTCGAAAAGCGATCTAGCCGACGAGCGTGCCCGACTGCGGGTCGATGCCGATGCCGCCGGTCAGTTCGGTGAGCGCTTCGATGACCAGGAGCAGCGCGCTGGGGTCGAACATTTCGTCCCCCTCGTCGCCGTCGATCACTTGTTCGAAGTGCATGATGTCGAAGCGGGCCGTCGAGCGCGTGATGCGTTCGATCTGGCGGCGCTCTTCGCGGTCGGTGACGCCCGACTTCATCTCGTCGGCCAGAATGGCCCCCTGCTCTTCGACTTCGTCCCCTTCGAGGTAACTGATGTCGAGCGCCGCGTAGTCGGCCGGCGAGACGACGGTCAGCGATTCGACGTGCCCGGCGGCATCGGCCGCGGGGTGATCGAACTGAAAGCGCTTGTTGACCGTTTTGAGCGCGGTTTGCAATTGCGCCAGGGTGGGCCGGCGATGGACGTCGAAATAGACGAAGTAAGTTTCGCGCCAGCGGTAGTCGTCGTTGTCAAGCACGGCTCAGTTCCTTGTCTCGACCAGGCCGCGATAAACTGACCACACTGCGGTCGCGCGGCGGGCTGTCGCGATGAGGCGGTTAAGTTTCTTCGGCGGAGTCATCCTCCGCGGCGTCGCCATCGTCTTCGTCGGGCTCGACTCCGTCGTGCCATTGCTGCAGGGCGACGAGCACCAGGTCGCGTTCCTCGCGGTTGGCCCAGACCGATTCGCCTTGTTCGAGCCGGACCTCGTAGTCCCCTTCGTGCAGGCAGTCCTCCGACCCGCAGAAGTGGGGTACCGAGGCGACCCACATCACGCGAAACAGGGGGACGTGCTTGTCGTCGATGATGGCAAAAATGGACATGTCACCTCGTCCGTCAACCCAGCGCCGCCAGGGGCGTACCAGAGCCGCAACACGCGGCCGCCGGCGGCGCGCTTATTGTACACTCGAAAGCTCCGTGGCGCGACGGGTGGCCGCTTCGACTGCCGACATCAGGGCCGCTCGCAGGCCGCCGGTTTCCAGGGCCTGCAAGCCGGCGATCGTCGTTCCGCCGGGGCTGGTGACCTGATCCTTAAGCAGGGCGGGATGCTGCCCGGTGGAGAGGACCATGTCGGCGGCTCCTTTGACGGTTTGTGCCGCCAGCGCCAAAGCAACGTCGCGCGGCAGCCCCATTCGCACACCGCCATCGGCCAGAGCTTCGATCATCACGTAGACGAACGCCGGGCCCGATCCGGAGAGCCCCGTCACGGCGTCGAGCGATGATTCACTGACGGCGACGGCCACGCCGACCGCTTCGAGCAGTTGGCGCACCAGAGCATTGTCAGCCGGGGTGGCGCTCCGGCCCAGGGCATAAGCGCTCGCCCCTTGCCCGACCAGGCAGGGCGTATTCGGCATCACACGCACCAGACGCGGCCCGGGGCCAAGCCGCTCGGCGATGGTGTCGAGCCGCACGCCGGCGGCGATCGAGATCACGAGCTGCTGGGGGGTGAGCTTGCCGCGCAACTCATCGAGCACGCCGGGCAAGTGCTGCGGCCTGACGGCCAGAATAACGACGTCGGCCTGTTGCATGGCCTGCGCGTTCGTGGCCGCGGTGCCCGCGCCGGTGGCCTTGGCAAACCGCTCGGCGGCGGCCGGCAAGGCATCGCAGGCGAGCAGGCGATCGGCGGAGATCAGGCCGGCTCGCAGAAAGCCGTTGGCCAGCGCCGTGGCCATCTGTCCGGCCCCGACAAAGCCGATGCGGAGTGCTGGCGGGGTCGATGCTGGCACGGAGGGGCTACCTTGCTCGCGGTGAAAAGTCGTTGAAAACCGTTGGATGCTGGCATTTTGCGGCGCAGCGTCATGCTAGTTCAATCGACGGCGAGCGACAATCCTCGGCCCGGACGGCGGCCCCTGGCTAGCAGCCAATTCGGCCTGGACATTTCCACGGGATTTGGAGACACTCCCGCCCCCTTCGCACGGCGGCCTTCATCCGCCCAATTGCTCATTCGAGGAGAACGTGTCATGACGCGGATCGCGCGCACGGCATTGATCGCCATGCTCGGTTGTCTGTTGTCGCTATCGGCGGCGCGCGGTGAGAGCCGCTCGACCAAGGTGCGGACGTTGCCTGCGCCGGAGCGATCGTCGTGGGAACTTGCCTCGGAAGAGGAAGGGACTTTCTGGCAGCGGATGTCGTCCGGCACGCGAGGATTTTTCTCGCGCACCAAGACCGTCATGACCCCGGCGCCGAAGCCGATGAAAGTCAGTCACCGCCATCGCGGAGGCGGCTTCAGCCTGGGCAATTTGTTCGGCTCGAAAGAGCGTGACGCCCCGGCCACGATGGACGAGTGGATGCGCTTGGAGCGGCCTGAAGCGCCGTGAGCCAGATCGTTAGCCGCGGGATTTATCTGCTCGGCTGAGCTTGTCGAAGTCCGCGATCTAGCTGACGTGAGTTGGAGTCGAACCCGCTAGCGCGCGGAGCAAGCTCCGCGGCTAACGCGCTCCGTGGTTTTCCCGATTGGCTGCGACATCTTCTCCCCCTTGCGCGGCCACCGTTGCTCGACTAGACTAACCGCTCTTTCCGCTGCGGTTTGCCCCCAAGTTTTGGGCGACGCTACCGCACCGGCGCACCACCGGGCGACCTCGGGAGCGAGCGGTCCATGGCCAAGCAGGCAAACCCTTATCGTTTCAGTTTCGGACCTTGGAACATCTCGACCGGCGCCGATCCGTTCGGCCCGCCGGTTCGCAAGGAAGTTCCCTTGGCCAAGAAGATTCGCGAGTATCGCGAGCTCGGCTTCACGCACGTGCAATTGCACGACGACGACGTGGTGCCCGCCGATTGGGACGCCGTGCAGACAGCCAAGGGCGTGGCCAAGGTCAAGAAGATGCTCGACGGCGAAGGGCTCACCGGTGAGTTCATCGCGCCGCGGTTGTGGGAAGACGCCCGCACGATCGACGGCGGTTACACGGCCAACAAAGCGGCCGATCGCACCTACGCCCGCGACCGCACGCGCCGCGCGGTCGATATCGCCCGGATGATGGACATCGACCTGATGGTCCTCTGGCCGGCGCGCGAGGGAACGTACATTCGCGAAGCCAAGGACGCCAGCGCCGCGGTCGGCCGGCTGGTCGATGCGATCGATGACATCTTGAAAGCCGATCCGAAGATTCGCGTCGTCGGCGAAATGAAGCCCAACGAACCGATGGATCAGGCCTACTGCCCGACGGTCGGCCACTTCATGGGGCTGGTCTATCGCACGCTCGACCCCAAGCGCGTCGGCGTGTTGATCGAAAGCGCGCACAGCATTCTGGCGGGCCTCGATCCGGCCGACGACATGGCCTACGCCCTCTGGCACGGCAAGCTGTGGGGCGTGCACCTCAACGATCAGAACGGTCTGAAATACGACCAGGACAAAACGTTCGGCTCGGTCGACTTGCGGCGGGCCTTTAACCAGGTGTGGGTGCTGGAGCGAGCCAAGTACTACGACATCGGCGTGGTCGGGCTCGATATCAAGGCGATGCGCACCACTAAGCAGGCCGACGGCACAAAGCATCTGGCCAACAGCCTGGCCATGTTCAATCACTTGCTCGAGCTGGTCCGCGCGGTCGACGCCGCGAAAGTCGAAGAGTTTCGCGCGGCCCGCGATTATGAGGGGCTGGAGCGCTACATCCTGGAACACCTGTTGGGGCGCAAGGGGCGCGGCTAGATTTCGCGACAACACTCTATGACGACCACGAGCTCTTCATCGACCGAGATCGAGATTCTGCGGCCCGACTTTCGCCGCGGCGACTTTCGCGCGGTGCTGTTCGATTTCGACGGCACGCTGTCGCTCATCCGCCGCAACTGGCCGCAAGTGATGATCCCCATGATGGTCGACGTGCTGGCGGAGACTGGCACGAGCGAGACGCGCTCCGAGCTGAGCGAGAAGGTCGAAGAGTTCGTCATGCGGCTCAACGGCCGGCAAACGATCTACCAGATGATTCAACTGGGGGATGAAGTCAAAGCCCGTGGTGGCACACCGCGCGACCCGCTGGAATACAAGAGCCGCTACCACGATCTGCTCTCGGCGCAAATTCACGGGCGCGTGAGTGGGCTGGCGAGCGGTACCGTCACGCCCGAGTCGCTCACGGTGCCTGGAAGCCATCAATTGCTGGAGCGATTGCGCGGGCTGGGGCTCGAGCTCTACCTGGCTTCGGGGACCGACGTCAAATACGTGCGCGAAGAAGCGACGGTCCTCGGTGTGGCCGAGTACTTCGGCGAGCACATCTACGGTGCGCTCGACGATTACAAGAACTTCTCCAAGAAGATGATCATCGACCGGATCATCGGCGAGGCAGGCGTGGCCGGGCACCAACTCATCGGCTTCGGCGACGGCTTCGTCGAGATACAGGAAGTGCGTCAGGCCGGCGGCGTGGCGATCGGCGTGGCCAGTGAAGAAGAAGCCCGCCAAGGAATCAACGAGTGGAAGCGGGGTCGGCTGATTCCGGCCGGCGCCGACATTATCATCGGCGACTATCGTTGCCAGGACGAATTGTTCCGTGTGCTGGGCCTGTAGCCGTGTGCTGGGCTGTAGCCGCATCCTGGGGCCCTAACTGTGATCACGCTTGACCGATTGCAAGCCACGCTCGG
This sequence comes from uncultured Planctomycetaceae bacterium, assembly GCA_964495375.1. Lineage (GTDB taxonomy): Bacteria > Planctomycetota > Planctomycetia > Pirellulales > JAEUIK01 > JAIESQ01. The sequence goes on along the minus strand of CAZBWM010000011.1, from coordinate 32,711 downwards.
CAAGTTCCAAGGGCTCACGATCGGGCTCGTCGGCGATCTGTTCCTCGATCGCTATCTCGACATCGATCCCGATCTCCAAGAGCTGTCGATCGAGACCGGCCTCGAGGCCTACCAGGTCACGCGCATCCGCAACAATCCCGGTGCCTTGGGGACGATCATCAACAACCTGGCGGCGCTGGGGGTCGGGCGGTTGGTGCCGGTGACGGTCATCGGCGAAGACGGTCAGGCGTTTGATCTCTTGCAGGCGCTCGAGGCGCTACCGGTCGATCCCGGGCACATTTTGCAAGACAAGCGCCGCAAGACGCCCACCTACACCAAGCCGATGCGCCGCCAGCCCGATGGGCAGTGGCGCGAGCTCAACCGCATCGACCTGCGCAATCGCGAGGCGCTGGCCACCGACACCGAGCGCGAACTGTTGACGCGCGTCGCCACGGCGCTGGACACGACCGACGGGCTGATCGTGCTCGATCAGGTGAACGAAGAGGGCTGGGGCGTGGTGACACCGGCCGTGCGCGAGCGATTGGCAGAGCTGTGCGCCGCGCGCCCCGACAAGCTGGTGTTCATCGATAGCCGAGCGCACATTCACCGCTTTCGTGCCGGCGTGCTCAAACCGAACCGCGCCGAGTGCGTGCGGGCAGCCGCCAGTTGGAGCGCGGAGAAAGCAGGCGCACAACACGCGGCCGCGGCGGAAGCGGCCGGCGATTTGAAAACCGTCGAGCGCGCTGCGGAAACGTTGGCGGCCAGCACCGGGCGCCCACTGTTCTGCACATTGGCCGAGCAGGGGATTCTGGTCGTCGAACCGGGGCGCCCCACGGTGCGCGTGCCGGCCCTGGTGCCCGAGGGGCCGATCGACCCGGTGGGCGCCGGCGACAGCGTAACGGCCGGCATGGTGGCCTCACTGCTCTCGGGCGCCAGCCCGACCGAGGCGGCTGCAGTCGGCAATCTCGTGGCGTCGATCACGATACGGCAGTTAGGGACGACCGGCACGGCCAGCCCGGCCGAAGTGCTGGCGGCCTGGCCGCGGTTGGCTTGAGCGTGCGGTGAGCCCGAACGGTGTCAGGAACCGATTCAAGCGCCCGTTCGGACGACGGATTCCTTTCAGACTGATCGACCTCTCGCACCGGCGCACCGATGCCGCGAGCGGCTGCCCGTGATATGATTGAGGCGGAGCACACTCCTATGCAATTAACGCTTCGCCTGACCCCAGAACTCGAATCCGAGTTGAACGCCCAAGCTGCTTTGACCGGCAAGCCGCCTGAAGAGCTTGTTCTGGAAGCCTTGCGAGACAAATTCGCAAGCGAGCCGACGCCAACGACGAAGGTATCGACCGAGGAATGGTTGCGCCACTTTGACGCGTGGATCGGCAGCCTCGAGTCGAGAAATCCAGAGGTGGATGTCTCTCGCGAGAGTATCTACCCGGATCGCATTTAATGCTCGTCTTGCTCGACACGAACGTAGCCATCAGCATGATGGAACCACGCTATCCTTTGCACGCGACGGCCGCTGCGGCTGTGCGGTCACTTCGTGAGTTGGGTCATGAGTTGTGCGTAGTGCCACAAGTTCACTACGAATTCTGGGTCGTGGCGACACGACCGACCGCCCAAAATGGCCTGGGAATGTCCGCAGCTGATGCAGGACAGGCTCTGGAAAGATTGCGCCCCCGTGGTTCCGCCTGCTGCGCGACGAACGGGCGGTGTACGACTGCTGGCGCGAGCTGGTTACCAAACACGGAATCCAGGGCAAGCAGGCACACGATGCCCGGCTGGTGGCCGCGATGCAACGCCATGGGATTATCCATCTGTTGACCTTCAATACCGCGGATTTCGCGAGGTATCCCGGCATTACCGGCATCGACCCAAAAACCGTGGTAGCCCCCTAGCGGGCTGCTGTTTGAACCAACCTCGAGGATGTGGGTTATTTCGCTCCGGCGCACCTGGCCGGTTTCCACCCCCTGCGTTGACGCCGGGGGCGGTGAGTTTTAGGATCGACAACCGGAAGTCTGTGTTAGGGCCTATCCCAGAACCGCTCGCGAGCCGTTCTGGGATAGGCCCTCAGAGGCCCGTATTGCCTCCCCCCGGCCAATTGGCTGGACTTATCGCACCCCCCATCTCGCGAAATCGCAAGGGGATATTGCATGCCACTCTTCGAGATCGAGACCGAGTCGCACATCATCATCACGTGGGCCAGCAATGAAGACGCCGCCACGGTCGTCGTCGGCGACGCCTACCCTGGCGAGAAAATCCTCCGCATGACCAAACGCCCGCGTGATACTTGGGTCATCAGCAAGTCGGCCTTGGGCATATCGGGTCGCATCGACCCCTGCACCACCGCCCGCGATTGCCTGGCCAAGGCCGCCGGCGACAAAGTGCACGCCATCCGCTTGTATATGCACGAGACTGGATCGGACCTCGAGCGGGCTCGCAAGATCATCGAATCGAACATGGTAATGGGCTGGTAAGCCTGGCGCCTGCCGGCGGCGCACGCCTCCACGGTGCCCAAGCGGTGACGTTCCCAGGGTGGGCGGCTCCTCTCATGCACTGGCACGAGAGGAACCGCCCGGATAAACCGCACGGCTGGCGAAAAGGTTGCGTTTTCGCCCCCGCTCGTTCCTCGGCGCGTTGCGTTTTGTAACCTAAGCTTGACGGCCCACCCTACGTACGTCGCCGCACGCCCAGTTCTCTCTCCCACCTGCAATTAGCTAAGGTCCCTCGCCTTGCCAGTCGCCGCCCCCGAGATCGTCATACCGTTTGCTTATTGGCTGGCGTTCATCGCCGCGGTGACCGTGCTCTTGGTGCTCGACCTGACGGTGTTCCATCGTCACTCGAAGGCGCCGACCGTGCGGCAATCGGCCTTCTGGACGGCCGTGTGGTGTAGCCTGGCGCTGTTGTTCAACGTCGGCGTCTGGTTCATCTACCACCAGGTGTCGGGGGGCAATCGCGAGCTGGCGACCGAAAGCGCGCTCGACTTTTTGTTTGGCTACGTCGTCGAATGGACGTTGTCGATGGACAACGTCTTCATGTTCGCGGTCATCTTCGCCTACTTCGCGGTCCCCAGTAAGTATCAGTACCGCGTGCTGTTCTGGGGAATTCTGGCCGCCGTGATCATGCGGTTGGTGTTCGTGCTGCTAGGGACCGAGCTGATCAAGCGCTACAACTGGATTCTGATCCTGTTCGGCTTGTTCCTCGTTTACACCGGCATCAAGCTGATGGCCAAGGGGGAAGAAGAGGAAGACCCCACGAACAATTGGTTCGTCCGGCTCTGCCGGCGGGTGTTTCCGATTGCCGCCGGCGACCACGGCGAGAGCTTCTTCGTGCGGCAGTCGGGCAAGCTGTTCATTACACCGCTATTTCTGGTGCTGCTGGTCGTCAACTTTTTTGACGTCGTGTTTGCCCTCGACAGCGTGCCGGCGATCTTCGGCATCACCGACGACGCCTTCATCGTTTTCACCTCGAACATTTGCGCGATCCTCGGCCTGCGGGCGTTGTACTTCCTGCTGGCCGGCGTGATGGGGATGTTTCGCTATCTGAATGTCGGCCTCAGCGCGATCTTGATCTTCATCGGGCTGAAGATGATCGTGAAGACGGCCGAGCACTCGCAGCACGAGACCTGGTGGCCCGCCACCGAGCAGGCCTGGCTCCACTGGCCGATCCCCGATTGGGCGAGCTTCTTGATCGTGATCGGGCTGTTGGTCGCGGCGATTATGGCTTCGCTGCTGCACGGCCCCGCGAAGCACCACGAGGCCGCGCCGCAGGACGAACCCGCCGGTGCCCCGGTCGACGCATCCCACGCCGAACGATGAGCGCCGCGATCCCTCACCAGCGAGCGGCCAGACCATGACGCACGCCCTGGTCACTGGCGGCGCCGGTTTCATTGGCAGCCATCTCGTCGAAGCGCTGTTGGCGCGCGGCGACTCGGTGGCGGTCATCGACGATCTCTCAACCGGCAGCCTCGCGAATCTGGCAACCGCTCGTGCGAATCCGCGGCTGACGTTCGAGCAGGCCTCGATCGCCGACGAAGTGCTGCTGCGTGCTGAGGTCGCCCGGGCCGATGAGGTCTATCACCTCGCGGCCGCGGTCGGCGTGCAACTGATCGCCGCCGATCCGATCCACACAATCGAAACCAATATCAACCCCACGAGCTTGCTGCTGCGGCTGTTGCGCGAACAGGTCGATGCCGGTCGCGGGCTCAAACTGTTCTTGGCCAGCACGAGCGAAGTGTACGGCAAGAATCCCAAGCCGAGTTGGACCGAAGAAGACGACCTGGTGCTCGGCCCCACCTCGCGCCCGCGCTGGGCCTACGGGGCGTCGAAGGCGATCGACGAGTTTTTAGCTTTGGCCTACGCCCGGCAGTTCGGGCTGCAGGTTGTCGTGGGGCGATTCTTCAACGTCGTGGGGCCCAGGCAAACCGGGCGCTACGGCATGGTGCTGCCGCGGTTCGTCGATGCGGCCCTGAGTGGCCAGCCGCTCGTGGTGCACGACGACGGACAACAGACTCGCTGCTTCGCGCACGTGGCCGATGTCGTGGCCGCCGTGCTCGCCTTGGTCGCTACCTCGGCAGCGGCCGGCGGCGTTTTCAACATCGGCAGCGATTGGCCGGTGACGATTCTCGAGCTGGCCCGGCGCGTGATCGCGGCGAGCGGATCGTCGAGCGCGATCGAATTTCAAACTTACGCCGAAGCGTACTCGCCCGACTTCGAGGACGTGCGGGCCCGCGTGCCCGACCTGACGAAGCTGCGCGGCACGATCGACTTTCGCCCGCGGTTCGATCTCGATCAGATGATCGCGGCGGTGATCGCGGACAAACGAACCGCCCGATGATGCCGGCTTGAACCACAACGACACCACGGCACGACGAAGATGAAAGACAAGTTTTCCTCCGCCATCGCGGATAAACACGCCGTAGAAAGCCGTCCGCCAATATGGGGATCGATGAACGCAAGCGACATTCGACGAATTGTTGAGTCTGAAATCGGCGGCGATTGGTCGCGCACCAACGATCACCGAGTCGACCTGCGCAAGTGCGTCATCGAGCCAAGGCTGGTTTCCTGCAAGAACACGTTTCCAAAACTACTTGGAGGCAAGCCACTCAACCTGTGGATCGTGCTCGAAGAGCATCCCGGCACCACCGATGGTTACCTGATCGTTTTTGACGAGGCAAACCATCGATTTGGACTGGCGGATTATTCGGGAACAACTCCGGTGTTCCTCGGATTTCATGGCAGCTTCTGGTCCGCGTTTGTCGGCATGTAGCGAGACCATGTCGCCGCAAGGAACCACAACGACACTACGGCACGACGAACAGGGTAGAGCGCAGACTTCACAGACGTGCATCCTGGTTCGCTCGTCAGTTTCAATTCGGCGCTGCTGAAACACGGATTCAAACGTTTGGTTCTTTGAACCTGCCGTCGTGTCGTTGTGCCGTCGTGGTTACCAGACTGCGCAAATAAAAAGATCGCGGCGGGTCCCTCTCGACCCGCCACGATCCTTGCTACACGAACTAGCTGATTGCTGTCGGTCGCTCGCCCACTGCTAGGGCAGCAGGTAGACCGCACCGAGCACCGCTCCCGCTTCGAGCAACCCACCCCGGATACTGACCGGGAACGGGAAGATCATCTTGGGAGCGCAACTGCCAGGGCGATAGTAGCCCAAGGCATACACGCATTCCCAAGGCGGTTCGATCCCCATTTCGTACGGCAACAGGAAGATGCGACCGTAGAAGTCGACGCCGGACCAGATCGGCTGCAAGATCGGGCCAAGCGAGTGGCCGTAGCGTTCGACGCCCACCTGCTCGAAGTAGAGCGGCTTGTGGCACAGGCCCGATGCTTTCCAGTGGAAGGCGGTCATCTGCCACATCCGCGGCTCGAACGGCGAGTCGCCCAACGGGCACTCCGGCGGAAAGTCGCCCGCGTCGGCCGAAATATCACTGGTGATATCGCGGATGCGCTTGAGAATTTCTTCGGGCTTGCGGCAGGCCGGTGGCTGCTGACCACCGCGGAGCTGAGCCATCTCCTGGTCCCAGTCGGTCTGGCCGGGGTCGAGAGCCTGCGGCTCGCGGAACGAATCCTGAATGGTGCCGGAGTCGAGCTCGCCCAGGTTGCCAGGCGGAGTAATCGTGGCCGGCGGGCGGCTCGTCGGCTGCCGCGGCGCGGCCGGGGTGGGCTCGTCGAGACTGTTGTCGGGGAGCACCGTTTCGTCCTGCGGCGCTTCGCCTTCCAATTCCGACTCGGGCTGCTCGAGCTGATCACCGAGGCCAGGCATTTCTTCGGCGGCGCGATCGACCGCTTCGTCCTCGGGCGGGAGATCAAGCGGATCGACGCCGGGCTCGAGGTCGGTGCCGCGATTCTGAGCCGGCTGCCGCCGCGCGACGCGCTCCGTCTTGCGGAACGGATCGGAAGTGCTCGGCTCGAGCGCCGGCAACACGATCGGCTCGGGCTTAGTCGCCGTTTCGGCCGCCTGATCGGCGAAGAACGGATCGTCGAAGGCGTTGTCACGCGGCTTGGTGCCGCTGGTCTGCACGACATGATTGGCTTCGGCGGCCAGATGCGCGGCGCGATGGTCAGCGACCTGCTCGGTCGTTTCAGCCGGCGATTGTTCGGTCGGTGCGGCCTCTGCGACGGTCGAGCGCCGCGCTTCGCGATGCGATTTCCATCGCAGATTGCTGGACAAGGCCTGCTTGGTGTCGCGGGCCGCGGCAGCCGTAGTGCTGCGTTTGGTCTTGGCAGGCGATGTCGCAGTGGCAGACTTCGACTTAGCAGTGGTGGCCGGCTTCGACCGACCGTCTCCGCGTGGCGCCCATTTGAGCGCGGCGCTGGGGTTGTTCTTGATCTTGGCCGCCGGCTCGATGTCGCGGGCGGCCAACAGCGCCGGACCGCAGCCGAGCACGAGGCCAGCCAGCACGACGGAGACCGTCGTGCGGCGCCGCGCGGGCTTACGCTCCGTCGCCCGAGGCGAATTCAGTAGTGTAATTGGGTGCTTCCTGCGTAATGGCAATGTCATGTGGGTGGCTCTCCCGCACACTCGCGGCTGACACCTGGATGAACCGCGACTGGGTTCGCAGTTCTTCGATGTTATGCGCGCCGCAGTAACCCATGCCGGCCCGCAGACCGCCCACCAATTGGTAGACGAACGGACCGAGTGGACCCCGGAACGGCACGCGCCCTTCGACTCCTTCTGGCACGAGCTTCGAGGCTCGTCGCTCTCCACTCCCTTGGCGATAGCGTTCGCTGGAGCCTTGAACCATGGCCCCCAGCGAGCCCATACCGCGGTACACCTTAAAGGTCCGACCCTGATACAGGATTTGCTGGCCCGGGCTTTCGGCCAGGCCGGCAAACAGTCCGCCGATCATCGCCAGGTGGGCCCCGGCGGCGAGTGCCTTGGTGACATCGCCCGAATAGCGGATGCCCCCGTCAGCAATCACCGGCGTGCCGGTCTCTCGCGCTGCTTCGGCAGCCTGCATGATCGCGGTAATCTGGGGAACTCCGACCCCCGAGATCACCCTCGTCGTGCAGATCGAACCCGGGCCGATGCCGACCTTCACGGCGTCGGCGCCGGCTCGGATCAAATCCTTGGCTCCCTCGGTGGTCGCGATGTTCCCCGCGACCACGTCGATATCCCAACGTTTCTTGATCTCTTTGACCGTTTCCAACACGTTCGACGAGTGGCCGTGGGCACTGTCGACCACCAGGACGTCGACGTCCTTGGCGATCAAGCTGGCGACCCGCTCGTAGTCGTGTACTCCGACTGCGGCCCCCACCCGCAGCCTGCCTTGCCTATCTTTACAGGCTTGGGGGAACCGGCGCATGTTGTCGATGTCTTTGATCGTTATGAGCCCGGTTAGTCTTTTATCTTCGTCCACCAGTAAAAGTTTCTCGACCTTATTTGCCATCAAAACCTTCTCAGCTTCCTCGAGCGTCACATTGCCCGTGGCCGTCACAAGCGGCTCTCGGGTCATGACCTCGGAGACGCTGCGGTCGTTGGCTTCGAGAAACCGCAAGTCGCGGCGCGTGAGGATGCCCTGCAAGCGGTTGTCGGCCCCCACGATCGGGATGCCCGACACGTGGTGTTGATCCATCAGCTCGCGGGCCCGGCCGACCGTGGCGTCGGGCCGCAGGCTCACGGGGTCGAAGATGATGCCATTGGCCGTGCGTTTGACCTTGTCGACCTCTTCGGTTTGGGCCTCGATCGACATGTTCTTATGGATGACGCCGAGCCCCCCCTCTTGCGCCAGGGCGATGGCCATCTCGCTCTCGGTCACCGTGTCCATCGGCGAGCTGATGAGCGGGATGTTGAGCGCGATCCGCTTGGTGAGGTGCGTGCGGACGTCGACCTGGGCGGGCACAACGTCGCTGTAGCGCGGCGAGAGGAGGACGTCGTCGAAAGTGATCGCCGGGCCAATGATCTTGTCCGCCATGTTGCACGCTCCTTCACCAGCGAAGAAAAGCCCATCACGGAGCCGCCTGTGCGGGGGCTTCGGGACAGGCTCTCAGGGATAATCCCGTATTATGCGGGCAGAGCGCGGCGCTGGCAAACGGGCGGTGCGATCCGTAGTGGTTCAGTCTGATCAACGGGCAGGCCCGAACGCGATGCGATGCCGCGCGGCTACACCACGATCCGCCAGGCCGCCACGTCCAACTCCGGTGCGATCGGGTAGCGATCGATTTGCGCGGCGTCGTCGATATCCCGCTGGAGACCGAGCGCCTGGAGATTGCGCCCGCCACGGCTGTTGCGCAGCTCGCCGGCCAGTTGGGCGATCTCTTCGGGCGTCCCCGGCCAGCGGGCCAGCTCCGCCAAATCGGTGGCAATAGTTTCAGTTCCAGGTTTGGGTGCCACTGCTGGCTTGCCCAGCAGTGCCGGGTTTGGCGCGGGGCTACCTGATAACTTTGCCCTGGCATCAGCCTGATTCACGACAATGCTCCGCCACGCATCTGCCACCAGGTGCGCCTGGTCGTTCCAAGTCGCGCGGTCGGGTCGCCACGCTGCATCGAGCGCTGCCAATCGCCAGACAAGGCAACCGGCCAACAGCGCGTCTTCGCGGGTCACGTTCTTCGCCGTGCCGGCACAGAGCAGCACGAGCGACGCTTCTCCGACTGCCGCCCGGGCAATGGCCGCCGCGTTCACAAACGCTCCGCACCAGATCCGTTTCGCCTGCCGAGCGTGCTCCATGGCCTGGGTGCCATTGGTGGTGGTGAAGATCACCGTCCGACCGCCGACGCTCGCCGGCGTGTACTCGCGCGGTGAGTTGCCGAAATCGAACCCCTCGATCTGCACCCCCCGGCGTTCGCCCCCCAGCACGGCCCGAGGCTCGCGCGGTTGCGCCGCCAGCCCGAGTGCGGTTTCTACTTCGGCGACTGGCAGCACCTCGCGGGCGCCGGCTGCCAGGGCCGCGGTGATCGTCGTCGTGGCGCGCAGCACGTCGATCACGATCACCCCGCGACCGGCCAGGGCGTCGGGCGAAATTAACTGCGGCAGCAGAGCGACCTCCAGCGTGCGATTCGTCATGACACGACCTTTAGCCGCCAGCGGCGACTGCTGTCAACGGCTACAACCGTGGGGCCACTCCCCGTAGAATCCCCCGGATGCCTGTCGCTGGTCTCCCCGACTTTATCGACCTGTTGGAACGCTCCGACGAGCTGCTGCGCGTCGCCGTGCCGGTCGAAGCGGGGGCGGAGATCGCCGAAATTACGGCCCGCGTGGCCCGCTCCTCGAATCAGGCCCTGTTGTTCGAGCAGGTTCGCGACCGCCGGCTGGGAGTCGTCACCAATTTGCTGGGAAGCGAGCGGCGCCTCTGCCTGGCGCTGGGCGTACAGTCGCTGGCGGAGCTCGCTGAGCGCCTGGTGGGATTATTAAAACCCCCGAAAGCCGAGGGCTTGCTCGACAAGATCAAGCTTGTGCCGCAGCTCGCGGCGCTGGCCCACTTGAATCCCAAGCGGGTCCGCTCGGCCGCCTGTCAGCAAGTCGTGCGACTCGGCAGCGACGTGCGACTCGCGGAGTTACCAATCGCGCCGGCGTTCGTTGGCGAACAGCACGCCACGATCACGGCCGCGCAGCTCTGGACGCGGCAGCCCGACACCCGATCGCGGCGCCTTGGCTGGCAGCCGGCCATCGTGCTCGACGATACACGACTGGCGCTCCCTTGGCATCCGGCCAGCGAGTTTGCCCAGGCGCTGGCCGCTCACGCCGGGCGCGGCGAACGTATGCCCGTCGCGCTCGTGCTCGGTGGCGATGCAACCTGTTTGCTCGTGGGGCAGATTCCCGCGCCCGCCGATTTCGACCCCGTCGGCCTGATGGGGCTGGTGCGCGGCCAATCGCTCGAGCTGGTCAAATGCCGCACGCACGATCTCGAAGTACCGGCCGACGCCGAAGTCGTCATCGAGGGCTATGTCGATCCGCAGGCAGAAGTGGCGCAGCCCGGCCCGTTTGCGTCTCCCTTCGGCGCGCTGGCTAACGGAATATCAGCGCCCGTCCTCGAAGTGACTGCGATCACCGAGCGGGCGGGCGCAGTCTTTCCCGTGGCCGTGCTTTCGCCTGGCGCCAATGAAGTCGGCACCTGGCGGCTCGCCCTCGAGCGGCTTTCGCTCCCGCTGGCGCGGATGCTGCTGCCCGAGCTGGTCGATTGGTCGTTTCCCGATTGCGGGGGCCGTCAGCGGATCGCCTTCGTGGCCATTCGCAAGACGTATCCTCAGCAGGCGCGGCGGATCGCCGGCGCGCTCTGGGCGCTCGGTCCGTGGATGACAACCAAACTCGTGGTGATCGTCGACGAAACGGTCGATGTCCACCGCCCTGAAGAAGTGTGGCGCCGCGTGGCGGCCAACGTCCATCCCGTGCGCGACGTGTTTAGTCAACCGGCCCCGGCCGATCTCTGGGATCACGCCCCGTCGGAGCCCTTCAGCGGCGCGAACCTGGCAATCGATGCCACGGCCAAGCTGTCAGGCGAACACCCGCGCGAGTGGCCCGCCGAGCTGGTGCGCACTGACGAAGTCCGCGAGTTGGCGAGTGGTCGTTGGAACCAGTACGGACTGGGCGCAGATCCCGGTCCGGTCGATTAGCAAGGTGCGTTGACGCGTGATGATGACAGTCGACAAATCGGACGCCCGCGTGCGGCAGATGTTCGGCGAGATCGCCCCTCGCTACGACGCGCTCAATCACTTGCTGTCGCTCGGGATCGACCGCTATTGGCGCTGGCGCACCGTGCGGCTTGCACCTCCGGAAGGCAGCGCCCCGATCCTCGACTTGTGTACCGGCACCGGCGACCTGGCTTTGGCCTATCACAAGGCCGCGGCCGGCCGAGCCGAGATTGTCGGCGCCGATTTCACGCACGAAATGCTGGTGATCGCCCGGCAGAAAGGGGCCAAGCTTGGCGCCTCCGCCCCGCGATTCCTCGAAGCCGACGCCCAGCGGCTGCCGTTCGCCGACAACCAGTTTCAGCTCGTCAGCGTCGCCTTCGGCCTGCGCAACGTGGCCGATACTGATCAGGGCTTGCGCGAGATGGCGCGCGTTTGCCGCCCCGGTGGACGGGTCGTCGTTTTGGAATTCTCGTTGCCCGAGTGGCAGCCGCTGCGGTTCTTATACGGGTGGTACTTTAGGAACGTGTTGCCGCGGATCGGTCAGGCTTTGGCTCGCAATCGACAGGGGGCCTACAATTATCTGCCGCAAAGCGTAACTGAGTTCCCCCAGGGCAAGGCGCTGGGCGAGCGGATGAAGTCCGCCGGCCTGGCCGAAGTCCGTTTCTGGCCCTTTAGTTTTGGTGTCGCGACGTTGTACGTCGGTCGCAAATGAACCGTCCTATCGTTATCGGAATCACCGGCGCCAGCGGCGCACCCTACGCGGTGCGACTGTTGGAAACGCTGTTGGCCGCCGGCCGCGACGTTCACCTTTCGATCAGCACGGCCGGCGCCGCCGTGCTCAAGCAAGAGCTGGGGCTCGAAGTTGATCTCAATAACTTCGAGATGGCGGCGATCCTTCCGCCCGAAGACGACCTGCCCGAAGACAGCCCCTCGCGTCGCTACCGGGTGCGCGTCCGGGGGCACGAGCCCGCGGCCCTCGCTGGCCTGGTGCACTACCACCATCAGTACGACCTGATGTCGTCGATCGCCAGCGGCTCGTTCCTCACCGCCGGCATGGTCATCTGCCCTTGCTCGGGCGGAACCTTGAGCGCCGTGGCGCACGCCGCGTCGGGCAACTTGATTCAACGGGCCGCGGACGTCCACCTCAAGGAGCGCCGCAAGCTCATTCTGGTGCCGCGCGAAGCTCCGCTGTCGCTGATTCAAATCGACAACCTGCGCCGCTGCGCCGAAGCGGGCGCGATCGTGCTCCCCGCCTCGCCCGGCTTCTACCATGGAGTCGATCGGCTCTCCGACCTCGTCGATTTTGTCGTCGCGCGGATCTGCGACCAGCTCGAAGTCGAGCATCGCCTGATGCAGCGCTGGGGAGAGTGAGATGCCGGCCGTGCGCACGCTGACCAACCTGCTGGAGATGATTCGCTTCAGCCACACGCTGTTCGCGCTGCCGTTCGCGCTGCTGTCGGCTCTGATGGCGTGGTACCTCAATGCTCATAGCGAGCCGCCGATTGCCTGGCGCTGGCAACAGCTCGTCGGCATTTTGCTGGCGATGGTTTTTGCCCGCAGCGCCGCGATGGCGTTCAACCGGCTGGCCGATCGGCGGATCGACGCGCTCAACCCGCGCACGGCCGCGCGGCACATTCCGGCCGGCAAGCTGAGCGTGCGCGGTGTGACCCTGTTCGCGGTGGTCTGCGCCGCGGGCTTCGTGCTCAGCACGCTGTTGTTCCTGCCGAATCGCTGGCCGCTAGGGCTGTCGGTTCCCGTGCTGCTATTTTTATTGGGCTACAGCTATACGAAGCGCTTCACGGCGCTCGCTCATTTTTGGTTGGGGACCGCGTTGATGCTCGCCCCCGTGGCGGCCTGGATCGCCATTCGCGGAGAACTGGCCCTCGCGCCGCTGGTGCTGGGCGGAGCCGTGCTGTTGTGGGTGGCCGGCTTCGACATCATTTACGCCTGTCAGGATGCCGCCTTCGACAAGGAGCAGCGCCTACACAGCGTGCCCGCGAAGGTGGGGACGAAGAACGCGCTGCGGATCGCGGCGCTTTGTCACCTGGGCATGTTCGTGATGCTGTTGCTGTTGCCGGTCGTGTATCCGGCCCTGGGCGTCTTTTACGGTTGCGGCGTGGCGGCAGTCGCCGCGTTATTAGCCTACGAGCACTGGCTCGTCCGCCCCGACGATTTGGACCGAGTGAATCTGGCGTTTTTTCATGTCAATTGGGTGATCAGCGTCGGCCTGTTGGTCGTGGGAGCGGCGGATCTGTTGAGGTAGTGCGATGTAAGGGGACTGGGGTCTTGGCACGGGGCTTCTAGCCCGTGAACGCCACGGCCAGGATGGCCGTGCTACGACCCACCGCCCTTGCTGCCCCGCCCCGTGGTTTGTCACAATGCCTTTTGTCGACGGAAATTGATCGTTGCCCCCCAGCGCGGGGCTGAAATCGCCACCCGCGCGACGCCGGCAACCAGGAGTAGCCTTCGATGATTCGTGCCCCCGAACCCTCGCTCGAGAGCATTCAGGCCAAGGTCCACGCCGGCGAGCGTCTCTCGTTCGACGACGGGCTCTTCCTGTTCCGCCCCGAGGTGCACCTCAACGAGGTCGGCGCCCTGGCCAACATCGTCCGCGAGCGCAAGAACGGGCACGCCTGCTACTACAACATCAACACGCACCTGAATCCCACGAACGTTTGCGTCTATCGCTGCACGTTTTGCGCTTTCCGCTCTGACCTGCGCGACCCCAAGGGGTACGTGATGAGCGACGCGCAAATCCTCGAGCGCGGGCACGAAGCGGTCGAAAACGGCTGCACCGAGATGCACATCGTCGGCGGGCTGCATCACCAGAAGAAATACGACTGGTACCGCAACATTATTCAGATCTTGCACGACGCCTACCCCACGCTGCACCTCAAGGCCTGGACGGCGGTCGAGATCAACTGGTTCGAACACCTCACGAAGAAACCGGTGCGCTGGATCATCGAAGACATGATCGCGGCCGGCCTGGGGAGCATGCCCGGCGGCGGCGCCGAAATCTTCCATCCCGAAGTCCGCGATCAGATTTGCGAACACAAGGCCGACGCGAGCAAGTGGTTTGAAGTCCATCGCACGGCCCATCAGCTCGGGCTGAAGACAAACGCCACGATGCTCTACGGCCATTTGGAGAACGCGTATCACCGCGTCGATCACCTGCTGCGGTTGCGCGAGCTGCAAGACGAGACCGGCGGTTTTCAAACGATGATCCCGCTGGCCTTCCATCCCGAAAACACCAAGCTCGATCACATCCCCAAGCCGTCGAGTCTGACCGATTTGCGCGTGATGGCGGTCAGCCGGCTACTGCTCGATAACTTCATGCACATCAAGGCCTACTGGATTATGCTGGGCATAGGCACGGCCCAGGCGGCGCTGCACTATGGAGCCGACGACCTCGATGGCACCGTGCGGCACGAATTGATTTACCACGATGCCGGGGCCCAAACGCCCGAGTGCCTGTCAGTCGAGCAGATCTGCGGCCTGATCCGCGAGGCGGGGCGCGAACCGGTCGAGCGCGATACGCTCTATCACCGCGTCGATCGGCAAGGGGCGCACTGGCAATCGGGCGCGCCGATCGCCGCGGTCGTATAACGCGGCCCCGATCGCTCCACCGCAGCGCTTTTTGCATTGAGAAATTGTCGATGACCTCTCTCAAGGAACCGCCGGCCACTCCCGCGTCGGGCCGCGTCGCGGGCGACAAGTTCCCCGCCGCGCCGCCGCCGCTGCGCTGGTGGCAAAACCGCGGCACGCGCATCGCCCTCTTGGCTGCCGGCGCAGTGCTCTTCCTGGCCCTGGCCCTCTGGCCCGTCGCCCGCGGCGTGTCGCGGATGATCATGGTCCAGTGGTGGCATAGTCAGGCCGAGGCCCATGTATTGGCCGGCGACTACAAGCAAGCGGTCACCGATATGGATCAAGTGATCGCCAACGCGCCCAACAATCTCAACCACTACGCCGAGCGTGCGCGGCTGCGCCTCGAAGCGGGTGATTTCGCTGGCAGCCTGGCCGATTACGAGCACATCATCAAGGCCAACCCGGGCCACGCCAACGCCTATACCTATCGCTCGCAGGTGGCCCAGCGCCAGGGCCGCTATGCGGACGCCGTGGCCGATCTCACCAAGGCACTCGAATTATCCCCCGCTACCGAGCCCGAGCCTTGGAACAATCGGGCCTACGGTCGGGCCCTGGCCAAGGTCGAACTACCCGATGCCCTCACCGATGTCGAACGCGCCTTGAAGTTGTTCAAATTGCAGACGCCGCAAATCCCTGACTCCAACAGTAACGCCGAGTTGTTGCGCAGCGACGCTAACCGCACCGAGGCCAGCTACCTCGACACCCGTGGTTACATCCATCACCTGCTGGGCAATCAGGAGCAAGCGCTTGCCGATTTGAACCGCGCCATCGAGTTGAATAAGAACTGCCGCAAGGTGGTCGTCGCCGCCGCCGAAAAGGCCAAGTTCTCAGCGCCCCGGCTCGATCTCATCCGCAAGGAATTCGACCGCTTCGACGCCGTGATGTTGCACCATCGCGGGCTGGTCCAGCAGGCGCTAGGGCACGAAAAAGAGGCAAATGCCGATCTCCAGTGGGCCGAAGAGTTGGGCTATAACCCGGCCGCCGGCGTCGAATAGAATCTCCCCACGGAAACTGGGGATGCAATTCGCGGACGGCACGGATGGCCCCGACCACGATTTCTTCGAATCTCGCACGACGCGCCGCCGCCTCGCGCGCGGATGTCGCCGCGGCAGCCGCCGCTGATTCCCAGGACAATCTCGCCCGCTCCGCCCCCACGCTCGCCGAGACACTCCAAACTTCGCACATCCGCTGGCTCTTGCAGGCCGGCTGGGCCCAACGCCTCGCGACCACCGACGAGCGGTTCGGGCACTGGTTGGCCGACGGTCGGGCGACTCTGGTCAAGCACGGCACCAACCGCCTGGTCTATCGCGTCGATCGCGGCGACGAACCGCTCTACGTCAAACGTTACCGACATCGGCGCGGCCTCGCGCGGCTGGCGCCGCTGTGGCGCGGCTCGCCGGCCCGCCGCGAGTGGAACAAGGCCCTCGAGCTGTCGCGGCGCGGCATTCCGACCGCCATGCCCGTGGCGCTAGGCGAAGACTTGCGCGCCGGCATTCCGTCCGACAGCCTGCTGGTGACGCGCGAGATTCCTGCCAGCCAATCGCTTGATCAATTCTTGCTGGACGAGCTGCCGCGGTGGACGGCCACCGAGCAGCGTGCTACCCGGCGGTGGCTCGCCTGCTCACTGGCTCGACTGGTTGCGGCCACGCACCGCGCCGGCGTGCGGCACGACGACCTGCATGCCGGCAACATCTTGGTCAACCTCGCCGCCGCGCGCCGGTTGGAAACGCCGCGCCGCGCCAATATCGATGAAGCAGTCACCGACGATGCTGCTACCGATGCATTGTTCACGCCCCTGTTTCTCATCGACTTGCCGGGCGTCAGTTTCGGCCGACCGTTGGGTCGCCGCGCGAGCCTCACGAGTCTCGTCATGCTGGCTGCCGGCTTGTTCGAACACAGCACTTCCCGCGAGCAGTGGCGCTGCTGGCGAACCTACCTGGCGAGCCGGCCTGACTTCTCGCTTGAAAATCCGCGCGCGGTGGCCCAGTCGATTGTCGCCCGCGTCCTCACGTATCAGCGCGCGTTGGCCCGTTCGCGCGATCGCCGGGCGTTGGCCACGAATCGTGACTTCCAGCGAATCGAAACCAGCCGCGCCGTTTGCTACGCCACGCAAGAGCTTTTGCCAAGTACTTTACAGGCAGTCCTTCGTGTTAGCGCTAGTAGCAGCGCCGGAATTGAACCGACGTCGGGTGCCACTGCTGGCGACTTCGCGGCGCCGGCGACCGAAAACACTTGCCCGACGCGCAGCGAGGGGGAGTTGTCGTCGTCTCGCCAACCTCCGCGCCAGCCGCGTAGCGACCAGCAGAATTCGGCAAACGAATGCGCGCAGCCCCGCGACATCGCCGATCTAACACCAACGCACCAAGAGCCACCACGAACCCTTGCTGCGCCGCGGGCTAGTGTGGATGTTCAACCCTCCCCGAGCTCGGAAAAGGTGTCAGGAACCTTTTCCAGTTCGACCGACGGCCGTCCATCCCACGCCGAGGAAAAGGTTCCTGACACCTTTTCTCCTGCGAGTTTTGATACGGCGTCGCGCACTCCCCAGCTCGTCGCCCATCGCGTTACCGCCGCGCGGTGGCCCTGGAACTGGCTCGAACATCCGGCGCGGCGCGCCTGGCGGCTCGCCCAAGCGCTGGCCAGCCGGGGCATTGCGACCGAGCGGCCGCTCGCGTCGCTGGTGCCGCGGTGGTTCGCACCCTGGCGCGACGGTTATCTGGTCTTCGCATCCACGGTGCCGGCTATGCCCCTGGCAGAATTGTTGGCGAGTTTGCAGTCGGGCGACTCGCGCGACGCACGCCGCCTGGCCGAGACCTGCGGCGCCGCCCTGGGGCGCCTGCATCGCTGGCGAGTGAAGTGCCCGACGCTATCGATCGGCTCGTTTGCAGTTCGCCGAAAGTCTGACGCGTTTGAAATACTGCTGAACGACTGGGCGCCAGCACAATTGCCGCGCTGGTCGACCCCTGGGCAGGCCGAGCGACGCGCATTGCGCGATCTGGCCGCGCTGCGTGGAGAGTTGCGCACGGACACTCCGGTGTCGCGCACCTGGCTGGCGCGCGCGCTCCGTGCTTATGTAGCGGTGCAACTTCGCGAGCCAGCCGCCTGGCGAGAACTCTGGCGGCAACTGGCCGAGTGATCCGGGGGACCGGAATGCGCTACCCCACGTTCGCCAGCGTGTCGGCGAACTCACCCTGTTCCAGCAGCGTCACCTGCGCACCGTCGTCGACGCAAATGCAATTGCGCCCCAACTCCTTCGCCGTGTAGAGCGCCTTGTCGGCTCGCGACAACAGCAGGCCCGAGTCTTCTCCTTCGCGAGCCGAGGCAATACCGCCTGAGACCGTCACTTTGACGTCGGCCACGAGCGCCTTCTCGATCGAGTCGCGCACGCGATTGGCCAGCAGGCAGGCCCCTTCCAACTCGGTTTGCGGCATCAGAATCACGAACTCTTCACCGCCGAAGCGGGCTACGACGTCGGTCGAGCGGGCCGCGTCGTCGAGAATCGCCGCCACGCCCCGCAGCACGCGGTCGCCGCGGACGTGTCCGAATTCGTCGTTCACCTTCTTGAAGTAGTCGATGTCGAACATGGCCACGACGAACGGCTGCCCGTATCGGGTCTTCATCGCGAACATGGTTTCGAGCGATTCGTCGAGCGCCCGGCGATTGCGCAGGCCGGTCAGCGGGTCCTTGCGCACTTCGGTCAGCGACATCAGCATCGTCGTCTGCCGGCGGATCTCGTCGTAAGCGTGTGAGATTTCGTTGGCCAGGCGCAGCGTCGGGCGGAGGATGTCTTCGGCTTCACGGCACAGCCGCTTCCAAGCGTCTTCCTCGCCCTCTTTACCCAGATCCTTCACGCGATCCTTGAAGCGCGACATGCTGTCTTCGTGCTTGTCGAGGTTCTGGCGGATCACTTCGGCGATTTTCTCGAGCTCGCGGGCGACAAGTTGTGCGCGCTGCAGCTCACGACGCGCCTGGCTCTCGAGCGCCGCGCCGGCAGCGCGCCGCATGCGTCCGACCAGGTAGCCCAACACGGCCACGGCCGCCAAAGCCATGGGGATCGGCAACCCGGGAATCGAGTGCCACCATTCAGCCAACAACAGAGACTGGATCACGGGAGTTCCTCAACTGCCAGATTTCGCTGCGGCGGGTTGGTTGAATTTCGGGGGTCGCTGCCTCGTCGCGGGCGGTTGGCACCGTCGCTGGGGACAGGCGTCACGCGCGAGTCCCCGAGCGCCAGCGATTCGTCGCTCAGTAGTTCTTGCGCGAGCCAAATCCTCGCAACAAGAACACGCCGAGTCCGACGGTGATCGCAAACACAATCAGCCATTCCTGCGTCCCGAAATGGTTCGCATGGCGCATGGCGGTGTTGTATACGTGCCACATACGCGGTCCATATTGCGCGAGGTCGGCGCGGTGCCCCTTTCGCTACCTGTAACCTTAGGTCACATCTTGAAGGACAGTGGCGATTGCCAGGCGATCGTCGTGGCGGCCCGAGCGTCGCGCCCGCGCGACCGGCACAATCGTCAACTCGAGCGCCCGCAGGGGAACGCTCGCTCGCCGCGGTGGCGTGCGCCCGCCGGGGCGGCGCGGGGGGGCCCCTGCTCTTCCGGCCGGGGTTCCCCGTGGCGTCGGTTGCCGGGCCCCCGCGCAAGTGCGGGTTTTGCCGAGGTTTGACTCCACAGGGGCAATTGGCCAAGCGGCGATTTCGGCGGCAATTCGCCACCCTTGCTACCGCGCGCGGCAAAACTATAATGCCTATTCACGCTAGTTTTGGGGACGTAGCTCAATTGGGAAGCTTTTTCGGGTTGTAAGTCTTTATTCTATAAGACATTCTGCAAAACCCATTTTCCCAAAATAACCCCCAAAAACCCACCTTTACCGACAGTTTACTGCCGTTTTTACTGCCGGGTTATTCGTGGTGACCTTGGGTAAGGTTACCCGTTTCTTTCGCTTGGGTTTGAGCACAGAGGCAGGCAGGATGCCTAGACCGATCATGCGAACAACCAGCCCCAATATATCTGGGTCCAATGACTCTGGATCAACTGGTTTTATTTTTGCTTTCAATTCTTTTTGCTTGCGTTTCATTCAATATCTAAGCCAGCCATCCTAAATAAATTCATGGCAAATTCAAGAAATAAGCAAGTCACTGTTTTATTTGATTCAGTGGCATTAGTAGCAGGTGCTGGCAATCAAACCTCGTCCACAGTTAATTTAGTCGATTTCCCACGGGGTGGTGGATTATATTATAAATTTACCAATGGTGGCACGGGTCCAACCGTGCCCGCACAAATTCAAATTAATTTTTCCAATGACCAAACAAATTGGTTTCCGGCTGGATCGGCGATTGTGGGTCCAACTGGAAATAATGCAACCGCTGGCAATCGTGTGGATATTCCTCCCGATGCTGAGTATTTGCAGGTGGTCGCTGGATCAAACACAGGGCAAAACGTCACACTACGTGTGGAAGTTGTTGCCGTAACAATTAGTTAACTAGAAAAGCAGGATTGCTTTGAATAAAACCCGCTGTCAATGGCGGGTTTTATTTTTGACTTTGCCATAAATATTCATTATGGCTGCAAAACAATGGACAGGATCAACCACAAGTTGGAACACTGCGGGCAACTGGACACCATCCGGGGTGCCTCAAAATGGTGATGATGTAACTTTTGATACGGGCTCGCAAGCTTGCACACTAGATGTTGATACAAACAATCTAGCAAGCTTGACATTTACCACCGGATACAGTGCTGCATTTAATGCCAATGGTCACATAATTACAACCAGTGGCAACGTGGGCATAAATTCAACCAGCGTAAGTTTTAGTTGTGCTCTTGGAAATGCCACACATAGCATTGGTGGCAATCTTTCTTTAGCCACTACACGTTCTGTTACCTTTTCGGGCACCCTCAATATAACAGGGACGTTTACCAATTCGGCTGCCACCCGTTCATGGTCTGGAAACATTTCTTGCACAGATTATACGATTTCTGGCACTAGCTCTGTTTTGAATAGTGGAACTATTACCATCACCGGTGATTTTACAGCGGGTTCAAGTAATTCCTATTCGTGGGGAACACTTAAATTAAATGGCACGTCCAAAAACTTCAACGCCTTTTATAACAACATAATTACAACGGGTGATGTTGAGGTGAACGGGTCTTATACCCTGCCAAATACAACTGATTACGGTCTGTCCGCAAACACCATTACCATAAAAAATGGTGGCACCCTTACTAATTCAAATACCCAAACCCTTGTATCAGCCTATGTAGGTTTTGATGTACAAAGTGGTGGAACCTATGCGGGTGCTGGTAGTTTATTGGTTGCTTCCAATGATACATCTACACCAACAATTACTGTAACGGGAACGTGGTCCAACACAGGCACCACCGAGGCTAGTAATAATATTTTGTTGACCAGTACCAACGGCAGTAGTCACACTTTAGCGGGCACGTGGAATTTTTTGCAAGATGGGGCAAGTGGTGGTGGTCAAGCCTCGTCAACACTTACCTTTGATACAAGTAAAGTGTTTGTTTTCTCTGGTGTGGTCAATATTTCTTGCGATACTGCCAACACATATAACGTGGTCAACAATGCGACAAGTTTAGAATTTCAAAACACCTTTACGATGCTCAATGGTTCGGGTGGAACGTTTAATTACACCAAATCAAGTGGAACCCTGTTGTTTACAGGTGCTGCTAAAACCATCACGTTGTTGACTGGTAAGGCGTATGAAAACCTTTCCTTTTCAATGACGGGGACCAAGACCCTTGGGGGAAATCCAACAATCACTTGCGAAAACCTTACCCTTGGTGGCAATGCGTCTGCCAATATGGCGTTTGGAACCAGCACAATTAACATAAATGGAAACTGGACTTCAACGGCAATGTCAACCTCGGCCAGTTTCACTGGAACCCCAACCATTAACTTAAATGGCAGCAGCAAGAATTTTACTGCTTGGAGTATTACTGGACACAATTTGAAAACAATTAACGTTAATGGGTCTTATACAGTGCCCACAGGTGGAGCCGCTGGTTTCAAGGGAATGAACGTAGAAAACCTAACAGTGGCAAATGGTGGAACACTTACAAATAGCACGGGTGCCGATGCAAACGATTATATTTCTGTATATCCAAATGGTGCAGGCGTAACCTCGTCTTTGACCGTGGCAAGTGGTGGGACGTTTACTCAAAACGGAAATCTTTCCACCCTAGCAACCACACTTTGTACGGTGACAATTAGTGGGACATTTGGAGGTAGTGGAACAACCACCTTCCGAATCAACACAACCTTAACCTCGGGCAATAGCAGCCAGACCGTTGGAAGCACAGTTAATTTTACAAGGTATTTTACTTCGGTTTCTGAAACTAGAACCGCAACCCTTGGGGCAGTTGCTTGGACATTTACCGGTGATGTAACTTTTGATAACAATACCGGGGCTGGAGGTAGTGGAACCTTTGCTATTGTCAACAATGCAACCAGTATTGAATTTCAAAAGGCATTGACAATCAGCAGCACCAGTGGGCAAACAGTCACCTACACCAAATCAAGTGGCAGTCTGATTTTTACAACTAACACTGCCACGATAAGTTTACTTAACAAAACCTACGAGGCTTTTTCTGTCACCTCGGGTGCAAAGACATTTAGTGGGACGTTCACCACCGGGGCGTTTAGTGTGACCGGAGGCAGTGTCAATCTGTCTGGTCTGACCTTGACTGCCTCTAGCTTAACAATCAGCTATCCAGCGTCTGTGGCTGCCCTTGGTGGGGCATCCTTGACCACCACGGGTAATGTCACCATGAGTGGCACCTCGGGCACACAGCTTGCCCTTAATCCCAACAGTGGTTGGACATTAAATTGTGGTGGTGCGGGCACGTTCGGCTATGCCAATGTCAAAAATTGTAATGCCAGCGGTGGGACAGAAATTGACGCAACCAATAATTGTGATGACCAAGGCTCAAACACAAATGTTAATTTCACCAGCTTTGTTGCTGTCACGATCTACAATCCAGCATCGAAACCAGCTTTTGCAGGCAATCTAAAATCAACCACATTGTCAGTTGGTTTACTTTATGATTGTCCGTTATGGGAAACATCTGGGCAAATTGTTAATACCAATGTTCAAAATGCAAATCTAGTTGGTGCGGGAACAAGTTTGACGAGGGCAGCTAGTCCCTATGGCGAAAGCTTGACCGGGGGAAGTTTCTTGACCGGTTATAGCTCTGCCCTCAATGTCAGTGGCAATATCACGATTGCTGCCTTGGTTAAATTCACCGGGGCACAGACCGCCAAGGCAAGCCCATTGCGCAGAGGCACGGGAACGGGTGCTAGTGCCACCCTGTGGGGCTTTGAATGTCAGAGCACCAGCAGCATTGCTTGTGTGGCTAAGACAAGTAGCACCGTGCTAAAGAGTGTTAATTTCACTTTCACTGCGGGGACGTGGTATCACTTGGCAGGGGTCATCAATCCAACTGCGGGGACGATTTCCCTATATGTCAATGGCAGCCTTGACGCAACCAGCAGTGTGGGGGCATTCAGTTATGACACCACCACCACAGGCAGAATCATAGGCTTGTTAGGGGAGGGCTCAGTAGCCTTCTCGGGTGCTTTAGCAGGTGGTTGGGTCTGGTCCAGAGCCTTGACAGCAGACGAAATACAAACACACGCCATTGATCCTTGGCAGTTTTATAGAAAACCAAGATATTTCAAGTGTGTTTAATTGGTTCTGGGTGGTTGTCGGGATTCGTCAACCAGCTTGCCGATACAGCAACCCGAGCAATTGTGAAGCACTTCTAGTGCTTCCAATGCAGTTAGATTGTTGCTTACATCCATTGAGAATGATCCTCCCCGGTCGCTGTAAGCAATTATAAATCTTAAATTGATACGGGATTTTAGCTCCGTAATCAATTGCTGTGTGGTCGCATATTCAATATATGTGGCTGTGTCTATAGGTTCACCCATGTAATTATTTACGCTCCGGTTATAGATATTGGCATGAGTTATCATTATGAAACCTTTGAACCATTGCCATACCAGAAAAGTTTTTGCAAGGATCGTTTCTGGGGGGTCGCTGCTGTAGCTGGCGGTCTCGGCAGTGGCATGACTATTTGTGGTGCTTGGAAAGTGGCAGATTTTATACTGAATACTCCAGCCCCTGGACCGGATAGTAAATTTATTATTTGCAGTCCAAACTACGCTTTGTCCAACATTCTGTGGGACAAATACCTTGGCGAATTCATACCACCTAAAAGAATTGAAAAGATAGTTTGGCGATCAAGGAGGGAAAGCAACCCAGCTACGGTGGTTATGCATAAGTATATTCATCGTGACAAAGACACTATCTCGATAAACGGTTGGCGAATTGAATTTGAAACACACCAAACGATCAAACGCAACGCAGTAATTGCGTGTGGGTTCTGGGCAGATTCACAGTGTCCCGATGATGTGTTGACTAATCTAATAGACAGTTGCAGTGCAAGTAATTTACCCGGATCAAAACTATACACGTTCACACAAAGACAATCCGTTTTAGATAATTACCGTGATAATCACCCAGAATGGCGATTTTATAACTTCCCCACAATTGACAATACTTATCTGCCATTGGACCTAAGACAGCAGATAGCATCATTGAAACTGTAACCACGTCCATACATATTTGTGATGACGTGGATAACAGAAGAAATAATTAATCAGGTTGTTGATAGCAAAGACCCCCAGTTATTGCACTGGTTGGACCTTTTTCTAAACGATCCCTACTATTCGTTTGAGCCCTTACCAGACCGTCCCGAGGTATTCAGCCAACAAACCAGCTTTGTTAAGGATCGGTTTCCAGGCATTGCCTGTGCTCTAGGTGGCAACGGTAGTGGCAAGACTTTCTGCGCAGCATACAAGGTTGTCAATTTTTTACTCAATACACCAGCCCCCAAGTGGATGGCTGACTACATAGTTTGTAGTCAAAATGCAAGTATGTGTGCCAACATCTGGAGGCAACATCTCTCCAGATTCTTGCCTGAAAATTACATTGAACCCGGTGGGATCATTTGGAAATGTAAAGCAGACCAGAGCCCCTCGGCAGTTGTTCTAAAGACGAATAACCAACACCGTAATTGGGTTATTCGTTTTATGTCTTATGAACAAGGCAAAGAGGCGTTTAGGGCTTACAGCGTCGGTGGGTTCTGGGCTGACGAACCTTGCCCCGAGGATGTTTGGCAAGAATTAAATTGGCGTTGTCGTGAATTCAATCTCCCCGGTGGGAAAACATACACCCTTACGCCGATCAACTGTTATTTGCCCACACTGCAAAACATCTACAACAACAGAGACAAGCACGAGGATAGATGGAAGTTTTACCATCTATCAACCAAAGAAAATAAATATTTACCAGCCGAGGTAATTAAGCAGCTAGAGGCAGAGACCCCGGACGCTGATAAGGCAACCCGTTTGTTGGGTTTCTTTTCCAATCCACAGGGTGTTTTGTATCCCGAATATAACCCGGATCGGCACGTTATCGAGCCTTTTGCAATTCCAGCCCATTGGAAAAAATATAGATCAATTGACTATGGAACCAAACACCCAACAGTGTGTTTGTGGATCGCAGCCAGCCCCGAGGGGGAATATATTGTTTACGATGAATGGTATACAACTGCCCCGATGTTAATTGAGGATAAAGTTAAAGCAATTATGGACAAGCAGCCTTGGGACGAACGAGACCCAAGCTATTGCATGACGATTGCCGATAGCGAAGATGCCCAACAACGCCTTGAATTCTCAGCTAAAGGCTTGCACACGGTGCCAGCGGACAAAAGCCCTAACAGTGTGTTTGATGGCATTGAACGGGTTAACAGTCTATTGAAGGATCGTGAAGGTGTAACCAAAATAAAAATATTCAAACATTGTGATATGTTGCGAAGGCAAATGGCTAGCTGCCGCTGGGCTGACGGACCCAAGGCAGGCAGGAATCCAGGTAAATATAAACCAGAGCCATACAAAATGGATGATGACGCAGCAGACGCCTTAAGATATTTTATTTACAAGGTGCATCACGTCCAAACCAAGCCTTGGGCTGCGGTCGATTTGCCGAGGCGAACGTCTGTATTTACTTATGGGAAACGTTAAAACAGCAATTGCATAAATGCTTCTATCCACTGTTGCCATCCCTCCTCGGATTGCCAACTGTGGTTCGCTGCCACATATTCGTAGGCAGCCTGCCCCAAGTCTGCGGGTCTTAGATCGACGTTTTCCCAATCATCGACAAGATACCCATTCTCCCCGTGGGTAATTATGTCACTATAGGGGCTCATATTCTGCGCAATGGTGGTGATACCCATTGCACTGTATTCAAAATATTTCAAAGCTGATTTGGAATGGTTGAAAGGGCAATCCACAAGGGGTGCCAAGCCCACATTAATTGGTGTGGTTTTGATTTCGTTTAGATAGGTTTCAAGTTTCATCATGGGGGTAAAGGTGATGTTATCCCCGATGGCTTGCTTTTCCACCCATTGTCTACCCGGTCGAATTGAATAATTTGTGACCCCGTGTGGGATATCACCAAAGAATCTAAAACTTATATCAGGGTGTTTGGCGGGTAGTCCCTCAATCAATCTTAAATCACCAAAATGCACACCAGAGCCTGCCCAACCGACAACGTGTTTAGTGTTCTCTGCCTTCCAAAATGTTTTGTAATCGTCAAGATTAATTAGGTTGGGGGCGACCACAGATTTATAACTGTGTCCTAGTGCCTCTGCTAGTTTGTGTGTGCTGACCAGCAATTTATCAACCATACTGAGTGTGGTTTGAAAAATTGCTTTGCCTGTGCTGCTGTCCATTGCATCGGAGGCAGGGTTCCAATCAGGAATATTGGCTAGGTCATCGTCCACACTTAGCACTACAACGGCTCTTTTCTTTAATTGGTCTATCACTGGCCAAAACTGGCTGTTGAGCACAGAGCGGAAGATATAGCAATCGTGTTTGTATAAATCTTCCTCGGTTAATCCAGGTTTTGCCACAACCTTGATCCCATCGGCTGCTAAGGCAGCACGACAGAATTTAAGGGGGTAAGTGCAACGGTGTAAGGTGCTGGCTGTGTCGTCAGCTAAATGTATAAATATGGATTCCATAACATACATATAGTTATGGCGTTAGTATTTTTGAAATCGGACGAGGTTCGTTCATCGTGGGTGGATTCCATTGCCTTCTGCATAAAAGGCAGAACCACTGGGCTTGCTGTGTTATTCAAAAATGGATTCGCCTGTTTTTACCCTGGATATACAGAGAATGATTATAGGAATTTCAAACGGGCTGCCAGTAAGGGTAAATGGGTGTGGAGGCGTCTATATTACGATGACTACGAAGAAATAACCTTTGACGTGTAAATTTTAGTTCCATAACCCATAACTAGGTTTATGGATCGTAAACAAGCAGCCAAACACCGTGCCCGTAATGGGCAGGGCAAATTTATAAAAAAGTTTAGTAAATTACCCGCCACCATCGCCCCTTCTGCCAACGTTAATCACGTTGTCACATTCCAGGGGATCAACGCCAGCCTCGTAAACAAAATCTATCGAAACCCAGACGTGGCTATGCAGCAATCCTATTCGGATGCGGCTGCCATGCGTTTTGACACGATGGTGATGGAATGTCTACAGGCTAGACAATTGGCAACCGCTCAATTGCCCTGGACCATCGAGGCGGATGACCCCAGAGATATTACACAAGCCTATGTGGCAGCCGAATTAACCAAAATGATTAACAGGATTCCCCGTTTCCTGGAAATGAAACGGAATCTGTTAGAAGCAATTTGGTTTGGACATTATGGGGTCGCAATTGATTACGGGTGGCACTTTGAAAATCAAAAAGCAAGGATGTTGGTAAAAGACTGGACCCCCATCCACGGTGATAAATTATATTTCCAGTTTGATACAGGTAAGGTTGGTTATTTGCTTGGTTATGTAGAACCGGGCGAGCCCGTGGTGGTGTGTGAACGTGGCAGGGTCCATTTATTTGACGATATCGAGCGAGAAGCTGCGATCATTCACAAGCACTGCATTCAAGATGGTGAATTTGAAATTCCATTGAGGGCGGGTGCTATCCAGGGTTGGGGTATACGATCCCAAATATTCTGGACGTGGTTTTATCGACAGGAATTAATGCAGTGGTTGTTTCAAGCCTTGGAACGTTTTGGGGCGGGTGGTTTCCAGGTTTGGTATTTTGAAGCTGGGTCCGATGCTTCGGCATTGGCAATGAAGGAGGCTGCGGAACGTCAAAACGGTAACCACATATTATTGGTCCCACGTTATGTGGACAAAAATAATCAGGGTCCAGGGTTGGAAATCATCCAACCCAACACCAGCAATTGGGAATTTTTCCTTAAGTTTGTTGATGAATATTTCAACAGTCAGATTCGCAAATTTATTGTTGGGCAGGAAATGTCTAGCACCACCTCCCCCGGTGGGATTGGCAGCGAGGGGGTTGCTGGATTCCAAGAGCAAACCTTATCCAGGATCATTAGATATGATTCTGAGAACCTACAAGAAACATTAACAGAACAACTGGTAAGAATACTTATCAGGCACAATTTCCCCGATGTGGACGAGCAAGCATTTCGTTTCAAGATCGCAGTAGACAGACCAGACCCAGAGAAACAGCTAGAGGCTATAGAACGGGCTGTGAAGCTGGGGGTTGAGGTGTCTAAAGACGATATCAGGGCGATATTGCAGCTTCGCAAACCAGCCGAGGGGGAGGATATCGTCGGGGGCTCTGGTGCCTCTGTCGATCCAATGTCAGCTATCACCTCGGTATAAAAATATTCATCACTGCCTAAATAAGGCATGGTCGAAGATGGTGATTATGTAATTTTGAATGGTGCAATATTTGACGAGGATAAGGATTACAGCCTCGACGAATTGCAACAAATCATTGACGCCACCAATGCTTACACAGCCAAGGTTGGTTCTGGCGTAGGTGTGATTGTCGGTCACACACCCGATGAAAACATAGGGATTGAACAAGGCAGGGTGGGTTTTATTGAAAACCTACGCCTTGGTATGGCGAACGGCAAAACAACAATTTTTGCCACGTTCAAATTGTTCAAACGCTTTGTTGATTCTCTTTTGGGACCGGTAGGGGAAGTCTACCCGGATCGGTCTGTGGAATTGTGGCCAGACAAAATTATATCTGCCGTGGCTTTATTGGGGGGCAGTAGACCCGCCAAAGAGCTAGGAAAATTATTCAAAAAAAGCGGCAAAGTCTATAGATACTCCAAGAATACATTTAGCGAGGATTCAATGTCTGATGAAATGAACACACAGACAGAGGCTGTAAATGCTCTGTTTGAAATAATCAAACAATCTAAGGAATGGCAATATCTCTGCAAGATGGTAGAGGAAGCCACAACCCCTGTTGAGCCCGAGGCGGATGACACAGGCGATGATATTGTGCCTGCCGAGGCGGACACTGATAAGGTGACCGACGAGGAAACCAACGAAGAAGCCAAGGATGATTTTGAGGAGGCAGGCGGGTCAGCCCCATCCGGTGGAAATACATTTGTCCCTAGTGACAGTGACGATGACGAGGATAAAAAAGATAACAAGAAATTTTCCCGCCTCCGCATTCAGCATGACGAATTGAAATCCAATTATTCCAAGTTGGAAAACATTCTCAAAGAGAAAGAATTAGAAATTTCTACATTGATGCGTAAATATCGTAGCAGCGAGAGAGAACGTGAATTGATCCGTTTGCAACACGAGGGATTTACATTTGATTTAGCTGACGAGGTAGAGGCTGTGGCAGACTTAGACGAGGAACACTACGGCAAATATCTTGAAAAGATGAAAAAGAATTATCGCAGAGCCCCAATTGGTATTAAGTTTGATAACCAAATGCCAATTGATGTAACTGGACAAAAGCCAAGTTTATCACGGGATGCGGTTGAAAAAATTGTGAAATTCGCAGTAGATAAAGGCATGACATTCGAGGAGGCTCTGAAAGAGCACGGTAAATAAGGAGCTAAATGAATAACATTTTGAATTATGTAGCTGGCGGAACAATTGAACCTAGTAGGTTCGTAAAAGCATCAACAGTGGCTGACTTCCAAGCGTTGCAGTGCGGTGCTGGTGAAAAAGCAATCGGTGTCTCCCAAGAGGGTTCATATTTATATCCTTCAACGAGCAATCCAAGTAATCCTACTTATGCAGCTACGACAGGTGAAAGCTTGTTTGTTTATGCTGTCGGTAGTATTTGCTATTTAACCTGTGGAAGTGGTGTCACACAAGGTGACTTTTTGAAATCAGATAGCACGGGGCAGGCGTTAACTGCTACTGTTGGAGATTATTTCGGTGCTCAGGCTCACCAAAGTGGTGCAAGCGGCGAAAAGATTTTAGTTGAAGTAATGTTTGGCAAGTTATAAGAAAATATTTTTGAGCAACCGTAATGGTTTGCACTAAGGAGTGTGATGGGTTTTCCTGTAGGATTTAATACATTCGTCCCTAGCCTAGAAGCTAGTGGCAATTTAGTTGTTAATTACAGCCGCAAACCAGATTCGTTTGCGATTAATAAATATGTCGGCATCAAAAAGGTTGATAAGGATGCTGGCAAATATTTGTATATCAGCCCTGATAACGCAATGCGTGTCAGCAACCCAAACAAATGGGTTTGGCAAGATGGTGCGGATGCTCCTAAGAATTACATCTTGCAGGATTTCGATTTCCGCAACTATACCAACCAGCGTTATGCTTTCCCGTTCATTATTGGTAATCGTGCGGTTGAGCAAGCTGCGTGGGATATCATCGCTGCTTACGCTGCAATGTCTGCCCAAGCTGCTTTAACATCCAGAACATTAGTTGTTCAGGATTTGTTAACAACCACAGCGAATTGGGGCACACACACTGATACAGCCACCAACTTAGGTGATGGTAAATGGGATGCGGGCACAACCTCTGCCCCTTACATTTTGAAAACATTACAGGCTGTTTCTCAAATCATTAGCAAAGACACTGGCGGCGTGGTTGGTCCCCGTGACTTGAATTTAGTTGTTAACCCCAACACAGCACAGGCGATGAACGCCAGTGCTGAAATCCAAGATTACATCAAGGGCAGCTATGATGCCCGAGCCCGTATCTTGGGTGACTCTGGATTCAGCCCTTGGGGTCCAACGTCGATCTACAGCTTCCCGGTTGTGGTCGAGGATGCTGTTGTGGATACGTCCAACATCGGTGGAACTAGCAGCAAAGAATTTGCGTTGCCAGATGGTTACGCCTTAATCTTGGCTCGTCCCAACGTGTTGGTAAACACAGAATCAACTTATAACACTTGCACATTGTTTATGTCAGAAGAAATGACAGTTGAAACCAAGCTGGACTACGATAACCGTAGAACTGACGGGCGAGTAGTCGAAAACTATTCCGCAGTCATCACAGCTAGTGCTAGTGGTTATCTTGTAACTGCTGTAACCTAATATTAGTTTTTGTCAGTTTTTTTCCATGTAGAAACCCACCGAGCAATCGGTGGGTTTTTTATTGGTATGTCTAAATAATGTATGGCATTTGCAACACCCGCAGATTTACTTGCACGTTATGACTATCGCACCGTAGGGGAGCTAGTGGTCGATGATGACACCCAACCCACCTACGCCAGTCTTTTAACTAATCCAACCATTGAGGCGATTCTATCCGATGCCTCTGGACAGATTGAAACTGCCGTGATGGTAGGCAATCGCTATACCATCGAGGAGTTAGATTCACTGACCGACAACAGCCAAGCAAAACTGGTCAGAATGACTTGTGACCTTGCTTTCTATTTAATTTCCCAACGCAGACCCACAGGGGATCAAGAATTCCCCTTATACGAAGAAGCAATGGAATTATTGGGGATGCTGAGAAAGGGTGAAGCTGTGTTCAATGTGTTTGAAAATAAGCAAGCAGGCAACACAGAATATGCCCCTTACAATGCACAGGTGATTGCACAACAAAACTTAATATCACAGAACACCAAGTATTTCCCCGTGCCTTGGTTGAGTCAGGATCAATAATCAAGCCTTGCCCACTAAATAACTAAAACGTTTTTAGTGAGGCTCAATGGCAATTACAAGGCATGTATTTGGACCCTGTTTAATTAATGTTGGTCAAGCTGGTGGCTCAACTTCCCAACTTGGTTATAGCTCTGAAGGGTTATTGTTTAATCAATTCTTTCTTAAAAATGACGTTATCTCTGATAGGTTCGGTCCCCTGTGTCCGGTCGATGCTCAGAATATGTTGTCATATATTGAATTTGAATTTGAATTGGTTGAGTGGGACGCAACTGTAATTAATACCATCACTGTGGATAGATTTGGTGGCACCCCTGGAACCATAGGTGGTCCAGGTGTGTTTATGTTGCAGGGTGGGTATTCATGGCGTGTGGCTATCGCCTCTGGCTATAGCGAGCCCACGGTCAACTTTGTTAATTGTTTCCCATTGGAAGTGAGCCTTAACGAATCCACAACTTATGCCCGTGCTTTTATGCGATGGCGAGCCTTACCAAATTCGGCAGGCGTAATTTATAACAACACAGCACCAAGCTAATGGAGAATAATGTTCACCCCAGAAGAAAAAGAAATATACAAATTCCATGATGGCAAAAAGGAAAGGGCAGTTGATCCGTTGAAATTCCAACGCCGATTGGAAGAAAAACATTTGGATGTTGCCAAGGAATATGGATTGATGCAGCATTTTAATTTGTCTGCCTTTGGACGTGTTGCCGAGGCGGTCAGCCATGCCGCTGGTATTCCAATGTTTGATGATGAACACCCGGACGGTTGGACGGAAACCCAATTGGTGGCGTTGTGCTCAGATTTCTTTCTGTGGTGTGAAAACGTTGCAAAAAAAAACGGGACGAAGCTGAGTGGATCGGCTGCTACGGATTCCCACCCGGATACAGACTCGACTACGAAACTTGGTTTGGACTCTACCTCAACAGAGAACGAATTGATTTGCAACGAGCCTATGCCTTCGCAGTAGGAATTGGCATCCCGAAT
>CAZBWM010000010.1:0-123418 GCA_964495375.1 uncultured Planctomycetaceae bacterium | reverse complement strand
TCCGACCACATGGCGGCCTCGCGGCGGCCGGCTTCGGCCACGTCGTGGCTGACGACCTTGAAGCACGAGGCGGCCCCGGGTGGCAAGTTACCGGCGACGAGGTTTCGCTCGCCGATTTCACCGCGCCACCGGCCCAGGACTTCGGCGACGCGCGCTCGGGCCAACTGCGATTTTTCCTGGGCGGCGTTGAAGTAGAGCTGCGGCGACGGAATGGTTTTGGCTGGCTGGTCCGCATTGGTTGCTTTAGCAAGGAGCGCTTCGCGGTAATCGTCTAAGCGAGGCGCAAAGTCCGGGGGAAAGTAGACGACCACCTGATAGGCGCCGGAGCGGACGAGTTTTTCGGCTGCGGCGGCCACGGCGGTCATGCTCGGCTCGGTCGCTGGCGCTGAGGATGCGACCGTTGGCGGTTCGGTTTCGACGGTAGGAGTTGTGTTGGTTGTCGTAGAATGGTCGGCTGCCGACACATCGGCGTGCGAGGCACCAGCATGCGTCGCCCGGTGCTTGCCGTGCAGCTTTTGGGGCTGCGTCTGCCGCTGGGCTTCGGCCAAAAGTTGCGCGGCCGAGCCGCGGTGGGCGATCAACAGCCGCGCTTCGTCCGGCTCTTCGAATAAGTCCTCGGCAAAGCGGCTGCCGGAGACGAGCGCAGGCTCGGCCTCGCCGGGCAACTGGCCGACGACAAACACGCTCGTGGGGTGTTCGTGCACGAACTGCGCGATCTGCAGGAAGGACATTCCCAAGAGGGGATAGAGCAGGATGGGCAGCACGAAGATCATGAACAACGTGCGGCGGTCGC
This sequence comes from uncultured Planctomycetaceae bacterium, assembly GCA_964495375.1. Classification (GTDB taxonomy): domain Bacteria; phylum Planctomycetota; class Planctomycetia; order Pirellulales; family JAEUIK01; genus JAIESQ01. The sequence continues at coordinate 122,625 of CAZBWM010000010.1, read as the reverse complement.
GCATTTGATCGCGGACTTCGCGGACGCAGATCAGGCGAATGTTTTTCCAGTTCATCCGCGATACTCCTCGAGCACCACGGTGCCGCGCGAATCGGGCGTATTGGAGTCGGCCGAGATGAGCTGAAAGAACAGCTCTTCGAGGTCGTGCTGGGCGTGCTGGTCGCGTAGCTCCTCCAAGGTGCCACAGGCGCGGATGCGGCCGCGGTGGACGATCGCGACGCGGTCGCAAAGCTTCTCGGCTTCGCGCATGATGTGCGTCGAAAAGACAATGCATTTGCCCTGGTCGCGCAGCTCGGCCACGGTGCGCAACAGCGCTCGCGACACGAGCACGTCGAGACCGGTCGTCGGCTCGTCAAAGATCAACACCGGCGGATCGTGGACGATCGCGCGGGCGATCGAAACCTTTTGCCGCATACCGGTCGAGAGCTTGGCGCCGAGCACGTCGCGGAAGTCGTTCATCTTCAAGCGACTGAAGATGGCGTCCATCCGAGCGTCGAGCTTGTCCTCAGCCAGGCCGTAAAGTTGGCCGAAGTAAGCGACCATTTCCCAGGCGGTCATGCGGTCGTAGATGCCGGTGTTCGTCGACAAAAAGCCAATCTGATGGCGCACCTCGGCCGCCTGGGTGACGACATCGTAGCCATTGATCGAAACGGTGCCGCCGGTGGGGCGGAGCATCGTGCTCAGGATCCGTAGCGCCGTGGTTTTGCCGGCGCCGTTGGGGCCCAACAAGCCGAAGATCTGCCCGGGCAAGGCGTAGAAACTGACGCGATCCAACGCGACGAATTTGCCGCGTTCCAGATCGGTGTAGGCCTTGGTGAGCTCGCGGACGTGAATCATTGCCTCGTGCCGTCCGGATCGCTAGGGTTCGCGCGGCCGGGTGGCGGCCGCGACTAACTCGACGGCCGGATGTTCCGAGAATACGGAACGCCTTGGCCTGCAGCCCGCGATGGCCAACACAGGGGGGCAACCACCGAGGGAGACGAGTCTATGGGGGAGCGGCCGGCGAGTGGCTCCCGCCGGGGCTCCAGCTACCAAACCTACCTTAGCCACACTGATTTCGCGAGCGGCCGCGGTCGGTAGCAGCGACGGATGACGCATTTGCGTCCAGGCGGGGAGGCGAGTCGGCGCGGATGTAACGGCGGTAGGGGTAGATGGTGGGACTTGGCTGGATTTGGGTCTCGCCAGTGGGTCGTGGGATGACGTTTGCTGGACGGCTGCGCAAGAAGATAGGAAACTAGTGGCTATGACTGTCAATATTCAAATCGACGAAGCCGTGGCGGCCGCGCTCACGGCTCAGGCCGCGGCGCAGGGTGTTTCGTTGGCAGCCTATCTCGAGCAACTGGCACAGCCAAAAACTCGGCCAGCAGCGCGCCGCCTGACGGTCGAAGAGTTCGACGCACTTCTGGACGCTGAGGCGACTACCGGTCCATCACCCCAGGGTACGTTCTCTCGTGCCGAACTTTATAGCGATCACGACTGATGGCGTTGTTGATCGATACCGCGCAACTAGGCCTGCAGCCTGCGTTGGTAGAGGCGGCCCTTCGGGCCGGACCTACGCTATCGCGAGCGAAGCAATCATTGAATAGTGCGCAGGGAGTCTACCCAAAGCTGATGATAGGTTTGCTGTTCTTCGACCGATCCAACTTTCTCCAAGTCTGCTTGGTCGAATATCTTAACTAGCTCCGTCCCGGGCTTGCCAAGCTCCGTAATATAAACCTTGCGAGCACCGCCCATTGAGCGCGACATCCCAGACGGGTATGCATCAACGCGAGCCCCATTGCAGAGAATCCGATCGCCTGCTTTTTCGAGTTCTCGACGAAGAGCTATCAGACACTCGAATAAGTCGTCGCCACCGAAAACGTGTCCACGAACCAGTTCGTGATCGAGGCGGATCGAGTAAGGCGGTCGGTCGCTAATGCTCAGCTCACAGCTTACGAGCAGGTTGTTCTGGTCGGCGATCAAGACCGATTGTTGTCGCACGGGTTCGCACTTTCGTTCGTTCCGCATCGTGGCCTGAAGGGCCACTGTCTACCAGCCCAGGCCGCAGGCCTGGGAAACGAGGGTCAATCACCTTCTTATAAGGTTCGCATTTCGGCCCTGTAGGGGCCGCTCACGTTGACAGGGTGCACGTTAATCCCAAACGTAACGTTCGTCCCACTGGATTTCATAGCGACGCAACCATTCTCGCAACTCGTCCGCGAATGATTGTTTTGCATGATGCTCTGGCTGACGAACGATGTACTCGCGTACGGCATCCAGATTCGACTGACTCACCGAGAACGCGGCATAGCCGTTTTGCCAATGAAATTCGCCCGGCACGCCTCGCGTTCGATTGATCCAGGCCGACGAGCTTGATTTGATCTTATTCACTGCATCGGCAAGCGAAATCGTGCGCGCAAGTTGAAACAGAAGATGAACGTGATCGGCGACGCCGCCCACGATAAGAGATTGGCAACCGCAACTATTGGTCGCGCCGCCGAGAACGCTGAAAAGCTCGTCACGCCAGGGATCGGCGAGACTCGGCTCACGATTCTTTGTGGAAAAGGTCAGATGCAAATAGATTTTGGCCAACGATTGAGACATGGTCGATCCAATCGCCTTTGGGAGTCTTGGCGATTGAGATATTAGCACACGCTGCGGCAGAAATGAGCGGCCCTTGCAGGGCCGGCGATTGTGTGCGCCACGGTACCCAGGCCTGCGGCCTGGGCTGGTAGAGGCGGCCCTTCGGGCCGGAGGAGCCGTGCGACATCGTTGGCAAACAATGGAGTTGCCAGTCCAACGAAGCTCGCCTCGTTGGTCAACCTGTAAGTCGGTGAGCGGTGAGCTTTGGAAGATGCAGCAAAATCAAACCTGAGATTTGCATCTCCGCGACGTTGAATTCGGCCTCACCAATCGCATCCTGCTGATAGAGTCCAAGCAGGTATCCGAGGCACAACGCAAAAAAGAGTCTCACGTTTTCGGCGTTGTCCCCGTACTCTAAAAGCTCTTTCTCGTTGAAATCCCTCTCCAACCGAGCATTAACGAATTCAAAGTGCCCTTTGTCCCATTCTTCGGTGGGAGAATTGTATGAGAATCCAACGACCGCAGCCCTGATCGCTAAATCGTCTTCGGGATTGGCCGACTCGAGATTCGACGCCAAGGCAAGATCACGTGCGAAGTTGCCGACAAGCTGATTCAGGCTGTCTGCAATCGGCATCGATAGCTCACACGAGAAATATGCCCTATGCCGGCGTAGCCACAGGGGCCGGCGCGGGATCGTCGAGCAATTCGTACCGAACGTTGCGGCGGCGCGGCGTGTAGCCAAGCTCGCAGATCGCGCCTTGCATTTCGGCCAGCGACAGATGGTGCACGGTGCCGGCGGCGGACACGACGTTCTCCTCGATCATCAGGCTCCCCATGTCGTTGGCGCCGTAGAGTAGCGCCAACTGACCGACCTTCAAGCCCTGTGTGACCCAGCTCGACTGGATGTTCGCAAAGTTGTCGAGATAGAGTCGGCTGACCGCCTGCGTCTTCAGGTATTCAAATGCACCGGCCGGCGCGATGTGCGCCAGTTCGGTATTCTCGGGCTGGAAGGTCCAGCATATGAAGGCGGTGAATCCGCCCGTTTCGTCTTGCAGTTGCCGCAAGCGCTCGAGGTGCTCGATGCGCTCGGGCAGCGTTTCGACGTGGCCGAACATCATCGTGGCGCTTCCGCGGCCGCCGAGCTCATGCCAGACGCGGCAAACGTTCAACCAGTCGTCGCTGAGCACCTTGCCGCGCGTGATCGCCCGGCGAACGCGATCGACCAGAATCTCGCCGCCGCCGCCGGGGAGGCTGCCCAGGCCGGCCGACTTCAACCGCGAGAGCACCGTGCGCAGCGGCAGCTTGTTCAGCTTGACGAAGTGATGAATCTCTGGAGGGCTGAAGCCGTGGACGTTCACTTGCGGAAAGGCGTGCTTGATGTCGCGCAGCAGGTCTTCATACCACTCGAGCTTGAACTCGGGATGGAAGCCCCCTTGCATGAGGATTTGATCGCCGCCGAGCGCGACGGTCTCGGCGATTTTGTTCAGCAGCTCCTGGCGATCGAGCACGTAGCCTTCGGGGCTTTTGGGCTTGCGATAGAAGGCGCAGAAGTCGCAGACCGCGGTGCAGATGTTCGTGTAGTTGATGTTGCGGTCGATGTTGTAGGTGCGGTAGTTCTCAGGGTGGAGCCGGCGCGTGACGGCGTCGGCCGCGCGGCCGAGGGCCGTGAGGTCGTGCGACTGGAGCAGCGCAAGCCCCTCTTCGGGCGTGATGCGCTCGCCGGCGATCGCTTTATCAAGAATGGGTGTAATCGGCGAAGGCAAGGTCGACTCCTTGGGGGGCAAGCCCGCGGGCGGCTGCCAGTTCATAAAAGCGAGCGAGTCCTCGCCGTTCGCGCGGGCCAAACGTGAAGTGCAGGTTGTCGCGCAGGTAAGCCAGGCACTCAGGCTGCGTGAGCCCCAGCGGCGCGGCCTCGCGCGCGGCGATCACCGACAGGTTTTGCAGGCCGAGATCGCGGGCGTCGGCCAGGGCGACATCGAGCCCCTCGAGATCGACGCCGGCCCGCGCGGTCCAGAGGGCGAATACGAAGGGTAACTCGGCCCAGCGGCACCACTCGTCGCCCAAGTCCCAAACGGAGACAAACGACTCGAGCGGCGAATGGATCGCGCGGTCGCCGATCAAGAGCACGGCATCGGCGTTGGTCTCGGCGAGCGAGTCGCCGATCGGCAGCGGCGCGAGCGCCGGCCGAATGCCGAATCGCTGGTCGAGCAGAATCTGCACCAGCGCGGCGCTGGTGCGCGATCCTTCGTCGAGCGCCAGCGTGCGGATCGACTCGGGCGAGACTCGACTGAACAGCTTGACGCTCAGCACGGGGCCGGTGCAGGCGATGCAGGCGTCGGAAATGATCGAGTAGGTCGGATCTTGAAAGCTTTCGATCGAGGGGATAAGAGCGACATCCAAGTCGCCGGCAGCCAGACGCGTCGCCAGGCGGCTGGGCAAGTCGAGCACCAGGTCGATCTGCGGCGCCCGCTCGGCCAGGCCAAAGATCAGCGGCTTGGTGTTGAGGTAATTGACCGCGCCCACACGGGTTTTTCTGACGGCGCTCATCCTGAATGGTGCTCCTCGACTTCCGACGGGGCAGGCAGGCTCGCGGCGAACGATTCCTGCGGGCAGTTGGCGACGGAAGTCGTCTGGTGGGTTGCGTTTGATTATAGAAAACTGCCCTCGGTCAGCAACGGGTCGGTGGGAGCCACGCTGCTACTTAAGGAACCGCAGGGGCAGGCTGACTCTTAACGGGTTGGCGTGGGTGCCCGACTGCTCGCAGTCGGGTGGCGCAGCCACAAGAATCTACTCAGGCCGCGCGGCCCAAATCAGCCGCGTCGAGTTTCGAAGGCTTCTTGTCGCTTCGGCCGATGATTCTGGGCTCGCGAAGCGAGCGTGCCGGCAAGCGGCTGGGCCACCCGACAAGCCGCCGGCGTTCAGAATTCCAGCTCGTCGAAGGCCCGGAAGCCCATTCGCAGCGGCAGGATGGTCGCCAGCGCTCCGATCAGCACGCTGGCGGCGGCTCCCAGTACCATCCAGAGCCGCAAGAGATCGAAATTGAAGAGCAAGCCGCGCGGGTCGGCCTCGCGCGCGCCGAGATAGAAGTGACTGGGAAGCGCGGTCAGGAAGACGATGACGGCGATGTAGATCGTGCTGACCACCAGATTGAGCGTGCCGCCGAAGCCGGCGGCGATCTTCGACGGCGACTCTTCGCGCAGGTTCGGCATCTTGGCCCCCATGCCGACCGCCAGGCCCGACAGCCCAAGGCAGAGCAGCACGCACGCCAGCAAGTGAACGAAGAAGACCTCGGGCACGACGCGCAACATCAAGTCGCTGAGCACGACCAGCAGTAAGCAGGGAATGAGCGAGCCGATGGCGGCGAAGAGAAACTTGCTCCAGAGGATGGTGCGCCGCGCGATCGGCAGCCGACCGAGAATCCAGAAACGGCGCCCTTCGAGGCTGATCATGGGGAAAACGAACCGGCCGGTGAATGTCGAAAGGATCAGCCCGACGACGGCCAGATTCAAGAAGCTGATCATGTTGACCCACGTGGCGTGGCTCAGGTCGTAGCTCAAGCGGCGGATATTGCTGAAGTACAGTCCCAGCAATCCGAAGAAAATCAGGAACTGGGTCCACTGCACGGGATCGCGGCGGAATAGCCGCAGGTCGTTGACGATCATCAGGCGGACGCGTGGCGGCAGATACCAGACGGCGCGATCGGTCGCGCGATCGAGCCAGGCAAAGCTCATCGCGTTGCGCGGAGCGCGATCGCTATTGAGGTTTTGCAAGGCCCGGCGATAGAGCCGACTGGCGAGCCAGACATTGACCTGCACCAGCAGCAGGGCGTTGGACATCAAGACGCAGAGCAGCAGCAGGCTGTCGGCCCATTTGGCTTCGGCCGCGGCCATCAGGCCGGCGGTGAGCCACCAACTGGGGAGCAGCCGCTTCTCGCTGAACTGCAGTCGCGCGAGGATTTCCTGAAACCAGGAGGGGGTCATCAATTCGGTCCCGGAACCACCCAGGATCGACCAGCCCAGCGCAGCGGCCGCCAACAGCAGGACGATTCCGCCGCCGACCAGCAGATACATTTTTAGCGCTGGCAAGCGGTGCACGATGATCAGGCAAGCCAGCGCACCGAGCGCGGCAGGGATTGCGACGAACGACAATACGTAGCCCGGTAGCAGCGCGTAGTAGTACCAGGGAGCGACGTTCACCAGCCCGTAGGCGATGAGCATGGGGCTGCCCAAGAGCAGGAAGCCCCAACTGCTGAAGGCCGCGGCTTCCTGCAGTTTGTGGAGAAAGATGCGTTCGGCCCGGGCGGGGAGCGTCAGCAAGTAGCGCGTCTCGCGCGAGCGAAACAGGCCGCTGTACAAGATGATGCCCGACGAAAAGACGAGCATCGCCAAAAGCGAGAGAAAAAAGACGTTGAAAATGGCGGCGATCGTGCGGGCCCGCGTCGTGGGATTATTCAGCGAGTCGCCGAGAAAGTGAAAGCCGTCGAGAAACAGCCAGAAGAGCCCGAGCCAGAACACCACGCTGAGCGAGCAGACCAGAATGATGCGCAGACGCGATTCGGCGACGAGCTGGCGAGCGCCGTTGGTCAACAGGCTGCGGCGCAGTCGCCAAAAGGCGCGGGCTTCGTCTCGCCAGGAAGTACCGGACGCACTCAGATTCATCCGCGTAGGTTTCCTGAGATCGAATATTCCGAACAAATCATGAATCGTGCGAAGCTAGACGTCGGCTTCGGTGCGTGTGGTACGCTCGGAAGTGGGATGCGAATTGCCGGACGGCGGCAGGTGCCCGTTGGTCAGCGTGAGGAACAACCGCTCGAGCGAGGTTCCTTCGAGCTTGAGGTGAGCTTCAAGTTCGGTGACGGTGCCCAGAAACCGCAACTGCCCGCCGGTGACGATGCCGATGCGATCGGCGATTTCTTCGGCCACGTCGAGCGTATGGGTCGACATGAAGATGGTGGTGCCGCGGCTGGCCTGCTCGCGCAGCAGATCTTTGACGAGGCGCATGCTGCGCGGATCGAGGCCGACCATCGGCTCATCGATCACGAGCACTTCGGGATCGTGCAGCAGGGCCGAGGCGAAGACGAGCCGCTGCTTCATGCCGTGCGAATAGCTTTCGGTCAGGTCGTCGACGAAGTCGGCCAGCTCGAAGTGCTCGATCTCGCGAGCGATGCGCGCGGCGCCGACGTCGCGCGGCAAGCCGAACAAATCGACGACGAACTGCAAGAACTCGCGGCCGCTCAGCTTGTCGTACAAGTGGGGCTGATCGGGGACATAGCTGAGGCGCAACTGGGCTTCGCGCGTTTGCGTCACCAGGTCAAAGCCGCAGATTCGCACGGCGCCGGCCGACGGACGGAGCAGCCCGACGAGCATCTTGATCGTGGTGGTTTTGCCGGCGCCATTGGGGCCCAAGAACGCGAACAACTCGCCCTTGGGAATGTGCAGCGTGAGCTCGTTGACGGCCGTCTTGTCGCCATATTTGCGCGTGACGTCGACCAGCTCGATCATGGTCGACCGCCTTGACCGGCGGCGCTGTTGGCAGGTGCAATCGTGCCCGGCGCGGTCGCGGGTGGAACTAGTACGGCCGGCGCAGTCGCGGTCGGAGCGTCGGGGTCGCGGGGCGGCAATCGCACGAAGCGCAACCAGCTCGACATGATGCGCACTTCCTGCTGTACGACGAGACCATCGTGCCGCACCCAGGCTCGCGCCCGAGGTTCACGCTGACCGCTGGCGCCGGAATCCGGTCGGTAGACGACCAGCCAAGTCGGCTCGACGCGACCATTCCAAAAGACGAAGTCCTCCTGTTCGACGACCGCCTGCACGACATCGAGCGATTCGTTGGCTGAGCGGAACGGGTTGTAGACCGGCTCGGTCCAGGTTTGGCCGAGCCGCAGGCCGGGCAACCGCATTTGCGGCGAGAGCGCGTCCCCCAACGGCCGATCGGGGCGCACAAAGGCGCTCGTGCGGTAGGAGAACGTGCCCGACGTCACGTTCAGGTGCAACTGATTCCCTTCGATCGAGCCGCGGACGAAGACCGGGTCGGTCATCAGGCTGGTCGTTAGTTTTGATTCGAAGCCCAGCAGCTCATGATCGAGCGGATGGATTTCGAAGCGGCTTTCGGCCCGGAGGTCGAGGAGCGGTTCGGCGAGGCCGGCATTGAGGCTGAGGATGCCCATCTTGAGCGGATTAATTTTCGAGAGCGGCAGGCGGCGAATCTCGAGCTTGCTCGTCTGGACGATGAGCCCGTCGTCGGCCCGGGCGACGCGGCTGGTGGCGCCGCCGATCGGCTGGCTATCCCAAAGAAGCTGCCACTCGACGGCGGTGTCGTCCTTCTGGGCGGCAACCAGCGAGGCATAGGTCGGGGGTTTACCGACCAAGAGTGGTGGCAGCACCTTGGCCCAAACCAACCAGGTCATGCTCGCGAGCCAGAAGCACACGACCACGATATTCAGCCAGGCGCGATCCATAGTCTGTCGGCTGCGCTCCCTCGTTCCGGTAACCGCTGCTGCATTCTACCAGTGGCGGCGGAAGGGGGCGAGGATTGTGCGCGGATGCAAATGGAAACGTTGAACTGCCGGCGTGGATGTTCGGCGGCGAACTTTTTATGTGTTACGATGCAAGCATGGCACGTCTACAGTTTGGACTCGGCCGAGCCCTCTGGTTGTTGTGCGTCGTCTCGATCTTTTTTGCGGCCTGGGGCTATCTGCGTATTGAGCGCGGTTGGCCGCACTTTTGGGCCGCCTATGGCGTGACTATGACGGCGGTCGCGATCCTAATCGCGGTTCTGCTGCTGGCGCGCTGGCTGCTGAGGCTTTATCGATCATGACCGCGGCGGCGCCGAGTGCGCGATCGTGGCATGGGCTTCCAGCCCATGTAGAACACGGCCAGGATGGCCGTGCCACGGGAAAGGAACCTAGAACCTCGCCACGTATTTCCGCGACCGCTTATCGCGCTGCGAGCGCCGGGCTGGCCAGCGCGGAACAGGCCCCGCGCGCCGCCGCGTACACCTGGTCGACCGAAATCGATTGCATACAAACGTTATCGCGGCAGGCTGAGCGGCGATGATTGAAAGCGGTCAAGCAGGGGCTGCACGCCAGGCCCGCCCAGAGCGAGACGTTGTGGGGCGTGAGCGGGGCGTAAAGCTGCGGAGTCTCGGGGCCGAAGATCGACACGATCGGCAGGTCGGTGAAGGCCGCCATGTGGGCCGGGCCGCAATCGCTGGTCACGAGTAAATCGGCCCGGGTGAAAAGCGTGGCCAGCGTGCGGATCGTGGTGTCTCCGGCTAGCGAGACACAGCGTGTCGGCGAAATTTCGGCCGCCAAGGCTTCGGAGACCGCGCGTTCTTTCTTGAGGCCCGTCAGCACGATCGTGGCGTGCGGCGTGTCGGCGAGAATGCGGCGGCCGAGTTCTAAAAAGTTCTCGCGCGACCAACGCCGCAGCGGCAGCAAGTCGATCAAGTTCGGTTTGAGAATCACCAACGGCTGGCCGGGCTGGCCACCGCAGCGCCGGACGAGCAACTCTTCAATGCTCTCTCGTTCTGCGGCGGTGGGCTCGAAGCGCGGCAGCCGGTAGTCGCCGATATCGACGCGCTGTTTCAGCAACACGTCGGCATTGGCAGGTTCATCGACCGCTTCGACCAGCGTGAGAAACTGCACGCTCGCGTATTGATAGTAATTGAGCGAGACGCGGTGGGTGAATAAATCCCCGCGATACAAACCCTCGCAGGTGTAGCGATCGAAGCCGACGCGAATTCGCGCGCCGGTTAAATAAGCGAGCACCGCCGTGATGCGGGCGAAGCCTTCCAGATCGATAACCGTGTCGATCCCTTCGCGGCGGCAGCGGCGCATCAGCCGCCAGACATCGAGCGCGAAGGTCACCAGGTTCTTGTCGCGGATCGAAATCAAGTTCTTGGTCGGGAAGAAGCCGACCAGGTCGTGCATCTCACGGTTGGTTTCGAGCATCAAGCAGAAGAGGTTCTCGATGCCCACACGGCGGCGGGCCGCTTCGAAGGCGGGCATCGACAAGGCGATCGCCCCCATCTCGGCCAACTTGATGAACAAGATGCGGCGCGGCGACGCGGCGGCTTGATCGCCGCGGCGGAACCAGTCTCCCAGGCGGCGCACGCGCGTGAGCAACCAGCAGAGGAGTACTCCGATCCAGTAGTCCAACGAGCGGCTTTGCTGTTCGTTCATCGCGGGCGTTATTTGCGACTCGTGGCGGACGAGGTCTCGGCAGAACCGAGTATCTTCTCAACCAGGGTGCTGGTTGAATAGGCTCCGCGCATGGGGACGAGCCGGACCTCGCCTCCATAGGCCGTCACAATCTCGTGACCGACGACCTGCTCGGGGCCGTACGAAGCCGATTTGGCCAGGATATCGGGGCGAATTTGCGCCACCAGCGGGGCGACGCTCGCTTCGTCGAACAGCACGACGTAGTCGACGCAGGCCAGGGCCGAAAGCATGTCGGCCCGCCCCACTTCGTCGATGATCGGGCGACCAGGCCCCTTGATCTCGGCCACGCTGCGGTCGCTATTGAGGCCGACGACGAGGCAATCGCCCATTTGCCGGGCGGTTTCCAAGGACGACAAATGCCCTGGGTGCAAGAGATCGAAACAGCCATTCGTCATCACGATCCGCTGACCGGCTTTGTGGCGGCGATCGAGCTGAGCGAGCAGCTCAGGGAGCGGCAGCAGTTTGGAACGGCGTGAGTGTCCCTCGGCCAGGGCTTCTGCCAGCAAGTCGGCCCGCGACAGGGGGACGGCGCCGAGTTGTTCGACTTCGAGCCCGCCGGCCAGGTTGGCCAGTTCGATGACGGCCGGGTAATCGAGTCGGGCGGCCAGCCCCAGGCCAATGACGGCCAGCACCATGTCGCCTGCGCCGGTGATGTCGTACACATCGCGTGGGCGGACGGGGAACAAACCGCTGCGGCCATGACGGTCGGCCCAGGCCATGCCGTCGCGATCGAGCGTGACGATGACCGAGTCGATACCAAGATCGACAAGCGCGGCGGCGGCGCGTTGTCCGTCGCTGGGAGTGCGAATGGTGATGCACGTGGCCAGACCTGCTTCGGCGCGATTGGGGGTGATCGCGGCGCAACCGGCGTAGCGGCGGTAATCGCCGACGCGCACAGGATCGGCCACCACGAGCTTGCCGGCGCGCTGGGCTACGGCCACGATCTTCGGCACCATGTCCCCCGCGCAGACTCCTTTGTTGTAGTCGCTCACCAGCACGAGCTCGACGTCGGCGATGCGCGACTCGACTTCGGCGAGCAGTAATTGGGCAGCGTCGTCCGGCAATGCGTGGTCTTCTTCATAGTCGACGCGCAACATCTGCTGCGGATGCCGGCTTTGAGCGCGGCCGAGCAATCGTTCTTTGACGGTCGTGGGGCGGTCGGCCACGGCATGCACAGCCGAGGTATCGACGCCGATCCCTTCGAGCATCGCGCGGACTTCGCTGCCGGCATCGTCCTGCCCGACCACCGTGGCCAGCGACACGCGGGCGTCGAGCGCGGCGAGCATCGCGGTCACGCTGCCGGCGCCACCGAGTCGGCTTTCGCGCTTGACGACGCGCAGCAGTGGAATGGGGGCCTCGGGGCTAATCCGTTCGACATTGCCCCACAAGTAGCGATCGAGGATCACGTCACCGACGATCAAGATGCGCGGCCCGCCGGGGCGCGTGAGGAGCGACACGATGTCGGGAGCGTTGGACATGCGGCGGTTAGTAGTTGACGACGTCGGCTTGAATGGATTTGAGACGGCTGGTCTACGGTCGCCAGCCCATGCAATTGTAACACCTGGATTGCGTCACGGGATGGCAAGCGGCGCGGCCCGAAGTGAGGGAATTCGTGTTGGCGTTAAAGGCCGGAACCGCCAGGCGGACCCAAGGCCGTAAAAAGTCGATAGACAAGTACCACGAAGCCGATGGCAGCCAGATTGATGAGCAGAGCCGCGTACCATTTCCAATTGCTACTGCGATCGTCGGAATCTTCGATGGCGGCGGCTTTGAGCAGGTTCCAAATAGAATAGATCTGCAAGAATCCCTGACAGACGAGCAAGCCGATCACGGCCGCTTTGAAAGCGCGATCCGTTAATTGGGCTGCCGTCGGCGAGTGATGGTCAGACTCGCCTTCGTCCTGCGCGGTATCTTCGTCGGGCGATACCTCTTCATCGTGCGGCGGATCATCGCTGTCGGGCGGGGCGTTCCCTTCGTCCGCATAACCGAGAAACGCGCGGGCGGCGGCGACGTGCTCTTCAGGCACCTTGACTTTGACGCCTCCCAGTGCGGTCCCCAAATGCCAGGCGAGCCCGACGATGACATCGTCGTCGACTCGCGCCGGCAACCCGGTCTCACGCAGCGCATTGCAGACAATGTGGGCTTGCTCGGGCGTGGCAAAGGTGGCAACAGTGATCCAGCGCTCGGCCATGCGTGCCCTTCGGTTGTCCTCGGCTGTGATTCAGCCGAGGGTGTTATACTAAACGTCAAGCAGCGCCGCGAACGCCCCGCGGGCACACCCATTTGACCACGATCTCGGGAAGGATCTCGATGCAGGGCCAGGTGTCGACCGATTTGGTTCGTCGTTGGATCGCACGTCGCGAGTTGATCGTGCGCGTTGCCATGGCAGCGATCGGCTATTGCCTGGTCTGGGGAGCGCTCGCCGCGCCGGCGACCGCCGAGGAGCCGCGTCCGAAGTTCGTGGTCAAGCTACCGGCCGAGCGGCAATTTGCGCCGTGCGATGCGCGGGTGTTTATCTTTTGTTCCGAGCGCGCGGGGCATGAGCCACGGTTGGGGCCGAACTGGTTCGGGCCTGAGCCGTTCTTTGCCGGCGACGTGAAGCAGCTCGAGCCCGGTCGCGAGATCACGATCGACGACGCGGCCGATGGCTTCCCCGAACCACTTTCGCAATTGCCCGCGGGACGCTACTTCGTGCAAGCGCTCGTCGATCGCGACCAGGATCACCATCACCCGGGTCGGGCGCCGGGCAACTGGTATAGCCGCGTGGCGGAGATCGAATTCAAACCGCGTGCCGATTTAGTTGCCACGCTGGACGTTGTGGAGGAGGTTCCGCCGGCAGATCCCTTTCCGGAGACGGATGTCGTCAAGGAACTAGTACTCGAAAGCCGGCTGCTGTCCGACTTTCATGGACGTCCCATCCGGCAGCGCGGCACCGTGGTGTTGCCGGCCAGTTACGCGACCGAGCCTGAGCGGCGCTATCCAGTGCTGTACATTATACCCGGATTTGGCGGCAGCTATCGCTCGGCGCTGGCCTATCAAACGGGCGGCCCGCCGGCCGGCGCTGGCGAGACCGAGTTCATCCGCGTGGTGGTTGAAGGGGATTGCAAGTGGGGGCATCACACCTTTGCGGACAGCGCCACGAATGGCCCGCGCGGAACTAGCTTTGTGAGCGAGTATGTGCCGTTGGTTGATCGAACCTATCGTACAATCGCCGCGCCGACGGGGCGGTTTTTGACGGGGCATAGTTCGGGCGGTTGGGCCAGCTTGTGGCTACAGGTGAGCTATCCCGACGACTTCGCCGGTGTCTGGAGCACTTCGCCCGACCCAGTCGACTTTCGCGACTTTCAGCAGGTCAATCTCTATCACGAGCCGCCGCTTAGCTTGTACGTCGATGAACAGGGGAATCGTCGGCCGATCGCGCGCCGCGGGGAGACGCCGGTGCTCTGGTTCGATTCGTTCGGCCTGATGGACGACGTGATCGGGCGCGGCGGGCAGTTGCGGTCGTTCGAGGCGGTCTTCAGTGCGCGCGGCGCGGATGGTCAGCCGGCCCGCTTGTGGGATCGCCGCACGGGGCGGATTGATCCTGAGGTGATGCGCGCCTGGCGCGCCTACGACATTCGCCTGAAGCTCGAAGAGAACTGGACGCAGTTGGGTCCCAAGCTGGCGGGCAAGCTGCACGTAATCACGGGCGAGCTCGACACGTTTTACTTGACAGGCGCCGTGGAGAAGCTGGCCTCGTCGCTGGCGGCCCTGGGAAGCGACGCCCGGGTAACGATCCTTCCGGGACGCGATCACGCCAACGTGCTGTCGGCAGAACTGTGCGGGGAAATGCGCCGCGGCATGACGGCCGCGCTCGTCAAGCATCACCCGGATGTGGCGGTCGCCAAGGAATCAGAAGCTGAAGCGGCCACCCGGAGTCGGCTGCCGTAGATCGCCGGAGGCGACTTCCCACTAGCTCGCGCCAGCCAGGTTCCACAGGTGGGGCATGCCCACGAGCCAACGCAGCACCAGCGAGGCCAGCACGTAGAACGCGTAGTGCAACAGCGCTTCTTGAAACGGCAGATCGAAGCAGCCAAATGCGATGCCGGCTCCCACCAGCACGAATGGGGGCGCGACGAACAACCAGTTTAGGTTATTGCGGAAGGCGTCGTCGGGCAGGTACCAAAAGACGCCCCATAATAGCGCGTAACCGGCCGCGCACAGCGCCGCGCGCAACAGCAACTCTTGACCGCGATAGGGCTCAAGCTCGTCGTCGCGCAATACGGAGTAGCCGGCCACGGCCAGCGGCAGCGATACTATTAGCAAGCCCGCGATCCGAGCCACGGCGTTCTGTTGGATCAGGTCGCCGCCGAGCCAGGCGACGACCAGCACGCTGATGGTCGCGCCGCCGATGATTAGTGCCGGCAGCACCTTGAGCTCGCGCTTAGTACGCGCGACGGGGCGTGGCGTGCCGGTCGCGGTGACGGTCTTCCCCCCGGCTTCAGTCGGGACGGCCTCCTCGGGCACGTGAATTTTGACGTCGTCGAGCGGGATCGTGATCTTCGCCTTGCACTTCGGGCAGGGGCCCTCTTTGCCGGCGAATCTTTCATGGACCCGAAATTGAGCCCGACAGCCGGGGCAGATGACGGCAATGGGCATCGACACACGCGTGCGAACGCGCCAAGGTGGGAGAAACGGAGAAAGCGTGAATCGTAGCGGGCTGCGCGTGTGACGCAAGCACCGGCTGGCGAACCTTAGGTTCCGGTTCGACTGCCTGTGGAACCAGTGTCTTTAGCCCCCATTCGCAAGTCAAGGAGCCGGGGCGGCAGTGGCCTTAGGCGGCGCAGCGGGCTCCGCGGGCGCAGTCGACGGCGCTGGGGTTTTGCGAAACGGTTGTCCGCTGCGATAGAGATCGCGGCGCATCTGGACTTCGCGGATTTGCGTGTCACTTAGCTGCCCGGGAGCCAGCGTCAACGCTTGTTCAGCGGCCTGCGCGGCCCCGTTGAAGTCGCCCACTTCGGCGCGTGCGGCCGCCAACACGTCGAGCGCCAGCGCTAACTTGTGGTTGGTCGCCGCGCAGGCACGTTCGGCCAGCGTGACGGCTTCGCTGGCGTTGCGAAACTGGTCGTCGGGAAGCGTGGCGAGCAGCCAGGCCAGGCTCAACTGCCCTGCGACCCAACTCGGTTGCCGCGCGAGCCCTAGCCGATACTGCTGGAGCGCGGGTGCTGTTTTACCGAGCAAAAGTAGCGATTGTGCCAGGCCGTTGTAGAGCTCGAGTAGATCGGGATGGTCACGCATCAGCGCGGCAAACATTTCGGCCGCTTCGGCGGCACGTCCGCGTTGGAGGGTGACATCAGCCTGACGATACCGAGCGACGGTATCTGCGGGGCGCCGCTGGACGACGATCGCCAATTCGGCGGCCGCCTCGTCGAAGCGGCGGCGATTCGCCAGCAGCAGTCCCAAGGCCAGGTGCGCGTCAGCGCCCGCCGGTTGCGGTGATTCGTCATCGAAGGCAATGGCGCGGCGTAATTCTCTTTCAGCTCCGGCAAAGTCGCCTAACTGGGCCAGCGCCTTGCCATTGCCGGCGGCGGCGATCACCGATTTGGGGGCCAGGCGCTGGGCGTCGGCGAAACAGACCTGGGCCTCGCGAACCTGGCCCTGAACGAGGAACGCTTCGCCGCGGAGATTCCGCGCGTCGGGGTCGAGCGCGTTGAGCTCGGCGGCGCGGCCTAGTTCGGTCGCGGCTTCTGCGTATTGGCGCTGGGTCATTAGTGCATGGCCCAGGCAGTAGTGAGTCACGGGGTTCAGATCATAGATTTCGATCGCCTGCCGGTAGTCGGTCAGAGCGTCGTTCAACTGACCGTGCATGGCTCGCCAGCGGCCGAGATTTGTCAAAGCGGCAAAGCTCTGGTCGTTGATCGACAGCGCATGAGTGAACAGCGTTTCGTCGTTCTTCCAGATGCCGACTTGCCACCACGACAGCCCCGCGCAAAACACGATCACTCCCCCTGCGAGGCCAATGGCTGCCGGCCTCCAGTGGCGGGCCAAGAGCGCGGCCACGATCCAAGAGACGCCGAACATTGCCAGGTACGCGTAGCGATCGGCCACGGTCGAAATGTACTGAAACGAGAAAGGGACCAACCCCAACACGGGCACGAGCGCCAACGCGAACCAGAGTGACCCAACGAGCCAGTAGTCGCTCCGCCGACGCCAGGCGAGCCCGCCGGCAATCACGGCCGGCAGCAGCCACAAGGCATAAAACCACCACTTGCCGACGAGCACCGACGGGCGCCAGCCGTAGTCGGCAGCCAGTGGCCAGGGAACCACGACTTTGCCGAGATAGAACGCCAACGCATCGAGTGCCAACAGTGGGCGTGCCAACGGCGCCGCGGTATCGACAATTGTCTCGGCTTGCTGCCGCCAGGTGAGGACGAGCATGCCGAGCCCCAGCGCCATCCACACCGCGAGCCAGCAAGTTCGTCGCCAACTATGACGCAACACACCCACTTGCAAAACGGCTGCCAGCAGCGGCACGACGACAACCGAGGGCTTCGCCAGCACGGCTGCAGCGAAGGCGAACGTCGCCACTGCGAAGCGACCCCAGCGGCGCGAGTCGGCAGTGTCATATGCGGCGAAGATCATGTACTGCCAAATCGCGCATAGTCCGGCGACCGCGGCCAACAACCCGCGCGTTTCAGTCACCCACGCCACCGATTCAACTTGTAAAGGATGCAGCACGAAGAAGAGCGCTCCCAGACAGGCGGCGCCGCGATGTCGCAGTAGCCTGGCGAGCAGCGTGTAGACGAGCCAGCCAGCGACCACGTGCAATACCAGGCTGCCGGCATGAAAGACATCGGCCCGCTCGCGTCCGCGCGTGCCTTGCAAACTGAGCCGCTCGGCGAGCCAGGTTTCGGCCGCGAAGAACGTGTAGCTCACCGGTGCGTAAAGCCCCTTGTAGGGCTGCCGCCAGATCTCGCGCAAATTCGACGCGGAGACAGGATGCAAGAGCGGGTTGTCGACGACATTGATCCGATCGTCCCAAATCGAAAACTCGTTCGACATGCCGCGCGAGTAAACCACCACGCAGGCCAGCGCGATCGCCGCGTAAGCCGCGGCACCCCACCCTCGGGTACCGGGTGCCGCGGCCGCCGGCGGCCACGCACTCGCCCGCGTGGGTTGCTGAGCCGTGCCGCGGTCGCGGGGGGATTTTTCGAGCGGTTTACGCTGCTGCTTGCGAGCCATAGCACCTTGGCGGTCGAGATTGCGTCCGTTGCGCTGGCGCGAGCGTTCGCCCGACATACTTCTGACAGGAATCGACCCCGCGGGCGACGAGGTTTTCATTCTACTCCGCGGTGGCGAACTTTCGCACGCCCGTCGGGCTTGCTATCCTGGCGCCATGGCTCTGACATTTCTATGCCCCAACGGTCACCGCTTAAGTTGTGCCGACGAGCAAGCGGGGCTCGCGGGCCAGTGTCCCGAATGTGGTGTGCGGTTTCGCATTCCCTTGCCTGACCAACCTGACGACGGCGCAGCAGGCAGCAGCGAGTCAGTCGCCGACGGCGACGCGGAGCAGGGCACTGGCGACGAGCCAGCCGCTCAGCCTGTCCCCGAGCGCATCGTGTTCTTATGCCCTAACGGTCATCGGCTGTTTGGCCCGCCTCATCTGGCAGGACGCGCGGGGCAATGCCCTCATTGCGGCGCGAAGTTTCGCATTCCGCCGCTGGAAGAAGCCCCGGCCGGCAGCGACCTGTTCGAATCGACCGAAGACAATTCGGGCAGCGAAGAGTATGCCGGCGACGAAATCGCGGGGCAGGTCGATGAGTCGATCGCGGAACAATATGAAGGAACTGAGCAGTACGACGGTGCGGAGCAGTTCGAGAGTTACGAAGCGGCAGAAGAGTACGACGCTACGGCCGAGCCTTCGGTGAACGGTGCGGCCGAATACGACGAGGAACTGGCCGTCGAAGATGTCGACCTGCTCGGCGGCAATGTTGCCGCGGAAGATGATTCCACGAGCGGCAGCATTTGGCCCGGCGCGGCCCGGGGCGCAGCCGCGATACGCCGCCACGGTGGCGACGATTTTCTCGGTTTCGGTGCGGCCGCCGATGCGGGAGAAGAGGATGCCCGGCCCGAGCAGTCGTTCGTTTCCGCGGCCGACTTACCGCATCCGCTAGCCGAACTTTGCGATCGACTGTGGGCCGAAACCAGCAGCGGCGCTAAGATCGAACTGGTGCTGGCCGACGGCAACCATCTGGTCGTACATCACTTCGCCCGCAGTTGGTCGCAGCGCAGTCATGGGCTGTTCGCCTGCCGCGAGGGTGATGGCACCTACACGCTGACCGCCGTGGCCTGGGACACAATCAGCCGGGTGATTGCGCGTGGCGTGCCGGAGCTGGCAGACGATCTGGTGTAGTGGGTCGAGCGCATTACTCCCCAGCCAACAAATGCGGGCGCTGTGCTGCGGCCTACGCAGTGCAACCGGCAGGCTCCTCGATAAAGTGTTCCGGGATTTTGCGTCCGGGTGCGTCCGGGTGTTTTGCTGTGTGACGCTAAATCGAATAGACGGCACAACTTGTGGCGACTGGGCCTCTGCTAGTTTTGCGTCCGGGTGATCGTCCGGGTTGCGTCCGGGTGGGGCAGTTTGCGTCCGGGTGGCTTCGTGGCTAGTGGTCAGTGGTCACAGAATGCGGGTGCCCTCGAATCTAGTCACTAGCCATTGACCACGACCTCGAAGAGTCGACATTCAGGATGACTTGCCGCCAGTAGCCTGGCCGGCTCGTCGGCGCAGGCGGGCTCGGCAAGCGGCGGCGACCAGCAACGGCAGGCCGAGCATCGCGAAGGTGCCTGGCTCGGGTACGACACAAACGGTGAAGTACTGCTGGCCGCTGGCGTAGTCGTTGTCGTTCAGGTCGATCTGGCCGACCGTGCCGTTGAAGCCGCCCACGCCATCGCCACCCAGCCTGATCTGCGCATAGGGTGCGACGTTGTCGATCGGGCCGAGGAACTGGTTCGACAGATAGTCTTGATTCGCGCCGTTGATCATGGCGCTGATCTTGATGCAATCGCCAGGGCCCGGGTTGCCGATCGCCGCCAACGGAATGGCCAGTTCGATGCCGGTCAGCACGGCGGCCGCGGCAGCTTGATTGGCGGCGCCCGAACCCCCGGTGACGCCGGCCACGTTGCTGTTATTGAAAGCCACGCCCAGCCCCGAGGCCCCCACGCTGGCGTTCGCGCCGGTCAGCGAAGCGCCAAAGATGCCAGTGCTCAATTCGACGACGCTCGTATTGCCGACACTGTTGAAGTCGACGTCGAACTGCGGGGCCGCGATGACGCTATTGCGAAGGATAATCAGGTAGTCGGCCGCGAAACCGGTGTCGAACGTGAACCCGGCGTACTTGGCGGCCCAGTTGTCGTTGTCGGGGTTGTTGCCGCCGAAATCGGTGTTGTTGGTGAGGACGTTTTCCCCGCCAGCGACCGAGTCGATAAAGACGTTGAGCCGGTTCGAGTTATCTTGCAGATTGCCGGTGAGCACGAGATAGAGGACGCCGTCCTGAATTTGGGCCCAGGCAGCGTTGAGCTCGTTCTCGTTGTCGCCGAACTCGGTCTGCACCGTTTGCACCGATTTCAGGCTGTAGGCATCGCCCGCGATGCTGCCGTCGAGCGTGACGGCCGAAGCCGGAACGGCGGTCGACAAAAGAATTGCCAGCGCAAGAAGTTGTCTCATTAGTCACCCCCCAGGTGCTTGAAATTGAAGATTCGTAGATCGCTGCCAAAAACTGCTCAGCAACGGCCCGCGCGCGAAACGGATCGAGAGCAATAAAAAAACCCGACTCTCTGCCCGGGGAGGGCAGACAGACGGGTCTTTAATCTCGAAGCTGGATTAGCGTTCCCAACCAATTCGCGCGAAGGCGTAGCTGGGCGTGAGTCTAGCCCCGGCCGCAAAATCGGGCAAGCGAAAACAATGCGCATGCGGGCATCGGGCATCCCGGGGGATTCGTGCCCCGTTTCGTCGACAGAACGCACAACAGGAGCGTGAGCTTCCGTCCTTGGCGTCCCCGAGGGAGACCAGAACCAGGGCGGGGGGGGCGTGACTCTTAAGGCATGCCATCTGGCGGTTGTGCCCTGGGTCAGGGGGCAACGCCGTCAGTGACGCTGCGCTTGGCGGGGCCCCGAGCGATACGCACGGCGAAAGCCAGTTGAACGCCGCGGCGACTTGTGGTGAGCTTTCGCAAGGTGACGGTTTATCGGCGAAGCGTGGGAAGGGGGCAGATCCATGAAGCATGGTTTTGGTACGCTCGGGTTTCTCAGGGACTATTTTTATCCGTCGTTGTTGATTTTCGCTTTGCCCGTCTTCTCGCTCTGGTTTTTCCGCCATGCGGAATCGACCTATGACGGTCGCTTCTTGACGTGGATCGAGAGCAGCGTCGCCGAAGACCGCCAAATCGACGAAGAGGAGCGAGCACGACTGCTGAGATTCTTTCGAGAACACCCTGCCTCGCGCGCGGTGATCTCGAACGATCCCGCTCAACAAGGACTGAAGACCCTCATCCCGGATGCGTACCAGCGCGACTTCGCGATCTTCCGGTGGATGAGCCGGTTGGCGCTGGCATGCGTTGCGCTGGGCGTCGCCATGTTTGTCGTGGTTGGCATCAGCCTGCTCTTGTCGAGGCGATCGCAGTTAGCACAGTACTACAGCCTGTTGGCAGGGTGGTATGCGCTGCGCGCGTTTGCGACCATCGAAGTCATCGCTCAGGCTTGCCTGGGGTTCGCCTTGGCATACTGGATGCTGGGATTGTGGTTGGGTGTCGTCTTTGGCCAGTTGCTGGTGATCGCCGCGGCGATGGCGGCGGCCTCGGTGGTGCCTGTGCTGGTGGCGATTTTCCGGCGCGTGAAGACGAGCTTCGCGGTCGAGGGGCGGTTGGTCGCAAGAGAGTCCGCGCGGCAACTCTGGGACGATGTCGCCAGACTCAGCGCCGCGATCGGCACCGCGGCTCCCGACAATATCATTGCTGGCAACGACGACAATTTCTTTGTGACCGAGCACGCGTTGGCCATCAACGACACGCTGTTGCGGGGTCGCACGCTGTATGTCAGCCTGTCCTTGTTGCGGGTACTGCGGGGACGCGAGGCCGAAGCGGTCATGCTGCATGAACTGGCCCATTTCAGTGGCCAGGACACCGTGTACAGCAAACGCATTACACCGCTGTTGATACGCTTCGAGAGCTATCTGAGGGGCTTGAGCCAGGGAGTCTTTGGATTGCCCGCCTTCTACAGCATGCAGTTCTTTTGGGCACTCTATCAATTGTCGTTGCGAAGCCGCAGCCGACAGCGAGAGTTTCGTGCCGATGGAATCGCGGCAAAACATACGACGGCCAACGTGATGGCCGGTGCACTCCTGCGCATCAGCGCCTACTCGCAGTACCGCCAGGCTGTGGAAGCAGAGCTGTTCTCTGCTCCGACGGCGCATGCCAGCGCGAATATCTCGGAGCGAATCGAACAGGGCTTTCGGGATTTCGCAGCGCGCTTCGTTGAACAACGCGATGTCGACGAACGGACGACCGTTCATCCGTTCGATTCGCATCCGCCCTTGGGTCAACGTCTTGACGCCCTTGGCATCAACACCTCGAGAGAATCGATGCAAGCGCTGCTCGACAAGCCCGGCGAAGCAAGCTGGCATGCGAAGATCGATCGGGCCGCGGAACTCGAAAAGACGATGTGGGCCGGCTACGAAGAGCAATTCCAGCAGCGGCACGCAAGCCTGCTCGCCTACCAGTACCTTCCGTCGACGGAGGAAGAGCGGGCCGTGGTGGAGCGGGGGTTTCCGCCCGTCTCGCTCGTTGCCGGTGACGGTCAGACGGTGGCTTTCAACTACGCGGAAATTTGCTTCGCGGGCTGGGAGACGCCCGTGGCGTACGGAGAAATCCGGGAGCTGCAGACCGCCCGCGAATGGGGGAAGCCCTTTTTGAATATTTTGATCGAACGTGGCGGTTTGCACACGCTGCCACTGCCGCTCGGCAAATCTCAGGCGGACCAGCTCGAGTTGATCGGCGTCTTACAGCGGTACTATCAGCGGCATTTGGCGGCCGTCGCGCATCACGAGCAACTCGAAGTGACAACTAGCCTAGAGGGCGAAAGCGAGGGGAACCTCGACTTTCTCCGCGAGCACGAAGAGGATTGAACGAGGGGCCGAGGGGGACAGGAGTCCTTCCGGTCGGCGCGGGTACCGCGGCCATTGTCGAACGCCGGCAACGACTCCAGCACTGGGAGCGGAGCCATCCGAGTAGTGGTATCAACCTTACGCAGGAGATGCTAAAGAATTGAGTTCTGAAGTGGAAGGCCAAGAGAATTGTGCGGGTTTGGCAATCCCCATCGCGCCGGAAGTGAACTCCATGATAACTCGAGAGGCGGGCTGATCGCATGCGCGGGCTCGTCAAATGTCGGCCTCGGGTTTCTCTGCGATGGATCGTGGGAATGCTGTTCGTGGTGTCGATCCTCGCAGTCTGGTCGCGGAGTGCGGCGCGACAACGTCATGCGGTCGCCGTATTGAAACGAGCAGGCGCACAGGTCAAGTATGACTCTGATTTGGCCTCAGCCGAGTCAATCGTCGCACGGTGGAGTTCGGGGTTTGCTCCGAATTACCTGTCGTACGTCACGAATGTGATTGCTGTCGAAAGCAAGGACGTACCGTCCCAGGATTTGATCGATGCGCTGCTCGATTGTCCACGATTGAAGTCCCTTGGAATCACACGAGACGACATTCGCGACAGCGACTTGATCCGCTTAGCACAGCACGACGACCTCGAAAGAATTGCTATCCAGCCTGCGCGTCTGATTTCAGATGCCAGTTTGTCCCACCTTGCTGACCTGCCTCGCTTGAGGAGCCTTGAGCTATTTGGCGGTCATTATTCTGCTAACGGCATCGCGAGTGTGGCAGCTTCGACATCTCTGAAAAAGCTGTATCTCTCGGAGGTGGATATTTCTGGCGACACGCTGTCCATGCTTTCGCGCATGACCGACTTGACGACCCTGTCGATCGGGACGTCGCGACGGCTCACCGACGACGACCTTGAGTTTTTCAAACCGTTGGAGAACCTGGAACTGCTCATCTTGCATCGAACCCAAGTTTCCAAGCGAGCGTGGGATGAGCTACAGCGCGCACGTCCCCGGTGCAACATGAGCTACCTCGACAACATCGAACCCACGAATTGAGCGTGGCAGGGCCCAGGGGGACAGGAGTCCGTCCGGTCGGCGCGTGTACCGCGGCCATTGTCGAACGCCGGCAACGACTCCAGTCCCCGGCACTGCTGGGCAAGCCAGCAGTGGCACCCGAGGGACAGGCCAGAGGGGAGAGACCAGAGGCAAGAGGACAAACCCTGCTTGGCAAGCCAGCAGCGGCACTCGGCGGGCTGCGCCAAAAAAACCGGCACGAAGTTTTCCGGGGGCTTACGCCACCCGGCTACATGCTGCCGCCGCTGCGCGGCTAAAACAAGCGTTGTCGCCGGCTTAGCCTTCTGTCTTCGGCTGGGCTTCGGAGCCGCCGAACATGGCCTCGAGCGTGGCAGTGCCAGCAGCCGTGGCCGCCGCGGCCTTCTCGCCGTCGGCGCCCGCCTCGGCAGCTTGCAGCAGCGGGAACTCGCGCTCCAGGACGTTGGCCTTGTCGGCCGCCATCTGATCGAGGGCCTCGCGGTTGATCCGCACTTCGGCTTCCTGATAGGTGTGGAAACCGGTGCCGGCCGGCACCAGGTGGCCCAGGATGACGTTCTCCTTGAGACCAACCAGCTTGTCGACCTTGCCGGCCAGGGCGGCCTCGGTGAGGACCTTGGTCGTTTCCTGGAAGCTGGCCGCTGAGATGAACGAACCGCTTTGCACGGCCGCCTTGGTGATGCCCAAGAGTTGCGTGCTGGCGGTCGACATCTTGGGCTTGCTGCCACGGCAAGGCTCGCCGCCGAGCGCCTCGATCTGGGCGTTGACCTGCTCCAAAGCGTCTTTGGGGACGATGGTGCCGACCTCGAAGTCGCTATCTCCCTTGTCGCTGATCTTGGTGCACTTGAGCAGTTCTTGATTGGCGCCGCGGAACTCGAACTTGTCCATGATGCTGCCAGGCAGCAAGCCGGTATCGCCGACCGACTCGATGCGCACCTTGCGGAGCATTTGCGCGACGATGATCTCGATGTGCTTATCGTTGATTTCAACGCGCTGGCTGCGATAGACGTTCTGGATTTCGCGGACCAGGTACTGCTGCACGGCCTCTTCGCCGGAGATGCGAAGAATGTCGTGCGGCACCAGCGGGCCATCGACCAGGGCTTCGCCCGCGCGGACGAAGTCGCCGGTGTGGACACGCAAGTGCTTGCCGTGCGAGACGAGATGCTCGCGTTCGATACCGCTTTCGCTACGGACGATGATCGTACGCTTGCCGCGGCGCTTCTCGCCGAGGATTTCGACGGTGCCGTCGATTTCGGCGATGACAGCCGGATCTTTCGGCTTGCGCGCCTCGAAAATCTCGGTGACGCGCGGCAGACCGCCGGTGATGTCCTGCGTGCCCGAGGCTTCGCGAGCCTGCTTGGCCAGCAGGGTACCGGCCGAGATCATCTGGCCTTCTTGCACTTCGATGTTGGCTTTTTCAGGCAGGTAGTAGAAGTCCAAGATTTTGCCGCTGGCGTCTTCGACGATGACTTGCGGATGGAGATCACCCTTGTGCTCGATGATGACGCGGCGGACGTGACCACCGGGGTCCTTCTCGGCCCGCATGGTTTCGCCTTCGATGACGTCTTCGAAGCGAACCTTACCAGCGACCTCGCCCAAGATGGGGATGCTGTGCGGATCCCACTGGCAGAGGACGGTGCCCGGCTTAACGAGCTGGTTTTCTTCGACCAGCAGGTTGGCACCGGCGGGAATCTCGTACTTCTCAAGCTCGCGACCCTTGGGATCGAGAATGAGGATTTCGCCGTTGCGGCTGAGCACGACCTGCATGCCTTCGTCGTTGCGGACGACCTTGAGGCGCGTGCACTGGACGGTACCTTCTTTCTTGGAGCGGAGCTCGCTTTCTTCGATGGCGCGGGCGGCCGAACCACCGATATGGAACGTACGCATGGTGAGCTGGGTGCCCGGCTCGCCGATGCTTTGGGCGGCGATGATGCCGACGGCCATGCCCTCTTCGACCATCGAGCCGGTCGAGAGATCCATACCGTAGCAAAGCTGGCAGACGCCGAGCGTGGCGTCACAGGTCATGGGGCTGCGGACTTGGATGCGCTCGAGGCCCATGTCTTCGATCCTGCGACCGATTTCGGCGGTGATGAGCTCCCCTTCGTGGACGATGACGTTGTCGGTGATGGGGTTGACGATCGTCTGCCGGGCGACGCGGCCGCGGATCGAATCGGCCAGCCGCACTTCGACCTTCTCACCACGATAGATGACCCCCTTGGTGATCCCTTGGGTGGTGCTGCAATCGTGCTGGGTGATGACGACGTTTTGGGCGACGTCGGCCAGCTTGCGGGTGAGGTAACCCGAGTCGGCCGTTTTCAGGGCCGTATCGGCCAGACCCTTGCGGGCACCGTGCGTGGAGCTGAAGTACTCGAGCACCGAGAGGCCTTCGCGGAAGTTGGCCTTGATCGGCGTTTCGATGATTTTGCCCGATGGCTTGGCCATCAAACCGCGCATGCCGGCAAGCTGACGAATTTGCTCGACGCCACCGCGGGCACCGGAGTGGGCCATGAGGTAGATCGGGTTGACGTAACCGTCGGAACGGTAGTCGACCTCGAGCTCGGCCATCATCTCGGTGGTGATGCGCTCGCGAGCGTGGGTCCAGACGTCGAGCACGAGGTTATAGCGCTCGCCCTCGGTGATCTGGCCGCGCTGGTAGAGCTTCATGTGCTTGAGCACCTGGCGCTCGGCATCGGAAATAATCCGCTGCTTCGACGGCGGGGTGATCAAGTCATCGGTAGCGAACGACAGACCGCTCTTGGTGCTGAAGCGGAAGCCCATGCGGTTCATTTCGTCGAGCAGGTCGATCGTGGCACGGCGGCCGAGCGTTTGGTAGCAGTCGGAGATCACCTTCGACAGCTCGCTGGAGCGCATGGCCAGGTTGTAGAACAACATGCCTTGCGGCAGCATCGTGTTGAAAATGACGCGGCCGACGGTCGTCTTGACGCGGGCTCCGGCCGCGCCGATTTCGCCGTCGCCTTCGTTCTTGATGCGGCGGCCAGGCGGCAGCTTGACCTCGATCTTGGCGTGCGTGTGGACCGTGCCGAGCGAGTAGGCCAACTGCACTTCGTCGAGCGAGCTGAACTTCATACCGTCGCCGCGGGCCTCGGGGACCGACATGGTCATGTAGTAGCAACCCATCACGATATCTTGCGACGGGCTGATGATTGGCGCGCCGTTGGCCGGACTGAAGATGTTGTTCGTGGCCATCAACAGCGTGTGCGCTTCGACCTGGGCCTCGATCGACAGCGGCAAGTGGACCGCCATCTGGTCGCCGTCGAAGTCGGCGTTGAAGCCTTTGCAGACGAGCGGATGGAGCTTGATGGCGTTGCCTTCAACCAACACCGGCTCGAACGCCTGGATACCCATGCGGTGCAGCGTGGGGGCACGGTTGAGCAACACCGGATGGTTGTGGATCACCTCTTCGAGGATATCCCACACCTCGGCGTCGCGACGCTCGAGCATCTTCTTGGCGCTCTTGATCGTATCGGCGTGGCCGAGCTCTTTGAGACGGCGAATGATGAACGGCTGATACAGCTCGAGCGCGATCTTCTTGGGCAAGCCGCACTGGTGCAGGCGCAGGCTCGGCCCGACGACGATCACGCTTCGAGCCGAGTAGTCGACGCGCTTGCCGAGCAGGTTTTCGCGGAAGCGGCCCTGCTTGCCCTTGATCATGTCGGTGAGCGACTTGAGGGGGCGATTGCTGGAGCCGAGCACGGGGCGCTTGCAGCGGTTGTTGTCGAACAGCGCGTCGACGGCTTGCTGCAGCATCCGCTTCTCGTTGCGGATGATGACTTCAGGCGCGTTGAGGTCGACCAGTTTCTTGAGCCGGTTATTGCGGTTGATAATGCGGCGATAGAGGTCGTTCAGATCGCTCGTAGCGAAATTGCCCGAGTCCAACAGCACCAACGGGCGCAGATCCGGAGGAATGACCGGGATCACATCGAGCACCATCCACTCGGGCTTGTTGTCGCTGTCGCGAATGGCTTCGACGATTTTGAGGCGGTTGATGAGGTCCTTCTGCTTTTGCTTGGAGCCGGTTTCGGCCAGATCGACGCGCAGCTCCTTCGAGAGGGTGACCAGGTCGAGCTTCATGAGCAGCTTGCGGACAGCCTCGGCCCCCATGTCGGCTTCGAATGAGCCCTCGCCGTGCTGTTCGCGGGCGGCGCGGAACTCTTCTTCGGTCAGCAGTTGGCGCGGCTTGAGTGGGGTGTCTTTGGGGTCGATGACCACGTAGTCTTGGAAGTAGATGACCTTTTCCATGCTACTGGTCTTCATGTCGAGCAGGTTGCCCAGCCGGCTCGGCATGGCCTTGAAGAACCAGATGTGGACGACCGGCGCGGCCAGCTCGATGTGGCCCATGCGCTTGCGGCGCACGCGGCTGTGGGTGATTTTCACGCCGCAGCGATCGCAGATCATGCCCTTGTACTTCATACCGCGGTACTTGCCGCAGGCGCATTCCCAATCCTTCTCGGGGCCAAAGATGCGCTCGCAGAAGAGGCCGTCCTTCTCGGGGCGGTAGGTGCGGTAGTTGATGGTTTCGGGCTTTTTGACTTCGCCGAACGACCAACTGCGGATGTCGTGCGGACGCGCCAGGCTGATTTTCACCGCGGCGTAGTCGTTAATGCGATCGTAGGAGCCTTCGGCAATGCTCACAGTCAGTTCTCCTGGGGCGGCGGCTTCGCGGCGTGCCAAGGGGCGAAACCGTGCGCCGGGTAACGGGACTTGCGGGTGCTGTGTACTTGTTGGTTGGTGCGGGGCAACCCGGCCGGCCGCCGGGTTGCGCTGCTATGTCGATTGCCCTGATGTCGATTGCGCTGTGAAGTTTAATGGCTGTGAAGTTAGTTACTCGTGCTGCGGCGACGCATGCAGCTACACGCGTCGTTTCTCTAGTTGCATGTTGAGACCGAGCCCACGAATTTCGTTGGTCAACACGTCGAAGCTGGCGGGGGTGCCGGCCTCGAGGGTGTTTTCGCCCTTGACCATCGACTCGTAGATCTTGGTGCGACCTTCGACGTCGTCGCTCTTGACGGTGAGCAACTCCTGCAGGATGTAAGCGGCGCCGTAGGCTTCCAACGCCCAGACTTCCATCTCTCCGAAGCGCTGACCGCCGAAGCGGGCCTTGCCACCCAGCGGCTGCTGCGTGATCAGCGAGTAAGGGCCAGTCGAGCGGGCGTGCACCTTGTCGTCGACCAGGTGGTGCAGCTTCATCATGTAGATGTAGCCGACCGTGGTTTCCTGCTCCATCGCCTCGCCGGTGCGGCCATCGAAGAGCTGGGCCTTGCCGTGCTTGGGCAGGCTGGCTTCTTCGAGCGCCTTCCAGATGTCCTGCTCGGTTGCACCGTCGAACACCGGAGTGATCGCCTGGAAGCCGAGCTTGGCGCCGGCCCACCCGAGGTGCGTCTCGAGAATCTGGCCCACGTTCATGCGGCTCGGCACGCCCAGCGGGTTGAGCATGATTTGTAGCGAGGTGCCGTCGGCCAAGAAGGGCATGTCTTCGCGAGGGAGAATTTTGGCGATCACCCCCTTATTGCCGTGGCGCCCGGCCATCTTGTCGCCGACCGAGATCACGCGCTTGGTCGAGACGTAGACTTTGACCATCTGCAGTACGCCGTTGCGCAGTTCGTCGCCGCGCTTCA
This sequence comes from uncultured Planctomycetaceae bacterium, assembly GCA_964495375.1. Lineage (GTDB taxonomy): Bacteria > Planctomycetota > Planctomycetia > Pirellulales > JAEUIK01 > JAIESQ01. The sequence goes on along the minus strand of CAZBWM010000010.1, from coordinate 93,021 downwards.
TCGAGTTGAGCTTGCGATCGCGCTCGTCGATTGCCAATTCGACCGCGGGCCACATCTGCTTGTGCAGCTTTTCGGCGTCGGTCTTGCGCTGCGGGCTACGGATTTCGATCGTTTCGAGACGGAACCGCTGGGCCTGCTCGGCGACGTACTTGTGCTCTTGATCGCGGACGAGAGGGTTATTGTCCTCATCCGTGAGCTTGCGCTGCAGGATCTTCTCGAGCTCGTCGACGAACGCGCCGAAGGCCTCGGCGATGCGGGCGTTGCCGGTTGTCTCGGTGTCTTTGAGCTCTTTCTCGAAAGCCTTGCGCTCTTCTTCCGAAAGGCTCAGGCGGCGCGAGAACTTTTGCGTGTCGATGACGATGCCCTCGACGCCCGAGGGGACTTCGAGCGAATCGTTCTTCACGTCTTCGCCGGCGCGGCCGAAGATGGCGTGCAGCAGCTTTTCTTCGGGAGTCAGCTCGGTCTTCGACTTGGGCGAAACCTTGCCGACGAGAATGTCGCCGGGGCGAACGTAGGTGCCGATCCGCACGATGCCCGTGTCGTCGAGATTGCGGAGGGCCTTCTCGCTGACGTTGGGAATGTCGCGGGTGAACTCCTCGCGGCCGAGCTTGGTCTCGCGGATTTCGATATCGAACTCCTCGATGTGGATCGAGGTGTAAGTGTCGTTTTGCACCAGCTCTTCGCTGATGATGATGGCGTCTTCAAAGTTGAAGCCATCCCAGGACATGAAGCCGACGAGCACGTTGCGGCCCAGCGCCAGCTCGCCCTGGAAGGTGGCGGCGCCATCGGCGATGACGTCCCCCTTTTCGACCTTCTGGCCGAGCGCGACGATCGGCTTCTGGTTCTGGCAGGTGCGTTCGTTGAGACCCACGAACTTGCGCAGGGGGTAAACGTCTTCACCGATTTCGATGCGGGTGCCATCGACGTGTGAGACCGTGCCTTTGCGGCGAGCGCGGATCAACATACCCGAGTTGCGGGCGACGTCGCGCTCCATGCCCGTGGCTACGAGCGGCGGCTCGGCCACGAGCAGAGGCACGGCTTGCCGCTGCATGTTCGAACCCATGAGCGCGCGGTTGGCGTCGTCGTGCTCGAGGAACGGAATCAAACCGGCCGACACGCCGACCATCTGGCAAGGGGCCACGTCGATGTACTGCACCTTGTCGACCGGCACGAGCTCGAAGTCGGCCCGGTGGCGGGCGATGATCGTCTCGCCGGTCAGGCGGCCCTTCTCGTCGGTCACGGCATCGGCCGGAGCGACGAAGGCTTCGCTCTCTTGATCAGCGCGAAGCCAGACGACGTCTTCGCCCAGCTTGGCTTTCTGCACGGCGCGGTAAGGCGTGACCAGGAAGCCGTAAGCATCAACCGTGGCGTAAATACCCAGGCTGGAGATCAAACCGATGTTCGTACCTTCCGGCGTTTCGATCGGGCAGATGCGGCCATAGTGCGAAATGTGCACGTCGCGCACTTCGAAGCCGGCCCGCTTGCGGTTCAAACCGCCAGGGCCCAGTGCCGACAAACGCCGCTCGTGTGTGAGCATCGAAAGCGGATTCGTCTGGTCGACGACCTGCGAAAGCTCGCCGCGACCGAAGAAATATTCGATGGCCGCCGAGATGCTCTTCGGGTTGATCAGGCTGCGCGGCGTCATGTCGGCCACGTCCTTAAGGCTCATCCGCTCCTGCACGGTGCGGCGCAGCTTGAGAAAGCCCTTGCGGAGCTCGTCGCAGGCCAGTTCATCGATGGTGCGCAACCGGCGATTGCCCAAGTGATCGATATCGTCGACTTCGGCCGTGCCGTCGTTGGCCCGCAGTTGCAGCAAGTAGCGGATGGCGTTGATCAGATCCTCGGGGCGGAGCGTCATCTCCGACTCGGGGATGTCCAACGACAGCTTGCGGTTGATGCGGAAGCGGCCGACGCGACCCAGGCGGTAGCGGTTGGTGTCGAAGAACTTTTCGTGGAACAGGGCGCGGGCCTTCTCCAACTGCGGCGGATTACCCGGGCGGAGCCGCTGGTAGATCTTAAGCAGGGCTTCTTCGTGACTGTTCGTGGCGTCTTCGGCCAGGCTATTGAAGATCAGCGGATCTTTGACGTCGGGCATGACCTCGACGCTGTTGAGCCCCGAGGTGCAGATGATCTCCGCGACGTTCTTGGTGATCTTCTGTCCCGATTCGACGATGACCTCGCCGGCGCGATCGCTGTTGCCGGGGTAGACGACGTCGGCGACGGCGATTTTGCCCTCGATCTTGGTAACGCTGCGGCCGTCGTGGATCGATTCGGTCGACGTCTCGTAGAAGACGCGAATGAGATCGGCGTTCTGGCTGTACTTGCCCGACATGGCGCGGAGCAAGGTCATGGCGGAAAACTTGCCGCTCTGGTCGATGCGCACGCTGAGGCTGTCGCGCTTGGTGACGACCAGCTCGATCCAGCTACCGCGCTCGGGGATAATGCGGCAACTGTGCATGCGGCGATCGCCCCCTTCTTCGCCGACGACAAAGTCGACGCCAGGGCTGCGATGCAACTGGCTGACGACGACGCGCTCAGCGCCGTTGATGATGAACTCACCACCGCCGAGCATGACCGGCATGTCGCCGAGGTAAACCTCCTCTTCAATCGGCTGCTCCTTGGTGAGCCTGAGCCAGATTTTGAAGGGGCGACCATAGGTGAGGCGCAATTGGCGACACTCGTCGGGCTCGTAGCGGGGCTTGCCCAACTCATAGCCGGAGTACTCGAGGCGCAGGCTCTTGTCGTAGCTTTCGATCGGAAAAATTTCGCGCAGCACCGACTCAATGCCCTGGTCTTTACGCTTGTCTTGCGACGTCTCGTACTGCAAGAACGCGGCGTAGCTGCGCGTTTGGATTTCGGTCAGGTCGGGGATGGGGTAGGTGCCCCGACCGCTACCGAACTGGCGAATCTCTTGAGGGCGAATGCGTCGTTCTGCGGGAATCGTCATCGGGTTCTGGCTCCTCGTCGGTCGCGGGTGGGATGAGGGCGGGCGGACCAGTTGGGGCTCGGCCGTCGGAGTGTGCGGCGGTTGGCCGCGCAAGGATTGAAATCGCTGGGGTCGAAATCGCCGGGATCGTATTCGCTGGCGTCGAAATCGCTGACCTCGAAAACAACGCCGCGAAGATCACGCTCGCGGGCGCAGGTGCCGCAGCAGGCGTTCGGAACAGTCGCAGGCACTGGCAGTCGTGCCTGAAGGTGGGCGCGCAGAGGGGGCCCGTCGCCCTGTGCCGGCCGCGCGCCGCGAGCAATCGCGGGCGTGACAAACAGTTTGTACGGTTCGCCAATCGGCGGCGCGGCGAACCGCAGGGACGATGGTCCGTCCGTGTTGGGGACGCGAAAAATCAAGCTCGGTCTACCCGGCCTACCGCCACCACATCCGTGTGCGGCAGGCCAATGGCGTGCACGGTGAGAGCTTATTTCGAGGGCTGGGCCACCCCTGGGGAGCGCGGCGTGCTCCCCAGGTAGTAACCTACCACAATTGGCCCGTGGTTTGCAGCCCCCCCGGCTGGTCCGACCCAAACAGGAGCTACTTGACCGCCACTTTGGCGCCAACTTTTTCCAATTCGGCCTTGAGCTTGTCGGCGTCTTCCTTCGAAACGCCCTCTTTAACCTTGCTGGGAGCGCCTTCGACCAGGTCCTTGGCTTCCTTCAGACCCAGGCCCGTGGCGGCCCGCACGACCTTAATGACCTCGATCTTCTTGTCACCGAAGGCTTCGAGGACGACGGCGAATTCAGTCTGGGCCTCTTGGGGCTCAGCGGGGCCACCGCCGCCGCCACCTTGAGGCGCGATCATCACACCGCCGGCAGCCGGCTTGATGCCGTGGACTTCTTCGAGGTAATCGCTCAGTTCCTTGGCTTCCTTGAGGGTCAGGCCGACAATCTGGTCGCCTAACTTCGTGGTGCCTGCTGCGAATTCGCGGGTTGCTGTGGCCATGGGTTTCTCGTCCTTTCTCGACGCGGGGTGTGCTCGCCGTCTGGTGGGTCGACGAATGGGTTAATCGTGACTGAACTGTGTATTGTTGGGCGGTGTACTAAATGATTGAAAGTAGGTTGCTGGTCGGGTCGCGAATGTTCGCGCCCCGCGGGGCCGGCTAGGCCGCGGGGCCAGCATCCGGGGCCGCCTCGGCGGCCGGAGCGCTCGCTTCCGGTGCTGCGGCCTCGGCTGTTTCGGCCGCATCGCCTTCGGCTGAATTACCCTCTGCACCTCCGGCCTTCTCCTTGATCTGGCTGGCCAAAGCGCCGCCGACCGCCGTGAGCTGGGCGACGAGCTTGGCGCCTGGGCTGAGGATTTGCCCGATCAGGATTGAAAGCTGCTCTTCGCGGTTAGGCCACTTGCTGACCTGCTGGACCTCGGCCGCGTTAAGCTTGGTGCCGTCCATCACGCCGCCGCGAGCTTCGAACTTGTCGAACTGCTTGTCGCCGGCGTACTTGGTGATGTGCTTGGCCAGGTCGATGATGTCGGTCGAGCCCCAGACCACCGCCGCGGGGCCATCGAGCCCTTCGACCATGGGAAAGAGCGACGTGCCGGCGAACGCCCGGCGAGCCAGGCTGTTCTTGATCACCAGGAGGTGAATGTTCTTTTCACGCAGCTCTTTGCGCAAGCGATAGACGCGATTGGCATCCAATGCCGACACGTTGACCAACAGCGCATCGCCGACGCCGCTCAATCGCTGGCGGATGTCGTCGGTGATCATTTCCTTGACGGCTTTGCTCATGGTGAACTCGTTTTTCTTCAGCAGTGAGTAATCGTGGCGCCGTGGGCGAAGCGCAAGCGATCTACGCGGGAATGCGGATCGCCGGCGTCATCGTTCCCTTGATGGCGATGCTCTTGACGTACTGACCCTTGATGGCGGCCGGCTTGAGGTGCAGCACGTGGTCGATGAACGCGCGAATGTTCTCGGCCAGCTTGTCGGCCTCGAAGCTGAGCTTGCCGGCCACGGCATGGACGATGCCGCCGGCGTCGTTGCGGAACTCGACCTTACCAGCCTTGTACTCTTTGACGGTGCGGCCGATTTCGGGGGTGACCGTGCCGGCGCGTGGCGACGGCATCAGCCCGCGCGGACCGAGCACTTTGCCCAGCGGGCCGACGAGGCCCATCATGTCGGGAGCCGCGATGCAGACGTCGAACTCGGTCCAGCCGTCTTTGATTTTCTTGGCGAGGTCTTCGGCCCCGACCTCATCGGCGCCTGCGGCCGTGGCCTGCTCGGCCAGGTCTCCCTTGGCGAAGACGACCACGCGGAGGCTCTTGCCGATGCCGTGCGGCAGCACGACCGAACCGCGGACGATCTGATCGGCCTGCTTGGCGTCGACCCCCAAGCGGATCGCGATTTCGACCGTTTGATCGAACTTGGTGGTGTTGAACTGCTTGAGGATGGCGACCGCCTGCGGAAGCGGTAGCGGATCCTGGCCGGGGTGCTTCTTGAGCATTCCCTGCATGCGTTTGGTGGGCTTGGGCATTGGGGTTGGGCCTAACTGATTATGATCGTGCTGTTTGTGCGGTGTTACGTGTGTGGCGGAATGTCGCGCGGCGCTAGCCTTCGACGACGAGCCCCATGCTGCGGGCGGTTCCTTCGACCATCCGGCGAGCGTGTTCGAGGTCGCGCGAGTTGAGGTCGGCCATCTTTTGCTTGCAGATTTCGTCGACCTGAGCGCGGGTGACTTTGCCGACCTTGTCCTTGTTGGGGACGCCTGAGCCTTTGGCGATACCGGCTGCTTGCTTGAGGAGCGCGGCTGCCGGTGGGCTCTTGGTGACGAAGTCGAAGCTGCGGTCGTTGAAGACGCGGACAACGACGGGGATCGGCATGCCACCGGCTTCGCGCGTGCGTTCGTTGAACTGCATCACAAACTGTCCCAGGTTGATGCCGTGGCGGCCGAGCGCCGTGCCGACCGGCGGAGCCGGAGTGGCCTGACCACCGGGAACCTGGAACTTCACTTCCGCAACAAGTTGCTTTGCCATGATCGCTTCGATTGCTTGAGGTCGGCGGCCGACGAGGACCGCGAGGATTCAGTCGTTGGATGTTGATTTGTTGGTCGCACTTAGCGGGCGGGCTTGGCCGGCAGGCGTCTCGCCTTTCGTGCGGCGGCCTACCGACGCGGGGCTACGCGGCTCGTTACACGCTCTCGATCTGCCAGTACTCGAGCTCGACCGGGGTCGATCGCCCGAAAATGTTAATCATGACCGTGACCCGGCCGTTCGTCTGGTCGATGCTGTCGACGTCCCCTTCGAAATTCTCGAAGGTGCCTTCGTTGATCTTCACTCGATCGCCGGGCTTGAAGCTGATCTTGAGCTTGGGCGCCTCCTCGGCCGTTTCTTCCTGCTTGGTAATCAGGCGCGAGATTTCGTGAGCCTGCATGGGGATGGGTTTGCCGCCCGAGCCCGTGAAATCGCCGATGCCGGGGGTGTCACGCACGAGGAACCAGGTATCTTCGTTGATGTGCATGTGCACGACGATATAGCCCGGGTAGAGCTTGCGCTTGACGACTTTCTTCTTGCCCCCTTTGAACTCGGTGACCATCTCCGTGGGGACGATGACCTCGCCGAAATGCTCTCCCAGGCCAGCGATGGCGGCCCGCCGGCGGAGGCCGTCGGCGATGGTTTCCTCGCGGTTGCTTTGCACCTTGAGGATGTACCAGTTCTTTTCGACCGATTCGGCGGCCTCGGCGGGTTGCTCGGGGGGGGCCGATTTACGACCGTTGCGTTTGGCCGGCGAAGCGGCTGGCTCCGACGAATCGTCTGTCGCGGGGGAGTCCGACGCTTCGGCGACGGGCTCTTGGACTGACTCAACAGCCGACTCGACGTCTTGCGGTTCGACGACGCGGTTGACCAGCGGCGTGCCCGAGGCGATCGAGGTTCTCGCGGCAATCGAGGCGACCTGAGGGGTTATCTCGGGAGCGGGCATTCCGCCCGTCACGGGCTCGCCGGCGGCTAGGGCTGCCTTGGGGGCAACTTCGGCGGCGACCATCCCCTCGCCGGCTGCGTCGGCGACGGCGGGCTTCAATTCGGCAGGGGCGGAATTCGTAGCGGAATTTGCAACCGCGGCGGACGTGTCGGAAGGAACTTCGGCAGCTCCACTGGGCGCAGCAGCCTGCGACCCCGCGGGCGAGCTGTCGCCAGGGTCACCGGGCGGTGTTGCGTGATCGGCCGTGCTGTCGCGTTCGTCAATCACCGAAAGTTTCTCTTTTCCGCACTGCAAGGTTCAGTTTTGCCGCAGCCTGTTGCGAACGGGGTCGCACCCGGCCCGGCGGCAAGTTTGGCGATGTGGTTCAGCCGATTCCCAAGGCACTGAGGAGCGATTTCCAAATTACGTCGTACAAGAACAGGATGGCCGCCAGGGCGAAGATGGTGAACATGACCACCACGGTGCTACGGAACAGCACGTCGCGAGCAGGCCAGGAGACCTTGTTCATCTCCGCCTCGACCGCGATCAAGAAATCGGCGAACTGCGGGTAGTTAATGGCGCGGAAGCAGATCCACACACCGATAGCTCCCAGCGCCATCGGCAACAAAAACTGCCAGAGCGAACCGAACTGCACGAGCTGGTAGCTCAACCGCCAGCAACCCAAGACCACAGAGCCGGCCAACACGGCAAAGGTCGCTTGGCGCGCGATCCGGCCCTGGCTCCGCTTATAGAGCCCGGCCTCGAACAGCACCCGCAAGAGCGGATGCCTATCATCCTTCGCCATGGCCATGTCTTCCCTGAGCTTCTGCAAGTTGGGGAGGTATGCGTTGGGCGACGTCCTGGCTCGCCCGCGGCGGAAACGTTCGGAATTTCGGAACTGGCGACCGACCGTCGGACTGCCTACCCAAAGGTGGCTCCCGCAGAGCGGAGCGCTAGTCCCTTCGGCGGGCAGTCTGATCGGCGGGCGGTCTGGTTTTCGTCGCCGAACGCGGGGGCGTCCGGCGATCGCTCCGAAACCGCGAACCTGGGCTCGCGGTTTCTTTGCTAAGTGGCAGGGGCGGCGGGAATCGAACTCGCAACCTCTGGTTTTGGAGACCAGCGCACTGCCAATTGTGCTACGCCCCTAAGGCGTCGCTGTGTTCGGAAACAGTTCTTGGCGGTACTGATTCCGTTATCCCGTCGACGCGTTAGTTCTTGCGGGGGCGAGCCGCAGGGGCTCGCCCCCGGCTTGTTTTACTCGAGGATTTTGGTCACGACGCCCGAGCCGACGGTCTTGCCACCCTCGCGGATGGCGAACCGCACGCCGTCGTCCATGGCGATCGGCGAAATCAGCTCTACCGCCAGGCGGGCATTGTCGCCAGGCATGCACATTTCGGCATCGCCCGCCAGGTTGGCCGAGCCGGTGACGTCGGTGGTGCGGAAGTAGAACTGCGGACGGTAGCCGCTGAAGAACGGCGTGTGCCGTCCACCTTCTTCCTTCGACAACACGTAGACCTCGGCCTCGAACTTGGTATGCGGCGTAATCGAACCGGGCTTGGCCAGCACCTGGCCGCGCTCGATTTCCTCGCGCTTGATACCACGCAACAGGCAGCCGACGTTGTCGCCAGCCTGCCCCTGATCAAGGCTCTTGTTGAACATTTCAACGCCGGTGACGGTCGTCTTGCGCGGGGCGGCCGTCAAACCGATGATCTCGATTTCGTCGCCGACCTTGACGACGCCCCGCTCGATACGGCCGGTGCAGACGGTGCCGCGACCTTCGATCGAGAAGACGTCCTCGATCGCCATCAGGAACGGCTTGTCGACTTCACGTGTCGGCTCGGGGATGTACGAGTCGATGGCTTCCATCAACTCGCCGATGCACTTGTTGGCCGTGGCGTCGGCCGGCTTGTCGTAGGCCGGCTTGGCGGCGCCACGAATGATCGGAATCTCGTCGCCCGGGAAGCCGTAGTGCGTCAGCAGTTCGCGCAACTCGAGTTCGACCAACTCCAGCAACTCGGGATCGTCGACCAGGTCGCACTTGTTGAGGAACACGACAAGCGCGGGCACACCCACCTGGCGGGCGAGCAGGATGTGCTCACGCGTCTGAGGCATGGGGCCGTCGGCCGCCGACACGACCAGGATGGCGCCGTCCATCTGAGCGGCGCCGGTGATCATGTTCTTGATGAAGTCGGCGTGACCCGGACAGTCGATGTGGGCGTAATGGCGATTGGGGGTCTCGTACTCGACGTGGCTGACGGCGATCGTGACCGTCTTGGTTTCGTCGCGGACGGTACCGCCCTTGGCGATTTCGGAGTAGGCCTTCGGCTTGGCCAATCCCTTGGCGCCCTGGACTGCAAGAATAGCGCCAGTCAAGGTTGTCTTGCCATGGTCAATGTGCCCGATGGTGCCGACGTTGACGTGAGGTTTCTTGCGATCAAATACTTCTTTGGCCATGACACTCCCTGCGTTCTATCAAACGTTTCTGCGTGGTTAGTTTCCGTTTGTACGATTCGACTTTGACTACTCGTTTTTACTTGCTACGAGCAAAACTTGCGAAAGCTGCTGAAGGGACTTGAACCCTTGACCTCGTCCTTACCAAGGACGCGCTCTACCAACTGAGCTACAGCAGCGCTAACCTGGCGGCCGCGGTCGGTTGGTCGCCGCCGCGAGGGCCGAGGCAGCGCGGCCGGCAGATGCCCAGTGGAGTTCTCGACTGTTCGTGCTTGTGTTGTCGCCTTGCGCTATCGTTTCGCGGTTCTTAAGTTGGCTCGACTTCTCGTCCCGGCCGCTCCCCCTCCCTCCACAGCTCGCCTGGCCGGATCACGATGCTGGGCCAAAGCGGGTGAAGGGAATCGAACCCTCGTCTTTAGCTTGGAAGGCTATTGCTCTACCATTGAGCTACACCCGCGAAGCTCCTCTGTGTTTTTTGGATCGCTGCGTTACCTGGACGGCTGTGTTTCTTGGATCGCCTAGTTGTCTAAGTCACGCGACCGCGAACCTGGGTTCGCGGGCCGCGAAGGGTTGCTGGATTCCGCATTCTGTCCAGATTCAGTTCTGCATTTCTCTCGATTGCCCGACGCATTGTTTCCCTGCGCCGGCACACATAATGGGCGGTGCAGGATTCGAACCTGCGAAGGCAGAGCCATCAGATTTACAGTCTGACCCCTTTGACCGCTCGGGAAACCGCCCGCTGCGGAGCCCCCCTCTATCTGCATGGACTAGCTAGCGGAGGGACTTGAACCCACAACCTGCTGATTACAAATCAGCTGCTCTGCCAATTGAGCTACGCTAGCGAACCCTAAGGTCCGTCGTGAAAACATGTAACTATAATGAAGCCACGGACTCCTGCAAGCCGGGAGCGCGAAAAAAGCACGCCCTCAGCAAGATGCTAGCAGCACCAGCGCAGAAAGCCCAGGGGAGTCGGCCACTGGGGCTGCCACATTTGGCAAGCACCCAACCGACGGCCCTGGGCTATCCACCGGTCTTGGGGGCGCGAGGGGAGCAAAAGGCCCCTCGCGCGGCTGGGCCGGCCGCCTTTAGAAGACCCAGTCGATCTTCTCTTCTTCAGCGGCCTTGCGGAGCTTACTCAGGGCGCGGGCCTCGATCTGGCGGATGCGCTCCTTGGTGACCCCCATCTCGACCCCAACTTCCTTGAGTGTAAGGGGTTCATGTCCTTGCTCAAGGCCAAACCGGCTGATGATGATCTTTTGCTCTCGCTCGTCGAGCACGCCGAGGATGCGGCCGACCTGCGCTTCGCGCTGAGTTTGGGCGGTTTCCAGCTCGATTTGGTCGGTGCGCACGTCCTGCGTGGCGGTGAACATCTCGTCGTGGCTCGTCCGGAACCGGTCGCGCTGGCGATGCTCGTCAGGAATGGTCCGGGCGTAGTTCTTCATGATCGCCCAAGTGGCGTACGTGCTGAACTTGTTGCCGCGCGTGTAGTCGAACTTCTCGACTGCCCGCATGAGCGACATGTTACCGTCGCTGACCAGCTCGAAGAAATCACCCGTGGCGCCGACGTGCCTTTTGGCAATCGAAACCACAAGGCGAAGGTTGGCGCGGATGATCTGGTTCTTGGTCTGCACCGCTTCGCCATAGTAGCGCTCGATCTCGGCCATCAGCGAACTGCGCGGATGCGCGGCGTCGAGCTCGGCGCGGAGCTTGCCGGCCTTGAACTTCAGGTAGTTAAGCTTGCGAAACAGGTAGGCCTCTTGCTCGCGCGTGAGCAAGGGAACTTCGTACAGGCTGGCCAGGTACGGCGGCAGCCCGCTCGGCTGGCGGCTGGCCCGCGCTTGCGGAGCGGCCGGCATCGCGGCGCCGAGAATATTCTTGTCGGCGTTAGCGCGCTCGAACTCGGGGCTGGGAATAAAGTCCAGCGGTAGCGCCAGCACATGCCGGGCGTGCATCTCGTTGATGACGCGGTAGATGCTCGTCTTGGTGCGGCAGTGTTGTCTGCTGAGCGCTTCGACCGTCACCCCCCGGCGATACTGTTGATAGACCTTTTGCTTGGTCTCTTCACCCAGCACTCCGGTGCTTTCGGGGAACACTGCTTGCTCGGGGTGTTCCTGGTCGAATTGCTTGATGGTGTAACGAATGGTTTCCACGCTGCGATCGAATCGCTTGGCGAGCCGCTTGGTGACTTCGGCGGGGCAACCACCGGCCTGCGACAGGCGCCGCGCACGGCGAATGATGCTGTCGCGATCGGCGTCGTTCAGTTGGCTGAAGCGGCTGCCGCGCGTGACGCGATCCTCGTTGCCGGCCACGAACCGTTCGACCGAGCTCTGCAAGAAGCCGACGCGCTTGCGGCCGTCGAACACGAACCGCCGACTGACGAGCCCCTGCTGACGCCAGCGGGCGATCGTCTTGGTCGAGACGTTGAACTGCTTACTGAGCTCTTCGACGGTGAGCACGGGCTCGCCGGCGGCCTGCGAAGGGACGTCGGCCGAGTCGGAGAGATCTTCGACAAACAGCCGCAGATCGTGCCGGGCATCGTCACCCGAAAGCTTGACCTGCGGGGTGAAGTCGGGCCGGAAGTCGGTGATGCGGAAATAGACATACTCGTAGGTATAGACCCGGGCCGGGTCCAACTCGGCGAGCAGCTTCTCGGCGCGATTGACTTGCTCGATCTTCTTGTCGCGCGGAGCGAACCGCACCTGCTGGTCACGCAGTTCGCGAATCTCAGGATGTAGGTATTCAGTGTGCATCGTAGGACCTCTTCTCGGGCAGACCTTGCGGTGTTCCCTGCGAGTCCTTCGCGCCGACAAGGCTAGGTTTCCGGACGAATCTGCCAGCTTCCCACTGCATGCGGTTTTTGTGCGTACGCCGTCATTCCCTCCAGGTTCTTCTCGTAAGCGTCTAGAACCGAAGATCTTAGCGGCGGTAACCTCAGGCAGCTTCCCGCCGGCAGACATCCTACTCCATGGCGCTCGTTTCTGTCACGAAAAAGCGCCGCGACGTCGGGCCGGCCGGGTTGTGCTCTCTTCTACGTAACTAAGTGTCCAAGGGTGCAGTAAAAGTTCGAGAATTTTTCCTGGTTCACACCGCAAAAGCCGTACCAGCCGGCTTTTCGGTTCAACTCAGCTCTCCGAAAACGACGATGAACCGGGCTGTATGGAATAGTCCGCCACGGGGGCAAGCCCCGTTGCCCGACGCGTTTGGCAATTCCTGCCACAACGATTGCCCCATTTCCTCTCCCGATTTGGGCCTGCTGTCAAGATGCAAGTCAAAAGTCTGATTTATGTTGCGGTTTTGGCCGTGTCGGTTTCGACGGCTCTGAGCCCGGCTCGGGCCGCGGAAACCAAGACCTATGACCTCACTCCCCGATCGTCGGCCGATCAACTTGCCCGCGTCGCGGTCACACTCGACGTCAAGGGGCAACTGCAGATCGCCGGCAAGGAGGAGCCTGAATCGGTCCCTCTGCTGGTTACCGGCCAGCTCGACTATGACGAACAACTGCTCACGCCCCCGAACCAGCCGCTGGCGGCCTGCCGCAGCGCCCGCTGGTTCAACCGGGCGGAAGCGACTTTCCAGGTCAAAGCTCAGGAATCGACGACCCAACTGCGGCATGACCGCCGGCTGATCCTGACCGATTGGAAGTCGAACTCGGCGGCGAGCGTGGGGGTCGATGGCCCGCTGACGCGCGACGAGCTCGACTTGATCGAGCCGCTGGGCAACAGCCTGCTGGTCGACGGGTTGCTCCCCGATCGGCAGGTGAAGCTTGAAGAGTCTTGGACCCATCCGGCCGAGTTGCTGGCGGCGCTCCTGGGATTAGACGCCGTAACCAGCTCCGAGGTTCACAGTGTGCTGCGCGAAGTTGACGCCACGGCCGCGCGCTGCGAGATGAATGGCACGCTGTTCGGTGCGATCGGCGGCGTCGCGAGCGAGATGGAGATCAAGGCCAAGTACAAATTCGAGTTCGGCGCGCGGCGGATCACCTGGCTGGCCCTGCTCGTACACGAAAAGCGGACGATCAGCGCGGTGACGCCGGGCATCGACGCGGTGAGCCGGCTCCAGATGCAGATCAAGCCACTGCCGAAGTCCGAGCCGTTGGCAGACCGCAAGGCGAGCCTGTCGCGCGATCCGCTGACACCGGCCGACCTGCAACTCGCGTTCGAGTCGCCGACCGGGCAGTACCGCTTGAACTACGACCGCCGCTGGCACGTGATCGCCGAACAGCCCAACATGCTCGTGATGCGGCTGCTCGAAGGGGGTGACATGCTGGCGCAATGCAACATCTCGACGAAGGCCACCAAGCCGGATGACGCCGCCCCCTCGTTGAGCAAGTTCCAAGAAGAAATCAAAAAGGGGCTCGGTGAGCACTTCGGGCAGTTTGTGCGCGCCGGCCAAAACGGCGACGATCCGAAGCGCCTGGTGCTATGGGTCGTGGCCCAGGGAGAGGCCTCGGACTTGCCGATCGAGTGGCATTACTTTCTCGTGGCCAACGCCCAGGGGCAGCAAGTCGTGCTGGCCTTTACGCTACAGCCCGACGAAATCGAACAGTTGAACAAAGCCGACGCGGCGCTCGTGCGCGGTTTGGAATTCTTGGCGCCGGCGACCGACACCGCCGCGCGGCCGAAGCCGGCCCGCGCACGGTAGTTGTCGCGATCGGCCGTCGTGCGAAGTTGCCAGGCAGCTTCGCCAATCAGGGGAGGTTTTCGCCATGCAATGGACTATTCGTAGCTTGCGACATTGGTTCGGATCGCCGCTGAAGCTGGCTGCCATGGCCGCGTGCGCGGTTGGCATCTGGTCGACCCCCGCACTGGCGCAGCGCATCGTGCCGGGGACAGGCACGATGGTCGACGGCGCCGGCGACGACTTCGAAGACGAGGAATGGAGCTACACGTTCAACAATCCCAAGGGGAGCAAGGACATCGACGGCAACCGTCGCAAGCCGAGTGGCTACTCGTCGAATGGCCGCTGGTACGAAGGGCCCGATCGCGGTCACCCCGACGTCGTGCGCCGCGTGCCGACTCCCCCTGATGGCTTGCCGGAGAGCACCGGCTCGCTCTTGATCTCATCACGAATGACGGGCATCCCCAACAAGACGCGCGGCCCTCGCGCGCAGGACGACTTGTTCATGCATGCGGCGCCGCGTGGGCAAGGCGCGATCAGCGTTTCGCAGGGGCCTAGCGTCGTGGTGCGCGTCTGGTTGCCGCCGTGGGAAGAATGGGAGCCGCGCCAAGGTTCGACGTTTGGCTTTCGCACCACGGTGCGCGGACTGACGGCTGATGGCAAGGAAAGTGAGCCGTACTGGCCTGGCATGTTCATCAACTACGCGCCGGGGAGCGAACGCCGCGGCCGGGCAGCCCGCACGACGCTGGCCGTGCGTGCACGCGAGAGCGGTCAAGATTACACGGTGATGAATGTCGAAGAAGTCGGCTGGTGGACGATGGGGATGTCGTTCTCGCCGGACGGCCGCGTGCATTACTACGCGCACCCGGGGCTCGACGACCTGACGGAGTCGGACCATCTGGCTTCGCACCATCCGTATAACTTCCGCTGCAAGCAACTCAAGAGCATCTTCTTCGACGTCTTCAACCAGAACGACGGCAACTGGTCGACGGGCTGGATCATCGACGATCCGACGGTGTACGTGGCCCGGCAATCGCAGGTGGCGCGTCAGCCGCAGCGGCGCAGCAGCGGCAGCGGGCAGCGCAGATCGCGGTAAACAGGCGGTAGACTAGCGACATGTCTCGTGTCGTCTACGACCGCCATT
The DNA here is from genome assembly GCA_964495375.1 of uncultured Planctomycetaceae bacterium. Taxonomy (GTDB): domain Bacteria; phylum Planctomycetota; class Planctomycetia; order Pirellulales; family JAEUIK01; genus JAIESQ01. Next base: position 77,931 of record CAZBWM010000010.1, on the reverse strand, counting down.
TTGACATCCGCGCATTTGGCCTGGAGCGACTGCATCCGTTCGATACGCGCAAACATAGTCGCGCATGGCGGCTTTTGAAGCAGCGTCTGCCCGAGTCGATCCAGGCTACTTGGATCAGGCCGACTCGCGAGATTTCGCGAGACGAGCTCTTGCTGATTCACTCGGCCGAGTATCTCGACCGCCTGCGCGATTCAAAGTACCTCGCTAGCGCTCTGGAGCTTCCGCAGGTGCGCCGCGTGCCTTGGCGACTGCTGGATTGGACGGTGCTGCGCCCCATGCGTTGGGCGACGATGGGGACGATTCTCGCCGCTCGCGCAGCGATGCAGCAGGGCGCGGCCGCAAATCTGGCGGGAGGTTTTCACCACGCCAAGCCAGACGCCGGCGAGGGCTTCTGTCTTTACGCTGACATCCCCTTGGCCATCGAGGTGCTACGACGCGAGCAGCTACTGAAGGAGCACGATCGCGTCGCTTATATCGACTTAGACGCGCATCAAGGCAACGGAGTCTGTCACGCGTTCTTGCAGGACTCGCGCGTCTTTATCTTCGATATGTTCAATCGAGGTGCTTACCCGTGGCAGGATCGAATCGCTCGCGAGCGGATCGATTGCCCGATTCCGCTATCGGCGGGCTGTGAAGACCGAGAGTATCTGCAAAAGCTGCGCGATCAATTGCCGGGCTTTCTCGATTCGGTAGCGAGAAACGGTTCGCTCGCGCTGATTGTCTTCAATGCCGGCACGGATCCCTACGAAGGGGACGAACTGGGTGGGTTGAATTTGTCAGCGAGCGCGATGAAGCAGCGAGATCAGTTGGTCATCGATAGCGCGCGCGAGCGAGGTGTTCCACTGCTGATCCTGCCCAGCGGTGGCTACAGCGAAATGAGTTATCTTCTGTTGGCGGACTCGGTTGCCTACTTGCTCTCACGCGATTTGAAAGCGTAATACGAGTGGAGCGCCTTGTGCCGGGGGCTGCCCTGCCCCCCAGCACCCGACCGTCGCGATGCGTACGACCGGTGGCGCCTGCTGGTGCGTGACCCAAGCGGTGGGGTGTGTCTTAATTGGCCCCTGCCCCGACGCACCTATGATTTGGCCGCGTCGCTTGCTCGTGTCTCGTTCGACTTTGATACGCAGCGCAGCGGGCAATTCTGACTGACGCGGGAAATTTTTCCGCGCTGGCGCGCATGCTTTCCGCGAGAGTGGAGCAGAACTGTTAGCCGCGGAGTTTACTCCGCGCGCTAGCGGGTTCGATGCGAAACTGAGCGAAAAACGACTTCCCGCATCGCGCGAGCTAGCGCGCGGGATGAATCCCGCGGCTAACGAATGCAGAAACACAGAGCGCGCGTGCTAGCTCCCGTCGCGGTTCTTCTGATAGATCGCTTGCAGCACGTCCTGCACGTCGTCGAACTTTTTCTTGCCGCCGAGTACCGTGTCGAGCAGTTTGCGCGCGTCGGACTCGGAGTGCCCTAGCGTACGCAACGCGCGAAATGCTTCGGCCACTACGTCGTTCTCGACCATCGCCGCATAGGGCGCGTCGCGGGCGACCATCAGCGCGAACTGCGGCACCTTGCGACGCAGCTTGGCGACGATCCGCTCGGCCGTCGCCGGGCCAATGCCAGGAAGCGTCGCCAGGCTTTTGACGTCCTGCTCTTCGATGGCAATGGCCACCTCGCGCACGGGGCGGACCATCGCCCGCAGTGCTTTCTTGACGCCGACACCGTCGACGGAGCAGAAGAGCTCGAAGAAGTCCCGCTCGATCTCGCTAAAGAAGCCGACCAGCCGGGGAATCAGCCGTCCCTGCATGGCGTTCCCTTCGAGGTATTCGATCGTGTGCAAGCTGATCGGGTGACCAATCAGCGATTGCAGTTGCAACCGGGTGAACTCGGGAATCAGCACTTCGTACTCAAAGGCGCCGACTTCGAGCGTGAGCACGTCGTTGGAGAGACCCAGGAGTTTGCCGCTGATTTTGGTGATCAAGGATGGGCTCTCACGTGTTGTTGCGTTGGTGACTGGTCGAGGGGGACGGGAGTCGTTGCTGAGCAGCGCCGAACTTGTGTGCATGGCCTTTGAGTAGCAACGACTCCAGTCCCCATCGGTGGCGAGTTTCCGCTGACGTTACGCGCGGCGTTTGGCCAACTGCACGAGCTCTGGCTGAAGATAGTAGTGCGAGAGGGCGATGGCCAGGGCGTCGGCCACGTCGGGGGGCTCGGGGACCGTCGGCAGGTGGAACTCGCGCTGGATCGCTTCTTGCATCTGCTGCTTGGGAGCGCGGCCGGCGCCGGTGAGGATCTTCTTAATTTGCGTGGCGCTGTACGACTTGACCGGCACGCCGGCATGCGTGGCGGCCAGGCAAAGGACACCGCGCGCGTGGCCCATGAGGATGGCGGTGCGCGGCCGCTGGTAGTGCGAGTACAGTTGCTCGAGGGCGACGACCATCGGCTTGAAGCCGGTGAGGACTTCGCTGATGCCTGAGTAGAGCTCGGCCAGGCGCTCGGTGAGGGTGCCGTGACTGCGGCCGCGGATGACGCCGGCTTCGCAAATGCGCGGTCCGCCCGCGGCGACCTCGATCACGGCATAGCCGGTGATGTTCAGGCCGGGATCGATCCCGAGGATGCGCGGAGCGGTTGACAAGCGTGATTCATCCTTGAAAAGTTCCCAAGGCCGGCGGCGCTAGCGCTCAATCGTCCAGTCGGTGCCGCCGGGGCGATCGGCCAGCGTGATCTTCAGGTCGGCAAGTTGCTTGCGGATTTTGTCGGCGACGGCGAAGTTCTTGGTCGCTCGGGCGTCGGCCCGCAGTTCGATGACCAACGACATCAAGCCTGCAACAAGCTCGTCGCTCGCTCCGGCGGCTGCCGCGGACGCGACCGGCCGCTGGAACAGGTTGACCAGCGACGAAAGCTCGCGAAGCACGGCCACACCTGCTTCGAGCGTGGCCAGTGATGCGGCATCCTTTGCGCCCGGCTCTTCGAGGCGCCGCTCGTCGACGAGGCGATTGAGCACACGCACCAGCTCAAACAGCTCGGCCATGGCGGCCTGCGTGTTGAAGTCGTCGTCCATCGTCTCAAGAAAGCGCTGGCGATGCTCGGCGACGCGCTTCAGCGTTTCATCGGCGGGAGCTTCACTGTCGGCGGCCGAGCGTTTGTTGCGCACGGGCACCTGATAGTAGCTCTTGCCAGTCACGCGCTCGAAGCGTTGGAAGAAGCTGTAGAACTTTTCGAGGCTCTTGGCCGCCTCGCCGATCCGCGCTTCGCTGAAGTAGATTGGGCTGCGGTAATGGCTCGACAGAATGAAGAGCCGAATCGTCTCGGGCGAAAACGACTTAAGCAAGTCGCGGAAGGGGCTGGCCCCTTTCGACTTGCCCATTTTGCCCGCTTCTTGCGCGGCCTGGTCGCTGACGGCATCGGCGGCGCCGGGCGCCGTTTCGGTGGCTCGCGTATTTCGCCCGCCGACTTTTCCAACTTCGTCGGCGGCTTGCATCAGCCCGTTGTGCATCCAGTATTTGGCTTGCGGCCGGCCGTGGCAGCATTCGCTCTGGGCGACTTCGTTCTCGTGATGCGGGAACATCAAGTCGAGGCCGCCGCCGTGGATGTCGAAGGTTTCACCCAACAGCCGCAGACTCATGGCCGAGCATTCGATGTGCCAGCCGGGGCGACCGGCGCCCCAGGGGCTTTCCCAGGCGGGCTCGCCCGGCTTGGCCCCTTTCCAGAGCGCGAAGTCGGCGACGTTGTGCTTGCGGCTGGCCATGTCGCCCCCTTCGCCCTGGAGCGCGGCGACGTCGCGGCCACTGAGCTTGCCGTACTCGGTGTCTTTGGCGACGTCGAAGTAAACGTCGCCGCCGGCGGCCGCGTAGGCGAAACCTTTGTCGATCAACGCCTGAATGAAGGCGATGATCTCAGGGATGTTGTCGGTCGCCCGCGGAAAGTGATCGATGGTATCGATGCCGAGCGCCGCGAGGTTCGACATGTAGTCGGCGGTCATCTCATTGGCCAACTGGCCGACCTCGATGCCGCGCTTGGCAGCTTCTTGAATCAGCTTGTCGTCGATGTCGGTGATGTTGACGACCCACGTGACCTGATAGCCAGAGTAGGTCAGGTAGCGCTTGACGACATCGAAGATCACGGGGCCGACGAGGTGGCCGATGTGGCTGGGCTTATAGACGGTTGGCCCGCACAAGTAGATGCCGACCTTGCCGGGGGTGACCGGCTCGAAAGGCTCTTTGCTGCGCGAGAGCGTGCTGTACACGCGGATCGAAGGTGTGGGCAAGGAGCAAGCCGAGTTGGATTCGACGGAAGGTGCGGAAGTGGCCATCGGGGTGCTGAGTGTCCTGAGGATGCGGAAATGGCTCGGCAGCGACGCGCGAGCGGTGGTGGAATCTGCTCTGGTTGAACTCGATTCAGTATGGGAACGAAGGACCGTGAACTAGCTGCACGATACACTCGGCCACGATGGCTTCTTCGCGACCGACCGGTCCGACACGTTCGCCGGTCTTGGCTTTGATGTTGATGCGTTTGGTCTCGGTTCGCAGCAGCTCGGACAAGCGCTGGCGAATCGCTTCTTTGTGCGGCGTGATTTTCGGTCGCTCGGCGAACACGATGCAATCGAGGTTGGCGATTTTCCAGCCCGCCTCGTGCACCAGGTGCCAGGCGATGCGGAGCATGTCGGCGGAGTCGCGTCCTTTATTGGCGGGGTCGGTGTCGGGGAACAGCTCGCCAATGTCTCCCAGGGCGGCCGCGCCCAAGATTGCATCGGTGACTGCGTGCAGCAGCACGTCGGCGTCGCTATGGCCGACGGAGTGCCGATCGTGATCGATCCGCAGCCCGCCGAGCACGAGCGGTCCGCCCGGCTCCAGGCGATGCGTATCGTGACCGATGCCAACCCGCGCGTAGAAGGCGATGAAGGTGTCCCTCCCAAAAGTGTCTCCGCGACCGATGTCGATACCCGGCAGCGGCTTAGGTGTCGACAATTTGCGTCGATCGCGCAAAGTATAGCGGAAACAGGACGGTTTTGACAACGCGGCATCGCCTTGCCGGCGGGCGGTAGCCGCGAGCATAATGCCGCCGCGGCAGACGACTTATCGCCGACACCACGCAGCAGGCCGGGGGACATGATGACGCCAAACGCCAAGGCCATGATGACGCTGCTAATTGCCGTGGGCTGCGGGCTTTTGCTTGTGCCATCGCAGGCACGCGGCGATGGCCCGTGGGTCGAGTTGTTTGCCGGAGACGAGCCGACCAGGGGATGGATCGTCACCGATTGGTCGGACTTGAAGAAGGCTCCGCCCTCGGGGGCGCGCTGGCAGGTCGTCGACGGCATTCTTCTGGGGAGCACGCCGCGCGGCACCTGGCTGGTGAGTGAAGCGGAATACGGCGACTTCGAACTGGAGTTCGAGTGGCGGCTCGGTTCGCGCGGCAACAGTGGGCTGGCCCTGCGTTCGCCCATGCACGGCGACCCAGCGTTCGATGGGCTGGAACTGCAGATGGTCGACCCGCGCTACTTTCCGGCCGATCAGACGCCGAAGCCCAGCGAGCTGACGGGCAGCTTCTATCGGGCCATTGCTTCGCGCGTGCAGGTCTTCAAGCCCGAGGATTGGAACCGCTACGAGATCGTCTGCCGGGGTCCGCGCATCATAGTGACGCTCAACGGCGAGCGGATTCAGGACGTGAACCTCGACGAACAGACGGCGCGCCCCCAGCGGCACGATGGGAGCGAGGCGCCGGCGTTCAAGGATCGTCCGCGGCGTGGTCGGATCGGCTTTCAAGAACTGAGCCGGGGCGGCGGGCGGGTCGAGATTCGTAACGCGCGGATTCGCACGCTGGACTAATTTTCAGGCGACACAACCAGGGCGGCGCATCGCATGCGTGTACTTGTCACCGGCGCCACGGGCTTTGTTGGCAAAGCGATCACGCATGCTTTGATGCGGCATCATCACCAGGTGCTGGCGTTCGTTCGCAACCCTGAGAAGGCGCGCGAGTTGCTGAGCGCCGGCGCGGCCATCGCCCGCGGTGACATGTGGCGGCCGGAGACGTACGAGCCGCTGGTTGCCGAAGTCGACGCGGTGATTCATGCCGCGCAAGATGTCCCGCAACGGCGATTTTCGCGGCGCAACATTCTGGCCATGCACAAGAGCGATGAGTTGATGACGCGCACGCTGGCCAACGCGTGTGCGGCGCGGAACAAGCTGTTCCTTTACACCAGCGGTGCGCTGACGCACGCGAAGTACGAGGGTCAATGGGTTGACGAGTCGGCCGCGCCGCGACCTTGCCTGCTGGCGCAAGGGCATGCCGAGTGCGAGGCTGAGCTGTTGGCAATGCATCGCGATCGTGGACTTCGCGTCGTGATCGTCAGCCCCGGTTTCGTCTATGGCAACGGCGGCTTCTTGCGCACGACTGCCAAGATGCTCGAGCGCGGTCGTTATCGCATGATCGGCCGGGGCGACAATTTCTGGAGTCTGGTACACGTCGACGACGTGGGCGAGGCGTTTGCCCTAGCGCTCGAACGGGGCCAATCGGGCGAGAAGTTCTTTCTGGCCGACCAGCAGCCAATGCTGCGGCGCGATTTCATCAATGTCGTCGCCGCCGGACTCGGCGTGCCGCCGGTGCGCCATGCGCCGGCCTGGGTGATGAAACTTCTTGCCGGCCCGGCCTTGGTCGAAGCGATCACGTCGTCGTTTCGCATTCGGGCCGACAAAGCAAGAAGCGAACTAGGCTGGACACCGCGCTACGAATCATTCGCCGCGGCGCTGCCAGATTTGCTGCCGCAGTTGCGCGACGACCGTTAGTCGCGGGATTTATCCCGCGCGCTAGCGGGTTCGACGTCTCACGAGCTAGCTCGCGGAGCAAGCTCCAAGGCTAACATGCGCGGCGTTGAATCCGCGATCCGAGTTATTCTTGCACGATCTTTTCGGCCACCAGCGTGTCGATTACCTCACGCTCATAGCCAAACTCCGCCAGCACTTCGCGCGTGTGCTGGCCAACGCTTGGTGAAGGGCGGGGCGGCACTTTCGGCGCATCACGTATCTCGACCGGGCTGTTCACGGTACGCAAGCCTGGCTTCTCAGAGCCCTCGATCGGAACCAGCACGCGATTGGCGATCATTTGTGGGTCGTGGATGACTTCCTCGGCGTCGGGCACGCGGCTCCAGACGATGCCATGTTCGGCGAACGTCCGTTTCCAATGTTCCCAATCGTGCGCGGCGAAGCGCTCGTCGAGCACGGCGATCAACTGGCGCGAGTTAACCTGCCTTAGCTCGCTGCTGGCAAAGCGAGAGTCGCGCTCCAGCTCGGGCAAGCCCACCGCCCGACAGAGCGCGGGCCAATCGCGCGACGGCGCCAAGCAGCAGAGAATGAAGCGGCGTCCGCAATGCGCCACGTAATGGTTAACCAGCGCATTGAATGCCGTAGCGTGCGATTGCCGCACGAAGGGCTGACAATCGCAGAGGGCCGCTTGCAGCATGCACGCGTTGGCCCAGGCGCCGTTGGCCATCAGCGAGGTCGAAACATAACTACCCACACCGGTTCGCTCGCGTCGGTAGAGGGCCAGCATGATGCCACCAAAGAGGGCCATAGCGCTGGGATGATCTCCCATGCCGGCGACCGACAGCGCCGGTTCGGAATGCGCGGGAGCGACGGCGCTCATCAGGCCAGAGCGCGCCCAGTAGGCCGTCATGTCGAAGCCTGGCTGCTCGACGTCGGGCCCATCCAGCCCGTAGCCGGTTGCATGGGCGTAGATCAAGCGCGGCCGCAGCGGCGCGATGTCCTCGTGCCGCAGGCGAAGTTGCTCGAGCACTGAGGGCTGGTAATTGGTGACGAACACGTCGGCCTGTTCGATCAGCCGCAGCAGAATGGCGCGTCCCTCGTCGCGCTTGAGATCGATCGAGATGCTCCGTTTGTTGCGGGCGTCAAGAGTCCAGCAGTAGTCCATCGGGGCGACGGGCATCGGCGGCGTGCGCCAGAGAATGCGATAAGGATCGCCGATTCCCGGGGGCTCGATCTTGATGACTTCGGCGCCGAAGTCGGACATCACCGTGGCGGCGACGGGTCCGAAGATAAAGCTGGCGACTTCGACGACGCGCACGCCGCTGAGAATTCCCTGCTGCTGGTTGCTGCCATTGGACATGAACAAAGCCCTGCGTCGGAGAATGATCCGACCATGAAACGCAATAGAAGTGACGGAGCGAGGACTACGCGACGGGGAGAATCTAATCGAGCAGCAGCGGCGGATCAAATTTGCAGGAGGGTCGCGCAAACCGGAAGGCCGAACGGTGTCAGGAACCGATTCAATCGTGGACCAACGACTGGTGGCCTGGTGCTGGAATCGGTTCCTGACACCGATCGAATGGCGCACCCACTTAGCCTGAGTCGCCGGCTCAGGCGGTTCCCTCGAGGCCGGGCGTGGGGCCCACGAGCAGCAGCCGCAAGCGCTGGCTGGCGTCGGCCAGTCGCAGGCGTCGCGGGGCGGCGAGTTCGGCCGGCTCGCCAACGGTCGGCATCCGCAGCACAAAGGTGATGCCGATACCGGTGCCCAGCGCGATCAGGGCCAACGTGCCCAGCGAAGGCTGCATAACCAAGACCATGACGGCTGAGAGCGACAGCGAGAAGGCGACCGCGATCAGCTTGGTCTGAGGGCGAATTCCGCCGTACTCGTCCCAGTCGTTGAGCATTGGGCCGAAGACGCTCGAGGCGCGCAATTGGCGATCGAGCCGCGGCGACGACCGGACGAAGAAGTAGCTGGTGGCGAGCACGAAGGGGACGGTCGGTAGCCCGGGGACGACCATCCCTAGCAGACTCATTACAAAGCAGCCGCCTCCCAGCGCCAGATAGCCCAGGCGTGTGGCGCCGGCAGCGAGCCGCGGCGCGATGGCAGTAGGTTGGGGATTTTCGAGCAACGATGTCAGGTCTTGCGTCACGGCGGTGATCAGGCGGCCTCGCGAGAGCTGATCGTCGTAGGCGATCCGCACCAGGGCCTGCGTGGGGACGCAGGTCACCGAGCGGACACCTGGCCGCTGCTGGACTTCGCTGGCGAGCGCTTGAGCTAGCGGCCGGCGGTTGTGAAGGGCCATCAACTCGAGTTCCAGGGCGCCACGCCGCTCGCGCCGCAGCCGCACCGTGCGCAACCCGTGGGCATCGCGCACGGTGGCCAGGCGAGCAGCCGCGCCGCGCGCCGTGTTGAGCAGTCGGCTCATGTCCTTCTGGAAGCCGTTGGAGCAAACGGGCTGCTGGAGAGCGGCGGCCATCGCGGTGAGTGCTTCGCTGGGAGCCGCGCGGCTGGAGTCGAACTCGACGACGACGTTCCGTTCGGCCACGCCGACAAACACCGCTTCGACACAAGAGGCCTGAAACAGCCGTTCGACCATTTCCCGGAGCGTGCCATCGGCAACGCGGCGATCGAAATCGGGGAGCTCGATCGAAACCGAATTCCGCGACTTGGAGACTTCGATGCCGACCTCGCGCGGGCCGGTGAACAGCCGTAAAAACTTCATCGAACTGTTGCTCCTGCTTTGGCTTCCGACGCGGCGCGCCGCCAACTCTTATTTAGATAGCTTTGTGGGGAGCGCGCGGCGCGAGAGTTTGCCGGACGACCCGGTGCAGGACCACACTCATCACGCGCGCGGCTTATTCCGATCGCAGCGACGGCGCGGTTTCGGCCGTGTGGCGAAACGCTGAAGGCAAGATTTCCGGGATGTCCGCTTTTGACAACGCAGTAAGCAGGAGCCAGAATTCCGGTGCCGCCACACTACCTGCCGCAGCTTACGCAGCTTCGTTGATCCCGCCTACCGTACCCGCCCTTGGGAAGAGGAGTTCGCCGTGATTGCTGATCATTCGGCCTCGACTGAGACCAAAATCGATCCCCTGCACCAGGTTGCCACCGCGATGTCGAGCGCTGCTGAAGCGCTGAAAGACGGCGCGTCGGATGCCGCTCGGGCCGTGCAGCGGTTCGTGCCGCAGGGCAAGGTCTCGTTGTCGAAGGCAGCCTACTCGACTTGCTACTTCCTCTCGTATGGCGTCGCGTTCCCGACGTTGTTCGTCGCCAGCCTGCTGCCGAAGAACAATCCGCTGGGCAACGGCCTGAAAGACGGCGCCGTGGCCGCGGGTGACATGGTCACCGACCTTCGCGCCCGTTACGAGCAGAAGAAGTCGACCCGCAGCGAGTCGCTCGCGACCCGCGTCGAGGAGTGCGAAATCATTGCCGAGGGCGTCGAAGCGATCGCCTGCGGCTAGCAGTGGTCGTGATGCGGGGAGCCTAGACCCTGCCCGCTCGATCGACCGCCCCCAGTCTGGTCGGCACTTAGTCCGACTCCCAGCTCGCCGGCTGGCGCGCACGGTTTCGCGTGCGCACGAAGTAATTGTCCGCTAGACCCACTTCCGCAAGTCCTGCGACCGGCTTCGCCCGGCCGGCCGCAGGCAAGCGTTTTTGTCCAGCCGGCTTCTATGAGTGGCCCGTGGGGAGCAAGCCCTGCGGGCCGGCCGTGAGTCCATCCGCGCCGAGCGATTGCGCTCGTGCCCGGGTGAGCACGGCAGTATCTCCCTTTAGAAAACAGGAAGTTTTGCCATGCCCCTCACACGCAACGAAGTGATGTATCTGTCGGCCGGTATCGCGATTGGCGCCCTGGCTGGCGCGAACTTCAACAAAATCCGCGACGCGTTGGCGCCAGTGCTCGGCGCCGTTGGCGCGCAGCTAGGTGATTCGTACTCGGGCATTGCCCAGAAGATCGCCGAGCAGGTCGAGACGCTGCAAGACACGTTGGCCGAAGCCAAGGTCAAGACCGAAGCGGCCTAGTCCACACGGTCGGCCTGCTGTGGTCTTGGATCATCACCCGGTTTTCCACCAATCAACCCTCGAGCCCCCGCCCAAACTTCCTATGGACATCAAAGTTTCCTACCCTCGCGACGGTGTGATTCGCTTCCATAGCCAGCACTTGTTTGGCGAGCCCGAAGGTGAACTGTGCCGTGACTTTCTGGAGCGAGTGCTGACGGCTCAGCCGGTTCGGTCGGTGACGATCGGCGCCGGCAAGGGAATGACCGATCGCCACGTGGCCGAGGTCGGTTATTGCCAGCAGACTGTCAGCCGGCGCGAGGCGATCGAGGAAATCTGTGGTCGGTTAACGGGCGATGCCAAGCACATCGACGGGGCGCACAAGACCGCTCGGCCGATTCTGGGGGCCGCGCATCTGAAGCCGTGCCCGCAGGGGGTGATCCGCATTTACCGGCACGGGCCGGTCGTGACCGCGTGGCAGATTTGCCACGAGCTGCCGGGCCGGCTGCGGTTGCGGCATCCGGCGCTCTTTCGAAAGAAAGACGTTTGCCAGGCGGTCGAACGCGAGCTGATGAGCGTGCTGGGGATCGACCAGTACAAGACGAGCGTTTCGACCGGCGGCGTGCTGGTTCACTATAAGCCGGCGCAGTTGCGGAAGGAGCAGATTCTTGAGATCCTCGACTCGGCCCTGAACGGCGCCGAGCATCCGGCCAGCTACGACAAGCCCGACTTGAGCTTCCCGCTTTGCACGTTGGGCGTGCCGCTGTCGATCGGCGCGCAGTTCGCATTCCCGCCGCTCCTGCCGGTCGCCGGCGCGCTGTTGGCCTACAACTCGATTACGACATTCAAGAGCGCCCGCGAGGTGTTGTTCGTCGAGAAGCGGTTGGGTGTCGACGTGCTCGACGCCATCGTGGTCACCGGCTGTTTGGCCACCGGCTCGATCTTCGCCGGCTCGGTGCTCTCCTGGTGCTTGAGCTTTGGCCGCATGCTGGTGGAGAAGACCCAGGACGACTCGAAGAAGATGCTCTTGAACGTCTTCGGCAAGCAGCCTCGCTATGTCTGGCTGTGGCGCGACGGTGTCGAAATCGAAACGCCGCTCGATAAGCTGGTCTCGGGCGACGTGATCGTCGTCAACACCGGCGAAGTGGTGCCGGTCGACGGTATCGTCGACGAAGGCATGGCGATGATCGATCAGCACGCTTTGACTGGCGAGTCGACTCCGGCCGAGAAGAGCGTCGGCGATCGCGTGTTTGCCTCGACCGTGATGGTCGCGGGCAAGGCCTACGTTCGCGTCGAAACTTCGGGCACGGAGACCACTTCGGCCAAGATCAGCCGCATTCTCAACGACTCGGCCGGTTACAAGCTCAGCTCGCAGCACAAGGGAGAGCGGCTCGCTGACAAGGCGGTCATCCCGACGTTGGCGCTCGGTAGCCTGGCGATGGGCACTCTGGGCCCTGCCGGTGCAATGGCGGTGCTCAATAGCGACTTTGGCACCGGCATCCGCATGGCGGCTCCGCTGGCCATGCTCAGCTCGCTGACCTTGTGTGCTCACCAGGGCATTCTGGTCAAAGACGGCCGGGCCTTGGAACTGCTGAACGAAGTCGACACGGTGCTGTTCGACAAGACCGGCACGCTGACTCGCGAGCGACCCGAAGTCGGCGGCATCATCGCCTGCGAAGGTTTCCAGCAGATGGACATCTTGCGATACGCGGCCGCGGCGGAGAACAAATTCGCCCACCCGATCGCCAAGGCGATTCTGGAAGAGTTCAAGGCCACGGGCCTACCGATGCCCACGGCCGACGAATCGCAGTATCACGTCGGCTACGGCATCACGGTCGGCATCGAAGGGCACAAAATCCGCGTTGGCAGCAAGCGATTCATGGGGCTCGAAAACATTGCGATCCCCGCTGACGTCGAAACGGCCCTGGCCGAAGCCCACCACGAAGGGCACACCATGGTGATGGTCGCCGTCGACGATCGCCTGGCCGGGGCCCTCGAACTGCAGGCCAGCCAGCGTCCGGAAGTGGAAGCGATCATGACGGGCCTGCGGCAACGCGGCATCAAGCACATCGCGATCATCTCGGGCGATCACGAAGCGCCGACCCGCAAGTTGGCCCAGTCGCTCGGTATGGATCAGTACTTCGCAGGCGTGCTGCCCGCCGACAAGGCGTCGTACGTCGAGCGGCTGCAGAAGGAAGGACGTAAGGTCTGCTTCGTCGGCGACGGTATCAACGACTCGATCGCGCTCAAGCAAGCGAACGTGTCGATCTCGCTCCGCGGAGCGTCGTCGATCGCGACCGACACGGCCCACATTGTGTTCATGGAAGAGAGCCTGGCCCGGTTGCTCGATCTACTGGATGTCGCCCGCGACTTGGACCGCAACGTGCGGCGGAGCTGGGGTCTGATTTTGGCCCCGAACATCGCCTGCATCTGCGGTGCGTTCTTCATGGGCTTCGGCGTGATGGCCTCGGTATTGACGAACAACGTGGCGGCCCTGGCGGCCTTGGCCAACGGGTTGCTGCCACTGCGTCAGATTGCCGAGATGCAAGCCGAAAAGGAAATGCAACAGGAACTGCGCCGCAGTGTGCAGGGAATCGGCCACGAACACGGGCAGCAGGCTCACGCCGCGACTAACGCGGCCAGCCCGATGGAGCTTGTCGCCCAGATCGTGCCGAGCCCATCGACGGCCCCGCACTTCGAGCGGATGAGCTTCGTGCCGGGCGCCAAAGCCTAAGTGGGCGAGCAACCTGGAACTGCCCCGAACCAGCGAGATTTACGCAGCGGAGAAGGTGCCATGAAAGGTGAAACCCCCTTTGTCGAGTTCGACGTACCGTGCGACTCGGCGAACGATCCGCCGGGCGAAGAGGGCAACTGCCCGTTGGATCATCGCTTCGATATCTTCTTGATCGATTCTGGCTGGAACACGGCAATCGGAATCGCGCTTAAGGAGAACCTCGATCTGGTGCGACATTACCTCGAGCGGCAGAACCTTTACATTCTGTCGACCGAACAGTCGCGTAACGTGCTCAAGACGCACCCGCACTACCTGGGGAGCGACCCGATCTTTCTGGTCGTCGACCGCGAGGCGTACAGCGTGCGAGCGAAGGAAGGCTACGGCTTTCGGCTAAACCTGGGAGTGATGAAGGACTCCGACGCGGCAATTTCGCTGTTGCGTTGGGGCATTCAGATCGTCACCGATCAGCAAACGGCCCGACATGTGACGCAAGTGGTGCGCCGCACGGCGCGCAAGGAAGGAGTCGAAGGGGCGATTGAGATTATCGCCGAAGCGACTTCGACCCTGGCCGAAGGGGTAATCATCTAGCGGTGAGTCGTGCGGCGATGATTGCTGGACGCCAGCGCCGCGCCGAGTTCTGGAAATTGTGGGCCTTGGCCCGAGTGAGTGTCAGGCGGAACCATCCGTCACAAGGAGCAGGAGCTTTGCTACACATGGGTGAAGGTGCCACAAGCGTTCTGGCCTCGGTGTTCGGCGTCGTGCTCTTGGGCTACATCGGCTACAAGGTGAAGCGCAAGCGACAACATTTGCAACGCATCGCGGGCATCCTGCGCAGCCACGAGCTGGCGCTGGTCGTGAGCCTCGAAGCGTTGGTCGATTGCGGTGATCTCGTCGCCACTGCCCCGGCCATCTAACCAAGCAATGAGTGCCATGGTTACTTTTACACTGAGCCCGGCGGGCTGCGCCGGCGTCTCGCGCGATGTCGCGCACGTCGATTGGCAAATCGTGCATGCCCTCCCCGGCCGCATTCGCTTGCGCAGCGAGCAGTTGCGAGGCCAGCGCGAGCGTGCCGAGTTGCTGGCCGACCAATTGGCTCAGACACCAGGCGTGCACCATGCGCAGGCAAACGCCCGCACGGGCAGCCTGCTGGTGTATTTCAACTCGACCGCGCTCTCTGCCAAGCAGATTATCGCGGAGCTCGACGAAGCGTTCGACAAAACGCTCGAGAGTGCTTCGAGTAGCGAGCTCGCCAATTCCAACGTGCCGGCTTGGGAGCTTACGCAGTTGGCGTTAGCCGGCGGCACCATCGCGGAGTTCGCGACGATCGCGGCGGCCCCGCCGACGGCCTTCTTGCTGGCCGGCGCGTTGGCCCCCACGGTTGCCACGGCCTGCCAGGAGTTGGCTCGCGGCCGCGTCGGTTCGCCGCTGGTGAGCACCGTGATCATGGCGTCAACCTTAGCGACTGGGAACTACTTTACTGCCGCGGTGCTGGCCTGGTTTCTGCGGGCCTGGGAACGCAAATACGCGACTGGTATCGAACGGGTGCGGCGGCGAGTTGATCTTCGCGCCCGCGTTTTGCCGGTTTCGAGCACCAGCGGCATAGCGCGCGAACAAATCGCCGCGACGCTCGATCGCACCATCCAGGCGGCCTGTGATGCCCAGAATCAACAGGGCATGCGCTTCGCTGACGCCACGGCGATCCCGACTTTAGCGGTCGCAGGCATTGGCTTGGTGGGGGCTGATCTGGGGACCGCGGCGGCCGCCCTGCGACCCGACTACAAGACGACGCCACGCCGCACCGGTGGCCTGGGCTTTGCCCGCCTGGCGGAGGAGTGCCTGCGGGCGGGTGCCCTAGTGTGCGAACCGACGGCGTTCGAACGGATTGCCGCGACAAGTGCCGTGGTGTTTGATGCCGCCACCGCGCGCCGCATCGCTGCTGATCCGCACACGACCGACCTCTGCGGTCGATTACGAACCGAATTTAATCTGCGGATTGGGCTGCTGGGGACCGTCGACGAGTTGATCGCCGCCGAGCTTTCAGGCCGGTTTCAGGCCGACTTCGTGATCGCCGCCGAGAACGGCGACGAGGCTTCGTTCGAGTTGCAACGCTTGTACCAGCAAGGACATCGCATAGCGGTCGTGGGGCAGGCGGAAACCGTCGCGGCTGTGACCGAGTGGGCTCATGCGGCAATTCAAGTAGGCGCCGGCGAGGAGCCCGAGAACAGCGCGGCACACGTTTTGCTAATGCCGATGCGGGGAATGGAAGCAGGGGTGCAGGGAATCGATCAACTGTGGAGGCTCGCGAATCGCCAACGGCGCGAGGTGCGTGGCTCGCAGTGGACGATCGCCGCGGCCAACGTGGGGTGCGTTGCCGGTGCGTTCGCGCTAGGGTTTACGAGTTTGCACGTGGTATTGCTGACGAACCTCGCGAACTGGGGAGTGTATCGGTGGGGGACGCGGCAACTAGTCGTCAAGCAGCCCGCGCGGCAGATTGACGCGCGCTGGGACGCCCCGAGCACGCGAGCCGCGGTGGTCGAGGCAGCCCGGCGATTGGCCACCCGAGTCGGCCGCGCGCAAGGGGCACCTGCCGTGTCGCGTGGGGACGCGGCGCTACCCATGGCGCTGGCGACTTGATCGCGCTGCAAATCGCAAGTGAATCGCGCAGGGAATCGCACATTCAGACAGGCGGAACGAAGACGATGTTCACTCATTCGACGGCCATCAGTTTGCGGCCCGATGCCCGGCTCGCCGGCTTGCACAACAGCATCTCGACGCGCACGTTTCCGGGTGCGTCGCGCGAAGTCGTCGATGCGTTCGCCTTCGAGGCCTTCGATGTTGAGGTAGCGCGCGATCGCTTGAGCCGGCTGCCGACCGAAGTCGGTGTGATTCTGATCGGCGTCGGCATGGCCGGAATCGTGCTGCCGGGCATGATTGGCGTGCCGCTCATCCTGACCGGGGGCGCCGCTCTGATGCCGCAAACCATCGCGCCCGTCGAACGCTGGTTTGAGAACCGCTTCCCAGGCGTGTACGAGCAAGGCATGCGGCACGTCGACCGCTTCTTGCAGGATTTCTACCGCCGCTATCCGAGCTAGTTCGCAGGCCGGTTAAGCTCCTCACGTGGCTTGCGGTTAGCGAGTCATGTGGCATCCGACGCCAAGACCTTGGCAATTCAGGCTTAGGACACTCTTCGCGGCTGTTTTTCTGGCCGCGCTTTTATGCCCCTGGTTATCGGCGGCAATGGTCGATCCGCTGTGGACCGTAATGCTGAGCGTTGCCGCAGTAAACGTCGTGATGCTCGGGCTCATCGTGCTATTTGTCTTATTTACGCTGCTACCCTTCGACTTGCGTCTGCGCCGTCGAAGGGAGAAATGGCGCGATGAGACTGCTGCAACGCCTGACGATAAAAGGGATGTTCATTACGAACGCGCCATCGCGGGCTTACACGGCCACGTGATAGAAGGCGATCGCCAGCACCGAGTAGACGGCCAACAGCATGGTGCCTTGCAACCAATTGCATTCACCGTCGATGGTGAGCTGATTGGTGATAATCACGGCCAGCGACACGGAGGCCAATTCAAACGGCGTGAAAAGCAGGTCCATCGGCTGCCCGAGCGGATAGCTCAGGAAGAGCAGCACCGGCGCGACAAGGAGCGCCACTTGCGTGCTGGCTCCCACGGTGATGCCGAACGACAAGTCCATCTTGTTGCCTCGCGCGAAGCGAATGGCGTTGAACAGCTCGGCGGCGTTGCCCACCACGGCCAAGAGGACGACGCCGGCGAAGATGGGTGTGAGCCCGAGGGCGGCGGCTGCCGGTTCGATCGAACCGGTGAGGATTTCGCTCATCACGGCGATGCCGATCGTCACGCCGGCCAATTGGGCGACTGACCCCCACATGCTCGATTTGTGCGGTTGCGCGTCGTCTTCGTTGTCAGGTTCTTGAAAAAGCTGGCGATGCGTCACCAAGGTGAAGAACAGACTGAGCAGGTAAACGACAAACAACACGATGGCGATTTCGAAGCTCACCTCGTGCTCTTGCTGGCTGTTGGTGAAGTGGAACAGCGACGGCACGGCCAGGCCGATCGCCGCCAGCATCAACAGCCCGGCACTCATGCGGGCCGTGTGCTGATTGAAACGCTGGCGCTGGTAACGCATGCCGCCGACGACCATCGACAGGCCAAGCGACAGCAAGAGGTTGGCCAGGATGGAACCGGTGAGCGACGCCTTGACGACATCGTGCAGTCCACGGTGCAGCGCAAACAGCGAGATGATGATTTCAGGCGAATTACCCAGCGAGGCGTTGAGCATTCCGCCCAAGGTGGTGCCGACACGCGAGGCGATTTTCTCGGTGGCGCGCCCCATCATGCCGGCCAGCGGCACAATCGCCAGGGCCGATACAAAAAACAAAACGCTTGGATTGACCCGCTGCCAATCGAGCAGGATTGCCGTGGGGACCAGCAACAACAGGAGGTTCAAGCGGTTCCACGATGGACGTGGTTGCTGGACCGGCGGCGCCGGTTTGGGAGGTGCTAACATCGCGGTTGCCATGCCCAACTCTAGGGCGTAAACGTGCAGCGGTGGACCCCGATTGTGCTGGCACGACCCGCATAACCCGACAAACGGCTCTCCAGATGTCGCCGCCTCCGCATTTTGCCATCGATCGGGGGTCTCGACGGCGAACCTGTCGGCCCGTGCTCGCCCTTCGTGGGACACATGACCTGGACTGTTAGTGCCTGGTTTGATTACTGTTACGTCCCCTGCGCGATTCGATTTGCAGGCCATCTCCGTAGGCGGCTCGCACAGCGCGTCCGGTGATGGCACGGCAACTCGGCGCGTACTCGTCATTTGCTTCGGTACTTCTTGTCTATTGATGGATTCCTCCGCGGCGCCAGAGGTTTTGGCCCCCTGAGCCGCATCACGCTGCGCGCCGCGGCGGCGCAAAAATCACAACGCGCGATCTCGAACGTTGATGTCGATCACACGAACCAGCGACCGCCGCAGTCACGCGACCAGGCCGCGCCGCCGCGCGCCCTGGCGAGTCGTGATGCGACGGTGCGCGCTCGCCTGCGTAGTGGGTGCGCTGCTGCTAGTCGTCGCTGGAGAGGCGGTACGAGCATTTGACCCCGTGCAGTACGCTTCGAGCGACTTGTCCGTCGCGACGAGCCTGATGCGCGCGTCGTATGCAGCGCCGGTCGAGCTACCAGCGGTCGTGGTGGCGGTGCCAGTCGATCCGCAGAGTTCGAAGCCGTTCGACAATCCTTTCGGCGCCGCTCTGGCGGGCCAGCCGGTCACTACGGCCGCAGCGCCCGGTTCGGCGACGACTTCGCCGACCAGTGCACTTTCCAGCGCGCAACCTGGCGCAGGCATCGTCGACGACGGAGTGGGCGTCTTCGACGGCTTCAGCGTCGAGCGGTCACGCGAAATGCCCGACGATCGCGAAATGAACCGGCGCCGGCGGCTGCGGACGATCCGCCGCTTCAACGAGGAATTTGAAACGGCACCCGGCGTGTGGCTGCGCGGCACCGCCGAGCCGAACATCCGCGAGCCGGGGCCCGACAGCTTCAATTTCCCGAATAGCGCCTATGCTGTGCCAGTGGGTGTTGCGTATCTGGAAAGCACTCCCTATACGTATCGCCGCTACCACAACAGCCCCGTGATCACGTACCTGACGCCATTCCTGCTGCGCGTGGGCATTTTCTCGAAGGTGGAATTGCGCTTGTCGGGGAGCGGGATCACGACCGACATCACCCCGCACGGCACGAAGCACGGTTACAGCCCTTTGATCTTTGGCTTCAAGCACAACTGGTGGGAAGAGGACCGCGACAGTTTCATTCCGGCCGCGGGGTTGGAAGTTGAAGTCCAGACCGATCTGGGTTCGTCGTACCTGGCGACGCCGCAAACTCAACCTGGCTACTCGTTGAATTTCGATCATTCGCTGCCGTTGGATTTTGTGTTCGAGTGGAACATCGGCAGCACCTACGGCGCCAAAATCGACGGCGGCCGCGTGATGCAATTCAATTTCGAGTACTCGTTGCAAGGGCCGATCCTCGACAACTTCGAGATGTTCATTCATGGATTTGTGAACACGCCGGCCACGGGCACACGATTCAAGGATGGTTCGATGGTCGGCATCGGGGGCATCTGGTACGTGGCGCGGCGGTTGGCGGTCTATGGCAGCTACAGCCATGGACTGACCCCGGAATCGATCCGGCTGCTCGAGCAGTTGGGGCTGGCGTTCGCGTTCTAGCCGGCAAAGTTCTGGGAGCGGGGCAGTCTGGCAGAGTCCTTCATCCGAACGGTGTCAGGAACCGATTCCATCACGGATCGAGAATTATTGAGGCGCCAGTTGAATCGGTTCCTGACACCGATCGGGCTGCCCAACGTTTCGACTGTCTCACGACCTGCGGCGGAGCTTGTTCGCGCGAGTCTGCGTATACTGATGACATGAGCGCATTCGTTGAAAACCCGATTTTCTGGATCGCCGCCACGGTTCTGTTGGAGGCAATCCTCGCGATCGCCCTGGTGCGCACGGGCCGTGGCGCATTGATCGGGGCGATGATCGCGGTGCTGGTGCTGGGGGCCGCGGGGCTATTACTCGAGCGCGTCGTCGTGACCGAGCGCGAGGAAGTCGAGGCCGCCTTCGTAGAGATTGCCGCGGCGCTGGAGCGAAACGACGTGCCCGGCGTGATGGCGCGACTGGCCCCCGAGGCGGGGCAACTGCGCACGGAAGCGTCCAATCGCATGCCGCGCGTGGAGATCAGCGACGCGCGGATTCGTGATCTCAAGGTCTCGTTCAATCGACATGCCAACCCGCCGACAGCGCGGGCGCAATTCAAGGCGATTGTCGAAGGCCGCGATAAGCAGGGGGAAGTCCCCTACGAGCACTTCATCCGACAATTCAGTGTCGGTCTGCGCCGCGAGGGAGACCGCTGGTTGCTGACCGACTACACTTCGTTCGATCCGCTCGATCCGGACGCGAAGTGGTGAAGCCAGCGGGCGTGCGGGTCACTCCGGCGCTTGCAATTTCCAGCCAGCCATGGCTTCCAGGTGCGGCCGCTTGGTCAGGTCGTAGTCCAACGGCGTGAGCGTGATGTAGCCTTTCTGCAGGGCCGACAGGTCGGTCTCATGCGGGCTGGCCGGCGCCGGAGGTTCGTTCGTCGCCCAGTAGTAGCTGCGGCCGCGAGGATCGATCCGCTTCTCGAAGCCTTCGCCGTAGCGCGCCACGGCCATCGGCACCACGCGCACCTCGGGCGCCGGCGAGCTGAGCGCGGCCAGCGGAATGTTCATGTTGTAGAGCTGCGGGCCGGGGCCCTTCTGTGCGAGCAGTTGTTCGATCAAGCGCGCCGCGATTTTGGCAGCCCTGGCGTAGTCGGCGTGCGGATCGTACTCCAACGAAACGGCGACGCTGGTGATCTCGAAGAAAGCCCCCTCGATGGCGGCCGCGACCGTGCCTGAGTAAAGCACGTTGATGCCGGCGTTGAGCCCCGAGTTGATGCCGCTGACAACTAGTTGCGGCCGCTCGGGGCAGAACTCGAACAGGCCGATCTTCACACAATCGGCCGGGCTCCCCTCGACGGCCCAGCCGCGACGCCGCTCGCCGGCGAAAATCTCCTGGCAAACCAGCGGGCTCAGGAAGGTGATCGAGTGGCCGACACCACTCTGCTCGACGGCCGGCGAAACAACGCAGACATCGCCGAGGCGGCGAAGTTCCCACTCGAGTGCTTCGAGCCCAGGGGCGTAGATGCCGTCGTCGTTAGTCAAGAGGATCTGCATGCTGGGACTCGGTTGCTCGGACGGTTAAAGTTGTGGAGCGGCGCCATGCAGGGTCGCGCGGCGAAGCTCCAGATCTCACCGCGCGACAATTAGTCGCGGGGCACAGCAGTACGGAGGAACTCGGCGATCGCGTCGAGCGAAGCTCCGGGGGTGAAGACTTTCGAGACGCCCAGTTTTTCCAACCCGGGAATGTCGTCGGCCGGAATGATGCCTCCCAGAATCACTAACACGTGCTCGAGCCCGCGATCCTTGAGCAGCCCAACGAGCCGGGGCATCAGCACGTGATGCGCGCCTGAGAGCAGGCTCACCCCCAGCACATCGGCGTCTTCGTCTTCAACGGCGCGAATCACCGCCTCTGGCGATTGCCACAGCCCGGTGTAGATGACTTCCATGCCGGCATCGCGCAGTGCGCGGGCAACGACCTGCACGCCGCGGTCGTGGCCGTCGAGCCCGATCTTGGCCAGCACCACGCGAATGGGCCGACGAGCTGGATCACCTGTGGCGGCGGCGGGCGGAATTGCTTGCTGTGGCATGAATTGATGAGGCCGGTGGTTAGTGACTGCGGTCAGGACGTTCGCTTAGGCCAGCGCCGTGGTGTAACGACCCAGCCCATCGGCCAGGGCCGCGACGGTTTCGCCCACCGTGGCGTCGTGCCGGGCCGCTTCCAGCAGGGCGGGCATGATGTTCTCTTGGCTACGCGCCGCGCGGCGCACCCCTTCGAGCGCGGCGGCCGACGCGGCGCTATCGCGCCCGGCCCGCAGCGACTTGAGATTGGCGACTTGCTTGCGTTCGATCGACTCGTCGATTTGCAGAATGGGGATGCGGCTCGGCTCGCTTTCGACGAAAGCATTCACGCCCACGACCAACTTGCGGCCGCGGTCGACTTCGCGCTGGTAGGCAAAGGCGCTGTCGGCGATGCGGCGGCGGAAATAGCCCTTGTCGATGGCCGCGATCATGCCCCCTTGGCGTTCGATTTCGAGGAAGATCTCCTCGGCGTCGCGCTCCAGGGCGTCGGTCAGGGCTTCGACCTCGTAACTGCCGCCGAGCGGATCGACGGAGTTGGGGACGCCCGTTTCGTAAGCGAGCACCTGCTGCGTGCGCAGGGCGATGGTGACCGCTTCCTCGGTGGGGAGCGAAAGGGTTTCGTCGCGGCTGTTGGTGTGCAGCGACTGGCAGCCGCCGAGCACCGCCGCCAGCGCCTGGTAGGCGACTCGCACCACGTTCACTTCGGGCTGCTGGGCTTGCAGGCTGACGCCCGAGGTTTGCGCGTGGCAGCGCAACGAGAGACTTTTGCCGTCCTGGGCACCGTAGCGCTGGCGCAGATGTCGCGACCAGATGCGACGGGCCGCGCGGAACTTGGCGATCTCCTCGAAGAAATCGCTGTGGGCGTTGAAGAAGAACGACAGCCGGGGCGCGAACTCGTCTATCCCCAGCCCACGCTCGAGCGCCTGTTCGACGTAGTGAAAACCATCGGCCAGGGTGAAGGCCAGCTCTTCTGCCGCCGTGGACCCGGCCTCGCGAATGTGATAGCCGCTGATCGATACCGGATGGAACCGCGGCATGTGACGCGTGCAGAACTCGATCGTGTCGGTCACCAGCCGGACGCTTTCGCGCGGCGGATAAACGTACTCGTTCTGCGCGTGGTATTCCTTGAGGATGTCGTTCTGAATCGTGCCGCTCAGCCGATCCCAAGCGACCCCTTGCCGCTCGGCAGCGACCAGGAAGTAGCTGAGGATGATCGCGGCCGGGGCGTTAATCGTCATCGACACCGAGACGTCGCCCAGGTTGATGCCGGCGAACAAACGCTCGAGGTCGCGCGCCGAATCGACGGCCACGCCCAGGCGCCCCACCTCACCGGCGGCCGACGGATGATCGCTATCGAGTCCCATCAGTGTCGGCAGATCGAACGCGGTGCTCAGGCCGGTCTGCCCTTTCTCGAGCAGGAAGCGGAAGCGCTCGTTGGTTTCTTCGGGCGTGCCGAAGCCCGCGAATTGACGCATGGTCCAGAGCCGGCCGCGATACTGATTGGCGTGTACCCCGCGGGTGTAGGGATACTGACCGGGAAAGCCGAGCTTCGTCTCGTACTCTTCGCTGATTTCGTCGGGCAGGTAAAGCGGCTCGATCTCGCGGCCGCTGATGGTCGTCAGACTAGTATCGCGCTGGCGGGCCGCGGCCATCTCGCGACGCCAGACGTCCAACGCTTCGCTTTTGATGTCGAGGGCCATAGTGGCTCGCGCGGGTGTTCGAGGAGACGAAGTTGGTGAGGCTGCCGACGGAACGGGCGCTACACTGGGGGCCCAATTTCGTCAGCGAGCGATCGGCGGGAGCTTCCCTGCTTGCTAAGGACCAGCCGAAGAATAACTTCTCCACGCAATTCCCTCTCCCCTTGCGGGAGAGGGCAGGGTCAAGGGTTCTGCAAAACCGGAAGTTGTTCTTCGGCCGATCCTGATGGCCATTTTACCCCACTTGCCTGTTCGGCAGAAGACGAGTGCGGGCCAGTCGGGAGCGGCATGCTCAGCCGGGCATTCGCGGAATTCAGCAAAACTCCCGCACAGAGCGGGTGGCTCCCGGCCCAAGTTGCGGGTTACCTCAGCGCCGGCTTTGCGGTTAACGAGACATGGCCGCGGATGGTATCAAAGGGACCGGCCAGCGGGCGGGATTCCGCGGCAACTCTGGCGACGCAAAGGGGATCACCATGTCGGGCGTTTTTCTCTCCGCCGAGTGGCGCCAATTGTTGATGCTCAACTATGAGATCGACCCTGGCATGCTCGCGCCGCTGCTGCCGCGCGGCACCGAGCTCGACCTGTGGCGCGGGCGGGCTTATGTCAGCGTCGTCGGTTTCAATTTCTTGAAGACGCGCGTTTGCGGCGTGCCGATCCCTGGGCATCGCAACTTCCCCGAAGTGAATTTGCGATTTTACGTCGTTCGGCGACAAGGAGACGAAGTGCGCCGCGGCGTGGTCTTCGTGCGGGAGCTAGTGCCGCGGTGGGCCGTCGCGTTTGTCGCGCGGGCCTGCTACGAAGAGAAATACTGGACGGTGCCGATGCGGCACGAAGTTTCGCCGGCCGGTGCCGCGCTCGGGCGAGATTCGACGATCGGACCGGGGACGACGCTCGGATACCACTGGCGCTTCGGCGGGCAAGCACAACATGTTCGCGCGCGGCTTTGCGGCGCATTTCAGGACGCTGATCCGCAGGGGCACGCAGCGTTCCTCATCGAACATTATTGGGCTTACACGGCACTACGCAGCGGGCAGACTTCGGAGTACCAGGTCGAGCACCGGCCATGGCGCGTCGCACCGGTCGAAGACGCGGAGTTGTCGGCCGATGTGGCGGCGCTCTACGGCCCGCAATTTGTTGAAGCGCTGAGCACGGCGCCGGCGTCCGCGTTTGTGGCCGATGGCTCGCCCGTGCTGGTGCGATGGGGAAGTCGATTGCGTGGGGAAGCGCGGGATGAGCTTGCGACGAGAGATAAGGCATCCCAGGGCAGGCCGACGATGATTGCCCATTGAAGCAGTCGATGGCGGACCTGCCCTGGGCTTGGGTGATGTCGCGCGCTGATTCGCAAATTTGCACTCGCGCAACAAGCACTTGAATCGACTTCGCTAGTGCATCTCGGCGTCGCAGGTGCCGATGCCGTGGCGGTAGAAGTTGAACTGCACGTTGGGATGCAGGGCCAACAGCGACATCGGTACCGCTGAGTCGGCGATTTTCTTGGAGATCATCAGCGTGGTGAGTCGCTGGCCGAACGGATTGTCGTGCGTGCCGGCGTGCCAGATGCTGACCTTCTCGGCCTGCCAGGTTTGCACGGGCCCGACCGTGATCGCCTGACGCGGCACTCCAGCCACATTTCCGCCGCCGCTGGTGCGGGCGTTCTGCACCAGGGTGAGCGGGTGCAAGTCGACGACGCGCGTCGAGAGTTTCAAGTACTCAGCGGCCGGCGGCGGTTCGTCCTGCCAGGGGCCACGGCGCGGCAGCGGATCGTTGAAGGCCCAGTGCTTGATTTCCCCTTGCCCCCCTTGCATCACGGCGCAGTGGACCAGGTCCCAGGCCGCCAGGTAGTCGGTGGGATCGGCCTTGGGAAAATGCAAATTGGCTTCGGGCGGGCGCAGCCGGGGAGCGATCCGGTTGAAGCAGAGCTCGCGATCGGCCCGCTCGAACGAGAGCGGATGCGTGACGTCGGCCGCGCGACCATCGAGATACCACTCGTCCATGCCCCAGAAGTGGGCGTTCGAGAGATCGAGCTCAAGCTCGTTGACAAGCCGGGCCACGAGCGGCAACTGCTCGGTCGGGCCGATCGGGCCGCAAATGCCGACAGGATTATCGGGCGTGGCCTCGCGCCAGGCGTGGATGTATTCGAGCGCTTCGGCCAGGTAAAAATCTTCGAGCGTGTCGTAAGCGACGACGCGAAACCCGCCACGCGACAAGCCGAGCAAATCGTTGGCCGAGAGCCGGGCGGCGTCAGCCAGCAGTTCTTCGTCGAGCGTGGTGTAATCCCACCAATCGGGGGCAATGCTACTGGTGCGGCGCGGCATGGGTTCGGCTTCCTTACATCTCGGCAAAGTTCTTCAGGAGCCGCAGGCCGTGCGCCTGACTCTTCTCCGGGTGGAACTGCGTGGCCACAAGATTATCGCGCCAGACCATCGCCGTGAATGGCTCCGGGTAAGAAGCTTGGGCCGCGATTACGCTCGGGTCGGTTGGCGCCACGTAGTACGAGTGGACAAAGTAGAAGTGCGTTCCTTCTTCGATGCCCGCGAGCATCGGCGGCCGCCGCACGATCGACAACTCGTTCCAGCCCATGTGCGGCACTTTGTACTCGGGCGGAACCTGAAATCGCACGACTTCGCCGGCCAATACGCCGAGCCCTTCGTGGCAGCCATCTTCGTAGCCGCGGTCGAACAACATCTGCAGGCCCAGACAGATGCCCAAGAAGGGCTTGCCCGACGCGATGGCTTCGCGCACCGGTTCGACGAGGTCGCGGCGGCGCAGCTCGGCGATGGCATCGGCAAACGCGCCAACGCCGGGGAGCACCACGTGATCGGCCTTAGCGACGACGTGCGGGTCGTTCGTGATCGTGGCCATGTGTCCGACGCGCTCGAAGCCTTTTTGCACGCTGCGTAAGTTGCCCATGCCGTAGTCGATGATGGCGATCACAGTCGGAGTGCTCAGCGAGTGGGTGAGGATGATGGGGGGCGTGGGGCGGTGCGGAGTGCTTCGCGCGTCAGGAGCAAGGAGCCAATGCCCGCGATCCCAAAGCAATCGACACGTGGCGGCAGGGCGGGGTTCGCCAGGCACCGCGGCTTAATGGTTCACGCGGCAAGACGAACGGGTGCGAGCGATTGTAACGCCCGAGCTAGCGATTGGCGACTCGGTCGGGATAGACGACCAATTCGACCCGGCGGTTGCGTTCTTTGCCGGCGGCGGTCGCGTTGGAGACGACCGGATGGTTCGAGCCGTGCCCGACGACGAACAACTGCTCGGGGCGCATGCCGCAACGAGCCAGCAGGTGATCGTAGACGGCCATCGCGCGGCCGACCGAAAGCTGATGATTGTTGGCCCATTGGCCGGCCGCCACGGGATCGCTATCAGTATGCCCCTCGACGCCGATGATGCGATCGGGATAGGCACGGGTGATCTCGGCCGCGACTTGCTCGATTAACTGACCGGCGGTGGGGGAGAGCCGGGCGCTGCCCGATTCAAACAGCCGGTTGCCAGGCAATTCGATCCGCACGACATCGCCATCGCGGCGGATTTCGACACCGGGCAGGTTCAAGCCGGGGAGCGTGCCGCCGAGGCTGCTGTTGGCACGGATCTCGGCGCCGCCCCGCTTGCGCAACGAGGCGGCCAGCGTGCGGGCTTTTTCGTCGGTCTCTTGATGCGTACTCCGCAAGTCGGCGAGCTGCGATGTGGTGCTGCTGAGCTGATCGCGAACGGCCAGCAATTGATCTTCGAGCAAACGCACCTGTTGTTGTGACTGGGCCAGCAACCGTTCGAGCTCTTGATTGTCTTGATCGAGGCCCGTGGCGCGAGTCTGCAACTCGGTGTGTTGCTGCGCGACGGCGACTTGCTGCTGCTGCAAGTTCTGGACTTGTCCTTGCAGCACGTAGGGGTTTTGAGTGCAGCCGGCGGCCAGTGGCGCCACGATCGCCAGCGCGCAGCAGATCGCACGCAAGCGCTTCAGGCGAAACCGGCGCAACGCGACGGCCACAGGCATCGCAAAATTCTCAAGCGGTGAATGGCTAACGATGAGCACGTGACGAGCAGGACCGCTGGGACCCAGGTCGCCGGGGGTTCGGCGGCCGAGCGTGTCGGGAAGAGCGATCCCAGCGCGAAATGCGCACACGACGACCAACGAACTTTTTGGCGGCGGGGGATGGTAGCGACGAGCGCCGGTCGATTCAAGATCAATCGCGCGCCGTGCTAGCGGGGGAATGCTGGCGCCGGATCACTCCACCGTTTCTACCGGTCGCGAGGCGGACCACTCGCGCCACTGGTCGGCCGAACGTGGGCTGAGCGCCGCCTGGTTGCGTTCCACGACTTCGGAAACGAGGGTCCCCATCGCCGGATCGAGGTGCTGCCGCAGCGGCCAGAGTTCCGCGAGCTTTTGCGCACTCTTGGCGTGCTCGTTGCGCATGCTGTAGACGATGCACTGCCCGGCCAGTCCAAAGGCGCGAAACTCTTCCTCGGCGTTGTTCAGATCGGCCAGAGACGTGAAGACTTCGAGCGCACGGGTGTAATCTTGCGCATGCAAGTAGAGCCGGCCGAGCTGCTCGTTGGCCAGCCGCACGTAATAGTCGTCGTCGCCGTGGTACTGACGGACGGCGAGCCAGGCGTCTTCGGTGTTGAGCGCGGCCGCGTAGAAGAGCTGTTCGATCGCAGTCGGCTGCTTGGGAACTTCGGTGCGGTTAGGATCCGCGTCGGCCAGCAGCCCGGGTGGTTGCTTCCACCAGGCGAGACCAAAGCCGGCACCGGCCGCGATCAGCAGCGCCAGGGCCAAGAGCAGTTGCCAAGGTACGCCGCGCGGGCGGGCCAGCACGGTGCGACGTTCTTCCTGGAGCACTGCCGCCAATTGCTGGGTGGCCGAGGCCAGGCTCGGGTCGCTGGACGTTTGCGCGCCGAAAGCAGTCGGCACAAATTCGTCGGACCAGCCTTCTTCCAATCCAGGGAGCGCGAGGCGGCGCAACTCGGCGAGCAACTCGCGAGGGCCAGCGAACCGCTCGGCGGGGTCTTTCGCCAACAGCCGATGGACCAGGCGGCACATCGCGATCGGCAAATCGCCGCGCAAACTCTCCAGTGGCGGCGGCGCGTTCTTCAGATGTTGCACCGCGACCGCCAGCGCCGTGTCTCCCTCGAACGGAGGCTTGCCCGCGAGCATGTGATACGAAGTGACGCCGAGCGAATAGAGATCGCTGCGCGCGTCGAGGGGCTGCCCTTGTACCTGTTCGGGGCTCATGTAAAGCGGCGTGCCCATCGTGACGCCGACTTGCGTGAGGCTCGGCCCTGGTCCGGCGGCCAGCCGCGCGAGACCGAAGTCGGCCACCTTCACTTCGCCGGAGCGCCTTAGCAGGATGTTCTCGGGCTTGATGTCGCGGTGGATGATGCCCCCCTCCGCGGCTTTGACCAGCGCCGAGGCGACTTGCCGGAGAATGTTGGCGGCGGTCGATGCGTCGAGGGGTCCGTGCCGCCCGATGTATTGCCGCAGGTTCTGCCCCGGCACGTACTCCTGCACCATATAGTGGACGCCGTCGAGCCGGCCCACCTCGTGAATCTGCACGATGTTGCCATGGATGAGCGCTGCGGCCGAGCGGGCTTCGAGCTGGAATCGCTCGATGTAGGTGGGGTCGCCGGTCAGCTCGGGCTTGAGCACCTTGAAGGCGACCTGGCGGTGGAGCGACGACTGCTCGGCGAGGTAGACGTCGGCCATGGCGCCACGGCCCAGGCGGCGCAGCAAACGATAGTCGCCCAACTGGCGACCCGAAAGGTCGACCTGCGAATCGGCGGCAGTCGGCGGCTTGACGCCATCTTCCATACGGTCGACCGAAGTAGTCTGGAGCAGTCAAACGATCGCGCAACGGGAGCGGTGGCGGCCAGCAAGGACGTGGGGTTGGGACCACCTGCATTCCAGTATGTAAGGACAGGACGAGACTGACAACCGCGGCACGGTGACAGGCGCGCTGGCGCGGCTCGCCAACGCGCGGCGGCTATGTTAGATTCAGCCGGTGCCTGTCGGCCGGAGTCAAATTCGCTGCCGCTGGCTGTTCGTCGCGAACCGCTGATTGAACTTGGGGATCCTGACGCCAATCGGATGTCGGATCCCACGAACCAGACTCGCCATTAAAAACTCTTGCCCCAGGGGCACCTTCGACAATGTCGCTCGATCCGTATTCGCTGTGTCCAGCCGGCACAGGCAAGAAGTTGAAATTCTGTTGTGCCGACCTGGTTGGCGAGTTGGATAAAATTCAGCGCATGCTCGGCGGCGATCAGCGGCTGGCCAGCCTCGAATACGTCGACAAGCTCGACGCCAAGTACCCGGGCCGGGCTTGCTTGCTGGCGGTCAAACTGCAGCTCGAGCGCGAGCTGAATCGGCAAGAAGATCGGGCCGCTACGCTGTCGCGGTTTGTCGAGTTGCATCCGCAGAACCCCGTGGCGCTGGCGGCGTCGGCCCTCGATGTAATGGCTGGCGGTGGCCCCGCGGCCGCTGCAGCCGGTGCGCGTCGACTGCACGAGGCGCTCGCAGCGTCGCCTGGCGAAATGCCGCAAGAGGTGTATCGAGCGATTGGCGAAGTGGCGGCGGCGCTGTGGATCAGCGGATTTCCGGCCGCGGCCTTGGTCCACTGGATGATGCAGTTGGCGATCGACCCGCAGGACCAGGACGTGGCGAATCTCGTCACCCGGTTGGTGCGCGAGCCATCGGTGCCGCTGATGCTGCGATCGACCCCCAAGCTGCCTGCGAAGCCGCCGGCAGGCGCGGCCTGGGGAGACAAGTTCACAGCGGCGCTGCTGCTGTACAACCAGGGTCGTTGGGTGCAGGCGCTCGAAGCGTTCGATGCGTTGGCGCAGCAATCACCCGACGCCGCCGATGTGTGGCGCTGCGTCGGCTCGCTTCGCACGGCCCTGGCTGAAAACGCGGCAGCGGCCGAGGCGTGGCGCAAGCTCGCCGCCCTCGATATTCCGCGCGATGACGCCATCGAGGCCGAAGCCCTGGCCCAGTTGCTCGCGCCGCCGGCTGATGCTCCGAAGCTCGAGTGGGTGCGCATCGAGTACCCGGTTGACGATGTCGAGCAATTGGAAGCTCTGCTCATGGCGGAGAAGCAGGCGCTCAAGGCCAACGCGCAACCCCGCACGCCTGACGCTCCACCACCGCGGGCGGCGTTCCTGCTGATCGATCGCGCGTTGCCTGAGTCGGTCGAAAAGCTCACGCCCGCCGATTTGCCGCGGCGGTTGGGGAGCATCGAAGTTTATGGCCGTGAAACCGATCGGCCGGCCCGCCTCGAGCTCGAAGTTCGCCGCGATCACGTGGCTGCCGCACAAGAGGTGCTCGCGCGCGCGGCCGGCGCGCAGTTGGGCACCGCAGTTGAGCCCGTGGTGTTGGCCGAGCAATCGGCGGTCGAGGCGGCACTGCGTGGCGATCAGATGATCCCGGCCGGTGTCACTCGCGATGAAGCAGAACGCCTGCAGCGCGAAGCCCGACGGCACAATCTGCTCGAACTTTGGACGAAGGTTGCTCAGCCCGCGCTCGATGGCAAGACACCCTTGGACGTGGTGGGGGATCGGCGTTACGGGCGCAAACTGTCGGCGCTCGTCCTGAATCTGGAATTGGCCGAGCTGGGCAGTCCCGGCGGGTCGCATGCGGCCGAGTTGCGGCGCGTATTGGGATTGGCAGAGCCGGAGTCGTTGGATCCGCGCGGCCTCGTGATCGGCGACGTGCCAGCGGCGCGATTGCCGCGCTTGCCGTACGCCAAGTTGTCGACCGATCAACTTGTGGAATGCTGGCACTACGTCACAGCGTACGGTTTGCTGCAGCTCGTCGAGCGTGTGGGGAACGACTTGCTAGGGCGAGCGGATGTCGATGGCAAACTCGATCAGCTCGAGATTCTGCACGAGCTGGCCGAGGCGGCCCCCTCGAGCGACGCGGCGCTCGACTACATCGATCGGGCGCGCAAGTTGGCCACGACGCGCAAGCAATCGTCGGCGCCGTTCGACTTGGATGAACTGGCGCTGCGGCTCGAGCGAATGGAGCCCGACGCCGCGATGAAGTTGATCGAGCACATCGCCCGCGATCACGGCCGGGAGCCGGGGGTCGACGCGGCGCTGACGCGCGTGTTGGTCAACGCCGGCGCGATCACGCCTGACGGGCGCATCGTGCTCCGCGCGCCGGCCGGAACGAAGCCTTCGCAACCGTCGATCATCACGGCCGACGCCGGCGCGGGGGCCGAGCCAGGTAAGATCTGGACGCCCGATGGCGATTCTGGCTCGTCGGGCGAACGCCGACCCGCCATCTGGACACCCGGCAGCGACTAGGTGCTAATCCTCTGGTAGTTGGTGAGTCTGGTTCGCGGGGAGCCCGAACGGTGCCAGGAACCGATTCAAGCGGCGCGTCACTAATTGTTGTGCATCGATTGAATCGGTTCCTGGCACCATTCGGACGCGGGATTCAATTAGATTCACCCAGTAACGATCCTTCCCCCTGCGGCACTGACCGATGACTTGCGCCCCTCACCCTAACCCTCTCCGGCTCGACTGAGCACGTCGAAGTCCGCGAGTGGAGAGGGGACAACCTTCATGCGACAAGAGGATCTCGACCGCTGGCACATGACACGAGCGCTGCAGTTGGCGGCGCGCGGTCGGGGCCTGGTCGAGCCGAATCCCTTGGTCGGCTGTCTGATCGCGCGGGGCGCCGAGCTCGTGGGAGAGGGCTGGCATCGCCGCTTCGGTGGGCCACATGCCGAGATCGAAGCGCTGACGCTCGCGGGGAGTCGCGCGCGCGGCGGTACCGCTTACGTCACGCTTGAGCCCTGCTGTCACTTCGGTAAGACACCCCCCTGCACGCAAGCGCTCGTAGCCGCTGGTATTTCGCGCGTGGTGGCCGCGATGGCCGATCCGTTTCCGGCGGTCGCAGGTCAGGGAACCGCGGCTCTGCGGCAGGCCGGTATTGCCGTCGACATCGGGCTGTTGGAGGCCGACGCTCGTTGGCTCAACGCACCGTATCTCAAACTGCTATCGACGGGCCGACCGTGGGTGATCGCGAAATGGGCCATGACGATCGATGGCCGGATCGCTACACACACAGGCGAAAGCCGCTGGATTTCCGGCCCGGCTTCGCGCGCGATCGTGCATCGCTTGCGCGGTTGGGTCGACGCGGTGATCGTGGGGCGCGGCACCGCGCTCGCCGACGATCCGCAACTGACCGCGCGTCCGCCCGGGCCGCGCATTCCACTGCGGATCGTGCTCGATAGCCAGGCCACGCTGGCCGTTGAATCGCAACTGGTGCGGACGGCGCGCGAGACGCCGGTGCTCGTCGCCTGCGCCGCCGAGGCCCCGGCCGCGGCTCGGCAGCGCTTGATCGACGCCGGCTGCGAAGTTCTGGTTTGCGCCGGCGAAACCTATGCCGCGCGGTTCGATGCGCTGCTGGCCGAACTGGGGCGGCGGCGGCTGACCAATGTGCTCGTCGAAGGAGGGGCCGAAGTGCTCGGCTCGCTGTTGGATGCCGGCGCGATCGACGAGGTCCACGCCTTCATCGCTCCCAAACTGATCGGCGGCCAGGGCGCGCCATCGCCGATCGGCGGCCAGGGGATCGCCCAGTTGCCGAGCGCTGCCACGCTTGTCGGCATGGAGCTACGCTCGGTCGACGGCGATGTGTACGTGCATGGTCGTGTGGACCGCTCGGCAAAGTAGCCGAGAGCAGGCGTGTCTGTCTGACGACGTCGCCGTCGCAGTGCTGGCTGCCCTGCCGAACTTGCGTCCCGCGCGTTACGATGGTGCGTGCGGGTAGCCACCCTGAAGTTCGATGTCGTCTGAGTCGAGAACAAACTCCGTGAGCCAAACCAGTTACGAGAACCCTTTGATCGCGCGCTATGGCTCGCCCGAGATGAGCGAGTTGTGGAGCCCGCAGCGCAAGTTCAGCACCTGGCGCCGGCTATGGGTGGCGCTGGCCGAAGCTGAAGCCGAGCTCGGTTTGCCGATCACTGCTGCGCAGATCGCGGAACTGCGGGGGCACGTCGACGACGTCGATTTCGCTACGGCGGCGCGATATGAGCGCCAGTTGCGGCACGACGTCATGGCGCACGTACACGCGTACGGCGATCAATGCCCCGGGGCGCGGCCGATCATTCACTTGGGGGCCACGAGCTGTTACGTCACCGATAACACCGATCTACTGCTCTTGCGCGAATCGCTCGAATTGGTGCGGGCCAGGCTCGTGCGCGTAATCGATCGGTTGGCCACGTTTGCCAAGCAGCATCGAGGTCTGGCTTGCCTGGCCTTCACGCATATGCAAAGCGCGCAGCCCACGACGGTCGGCAAGCGCGCCTGCTTGTGGGCGTACGACCTGGTGCAGGATCTTGAAGAAGTCGAGTTTCGACTGTCGCAGCTCAAGGCGCTCGGCGTCAAAGGGACGACCGG
Organism: uncultured Planctomycetaceae bacterium; assembly: GCA_964495375.1. Lineage (GTDB taxonomy): Bacteria > Planctomycetota > Planctomycetia > Pirellulales > JAEUIK01 > JAIESQ01. Next base: position 44,063 of record CAZBWM010000010.1, on the reverse strand, counting down.
CACCCAGGCGAGTTTCCTCAAGCTGTTCAACGGCGATCACGCCAAGGTGCGGCAGCTCGAAGAACTAGTCGGGCGGAAGATTGGCCTCCATCCGGCCTACCCTGTCAGCGGGCAGACGTACCCGCGCAAGGTCGACGCGGCGGTGTTGGCCACGCTGTCGGGCATTGGCCAGAGCGCCCATAAGGCCGGCACCGACTTGCGATTGCTACAACATCGACACGAAGTCGAAGAGCCGTTTGAGACCGACCAGATCGGCTCATCGGCCATGCCCTACAAACGCAATCCGATGCGGGCGGAGCGGATGTGCGGGCTGGCGCGCTATGCCATCAGCCTGGTCGATGGCGCCGCGCAAACGGCCGCCACCCAGTGGCTCGAACGCACGCTCGACGACAGTGCCATTCGCCGGTTGACCATTCCACAGGCGTTCTTGTCGATCGACGCCGTGCTGTTGATCTATCAGAACATCGCGGGGGGCCTGGTCGTACATCCGCGCGTCATCGGGCGGAATCTCGAAGAAGAGCTCCCCTTCATGGCAACCGAAAACATCATGATGGCTGCGGTCGGCGGCGGTGGCGATCGCCAGGATTTGCACGAACGCATTCGTCAGCACAGCCTGGCCGCGGCCAGGTCGATGCGCGAGGAGGGGAAGCCGAACGATTTGCTCAAGCGGTTGGCCGCCGATGCGGCCTTCGCGGGGGTCGACTTCCGGCACGTGGCCGAGCCGTCGCAGTATGTGGGGCGAGCGCCCGAGCAAGTCGATGAATTTCTGGCCGAAGTCGTGGCGCCCTTGCGTAAGCGGCACGCGGCGCTATTGCCCGGCGAGGCGGAACTGCGCGTCTAAGAGCTTACCCAGACGCATCGCGAAGACCGTTCGAGGCGCTCAGTCGATGCAAGCCACGCTGTTGGCCATCACTTGCCTGCTGCTGGCCATCTCCTGCTGGCGGCCGATCTACCCACACGAGCAGTTCTTGCAGCACATTCCGACGGTGGCGGCGCTCGGGCTGCTGGCGCTGGCCGTGCGTCGCCGCTGGTTCAGCACGCCGGCGCTCGTGTGCCTGGTGCTGTTCCTGTGGTTGCACATTCTGGGCGCTCGCTACATCTACTCGTACGTGCCGTACGACGAGTGGTTATCGCGCGTAGTGGGATTTTCGCCGACCGCGTGGTTCGATTGGCGACGCAATCACTACGATCGGCTGGTGCATTGGTGCTTCGGCGCGCTGGCGATGTTGCCGGTGAGCGAAGTGGCTCAGCGATATGGTGGGCTTGGCCGCTGGTGGGCGATCGTGTTCGCGGTGTCGCTCGTCGCCTGCTTGAGCTCGCTGTACGAGATCGCCGAATGGATCGTGGCCGTCGTGCTTTCGCCTGAAGGTGCTGAAGCGTACAACGGTCAGCAAGGAGACCTGTGGGATGCCCAGAAGGATATGGCGTTGGCCGCGGTCGGCTCGCTCGTGGCGGTGGTTTGCCTCCTGCTACGAGCGCGTCGCGCGGCTGGATCCGATCGACGCCAGTAAGAGATTTCAGTACTTGGGGTGAGCTTCGATCATGTTCGTCTATCTAATCGCCACGCTCGATACCAAGGGACGCGAAGCAGCACTCCTGCGCGAACTGCTGCTGGCCGCGGGCGCGCAGGCGGGCTTGCAGGTGCGCGTGATCGATGTCGGCTGCGTCGGGCCACCGGCATTCGCGCCCGACGTGCCGCGCGAGGAAGTGTTTGCCGCGGCCGGGGTAGCGCTCGCCGAAGTCGTCGCGCGGCGCGACCGTGGCGAGGCGGTGACCACCGCGGCCCAGGGTGCCGCCGCGCTCGTGCGACAATTGCACGCCGCGGGCCAGGTCGCCGGCGTGGTCGCCATCGGGGGATCGGCCGGCACCACGATCGGCACCGCGGCCATGCGAGCCCTCCCGCTCGGCGTGCCGAAGCTGATGGTCAGCACGCTGGCCTCGGGGCAGGTGCGGCACTACGTCGGCGACAAAGATATCTTGATGCTCAACTCGATCGTCGACCTGGCTGGCGTCAATCGCGTCACGCGTTCTGTGCTGTCGACCGCGGCGCGAGCGATGGCCGGGCTGGTGACACTCGGCGCGACGAGCAGGATTACAAATGCCGCTGCGAACGAATCGAGCGACAAGCCGCTCGTGGCTGCCACGATGTTCGGCGTCACCACGCCCTGCGTCGAACGGGCGCGCGAAGTGCTCGAACGCGCGGGATACGAGGTGCTCGTCTTTCATGCCACGGGGAGTGGCGGGCAAGCAATGGAATCGCTCGTGGCCGACGGATTGCTGTCCGGCGTGCTCGACATCACCACCACCGAGTTGGCCGACGAGCTTGTCGGCGGCGTGCTCTCGGCCGGGCCCGAGCGATTGACCGCGGCGGCCCGCTTGGGAGTGCCGCAAGTGGTGTCGGTCGGCGCGCTCGACATGGTGAACTTTCACGCCCGCTCGACAGTGCCGGACAAGTTCGCGGCGCGCTCGTTCTATCAACACAACGCCGCGGTGACGCTGATGCGAACGACGCCGGCGGAAAACCGCGAACTGGGGCGCGAACTAGGCCGCAAGGTATCGGCCTCGCGCGGGCCGGCCGCGATCGTGCTACCGGCGCGCGGCGTGTCGGCGATCGACCGCGACGGCGCGCCGTTCGATGATCCAGTAGCGCGGCGCGAGCTGTTCGCCGGCGTGCGCGAAACTTCTGGCTCGATCGAAGTGATTGAGCTCGACCGACACATCAACGACGCCGAGTTTGCCGAAGCCGCGGCCGGAAAGTTACTGGAGTTGATCGAGTCCAATAGGGTCAAAGTCGGGCTTTAAGCACATTTATGAAATGCAGTGCTTTCGTCGTTGACTAAAGCCATTAACTTGTCATATACTTATCATGCCCCGATTGATCTTAGAGTCTGAAGTTGCTGCGCAACTCGCGGCATTGCCTCCGCGAATTCTTGCGAGAGTCGTGGAGTTGTTGACACGACTCGCAAATTGGCCGCACGTAAGTGGTGCGAAGCCGCTCCGTGGCAATCTGGCCGGCCACTTTAGGCTTCGTACAGGCGATTATCGAGTTCAATTTCGAGTAGTCGATGGCGAAGTCGTCGTCGAACAAATTGGACACCGCGATGGTTTTTACGACGACTGAGAGTCGTCGCAGGAGGAGAAGGACAAAATGATCGACCTGCAGCGTATCGAACTGGCAGGGCAGCGTTTTGTCGTATTGCCTGAGAGGGAATTCGATCGCCTGTGTGCACAGGCGGGTGAAGCCGTTGCCGTTGCGGACGATGATCTTCCTCCCCTCCCCAAGCCTGATAAGCAAGGGCGGTATCCGGCGGTTGAGTACGCGCGAGCAGTATTGGCACGACGATTAATCTGTGATCGCCGGGCGGCAGGACTTTCTCAGCAAGAGTTGGCGGACTTGTCGGGCCTTCGCCAAGAGACCATTTCTCGGCTCGAGAGCGGCAAGCAAACGGCGACCCCGCGCACAGTGGACAAGATTGTTGAAGTCCTTGAGGCGCACAAGCGTCGCCGCCAGCGACGTGGACGTTAGCGTCCAAGACTCGCATGGATTGCTGCTTGCACTACTTCAGCCGGCCTCGTCGTCGAAGTAGTCCAGGTCAACGCGCTTCACAATGTAGGTGCGCGAGACGGCGGCGCCGACGTTGTGCTCGATCATGAGTCGGGCTAGTTGCGCTCCGTCGATCAAAACAATTTTGCGCTCGATTCGAGTAATATAGTCCTCCGCGTCGCGCGAGAACGTCGCAGTGGTAAGCAGCACACCTTTGCGAGCCCGATACCCTTCCATACTTCCCGCGAAGGCCTGGACGACTGGCCTGCCAACGGTGCCTGTCCAGCGCTTTGCTTGCAGGCAGACCACGTCGAGTCCGAGCTTATCTTCTTTGATGATGCCGTCGATTCCGCCATCCCCGCTGCGGCCGAGAGCTTGACCGGCATCTGCGCGCGAGCCACCGTAGCCCATCGCCACCAGGAGTTCGACAACGAGCTTCTCGAAAAAGGCCGGCGAACAACTCTTCACACGTTCGAGTAAGTCGTCGGCGAGCGCATCTTGAAGAGTTCGATGCGCCGATTCCAACGCTTCTTCCGGCGTTTCGGCATCGTCGCGCGTGATTGCTGGTTCCCCGAAGCCGTCGGAACCCTCCTCAACCTTTACCGGTTGAACAAATTCTCGAAACGCCGGGTAACGTACCAGAAACTCGTTGTCGAGGTGCGTCGGTCGCTCGGCCAATAGACGTAGCCCCTCGTCAGTGGCTTTGAGCACGCCGCGCGCGGTGTTTTCGATCAAACCCGCCTTCTTTAAGTAAGTTCTCGCCCAGCCAACACGGTTGGCGACGACGCGTTGAGCGCCGCTCGGCAATAGCTGCGTGCGCTCTTCTTCGGTGAGGCCGAGTTCGCCGACGATCAAGTCCGCAACATCGCGAATGCGCCGCTCCCGCCCATCGCCCAGCGCCGACAGCAACGGCAGCATAAAAGCCTGATAGTCGGGAATTGCCATTCGAATGACTAGCCCCCGGCAAACTCATGGCGACGTTGTGAACGCAAGCCAAGCGACCTAACGGTGATTACTCTGGTTTCGCTTCTTTCTCAGCCTGCTTTTTCTCGAACTTCGCCAGTTCTGCGGCGGCCAGGTTCTTGTCTTTCAGCAACGATTCGAGCTCGGCCGTAAGACTCTTCTCCAAGTCGCCACTGAAACCGATGTGCACCACTTGCACGGAACCGTCTTTGCCGATCAGCACCGTCTGCGGAATCGCCTCGGCTAGATAGGCCGCGGCGGTTTCGCCTTTCGTGTCCAAGAGCACCGGCACTTCAAGCTTCTCCTGCTCGAAAAAGGATTTGACCGTCGCGGCGTCCTCTTGCAGATTCACCGCGTAGAACACGACTCCCTTATCGGCGAAGCCCTCGGCGACTTTACTGATGATCGGTAGCGCCTGCACGCAAGGTCCGCACCAGGTCGCCCAGAAGTCGAGGATCACGACTTTGCCTTTCTGAGCGGCCAGGTCGAATCGGCCGCCAGCGTAGATGTCGAGCTTGACGGAGGGGGCGGGCTTACCCAACAGCGCGTGCGGCTTTTCTTCGGCGGGCGCCTGGCCGAAAATCTCTTCGATCGAGCCGACTTTCTCGGCGCCGGCCGGCGCGGCGAACGCGAAGGCATCGTCGCCGAACTTGGGGTTCACTTGCCAATCGGCGAACGAGACGTTGCAGTCGACCTTAACCTCCCCTTCGGGCTGCTGGCCGCCGCGGGCCATCATCCGCTTGAGCATCGGCGCCAAATCGGGCGCGAACTTGACGGGGAGCGGCTCTTTGCCGGCAGCCACCCACAGGTGCCAGTTGAACTCGGCGCCTTGGGCCGACAAATGGTGGCACTTCTGACCGTCGACTTCTTCCTGGCCCACGTAGTCGAGCTTCGTCACCTTGTCGAGCAGTTTGGCCGCCGGGTCGGCAGCCAACAGCGCCATGGTGACGGTGTTGCCATTGCCTGCGGCCAGCGTGCCAACCACGATCTGGTTCTCGGTGGCCGCGGCCAACGATTCAGGGGCGTCAACCGTGGCGTACTTCTTCAGCGCCTCGTAGAAAACCGAGAACGCCTTGCCATCGGAAACGAGCTGCACCACCTCGTTACTTTGATTGCTGAGGGCCGTGATCGAAAACAGGTTGGGGCGGCGCGCCTTGATCTCATGGCTCAACGTCATGTCGAACGGACGGCCGGCAAATTCGCCTTGCACCTTGCTCGATTGCTTGACGCTGAAGCCTTCGAGTCCTCCGCAGAACTTGCCAAACGCGTCGACTACCCGGGCGGCCTGCGGAGCAATCTGTGGTTTGCCGGCCGGCGCGGCCTCTTCTTCGGCGGCAAGGATCGGCCGAGAGCCAGCGAGACAAATCGCCAGCATCAGCAGCAAGCCACACGAAACACGCAGGCTAATTCGCGACATGGCAGCTTCTCCGTTTCCGTGCGCCTGGAGCGCAGGTGCTTAGGCAAGTGATGGCTCAGGGCTCTTGGTACGCCCTTCAATGGCGCCCCTGGCTGGCATTCTAGAGGTTCGGCCCCTGTCGGGCCATCGTCGCAAAAAAGGCGCATCGCTGGCAGCGGAATACGGCCGCGGGATCGCGCTGAGGCTAGAGCGCTGCGAACTACTTGCGCTGACTTATTTTGTCGGCCGTGGGAAAGTCGGCCGGCACGGCGGTTTGCGTCACCTGGCCCGTGGCCGCCCACTCGGCGCCGCGATCGAGCGTGGTGATGAAGCCCACGCACTGCATGGCATCGGGGCTGTGCCCCAGCACGGTGGTGAAAACGCGACCCTTGCCGAACGGAATCACCCACAGCATCGGCTCGTGAGCGCCGGTGCCCCCCTGGTTGCTGGCCGACATGGCGGTTGCCAAGACGCGCATGTTGGCGGCCGGGCCACGCTGCCCGTGATAAAGCTCATCCGTGGCGTGCAGCCAGGCGGAAGGCAGGCCCTTGGTAATGGGGTGTTCATTGTCGCGCACAATCACTGGATAGGCGTGTTGCGGACCGTGCCCCGCGCCGGGTCCTTCCCCTGGTGGGGTGCGAACGGGCTTGCCCGCGTCGTCGAGCGTGAGCCTGGGTCCAAACTCGGGGCCGCGCCAGCCCAGTCCGATCATCTCGTTGTACTGGGGCCATTCGGGGAACGCGTTATTGGCCGCATGGACGATGACCACGCCACCACCGCCGGCGACATAATCGACGAACGCCTGCTTCGTCGCCGCCGACCAAGGCTCACCGTTGTAGTTCGATACGACCACGTCATAGTCGGCGAACTTGGGCTGAAAGCTGCCCAGGTCCTGCCCCTTGGCCGGCGATGTCGCCACGTCAACCGCGAACAGCCCGGTCGCTTCCAAATGCTTGCGCAAGAGGGGCGTCGTGGCCTGCCAGTCGTGATTGTTTTGCCCGTCGACGATCAAGGCTTTGAGCTTGGGCGCAGCAGCCGGGGCAACACTCGTGTGCCAAAAAAGCAAAGTGCTCGTGGCAAAAAACAGGCTGGGCTTGAACAAGAGAGTGTCTCCCTGCGGACGTCAATCGGGCGCTGCCAACTTGTGTTGCCTCACCGGCGCGAAGCCAGCGAGCACCACCAATGGTCGGTGCCGATTCTAACATCCGTCAGGGAGCAATGCGCTCGTCGAGTTCGGCCAGTTTCTTCGCAGCCATGGCTGGCATACTTCGCCTGGCGAACTGACACCGCACGTCTAATAAGCTTGCGGCACGTCCACGCCAGGCTGTTTCTGTGGAGCCGCGACTACGATCGTATCCTTGATTACGACTTTCGCCGGATGGTGGTTGAGCCGCTTACGCAGCTCTTCCAAGGCGGCCGCGTGGTTGGCGCCTCCGGCCGTTTCGGGGAGAAGCTCCGGATCTCGCGGCGCACCCAAGCTCATGCGCAGCAACACCGGGCGATGATCGCTGACCTGGGCCACGAAGTCGGGAAAGCTGCGCTCAGAGGCGACGATGAAAAAATCCGCCGCGTCGAATCGTCGGGCCAAATTCGGCGACAGAAAAATGTGGTCGATGAGCGACTTGGGGCGTTTAATGTAGGAGAACGCGCCCCCTTGCTCGTCGGCCGCGCTGATGGCGGTCAACCCACCGCCCGTGAGATTGTCGAAATCGCCGGAGCCGAGCTCGGCATTGGCGTCCCCCCCGACGATGAAGTCGGCATCGGCCCCGTCTTCGATTTTTTTCTCGACGGCCGCGGCCAAGATCTTTGACGCCATCTTGCGGCGCATGCTCCCTTCGTCCATCGCCTTGAGGTGCAGAGCAACCAGAAAGAAATCGAGCCGCCGACCATCGGCGCCCGGTAGCTTGCTGGTGACTTTGAACAGGGCCGGATAGCGATCGAAGATTTTACCGTGCACGGCTTCGAAACCGCCAAGCCCCAGATCGTCAAAGTCGGTGCTGCGGGTTTTGAGCCAGGTTTCGATCGGCTCACCCCACGCCTCGCGCGCGACGTCAACCGTTTCGGTGTTCCAGAGGATGGTGCAACTTTGCTTGCCTCCTTCGACCCCGGGCTCGGCGGCGAGCACGTCGAAAGTTTGCCCATACGTTTCCTGCAATTCGGCCGCGACCGCCTTGGCCGCTTCTTCGGACGATTCTTCCAACGCCCAGACGTCGAGATTCAGCGAATGAATGACCTGGGCCACGGCGGCGGCTTTTTGCTCGTAGCGCTTGGTGAGCCATTCGACGTTCCAGAAGCCGACATCGAGATCCTGCTCGGTCCCCAGGAAGGTGTCGACGACCGCCTCGAGACCATCGCCGCGGGCGGGGGCCCGCCCCAGAGCGCCGAAGAAACCCAGCCGCTCGTCGGTGCCCCCGAACAGCGCGAGTAGTTCTCGCGCGAGGGGGGCCGAGGCAGTCGTGCCGTTCATGATGCGCTCCAGGTCAACGGCGATCGCCGACAATTTGATACCCTCGTTGCGCACTGGCATCGCCGCGTCACCCGTTCCGCGGCTGGCGTGGTGCAGAGCGATCAATTGCCAGTTGTTATTGCAAACGGCGGCGCCAGAGCTGCCGGGCTCGGTATCCGAGGTGTAGTGCACCACGAGGTTGTCTTGCCACTCGACCGTGTTTTCTTGAATGGCGAGCTCTTTCATGCGGCCGTCGGGGTGGCTGACGATGTTGGCGAACTCGCGTTCGGCGATGGCCAGCGCCTGCCGATTGATGCGCGACTGCCCGAATTGCGCGCCGGGTTCGCCATCGACCCAACAAAAGGTGTAATCGAGTCCATTGTTTGCCGGGCTCGTTAAATACAAACGATCGGGGCGGAGACGCACCGTGGTGGTTGGCAACGGTTGCCCGTCGGCCCCCACCTGGTAGTTGAACACGGCATTGGCGGCCGCGGCCACGCTGGGAGAATTGAGCACGTGATGGTTTGTCAGCAGGATGTTCGGGGAAACGAGAAAGCCGGTGCCGCTCCATGAGCCGGTACGCCCCTGGAAATCGACCCCCGACGTGCGAATCAAACAGGTGGCCCGGCTGTGCGCCACGCCCGATTCCAGAAAGATCGCCGGCAAGAGATTGGAGCGGCCGAGAACCACTTCAAAGCCCATGGCCGTCGAGCGGGCCTTCGCGAGCTCGTCGCTGGAAATACCGCCGCGCAAAAACAGATCGTTGGCGCGAGCTTTCTGGGAAATGCTCGCCGGGGCCGGCGGGCCGCCCACTCCGTCGGGGCGCATCGCGTGGACGGGTTGCTTGCTCAAGAACTCGACCTGCTGTGCAAAACTCATGGCAAAACTCCCAGGCTGGGGTTGTGGGTTTTAGGGCGATGGAAGCCGTGAAAACAGCTTTGGGCTAAGGAACGGACGAAGAATAACTTCCGGATTTAAGAACCCCTCACCCGACCCTCTCCCACAAGGGGAGAGGGGCGCGCGGAGAAGTTATTCTTAGTCCGTTCCTAAGACTTCGAGCCGCTCGAGGTTGGATTCGATTGCTCACGCAGTTGCTCGGGGCCGATGACAAACTTGCCATCGGCGCCCTTGCGCACGGTGACCACGCGTTCGGCCGCATACATGTTCAGCGGTCCATAAATGTGTGGGTAGAGTCCGCCGGTAGCGGGCTCCCAACGAACTTCGGCGCGTATCTTCTCGTGTCGCAACAGTACGATGCGGACTTCGTCGTTCGCGGTGTAGTACTTGTTCGCCACGCGCGAGAGTTGATTGCTGGGCGAGGCATGAATGAAACCCACCGTGTTCAGATCAGGGGGGGCCCACTCGCCAGCGGCGGCCGCGTGGTGGTAGTCAGTCGGGCTCATGAGTAGATAGATGAACGGATCGTCGCCGGCGGCAAACATGCGGCGAAACGCCAGGGTGAGCGCCTCTTGAGCCCCCCCTTCGTAGACATGCAACACGAGAAAGCGCCCGGTAACGCTCGTCGGCGTGCGCGTTTGCGACAGCACACGTATTTCGGCCCGCGCGGTCCAGTCGGAACTGGTCAGCCAGATCGGCAACGTATCGAAGAAAACGCGGCTACCGGTTTTTTCGAAATCGTGCTCGCTGCCGCGCGTGAGCTGATAGGGCTCATCGCTGCGCAAGATCGAGTTGATCTCGACGTGAAAGCCCATGCGATGCTCCTTTGGGATGACGGTCACTTCTTGAATTGGATGCGGCAATGTTTAGCAGCCGGCGCCTCGGTAGCGAAAGCTCGGTCCGTAGGTTTGTGATGTCCCGGGAATGGCAATCGCCATCAGCGCGCGCGCAGGCTCTTTGAGAGCGAACATCCAAGGGATCGCACGCCACAGGGCGGCCTGCCCGGCTCCTTGCCAGGCACCCTGCAATTCGTCGAGCAGTTTCGTATAGGCGTGGTCGAATTGCCGCAACAGCAGGGCCACATCGGGGTGGACTTCGTCGTCGCGATAGCCGCCGGCGGGGACGGGCGCGACCGGATAAACGTCGGGAAATGGCAACGAACCCCGCCAACGATACGTCTTTTTCAACACGTCGTACTCGAGGCGTTGGCCGCGATCGAGCTCTTGAAAGCGATAGAAATGGGCCAGGTCGGTGGGTGACTCATCGGCCGGCGACGCGCCGCTTCCCTCGCCCTGCGTACGGATGAGATCGATCGCGCGGTCGACGTCGTCCAAGTCGGCCACGACCAGTGGCGCGAGCGGGGCCGCGATCTGCCGCGCGACGTCGATCGCCGGGTTCAGTTGATGGAACGTCTCCTGCACGGCGTCGTAGAAGGCGCCAATCCTAGGGAAAGTCTCGCCGCGCGCCCCGAATGCCTCGGGAAATAGGAGAGGCTCGGCCGGCTCTTCGATCAGCATGAACACCCGAACCAGATCCTTGGTCAGCCCTTGTAAGCCGACGACCAGTTGTGGCTTGACCCCGCCGGGCATGGGGCGCGGGTACTCGGGGATGGCCGGCGACCGGTTGACGCGCGGCACTCCGCCAATGCCGGCCAGCAGATTCGCGGCCAGCGCCATGTGCGTCATCTCCTCTTCGACTACCGCGCGAATCGTGGCGGCCGCGGCGTGCTGCTGGTCCTTGATCGACCACATCGCTGTCAGATACGGCGGCAACGTGAAGAACTCCAATTCCACGGCAGCTTGGAGCGCTTCGTGCAACCAGGAAAGGTCCCTGGTCGCGCCCGGATGCATCAGTTCGACGATCGACATGGCTGCCCGAGTTTTTGGGTGATCGTAGGTTGGGGTCTTCAGCGAAGGTGTGAATTGCTACCGCGCGAGATGCTCTCCCAATCGCAACGACAAGGCGGTGACCGTCAGCGTGGGGTTCACGGCAGCACCTGACGGGAATACGGCATTGGAACAAACATAAAGATTGTCGGTGTCGTGAACCCGGAGTTGCTCGTCGACCACGCCATCGGCCGGCGCGCGAGACATACGGCAGGTCGACGCGGCGTGGTCGCCACGTTGTGGTTGGACGCCCTGCTTACCTGTTTCCAAACCCATCGCGCGAATTACTTCTTGCATGACCCGCAGCCGCTCGAGCGAGGTTTGCTCAAAGCCCTCGGCGCGGGCAAAGTGAATGCGTGTTTGCGGCAGACCAAGCCGATTGAGCCCGTGCCCCAGCTCGATGCGATTGTCGGGATTGGCGAATTCTTCCATGAAACCCTGCAATTCCCACAGCGTAGGTCCGAGAAGCTCCGCTTCGATCTCGCCGCGCGAGCGCCCCTCGATCATGCGTTGGGCCAGGTCGATCTTGGGCTTGCTGCGATCGCGAAACAGAAACAGCTTGCCCCCCAATTGTTCATTCGGCGTATCGAACTGCCGCGACATCAGCGTGGGAAAATCGAGCTCCTGCTGCAGCCGCTGCGGATTCGACTTTGACATGCCTTGCACGAACAGGAACGGATGCGAAATGATGTGACGCCCGACCAGCCCGGTGTCGTTGCCTGCGCCCGCGGGCCAGAAGGCATTGCGCGTGCGCAGCAGCAGCTTGGCCGATTCGTAGGAGCCGGCACAAATCAGGAACCGCTCGCCGTAGATCGAGTGCGTGGCGCCTGTTTCGGTGTTTAACACCTGCACGCCGATCACCCGGCTTTTGCGATCGAAGATCAGCTCGGAGACAACATGCCGGGCGCGGATTTCCAGTTGAGGATAGCGCCCCGACTCGATCAGGTCGTCAAGCAAGTAGGATGCGACAAACCGGGCGCCGAACGGGCAGTACTTGCACGTGCCTGTCGTCATGCACTTGCGGAACCGGGCCATCGGCATCGAGGCGTAGGCAATCCCCAGCTTGTCGAAAGCGTCGATCATGGGGCCGTCGGCTGCCGTGTGCGCGAACGGGGGCAACGGATAGTCTTGCGAGCGACGGTGCCAGCCGTGCGGATCTTCGCCGCCGATGCCCAGGAGGCTTTCCGCCTCGCAGTAGTAGGGTTCGAGGTCGTCGTAGGTGATCGGCCAATCGGCGCCGCGGCCGGTACGCGAACGCAGTTCGAAATCTTCGGCTTTGAAACGCAGCCCCCAGCCCCCCCAGTGATAGGTCGAGCCGCCGAGCCCCATCATCCGCGATTCGCGAAAAGTCCACTCGGTGGGGCCAGTCGATTCGTTCTCGGTGGGGCCGCTTGACGCAGTCGGCAGTGGTAAATCGTGGCAATGCTCGTAGGCCGAACGCCCGCTGAGGTGGAAGTCCCACCACAAGCGGCGGTCTTTCGAGGGGACGCGTGGCCCGGCTTCCAATAGCAGCAGGCGATGTCTGGCATCGGCGGCAAGCAGCCTGGTCGCCACGGCGGCGGCAGCCACGCCCGAGCCGATGATAATCGTTTGAAATTCCATGACGCATTGCCCCGTGCAAAACGTTCCATGCAACCGCTTGGTGCCGGCCTGCTATTTCAACAGCAGTCGATACGGAGCTTTCACGGCGAAGCGCGAGCCGCTGACGTAGCCGTTAAAGTTGCCGGCGCCGAATGCTTTGAATCCTCCCACTGCCAGCCAGACTTTGATGAATTCTTCGACCACGTAGCGCCGCAGGTGGCCCAATCGCGACGTGGGGGGCGCGCTTCGGCTCGTTCCAAACAGAAGCTCGTCCCAGATGGCAGAACCATGCACGCGGCTCAACTCCTCAAGCACGAGCACGGCGCTACGGTACTCCCCGCCGTAGCTGGGCGCGGTACGCGTGCGCACTTCGATGAATTCGAGCCACTGGCTGCGCAGCGCGAGTGGATCGGGCGGGCCATGCCCATTGGAGCCGTTGCGCTCAAGCACTTGCCCATTCGACTCGTGCCGGTGGCCGCCCCAGGCTGTCGCGATGGCGACGAATAACCGCCAGAGGGTTTTGAGATCGTCGGGCGAAACCGGTCCCGGCTCGGCGGGCAGAAGCCGCTCGGGAAGTTCCTCGTCCAACAATAGCGCGCTGCTCATCAACTCGCCCCCGCATCAACCCAGTGGTCGTGCTTCTCGTTCGTCAGCCGCGAGCGATGGAAATGGCAAGTCGGGACTCGCCGGCTTGACGATGCCGGGCTGAATCTAACGTCGCCGCGCGCGGAAGCAACACGATTGCGGGGCAAGTTCGGCGCGCTATGACATACAGTTGTCACACCCCTGCCGCGAGTGGCTTCCACTCGCATGAGCGCGCGACTACCGTCGACGTTCCAAGATCCAACCGTTACGGAACTCGCGCGAGCGAACTGCTTGGCCAGACTTTGCGTTCCCCCCCGATGGTCAGCGATTCGAATCGCATCGACGCCAAGGGTATGATGTGCGACACCCGGACGGCGGCGCGACGATTCTCAGAAAGGATAACTGCGGCGTGATTGGAACCGCTCTCGCATCGTGTTTGCTGGCCGCGGTTTGCGCGGCTCCAGACGTTGCCATCGAAGGCCAGCCCATGGTCTGGCACCCCTTGACGCTCACATTCCGAGGGCCAGCCGCCACGGAAACCGATTCTTCGCCGAACCCGTTTCTCGATCTCAAGCTTCAGGTGGTTTTCACGGGGCCCTCTGGCCAGCGCTACGAAGTTCCGGGATTCTTCGACGGCGACGGCCAAGGTGGCCCGAGCGGGTCAGTCTGGCGTGCGCGCTTCTCGCCCGACGCGCCTGGTAATTGGACGTACGCGGCGGAGTTTCGCCGCGGTGCCGGCGTGGCAGTGCAACTCGAAGCCGATGCCGGCGAGCCGCTCGCCGAGTTTGCCGCCGCAGGCTCGTTCGAGGTGGCGCCGCGCGATCCGCAGGCACCCGGTTTCTTGAAGCGTGGGCGGCTCGCCTACGATGGCCGATTCTATCTCAAGTTCGCCGACGGCAGTTACTTTCTTCGTGGTGGCACCGACGAGCCGGAAAACTTCTTGGGCTACGCCGGCTTCGATCGCACGCCGGGGCATCACAAGTACGAAGCGCACCTGGCCGACTGGTGCGAGGGGGACCCCGACTGGGGCAATGGCCGCGGACGCGCGATCATCGGCGCGCTCAATTACCTGTCCGCGCAGCACGTCAACAGCATCTACTTCTTGACGATGAATGTCGGCGGCGACGGCCGCGATGTCTGGCCCTGGTCGACGAGCGAGTCGCAGCCGATCGATCCGCGTGGCAGCCCGAAGAACGACAATCTGCACTTCGATATCGGCAAGCTGCGTCAGTGGGCAATCGTCTTTGACCACGCGCAGCGGCAAGGGCTCTTCTTGCACGTCGTGTTCAACGAAGCCGAGGATGCTAACAAACGGGAGCTCGACAATGGCGAGCTGGGGCCCGAGCGCAAGCTCTATTATCGAGAGTTAATCGCGCGGTTCGGCCATCATCTGGCCATGCAATGGAACCTGTGCGAGGAGTACAATCTCAACTTTGATTTTGGCGCCGAACGGGTGCGAGCCTTCGCCGACTACGTGCGGGCGGTCGATCCGTATGACCATCCGATCACCGTCCATAGCGCCGGTGACCCCGTCGAGGCGCTGCGCTTCACATTCGGCGACGACCGCTTCGCCATGACTTCGATCCAGTTGAACCAGAAGCCGATCCACGAAGTGACCGAGGCGATGCGGGCCGCGACGCAGCAAGCGGGCCGACCTCTGCCGGTGAGCTTGGACGAATTCACACTCGACCGCGGTCAACGGGCATCGCATATTCCGGTCGATGACGCCCAGGGGCAGCGCCGCGAAAAGCTGTGGCCCACCTACTTCTCGGGGGGCATGATCGAGTTCATTCTCGACGACCTGCTGAAAACCGACAGCTTCAAAACGCCCGAGCGTGAGGCTCTCTGGCGCTATACCTGGTACGCGCGCCGCTTCCTGGAGGAGAATTTGCCGTTCTGGGAAATGGAGCCCGCCGACGGGCTGGCCGCGGGGGGGGCCGCGCTACCGGTCGGCATCGGGCGCGGTCGCACGGTCGACCTGCCGCCGCAGGTTTTTGCCAAGCGGGGAGAAGTGTACGCGGTTTATCTGCCCGTGGGGTCGCCGAGTGGAACACTCGACCTGACCGAATTGCGGGGGCCGGCCGAGCAGCGCTGGTTCAACCCGCGCAGTGGCGAGTTTGTCGGCGAGGTAACTCCCGTGACTGGCGGCGCGCGGCACGAGTTGGGCGCTCCGCCGAGTGACGGGGATGCCGATTGGGTCGTGCTGATTCGCCGGAAGTCCGCGGCCGTCGACCGCGATCCGCAGGGCTCGATCGACCCCTCAGGCTTTCATAGCGGCGCCCACCATTGGCGGCGCATCCGCGACGATAGCCGCGTGATTCAGGCCCTCCCCAATCAGCCGAGTTATGCGCCGACGCAGGTGGATGAGATCGCGGCGAACATCCTGTTGTTTCAACGCGACAACGGCGGCTGGCCCAAAGACTACGACATGCTGGCGGTGCTGACCGACGAACAAAAGGCGGCCGTGCGGGCCACGACCGCGCGAACCGATACTTCGTTTGACAACGACAACATCCATTCGCAAGTTGACTATCTGGCCCGCGCGGCACATTTGCGCGACCGCGCGGTGGGGCGCGACGCGTGGCGAGACGCCTGCGTGCGAGGACTCGACTACATGCTCTCCACGCAGCTCGAGTGCGGGGGCTTTCCGCAGCGCGTGCCGAACTCGGGCGGATACGCGGCCCATATCACGTTCAACGATGGCGTCATGATCGGCATTCTCAACGTGTTGAAAGACGCCGCGGACGGCGAGCCGCATTGGACATGGCTAGATGCTGATCACCGGCAGCGCGCCGCCCGCGCCGTCGAGCGCGGTATCGAGTGCATCTTGAACTGCCAGATTCGCAAGGGGGATCGACTCACCGGCTGGTGCCAGCAGCACGATCCGCAAACCTTCGCGGCGGAAAGCGCGCGCACGTTTGAGTTGGCATCGATCTGCCCGCAGGAGACCACCGAAATCGCGCGGTTCCTGATGCGCGTCGAAAGCCCGGGCTCGCGGATTCGCACGGCGGTCGACAGCGCGGCCGCGTGGTTGCAGGTCGTCAAACTCTCGAGCATCCGCGTCGAGAAGGTCGCAGCGACGGCGGTCGAATTCCAGCGCCATCGCGCGGACTTTGACGTGGTAGTTGTCTACGATGAGGCAGCCCCCGCAATCTGGGCGCGACATTACGAGATCGGCAGCGATCGACCCATTTTTGCCGGTCGGGATGCCGTGAAGCGGTACTCGCTGGCCGAGATCGAGCGCGAGCGGCGCACCGGCACGCCATGGTATGGCATCTGGCCCCAGAAGTTGCTTGGTGAAGAGTACCCAGCATGGCGGGCCCGCGCGGCCGACTAACTGCGCGGCTGCGGAAGTAGTTCGGTTGTCTCCCCTTGGTGACTTGACTTCCCCGCTACAATACGCGGTGAACCGCGACCCGGTTCATCGTGGTCCGTGCCGGCAAACTCTTGCGTTCAGGCGGTTTATGGCGAGCGAAAGTGGCTCTACCAGCGGAACACCCAACGACTTGCCTGGTGCGCCACTGCGAATTTGGCCGGCGATTCCGCTTCTCGTCGCCCAGGCCGTGGCGCTGGTGATTACGGTCACGGCCGAAATCGACAATCGCACGCGCTTCCTCGTCATGATGCTGGCGCCGCTGGTGTGCGTCGTGTGCTTTGCCATCTGGTGGTTCGCTCTGAACCGGGCCGGCTGGCGAGAACGGCTCACCGTGGCCGCCGTGGGCGCAGCCGGGCTGATCGCGGCAATTGTTGTCGATCATCGCTCGATGGGGGTGCCGCTCTGGATCTACGGGATGCCGCTGGCCATGTTGCTGGTGACCGTTGGGAGCTGGCTCGGGCGGGCGTGGCCTGCGCGGCGCCGTGCGCGAACGACTGCGGCCTTGGTGCTGTTGGGCTGGAGCTGGTTCCCGCTGGTGCGGCTCGACGGCTTCGACGGCAGCTATTGGCCTGAGTTCGCCTGGCGCTGGCGACCGACGACGGAAGACCGCCTGACCGCTGCACATGGCGACGAGGGACAACCGACTGAGCCGACCGCCGCACTCGCGGAGCCGATCCAACTCGCGCCCGGCGATTGGCCCGGTTTTCGCGGACCGAATCGCGACAGCCGTGTGACGGGCGCGACAATCTCCGCCGATTGGACCGCGGCGCCACCTCGCCAGGTTTGGCGAATTCCGATCGGCCCCGGCTGGTCGTCGTTCGCGGTTGCCGGCAAGCGGCTCTTCACCCAGGAACAACGGGGCGAACAGGAAGCAGTTGTCTGCTACGACGCCGATACCGGACGCGAGATCTGGCGGCATAACGACGCCACGCGGTTCAACGAAATCGTGGCTGGCCCCGGCCCCCGCGCAACGCCAACCGTTGCCGACGGGCGACTCTACACCTACGGAGCCAAGGCAACGCTGAACTGCCTGGATGCCGCGGACGGAAAATGCCTTTGGCACCGCGACTTGATGGAGGAGATCGGCGCGGCGCTCCCGATCTGGGGCTTCGCGTCGTCTCCGCTCGTGGTCGATGGGCAAGTGATCGTCTACGCCGGCGGCAGCGAAGGGCGCGGCCTGGTCGCTTACGATGCCACGACCGGCGAGCCGCGTTGGCACGTCCCCGGCGCTGACATGAACTTCGCTTCGGCGTCTCCTGCCACGTTGCATGGCCAGCCCTGCGTGCTGTTCGCCACTGATAAGGCGCTCTTGGCTCTGGCACCCGGCACTGGGTCGACCTTGTGGAGCACGACGTCCAGCGGCTGGGATGGTCCGTCGATGGTGCAGCCGCAGGTGATCGACGAGTCAAGCGTCATTGTGCCGCTGGGCGATGGTGTCGGTGTCGCCCGCGTCGATTTATCGCAATCCGCCGATGCCTGGTCGGTCGCCGAGCGCTGGTCGACCAGGCAGTTCAAGCCGTCGTACAACGACTTTGTTTCCCACGACGGGCATTTGTTCGGCTTCGATCAGAATATCTTCGCTTGCCTCGACGCGGCCACGGGAAAGCGCGCCTGGAAGCAAGGCCGCTACGGCTTCGGGCAGGTGTTGCTTTTCGCCGATCAAGGGCTGCTCGTGGTGCTGACCGAGACGGGGGAGCTGGTCTTGCTGGCCGCCGATCCGGCACGACATCGCGAATTGGGCCGCATCCAGGCAATTACTGGCAAGACGTGGAATCACCCGGCCTTCGCCCACGGTCGGCTCTACGTGCGCAACGGCGCCGAGGCTGCGTGCTTCGATCTTCGAGCGCAATGAACAAATCCTGCGCCGCGGATTCGTGGCGCGCTCTCAAAGCGTCTTTTCGCCTGATCCGCGGTAGGTCCAGGCAGCGATTCGCGGCGTGCTCGCCATGCAGAACTCATCGCAGGCCGTCATCCGCAAGGGAGACGCCGCGACCAGAGCGGCGATGTTACGGTTCAGATGGCAGCCATCGCCGATGCGCTTATTGATGCCGTTGAGGCGGTTTTGCCAGCGCGCGACACTTGCGTCTGGCGACAAGCCATGCTCGATGAACAGCAACCGCCCGCCGGGCCGCAGCACGCGGTGAATTTCCCTGAGCGCTCGCGCGATGTCGACGATGCTGCACATCGTCCAGGTGCTGACCGCAAAGTCGAACGAATTGTCAGCCAGCGGCAACTGACCATCGGCCCCCAGCGGGATCGCTTCGATCTCCAGCGGCGAGGCGGCGATGCGCGGCGCGGCCCGGCGATGCATGCCGATGTTGGGGTCGATGATCGTGAGCCGCTCGACTCCCGCGGGATAGTGCGGCAAGTTCAGTCCGGTGCCGAAACCAATTTCGAGCACGCGGCCGCGGGCGTCGGCGAGCACCTTGCGGCGCTCTTCGACGAGGACTTCGCGCCCCATCACCTGGTCGATGATCCACGGAAAGATGCGGTTCGCGTACAGGCCCATGCGGTCGCTCGCTGCCAGAGAAGGGTTGCGACCGCGAGTCTAGCAAACTGGCGGGCGCATGGGCAGCCAGCGATAAAACGTCAGACGCAACCGAACTACGGTGTCAGCACCAGCACGCGAATTTTAGAGCCATTCTCCGCCGAGTGATAGATGCGCTGCGTCGCGCGCTGAAAGTCCGCTTCGCTGGCGTGGTAGATGTCGCAAAACTTCTGCGGGTTGCGATCGACCAGCGGGAACCAGCTACTCTGCACGTGAATCATGATGCGATGGCCGCGGCGAAACGCGTGATACACGTCGGGCATGACGTACTTGATGGTGGTCGGCTGGCCCAGCTCGAACGGCTCGGGCTGCTCGAAGCTGTTGCGGAACTTGCCGCGCATGGCTTCGCCGCGGACAAGTTGCTGGTAGCCACCCATCTGGATGCCGGCCGGATTGGGATCGGGGTTGGGGAAATCGCCCGAGTAGACGTCGATCAACTTGACGACCCAGTCGGAATCGGTGCCGGTGGTCGAAACTTGCAGTTGCACCGAGATTGGCCCGGCGATGGTCACGTCCTCTTCCAGCACGTCGGACTGATACACGAGCACATCGGTGCGCGAGGAGGCGAACCGCTGATCGTCGAGCATGTGCTCGCGCGACATGCCGACCGCAATGTTCGGAATGCATGGCACCGGCTTGGCCGGGTCGCTGACGTACTCGTCGAAGGCGTCGGCCCCGCCCTGGGGGGGCTCCAGCGCCAGCCGCCCACCGGGATGCAAGTGCAAGGTGAGTTCCTTGGTGTTCTTCGGCGGCCAGGTATCGTACTTGCGCCACTGGTTGGTGCCTGTCTCGAAGACGTGCGCTTCGGGCAGGTCCGCCTTTTCGTCCTCCTTGAGAAACTTCTTCAAGAACGGCAACTCGATCTGCTCGCGATAGTATTCACCGGTCTTGGCCGCGAAGTTGACGTTGCCCAAATGATCGGCCGGGCCTGAGGACCAGGCTCCGTGCGCCCAGGGGCCCATTACCAGGGCGTTCACGATGCCGGGGTTCTGCCGCTCAACCTCGGCATACGTTTGCAGCGTGCCGAACAGGTCCTCGGCATCGAACCAGCCGCCGACATTGAGCACGGCCGCTTTGATGTTCTTCAGGTGAGGGCGGATGTTCCGCGCTTTCCAGAAGTCGTCGTAGGTACCGTGCTCCATCAGCTCTTTCCAGAAGGTGATCTTCCCTTTGAAATGCTCCTTCTCGACATTCGCCAAGGGGCCGAGCTTCAAATAGAACTCGTAGCCGTCGGGCGTGCGGTAATCGAAGGGCTTGTAAGGTTCGCGAGTTGGTTCTTCGAGCGTCTGACCGAAGAACGACAGCCAGTGAAACGCGTGCGGCAAGTAGAACGCACCGTTATGGTGAAAGTCGTCGCCGATGAACCAATCGGCCACCGGCGCCTGCGGCGACGCACACTTGAGCGCCGGGTGAGAATCGATCATGCCGGCCGACGTGTAGAACCCCGGATAGGAGATGCCCATCATCCCCACGCGGCCGTTGTTGTTGGGGATGTGCTTCACGAGCCAGTCGATGGTGTCGAAGCAATCGGTGCTCTCGTCGATGTCGCGCGGGCCGGTCTTGTTGGCGATGTGCGGACGCAGGTGACTGAACTGCCCCTCCGAACCGAACCGCCCACGAACGTCTTGCAGCACGAAGATGAACTTCTCTTTCGCGTAGTTCGCCATCGGGCCGCGCGGCGCCGGATACTGATCGACCCCGTACGGCTTGACGTTGTACGGGGTGCGCGTCAGCAGAATCGGATAAGCGGTCGACGTATCCTTGGGAGCGTAGACGGCGGTGAACAGCTTGACGCCGTCGCGCATGGTGATGCGGTACTCGTATTTTGTGTAGTGCTCACGGATGTAAGCCTGGTTAACCTCCGCGCCATCGGGCTTGTTGGCGGTCGCCTGCCCTTGAGCGGCTGGCGCCAAGAGAGCCAACACGAGGAGCGCGGCCAGCGGTCGGGCGTGCGAACGGTAGATACAGACGCGTGACATGGATGTAGGCTCACAAGTTGCAAGGCAACCGGCAGGTAGTCCGGTGCGACGGCCAGCGACGGTGCTAGCCTAGTTATGTGGCGGAGCGTCTGCAAACTGGCAGCCAAGGATATCCGCACGCCGGGTATGGGATTTGCTGCATTGAGTATCGCTGTTTCGCCCTGACGAATGGCTTGAGCAGCAAAAATGTTTGACCACTCGCAGGCGTAGCTCGGGAGAAAGACGTTGCCCCTGGCCGAATACCGCCGAAAGCGTGATTTTCGCCGCACGCCCGAGCCGCGCGGCAAGCGGGCGCGGCGCAGTGCGCAGCTTTCGTTTGTCGTGCAGAAGCACGCCGCCTCGCACCTGCACTACGACTTTCGTCTGGAGCTCGCGGGCGTGCTGAAAAGCTGGGCGGTCCCCAAGGGGCCCGATCTCGACCCCGCAGTCAAGCGACTGGCCATGCAGGTCGAAGATCATCCGCTGGAGTACGGCGACTTCGAGGGGGTGATCCCCAAAGGCGAGTATGGCGGCGGCACGGTCCTACTCTGGGACCAAGGGACTTGGGAACCCGTGGGGGACGCCGCAGCAGGGCTCAAGGCCGGGCGTCTGAAGTTTGTGCTGCATGGTGAGAAATTGCGCGGTGCGTGGATGCTGGTTCGCAAAGGGGGAAAAGCCGCGCCCGACGAGCGCGCCTGGTTCCTGTTCAAGGAGCGCGACGACGAGGCCAAGACCGGCAAGTCGATCACCGACAAACTGCCCTTGAGTGTTTCGACGGGGCGCGACATGGACGAGATCGCCGAGCAAGCCGACCGCGTGTGGGGGCCCGCTGGTGAAAAGAAGCGGCCAGCCGCAAAGCGCACCAAGCCGCGCGTCGACAAATTGGCCCACAAGAAATCCACTGACAACGAGCGTGGCATCCGAACGCTTTCCGAACGCTCGGGCGCCGTACCCGGGCGGCTTCCCGCAACGCAGCAGGTTGAACTGGCGACGCTCGCGAAGCAAGCGCCTGAGGGGGACGACTGGCTTTACGAAATCAAGTTCGACGGCTATCGGATGCTGTGCCGCATCGACAAGGGCCGAGCTCGCTTCATCAGCCGCAATGGGCACGACTGGACAAAGAAGTTCCCCGAGCTTGCGGAAATGGTCGCTCGTCTCCCCGTCGAACAGGCCCTGCTCGATGGCGAAGTCGTGGCCCTGGCAGCCGACGGTACGACCAGCTTTCAGGCGCTACAGAATGTCTTCCAAACGGGCCGCACTGCGAAGCTCGTCTATTACGTGTTCGATCTCCTGCACGTCGACGGCTTCAACGTGACCAGCGTGCCTTTGGAAGGGCGCAAAGAGCTTCTCAGCAAGGTGCTGGCGGGTGCGACGTCCAAGTCAATTCGACTTAGCGAGCATCTGGCAGGCAATGGCGCCGAGGTTTTCAAGCAGGCCTGCCGCCTGCACCTCGAAGGGATCATTTGCAAGCGGCGCGGGCGGCCCTACCGGCCCGGGCGCGGCCTCGATTGGTTGAAAGTGAAATGCTCGCGGCGCGAGGAATTTGTCATCGGCGGTTTCACGCCGCCGACCGGCTCGCGGAGCCACTTTGGGGCTCTGCTACTCGGCTATCACGACGTCGACGGGCAACTCATCTACGCCGGCCGTGTGGGGACTGGCTTCAACGACCAAACGCTCGCCTCGCTGCACAAGACGCTTTCGAAGCTGGTGCGTGCGAAATCCCCGTTTCACAATTTGACGGGCAGCACCGGCCCGGCGCGCGGGGTCACCTGGGTTGAGCCGCGCCTCGTCGCTGAGGTCGAATTCTCGAACTGGACCGACGAGGGCCTGCTGCGGCATCCCTCGTTTCAAGGCTTGCGCGAAGACAAGTCGGCCCGCGAAGTTGTCCGGGATGTTCCCCTTTCATCGAGCGAGGTCAAAACGATGGCACGCGCCAAGCCGGTGAAGGCCAATAGCAAGAGCAGTCGTCCCAAGAAGAAAGGTCCCGGCGCCAGCGATTCCCCCATCAAGTCGACCGCGCGTCGCAAGGCAGCCGACGATATCGAAGTGGCGGGCGTGCGGCTCTCGCATCCCGACAAAGTGCTCTATCCCCAGGACGGCGTCACGAAGCTCGACCTGGCGCACTACTACGAGCAGGTCGCCGATTGGCTGCTGCCGCAGGTGGCCGGGCGGCCGTTGGCGCTGGTGCGTTGCCCGGGCGGCCACGGCAAGCCTTGCTTCTTTCAAAAGCATCCCGGCGAAGGGGTGTCTCCGCATCTCCGTCAGGTCAATGTCTCAGAAACGGCTTCGTCGGAGTTTCATCTGGCGATCGATGATCTGGCCGGCCTGATCGCGCTGGTGCAAATGGGAGTACTCGAAATCCACGCCTGGGGTTCGACGACCCAGCATCTCGAAAAGCCCGACCGGTTGGTGTTCGATCTCGATCCCGACCCCAGCGTCGCCTGGCCGGTGGTGGTCGCGGCGGCGCGCGAGCTGCGTGCGGTTTTGGAAGAGCTTGGCCTGGTTTCCTTTCTCAAGACGACCGGCGGCAAAGGGTTGCACCTGGTGGTGCCGATTCGGCCGCGAACAGACTGGGACGACGCCAAGGCGTTTTGCCGAGCGGTTGCCGATGTGATGGTCAAGGCGGCCCCGGATCGCTATCTCGCCACGGCCAGCAAGGCGGCTCGCAAGGGGAAGATTTTCATCGACTACTTGCGCAATGGTCGCGGCGCCACGGCGATGGCCGCGTACTCCACTCGCGCGAAGGGAGTTCCCACGGTCAGCGTGCCGATCGCTTGGGACGAGTTAGGCCCTCGGCTGACGTCCGATCATTTCACGATTCGCAATGTCCCGACGCGTCTTAAGAAGCTCCGGCCCGATCCTTGGGCCGATCTGCCCCAGACGAAGCAGTCGATTACCGCCGCCATGCTGAAGCAGCTCAAGCACTAACGGCCTCTGATCGTCTGGTTGTCTCGGATGAGTCCGGCCGATTGGCTGTCAGAGTGATCGCTGGCCGACCATCAAACGCTTGCTCCTAAGACTGTTAGATCGCGTGTCGGCCGCTGAACAAGCGTCTACGCGGCAGTCGGTTGATGCGAGTGAAATCCCCTGTGTTCGCCCCCTCAGTCGGAACAGATCGCAAACTTGCCGCGGATCGTCAGGGTTGGACCTAGAATTGCTAGCATGGGGTGCTAGCAGTGGCCGCCGATGTGCACGGGCGTCGAATTCTCGACGAGCCGCCGCTCATCGCTCGGCCCGCGCGGAGTTGCAACATGGCGATGCGATCGAGTTGGCGCGGTTTCTTGCGGCTGAGTCTCGTTTCCGTGCCGGTCAAGGCGTTCAACCTTGTGCAAAGTGGCGAGGGACGCGTTCACTTGAATCAGCTTCACGCGACGTGCCATCGGCGGATTCGCTACCAGAAGACTTGCCCTGAGCACGGTGAAGTTGCCAACGACGAGATCGTCACCGGCTACGAGTACGCTAAGGGAAAATATGTCGTCGTCGATCGCGACGACCTCGAGCGGGCCCGCACGCCGGAAGAAAAGGCCGTGGCGATCGAGCGATTCGTCAAGCCCGAGGCGATCGACCCTCTCTGGCTCGACGGACGCAGCTACGCACTCGCCCCCGACGGCCCGGTGGGACAAAAACCCTACGCACTGCTGTTGGCGGCCATGCGACACGAGGGTCGCTACGGGATCGGGCAAGTGGCCTTTTCCGGGCGTGAAGAGCTCGTATTGCTGAGGCCGGAAGAAAACCTCCTGACGATGTCGATGCTCCGCTTCGCGAGCCAGCTCAAGTCGAGTGAGTCGTTCGCCGCTGAGGTGCCCGCGGTATCGCTCGGCGCGCAGGAGTTGCGGCTCGCCCGCACGTTGGTTCGCGAGATTGCCACCGACAAGTTCGATTGGAGCAAGTACCGCGACGATTACACCGAGAAACTGACCGAGATCATCGAGGCCAAGGTCGAGGGGCGCGAAGTCGTGGCGGCCCCGGCCGAGGACGAGTCGCCGGTGATCAATCTGATGGATGCCTTGAAAAAGAGCGTCGCCGAAGCACGTCACAAGGGGCCGCGCACGACGAAGGCCGCGGCTAGCAAGCGCCGCGGCACGACCGGCGCGCGAACGCGCACCAGACGCCGCGCGTGAACTGCGAGAGCCTCGCCGATTCTCGGCTCCGCCCTCATCCTCGCTGGTCGACGACTTCGACGCTCAACCGCCAATTGCTTATTTGGACAGTCGCTGCAAGGACCGTATGGACCTCCGTTCTGGGCATCCGTTTTGGGTTGTCAAAAATGGCCTCATCGCCAGCTATCCCCCGTTGCGCGAAAGTACGCGGTGCGACGTGGCGATCATCGGCGGCGGTATCACCGGGGCGCTGATCGCAGTCGAGCTTAACCAAGAGGGGCTTGACGTCGTCTTGCTCGACAAGCGAGATGTGGCCACCGGCAGCACTGCTGCCAGCACCGCTCTGCTGCAATACGAAATCGATACCGAGCTGATCCCGTTAATCGACAAGGTGGGCGAGGCCAATGCCGTGCGCGCCTATCGCCTGGGGCTCGATGCGATCGATCGCGTTGAGCAACTTGCCGGCGAATTGCCGGACGATTGTGGATTCATCCGCCGCGATGGGCTGTATCTGGCAAGCCGGGCGGCACACGCGGCCCGGCTACAAGCGGAGTGCGAATGCCGGCGCCGCGTGGGCTTTGCGTGCGAATTGCTCGGACCAGCAGCGATTGCCGAGCGCTTTCCGTTTTCGGCCCCGGCTGCCATCCTGTCGCGAGGAGACGCCGAGATTGATGCCTTCCGCTTCACGCACCGGTTGCTCGAACGGGCTGCGCAGCGCGGAGTGCGAATCTTCGATCGTACGACGGTCACCAAGATCGATCGCGCGTCAGAGCAAGTGACGATTCATACCGACCGCGATGCAACGGTGGCCGCGGCGCGCGTCGTCTTCGCAACCGGCTACGAATCTCAGCAATACTTGCGGCAGAACATTGGTACCTTGCACAGTACGTATGCTCTGGTGAGCGAACCGCTCGACCCGTTTCCTCGCTGGCCTGGCCGCTGCCTGATCTGGGAAACCGCCCGCCCCTACCTTTACCTGCGCACCACGACCGACGATCGCGTCATCATAGGCGGACTAGACACGTCGTTCGCCAGCGACCACCGGCGCGATCGGCTGGTCGAGCGGAAAAGCACCAAGCTCGTGCGCCGCTTTGCGAAGTTGTTTGCTGATACACCGCTGGAAGTCGCCTACGCCTGGGCGGGCACATTCGGCGAAACCAAAGATGGACTGGCCTACATTGGAAGTCCGCCCGATTGGCCCAATGCCTACTTCGCGGTAGGTTATGGCGGCAACGGCATCACGATGAGCGTGATTGCCGCCAGGCTGATCGCGGACGACATCGTCGGTCGCCCGAACTCCGACGCCAGCATCTATCGTTTCGATCGCTGAGTTGGTGCCGACAAATTCTTAAGCCGTGGGCGCACACAAATGCGGCGAGCAGCAACCAAAACCGCTGCTCGCCGCACTTTCACGTGCTTCCGATTGTGTCCCACGGGGCGCGACGATCGATCGACGTCTAACGCCAACCTTGCTTCGCTTGAGCGCAATCGCGATCGAGAGTGACCGTGTCCCCGTCGACCTCGCGCACCCAGCTCGATGGAATGAAGTGATGGTGCCCATCGGGGCTGCTGTCCTTGGTGAGTTTGATCGAATCTCCTTCCACGCGATCGACCACTCCCAATTGATTTCCGCACGATCCTTCGACGCGCATGTGTTCGTGGACTGCCGTTGCTTGTGCCATGACACGCTCTCCTGCTAGTAGTTTGCACCCCAGGTTAAGACGACCGACGGAGCCGAAACGCGATTCGGCCGCGCGGCCTCCGAGACGGTTGACGCACGAACGGTGCACGAAGCGTGCCAGGGCCTTTTTTATCACGACGTAGTGCGCCAGGGCTGTAATCACGTGCGTGATGGCAACGATCAGAGACGTTTGCTGGTCTCTTGCCGAACAGGTTAGCGGCTTTTCGCACAGTCGGTTCATCCCGCGGGACGTAGCATTCGCGAAGCGCACTTCGTCGAGTTGCCACCGATTGGGAAAGCCGATCGCGGCGCGCCCCGGGCAATGGCTACGAAACGCGCCGCTGATGGTTGTGTTCGGCTCCGCGCACCGGATGTCGATGGAGCCAGGCAAGCGTCGCCAGCGCGCGTAATTCGCTCGCTCGCACATTTCGACGGGCTCGATTGCTTTTCCCCCGCGCTGGCAGTTTGCCGCTCGCATAGGCCCGCAGCAACTCCGGGACGACATAACTCTTTCGACAAACGGCTCGTGTATTGCCGAGCTGCTCGGCGACGACGTCGAGTGCTTGCACGATGTTGCGTCTAGCGTCGGCATTCGATTCGGCCGGGCCACTCACCATCAACGATTGGAGCGCCAATGTGGTGCCGGTCCAGGTGCGGAAATCCTTCGCTGTAAAGTCGTTGTTGCTAGCCGAGCGAAGGTAATCGTTAACCTGGTGCGACTTGACGTCGTGCGTTTGCCCGGCGGCGTCTCGGTATTGAAAAAGATCGCGGCCCGGGAGTCGTTGGCAACGACTCACGATGCTCGCTAGCCGCGGATCATCGATCTGAACGTCGTGCGAGCGATTACTCTTGCCGGCGAAGCGTAACTGGACCGTACGACCACGAACCGCGGCATGTCGGTCTTGAAGCGTGGTCAAGCCAAATGAGCCGTTCGCGGACGCATACTCCTCGTTACCGACGCGCACGCCCGTGCGATCGATCAGCCGCACGACCGCCGCCAGCACCTTCTCGATCGGCAGCCCGGCTCTGCGCAAGTCGCGCGCGACGAGTTGGCGGATACGCGGTAGCGACTTGCCGAACGCCAGCATGCGGGCCAGCTTGCGCTGTTCGCGCTGAGCGCCCCAACGCGCATGATAAAGGTACTGCTTGCGTCCGCGGGCATCGCGTCCCGTGGCCTGAAGGTGAGAATTCGCGCGAGGAGAAATCCAGACGTCGGTCCAGGCCGGCGGAATCGCCAGCGCTTTGATGCGCGCGACGGCAGCCGCGGAACGGAGCGGTTTGCCGCCGACACCCACGTAGAGGAAGCCCGCCCCACGCTTGTGGCGACGCCAGCCTGGCGAGTCGTCGAGTGCATGCGCCAACTTTGCCCGCCGGGCAAGTGCGGCCTTGGCGTGCGCCGTTTCTTTCTTGTCGTGTCGTCGCATCGCTGCACTAGCGATGCAAAGTGTGTGCCGCCGCAATGGCGCGTAGGTTGAGCCAGCGGTTCATAGTCGGGCCGCTCAGGGAGCCAATGAAAGACTTAGGAACGGCCGAGAAGTGACTTCTCCCTTACTCCTCGCCCCTCGCGGGAGAGGGTAGGGTGAGGGGGCTAAGAAAACTGGAAGTTATTTCTCGGCCGTTCCTTACCCTGCGGTGGCCGTCGTGGCAGGCCCGGCGGCTGATTCGCAATCTGCCGAGCGGTTGGCCAACCAACTCGTGGTGCACGGGGCTTAGACGCGAACCGGCGCGAGTTGTCGCGGCCGGTCGCAAGTAGCGGCGCAGGGATTCGAACCCCGGACACGCGGATTATGATTGCAACGAACAGGCGTGAACACCATTTGAGTATGTGTGGAATAGCTGCGAAACACGGGACTTAATAAGCGTGTTTCGCTCGAAGGATTGCGGGGAGTGGCTCGCAGTAGGTGGCGCTTTTGGTGGCGCATGCCGACATCAACGACAGTTCGTATGAATGCTGCGACGCTCTCGTTGTCGCCGTGCCCGTCGCGCTACTACACAAAGTGCGACCCCACCGGACAACCCGAGCACAATGCTTGTGGGCTCTGGCACAACGAGACTGATGGCGGCCACGTGACCAGTGTTTGGGAAGCGGGGTGCCGGACCCTGGATGTAAAGACGCTGATCAGCGATCGCGAGATTTGAACCCACGATTTTCATGGACCATGTCGACTGGTGCGAGGCCAAGTCAATGGCATATGTGTTCACGGCGTCTGAAACGAACGCGTGCGAATCGGTCAGTGCGATATTCGACTGAATGCGGCCAGCGTTCGGCGATGCCCATGACCACAAGAAGCCTCCCGAAAGCTCGTCCCGTGCCTCGAGGATCCCATTATTAACGACATACAGGATTTCGTCGTTGAGCGCCATGCCAGGTTGGAACAACCCAGGGAGCGACCATGAGACGGTTCGCGAATCCAAATTGAACCGAACCAGGGGATTGCCGAAGGTTTCTGGGGGGTCCTGGCCAATTGCAAACGCGTTGTGCTGTGACCCTAATAGTGGATTGCTATTCTGATAGTTACCCGCAGGAAAGTTGGATTGTGGGTTCAAGATCGTGTACGCAATTGCTCCGGTGAGCCGGTCTAGTGCGTAAAATGTGCTGACGCTCGGCCCGGGACTTCCGCTGCCACCAGACATATAGACGTAGGCATAGTTTTGGTCGACGGCAGGACTCCAACCGTTCTGGAATGGCAGCTCTCGGAACCAATCGATGCCGCCGACTGTCCCGTCGAACCCTCGCATTCCGCCGGTGTAGCCTGAGTTACCGTATAGGTGCCCGGCATATGGCGTGGGAACGCCATAAAAGACGCCTTGCGATGAAAAGACCGTGTGGAAAAGCTCTTGCCCTGTTGTCGCGTCCAGTCCGTACAAGTTGCCGCTGTCCCCTACAACTTCCCAATAGACCTTGCCTTCAGCGTACGCGGGTGAAGTCGATCCAACTTGACCGTTTCTCGTAGCACTCCACAGTTCGGCACCAGTCGATCCATCGTAGCCGTACAATTCCTGGATACCGGTCCCCGAATAGACTGAAAAGCCGAGAAAGACCTTCCCATCCGCCGCAGCTATTCGCGTCGCGTATTTCAGATTGGTTTGAGGATACGTCCTCGTCCAAAGCAACTTGAAGTCATTGGGATCATAAGTCCCTCCGGCGTAGCCAGTGTGTGCCGCATTGCCTTGATAGGTTGACCAGTCTTGGCCATTTGCACGAGCGTTTAAAAGTAGCAATAGGACCAGTACGGCGAATTGTCGACAAGTTTGCATTAATCCCTCGAAGTGCGAACGTGGTGGCGGAGCAAGGCGGGTCGAGCAGCGTCTGTGGCGGCCGGACGCCAGAGCCTAGGCCGGAGGTGGTGCCATCAAGACTGACGCACCATCAGTCCGCAAGTTCAAGAACTCGCGGGCGAAAGTCAGATGGACTCTCGTCTAGAGCAACTCAGGAGCGACCCCTTTTTGGACGTCACCGCGTGCGATGCTGTGTGATAGCGACGACGCGAGGCGAGTTAGCAGCGGCAAGACTTCCCTTGCGAGTTCGAATTGATTCCATAGTTCACAATACAGCCATACTGGTGTCAAGAATAAATCGCGGACTTTCTCTGCCTGCCGCCTCGGGTGATGAGCAGACGGAAACTGCCACCTGGTGCCGGCCACAAGGGCGGTACAGGCCCGGTGAGTGTTTCCTGCCCCGACGCTCGCCGGGTTTTTCATGCGCCCGACGCACATCAAGCCTTGTACCGCGGATTTCCCTTGACCCGCGCTAGCTCCCGGTTACCCTAAGGGCATTCTTCCGGGGCCGTCTCAGCCAGGTTCGCTAAAAGAAGCCGCTACTGACAACACCAAACGCGACGTTTGACCGCTCGGTCAGTTTGTCCACTTGGTTTCTCAGTCGGGGGTTTCTGTCTAATGAGCCGTGTTTTGCTTCCGTTTCTTCTCTTCGGTGCGTCATTCTGCGCGCCGCTAGTTTCGTTGGCTGTCACTATTTCCACAGTTCCAGTCGGCAACCTGGGCAATGCTCCCGACCCCTTGACCGGCTACGGTACTGTCAACTACGCCTACCGCATCGGCGCCACTGAAGTCACCAACGCGCAGTATGCCGAATTCTTGAACTCCACGGCCGCCAGCGATCCGCTGGAACTGTACAACACGAACATGGACACCAACGCCCGTGGCGGCATATCACGCAGTGGCGTCAATGGCAGCTACACTTATGCGACCAAGCCCAACATGGGCAGTAAACCCGTGAACTATGTGAGCTGGTACGACGCGCTTCGCTTCGCTAACTGGCTGCACAATGGTCAGGGCACCGGCGACACAGAGACCGGCGCCTACACGCTGCTGGGCGCTACACCAACACCGAGCAATGGCGATAACATTACGCGCAATCCTGGGGCGATCTGGTTCCTGCCTAGCGAGAACGAATGGTACAAGTCGGCTTACCATCAGCCGGCCGCACAGGGGGGCGACAGCGACAACTACTGGATCTATCCGACGCGCAGCAACGGGAATCCGAAGGTAGCATTTGCCAACGCCGTGGGAGATATCCTCAACCCGGGTGCGAACGTTGTTAACTACAAAGCCGAAGCCGACTGGAACGGCCAAGATGGCAACCTGACGACTGTCGGCAGCGCAGGGGCCTTGAGCAAGAGCTTTTACGGCACTAGCGATCAAGCGGGCAACGTCTCTGAATGGATCGAGGCCTTGATTGACTCGAATCGGCGGCTCTGGCGCGGAGGTATGTGGGGAAGCGGCGGCGCGTCCGTCTTTCATTCCCAATACCGAACGGGATCCGCCATCCCGATATGGGAGGACAGCGAGATCGGTTTCCGCGTGGCCGTGATCCCTGAGCCCAGCACCGGCGTCATGGCCGGCATCGGCTGCTGCCTGCTCGGCCTGCTGCGGAAGCGGTTGAAGAAGGCGTAGAGGCGACCTCTCGCCGTCGCATGGATCGCTACAGCCATCATTCCAGGGGCCGCTAGTGCGTTCAATCCGAGCCTGAGCACCGCTAGGTGCTGATCGACTCGTCTTCGTCTGAACGCCATTCTCACGTGCAGCAAGCCGCGTGCTGCTGCGCGTCACACCAAAATCAGGAGGCAGGCCAATGCGTAACCAGATCATCGTCGCTGCGTTAGTTGTGTTTTCATCCGCCGGCACGGCCAGCGCCGCAAGTATCGTGATCAATGACTTCGAGAGCGGTACACCCGAAGGATGGTCCGAAGTTGTGGGGCTCTTATTCGCCGGCCATGGCATTGCTGACGCGCCCGGTGGCGGTAAGGAGCTTGAGGTACACTCTAGCGCCGAGGGAGCGATTACTCTTTCGCGTCAAATCGATGTGCTCGTGCCCTCACTGCTGACGTACGACTATCGAGCCGTTCTGCACGCGGGCTGGTGGGATTTGCCAGATCACGCGGCGTGGTTTGGCAACTCGGTGAGTGCCTGGGTGATCGGCACAAGTGTATCGCTAGAGCGCCCGACGCTACCGCCCGGCCCCCAGCCGTTCGCTGAGCCCTATAAGGTTAGTGGTGTTGGATCGCTGTTGCTGCAGCCGGGCCAATTCGACATGACAATCAGCATGTCCACATCTTTCAGCAGGCTCACAGGTGGTACGGCAGCGCAAGTCTGGGTCGACAACATCACACTCACACCGGTGCCTGAGCCATCCACGTTCGCCATGGTGCTCGGCGCCCTAGTCGCAATCTTCGCGGCGCGGCGCGCGAAGCTTCTGCGTCGCTAGCCGGGAACTCGACCAAGCGTCTCCGTCAGCGGGGCGCTCTGTGCGTCGACGAGAATGCCGCGTTCGATTCCGAGACAGCCTAGTTGACGGCCGCGCTGCAAGCCATCCACAAGCGACAGCGCCAGCGGAAGCGACTGGCTGAGAAGCAGAGCGGGTAGTCGCCACTCATTTGTTGGCGGTGGCTCATTCTGTCCTTGCCCCATTGCGCCGATCGGGGACAATTAAAGCTGTCGGGTTTGCACGGTAGCTCCGTGCCAGATCGCCCGCCGTGGCTCTCTCCTCCGTGGGGCCTCGGCGGCCGGTCGCCCGGCGTCTTCAACACGGAGGAGTTTTGAATGGCCGAGCCTGGATATTGGTCGTTTGGTGGCGGCACCACCTTGCGAATCAACGACGACCAGTCAGCTGTCGCCAGTGAGGTTTACGGCATTCATGACAGCGCGATGAACTTCGCTGTGCGACTCAGGTACTTGCGACGACGTATCTCGGGAATCACTGACCCTCGAATGCTCGTCCCGGCGACCGTGCGCGGCAAACTGCGTCCCAGCGCGTTGGCCGATGACGACCTGGAAGTGTTCAAGCAGTTCATCGAAACTTATGCGTTCTCGGGAGACACTCATGGGGAGGCAGATCCTTTCCCTAACCCTGACCCTGATTCGGGAGCATGGCCGCTGTTCATTGCGACGTCTGCGGAGACGGTACACTTTTGGGGCTCGTCATATTCGTCGTGGCACGCCGCGATGTGCGGGACGTATCTGCACCGTTTGCCAGAGAGGCTTCGCGCGATAGTTGGGCCACCGCCGCAGCGAACTGCGAACATAGACAGGCTCGAATTTCAACTCGACACGAAAGCGCCGTTTAGCGAGTGGCCGAATCCCGAGTTATTTGACCATTGGGAGGAGGTTGCCGATTGCTTAGCGACGCTGCCTGACACAGATGGTTGGGGACCGAACCTGCGTCGCGAGTACTGGCGTACCGTGGTGCTCACCGACGAAATCCTGTCTCGCAAGTCGCGACTGATCGATCTTGATCCACTGGGTCTCGATCATCTCAACAACGATGGCGAAAACGAGAACGATGGCAAACGAAGTCGGGGTCGAACGCAAGAGTTAAAGCCGCTGCTCGAGTTCGCCGACAAATGCCGCGACGACCAGAAGGACATCCAGAGGTCCGCAATTATTCAGCGATTTAAGGAAGCGCACCCGGAAGAATACCGGCGTCTAAACCCCACGACAGAGACGCTCAGGGCGGCTGAACGATATCGCGCCCAGAAGCGTCAGAGGCATTCGATTATGATGCGTGAGCAGTTCGATGCGCTGATGAGGGCGGAGAAAAAAGAGCCGAGTTAATTTCTCCACCCCCTATCTCGTCTTGTGATTTTAGGCCGCTTTTTGCGGCCTTTTTGCTGCGCGCTAGGGTGGTGAAAAGGGTGGTGAAAATTCGAGTCGGCACAATTTGCCCTCTGACCAGGATGACCAACCACTCGTAGCATCATCAGCGTAATCGGCAGTACGCCGTACCACTGAAACAATCTTTAGTTGAGCATCTTCCGCATGGATGCAACTTACTTCGCTATTTGTTATCGCGCCGACCATGGCGCCGCGCGCCGCGCATGGCAGCCTAATCACGAAGACGACTGTCGCACCGCCGCGGAGAGCTTGTCCGGTATCGCCCTACCCGGTAGACTATTGTTGGTGGCCTCGCAACCCAGAGCGAGGTCGCCATTCTCCAGAGCGCGCCATCGGCGATACCGCCGAGTTGTTTGCGTGCGCGGTCACGGCATTCTGCCACGGCCACCTCCGACTTCTCGGACCAACTGCGTTTCGTGCTGCCTCTGGCCTTGCGCGATGGACGCTGAGCCGCAAATAAGGTGCTTCACATTTTCCAGACGGAGCGACTTCTATGTCACGACAAGCAGCGCTTTTGACCATCGGCAACATGCTCGACGCCCTGCCAGGGGCGAAGCGCCATCAGTTGGAGTACCTCCTCGATCATCGCGACATCGCACCCGTCGCTCGCGCGGGGAAGTACCGACTCTACCATCCGTCCGCCATCGAGAAGCTCCGCAGAGCGCTCGCGGAGATTGCTGAACGGCAGGCCGAAGGAGCTGTCGCGTGATCGCCCCGGTTCCTGGCAACAAACGCACTGCCAAAGCGCCTGCGAAGGCCAAGCCTGCAAAGCCGACGCCGGAGAAGACGATGCCGGCGCTCGAGCTTGGCGAGATTCGCGCTGATTCGTTGTACCCGCTGCCGACCTTCATGCGGTTGTCCGGTCTGAATAGCTGGGCCCTGCGTGAACTACGACGTCGAGGAATGCCAATCTTGAAAGCACGAAAGCGGAAGTTCGTCAGCGGAAAATCGTTCATCGAGTGGTTGGTGAACTACAACGCCGAGCACGAGGACTAACCGATGCCCGACACAAAGAACCCGCGCAACGACATGAACGTGAACGACTTGTATCGCACGGCTGCGACTTTGAACGAGATCGTCGCCACTGTCGACCGCCTATCGGATTGGTGCCTAACGACCGAATGCCAGATCGAGGCGGCGACCGGCATCCGCATTTCGTTTGGAGAGTCTCCATTCCAACTTCATAAGGCGACAAGGCCACTGGCTGAGATGGCAAAGAAAGTCGAAGCAGTGGCCGACTACGAAGTCCGACTGCAACGCGACCAAGCGGCAACCGCCGCAGGAGACGCGCCACAAGAGTAAGTGCCGCAGCGTGCGGCGAGAGAGTGCGGCGGGCCGGAGTGCGACCTCCGGCCGCGCCGCGTGAGTCAAGCAGTTAACCGATCCCCATCACGAGAAAGGCCAACAAATGTATCGTAAGGCAACTCTGCCGGAGTGGCAAGCCGCTCCATCGGACGAAGCAACTACACCGCTCGACTATCTCACCATCGTGCAGATCGAGCCCGGCATTTCGCACGCCGCTCGACATGCGTTGATGCGGCCGAAGCACCGCCGCACCGAACGTGACTGGGCTTCAATCCGTCGTGAACTGCTCCCGCTCGTCGGCCCTGGTGCTGCCCGGGCCGAACTTCGCAACGCCGCCGCTCGATCTGTTGTGGTCGAGCATCTTCGACGAGCCTTCTGTGCCCTACCTGGGGCAGAGGTGGCGGCATGAAAACGGCTATCAGACCACGCCGTAGCCGCAAAGCTGGCGCTGAAACGGGACAAGTCCCAATTCTGGTCGCGGCGATCAAAAAGTCGGCGGAAAACGATCTCATCTACCGACCCTTCGATGTCACGGCCGCCGATGACGCTGCACTGGTCGAGAGCGTCCGCCACAGTGGCGTCAACACCGCGCTGGTAATCACCCGCGACTTCCATTTGGTCTCGGGCCACCGACGCCTGGCGGCCGCTACCGCAGTCGGCCTGGAAGCCGTGCCTTGCGTAATCCTCGAGCGAAAGTGGTCTGCCTTGACCCCTGACGAGCGCGTCCGGCTACTGCGCGATTACAACCTGCAGCGCGAGAAGAGCCGCGACGAACAACTCCGCGAAGAACTAGTGGTGATCAATCCCGATGGAGCGTATTCGTCGCTAATCGAGTACCGCCAGCACAAGGCAGGCATTTCGGTGGCGCCGATGGAGTTGCGGCCAGCGACACAGCGATCGGCGATCAGCCCAGCCAAGCTCCCGTTCCTCAATGCCATCCAGACCATACTGCGCGTTCACAAGGCGTTCTGGCCTCTATCGGTGCGTCAGGTCCATTACCTGCTGCTGAACGCGCCGCCGCTGAAGCATGCCAGCAAGCCGCACTCGATCTATCAGAACAACATGGCGAGCTACAAGTCGCTGTGCGATCTGGCAGAGCGGGCGCGGATCATTGGCGAACTTCCCATGGAAGCCATCGCCGACGAGACCAGGCCGATTAGCTTGTGGCCGGTATTTGCCAGCCCTCGCGACTTTGTGCGTCGCGAACTGGATTCATTCTTGATGGACTTCTGGCGCGACCTCCAGCAGAGCCAGCCCAACCACATCGAGCTCGTCGTCGAGAAGAACACGGCCGCCGGCCTGATTCGGCCAGTAGCCGCGCAATACTGCATCCCGATGACGTCCTCACGCGGCTACGCGTCCCTTCCGCCGCGGTTCGAGATGGCACAGCGGTTCCGAAGGAGCGGCAAGTCAAAGCTCATTCTGCTCGTCGTTTCGGATTTCGATCCAGACGGCGAAGAAATCGCTCATGCCTGGGCGTCGTCGCTACTGGGAGACTTCGACATTCAGGACATCCACCCGGTAAAGGTGGCGCTCACGCACGAGCAGGTCAAGCAGCACTCGCTGGTTCCCAACATGGAGGCCAAGGAATCGTCGTCGCGATACCGTCGCTTCGTGGACAAGTACGGCAAGGACGTGTTTGAGCTCGAAGCCTTGCCACCTGCCGAGTTGCAAAACCTTGTCCGCACAGCCATCGACTCGGTGCTCGACGTGGACGCTTTCAATGCTGAGCTCGACGCCGAGAAACGCGACGCTACTTGGATCAAAGAGAAGCGATTGCGAGCCATCCAAGAAATTTCCGGCTCGGTCACAGACACAGAATAGGAAGCCCTACATGTCACGCGACGAATCATCCGAAGACTTGGCCGACCAGTTGCGTGCCGCGCTCGCGCCGGTCATCGACATCATCGGCGAACTGGCCACGCGCGACCGTTTGTCCTATGCGGTCGACGGCCTGATCGCTGGGCTCGAACAACTTCAAGACAAGCTCATCGACGCGGAACGCGAACGTCGCTATCCGGGCAAGGCCAAGGCAACGATGCTCGCCGAGATCGAAGAAGAAGAGAAGTTCATGGCCGAGTATTCGCCGCCGGCTAAACCGGACGACGACGAGACTGAGCATCGTGGATTCCCCATCGAGCCCAGCAACAACTGATCGGAAAACCACCCCGTCAAGCCGCGCCAGCATTTACTCCGCCTTAGCTTCTCATCCGACCGAAGGATCGATAGTGCCGTGATCGACACCCAACACAGAGAAGAGCTACTGAGCACACTGCCGGCCGCACAAGAAGCGGCAGCACGCAATGGTAGTGCCCGCCTGAGCCTGCTCGACCAGACGCCGCCGCACGATCCAAAGCCTGAACGCGGTGCACTCGCATCCATTGCCATCGACCCTCCACGGCTGGCCGGCGTTGCCAAACGGCTTCGCGTCGTCGAGTTCTACGATCTACGCCATCAGCAGATTTATCGGGCCATGCTCGCGACCCGCGATAAGGGCCTGGCTGTCGATAGCACGACCATCGTCACGGAACTGCGCAACGTCTCCGGCATGACCACGCAAGAGGCAGTGGTGCTGGTGAACGATCTCTTCGAGGGTCACCCAAGCCCCGCCAACTGCGACTACTTCGTCGACATCGTCAAGGAGAACTATCAGAAGCGACAGGCGTGCCAACTCGCCGAAAAGCTACTGAAGGCAGCACACCGTGGCGAGTCAATCACCGAAGAACTGGAACTTGCGAGCGAGTCGTTAAAGCAAATTGCCAGCTCGGGGAGCGACGAAGTAGTGCCGCGGATGGAACGGCTCACTTGCGCCGAACTTGAAGACGGTGATTGGCGCCAGGACTATCTCGTCAATGACGTGGTGCCAGCGAAACAAGGCGGGATCATTAGCGGCCGGTTCAAGACCTGCAAGACGACAATAAGCGCCGACCTCTTGATTAGCTGTGCCACTGGCACCCCTTTCTTAGATCAGTTCGAAGTTCCACGACCGATTCGCGTCGGGTTCATTTCATCGGAGTCGGGTAAGCCGACATTGCGGGATATCGGCCGTCGAGTCTGCCGGGACCGAGACCTTGAGCTCCGCGACGTCGAAAACCTCATCTGGTCGACCACGCTACCGAAGCTGAGCAACCCCGCCGGGCTTCAGATGCTCGAACGCTTCATTGACGAAGAGCAACTTGAGCTAGTGGTCTGCGATCCGAGCTACCTGGCTTTGTGCGAGGCAGCCGACAGTTCATCGAACGTGTTCGCAATGGGCCGCCTGCTTGAACCCATTACCCGCCTGATTGAGCGGTCCGGCTGTGCTGTCGTGCTGGTGAACCACAACCGCAAGCACCGCGCCGTGCACCAGAAGCAGTTCGACCCGCCAGAACTTCAAGAGATCAGCGCCGCTGGGTTCGCCGAATGGGCAAGATGGTGGCTTCTCTTGGGCCCGCGTCGCGAATGGGACGAGGACACCGGCCAGCACTGGCTGTGGCTGCGCACCGGCGGCTCCGCTGGCCATGCCGGGTTGTTCTGCCTGGACGCGACCGAGGGGCTGCGCAGCGACAAGGGGGGGCGTCGCTGGGACGTCTTCGTCGATCGAGCTGCTGATCGTCAACGCGACGAGCGAGCCGACGCTGAGCAGCGCAAAGAGGCCGAGCAGCAAGAGCGCCTCGAAGGCGACATCCGACGAATCGTGCTGGCCATGGAGAAGACTCCGGACGGCGACACCAAGACTGCCATCCGCGATCGCGCGAACGTGAAGACTCCGCAATTCAATGTCGCCATCAACGCAATGCTCGAACGTGAAATGATCACCCATTGCCAAGTAGTGAAGGGGAACCACAAGACGCCCAAAGACGCCTTAAAGCTTGCCCAGTGTGAACCAGTCGGGGCAGTCGGGTAGAGCAGTCGGGACAGCCGGACCCGGCTGGGGCAGCACCAGTCGGGACGCTGGGCCCCTATAAGGGGCCCGCGTGGTCCGAGTGGTGCTCTGCTAGACCACTCGGGGTAATCGCGATGCAGTACCGAGTGCTCAAGCTGTAACAGTCAAAGAAGGTACTAAGGCAGCGCCAAGAGAGAACCGGGACATGTCCCAAAGGGGAAGGAAGTACATGGACCAAGACTGAGCTTTGTATCGCAAAGTGAGCCTTTCAGTTGCAGTCGGTAGGCACAAGGCAAGGCGGCAGCGTGGACAGCATCCGAAACCGTTCGAGAACCATCATGTTACAACCAGACCGAACCGCCAATGAAACAACGACTTGCTGCCCGTCAGCACCCCCGCTCGCGCCTGAGCCCCGGCCCCCTGCGTTCGATGCGGAGCCATCGGCAGGCCGGTCGGCCAGACGTGTAGCGCCCCCGGTGGAGGCCAAGTCCGCTCGGGACGCGCTGGCCCCCGCCATTCGTCGTGCCATTGCCGCCGTGGCCGATGACGAGCCACGCCGCGAGCTTCTGACGGAAGTGCTGTTGGCCGCTCCAAGTTGGCAGGCGTCGACTGCGAAGCACGCCACTGTCGACATCCACTTCGGTGACCATCTGCGCGCAGTCCTGGTAGCCGGCGATCGCTACTTCGAGTCCAGGCTAAAGCTGCGGCTGCGGCGAGGTCGCGCGGCCAAGAAAGCCGCGACTGGCCGCTGTGAAGGCGGGAAGCCCTATGGGTACGAGAAGGGCGAAGCACCGGTCCTGTTGGAGATTCTTCGCATGGCGCGCGGTCGGGCACGAAACGAACTCATCGCCGAGCGACTCAATGCGCAGGGATTCCGCACGCGTGCCGGTTTGCCCTGGAACGCCGAGCGAGTTCGCTGTGTTCGTCGTACCGAAAAGAGAAACCGCAAGAAAGTCAGGAGGAGCAAGTGAACCAGCAAGGCAGCGATTTAGTGAAGTTAACCGGAATGTGGATGAAGCAGACGAAGGCGGACGAAGCGTACTGGTCTGGTTCGTTGGGCGGCGCGCGCGTGTTGCTCTTCGCCAATCACAACAGGACGTCAGAAAACCAGCCGAGCCATCTTCTGTTCGTCGGCCGCAACGAAAGCCGAGATGGCGGCGGTGAGCGTCAAGCAGATAGTGCGCCTGCTCGTCGTGAGCAACCGAATCGAAGCAGCGCACCACGCGGTCAGTCATCGAGCACAGAGCAATTCCGTATCGAACCTGGCGAGACGAAGACGCCGAACTCGACGTGCCGTTTTGATCGAACTCGAAGCTAGTCCCGGACGCGCCATCGACGAACAATGTTCTTTAGACCCCTCCCACGTTTGCAGGAAGAATCCCTATGTCGACCTTTTCAGAGCAGAGTTTGTCTTCGTTTTCGGTAGCGGTTGGCGCCGGCCCAACCCAAGAGTTGGTCACCTCGATCACCACTCTTGAAGCTGCCGTTTCCGGTGTGCCAGACCTGACGGACGGACAAGCCGTCCTGAATGTCGCCGAGACCACATCGCTGATCCTGCTGCCATCTGGTTACTACATTTCGGCAGCGACGACAGGCGCATCGTTCTTGGAGTGCCCGTCGGCCAACGTATGGCAGATCACAGGCGTCGGCAGTCCGGTGACGCTTCAAACGCCGACTGGCGCGAACGGTCTTGTGCTTCAGCAAAGTGGTGGTCGCATGGCAGGGTTCGGTGGGACGCCGGTCGTGCGACCGACAGTCTCAGGCGCGAAGGGCAGCAACGCGGCACTGGCGAGCCTGATGACCGCGCTGGGGCCGTCCGGCTTGAATTTGGTGGCCGATTCAACGTCGGCGTAGTCGAGCAGTGATTCGGGTGCCCGCGCGCGGAAGGGAAGCCGCGTGCTTGCGATGAAGAAATGCCGCATCTTGCGGCGACCGACGCTACACGCCGGGGCTTTCCTCGCCTTGTTAGCAGTCGCCCAGACCGTTACGGATTGGTGTCATTCGACGGCGACGTCGTGGACGTACCGGCTTCGCCCTTTGAGTTCGGCAACGCGCTGTTCGGATCGCCGGAGTCAGGCGTAGTCGTGGTTGTTTCATCGGGCGTGGTGACACTGCCCGAAGCACCCGACGCGCCGGCACTGCCCGAGACCGAAGCGCCGCCGGCCGAGGCCGAACCGCTTACGCCAGTGCCGCCGCTAGCATTGGCTCCGACCCCTGGCGCGTTCGTCGCAGTTGGCGGAGTCGTGTTGGCGTTGTCGGGCAACCCTTGATCGGTGATGGGCTTGTTGGCCTCGTGTGGCATGACTGATCCGCTAGCGCCCGGTCGGTTCATTTCGGAACCACAGCCCACGGCAAACGCCAGAAACCCGGTGGCAAGTATCCCCAAACTTAGCCGCATGATTCGCTCTCCCTTTTGTTGAGCTTGTCCTAGTCGAGAACAGAACTTACAGGCAGCAGCGAAGCGCTCGTTGCTGGTTCCTGTGGCCGCGGATGTGACAGATCCATCCGCAGGTCAGGGCCCGACTAGGCAAACCACGCGCCAGGGCGACGCTGCTAGCGACTACCGTTCTGCCCGCACGAGGCGCAAACCCAAGTACGTGGCCAGCCGGCTCGCCGTCTCCAACGTCAGATCGCGCTCGCTCTTGATGAACCGACTGATCGTCGGCGCAGGCAACCCTGTATCGATGCCGATGCGATAGGCAGTCAGTCCTGAGTCTTCGATGGCAGCGCGGAGTTGGTCCGCAAGTGTGTCAGACTTCTTTCGCGGCATGCTTCTAATTCCTTTGTGGGCCTCTCAGCCCGCTGTAGACGCGTTTGGGCGACAATCGCCGGCGGGACGTCGGCCAATGCAGACGGCGTGCGTGCGGGAGGCTGTCGACACGTTCTGCCCTCACGCGGTGCGAGCAAGAATTCGCTTCACCGCGGTATGCTTCCAGCCCGCGCGGCCCTCCTTCGTCGGCACGCACTCCCGGTTCAACTCGTCGGCGATCGTCCGCAGAGACTTCCCCTGCGACTGCAGCGCTCGGATGCGATCGATGATGGCTTGCTCCGCCTGGTTCTCGACCAGCGTCGCGCCGTCCGGCCCTAGGTCATAACCGAACCGGACGGCCCCGCAACGCTGCCCCCGGCGAATCTTAGCTTGCAGGGCAGCCCGCGTGCGCGCTCCGATCAGGAGGCGCTCGTACTCCGCGAATGCGTCGACCAGCCGGCGCATGAGCACGCTCGACGGATCATCGCTATCGGTTCCCTCTCCCGCGGCGGATACCACGCGGGCGCCCTTCCGCTTCACGGCGCTTTCGATCATCGCGACCAAAATCGGATCGCGCCCCAGGCGGTCCCGCTTCGCCACGAGGAGCACGTCGCCACGGGATAGCTCGGCGATCGCAGCCAGCAGTTGCGGCCGATCGTCGAGCCCCTTCGCCCCGCTGATTCCCTCGTCGCTGAAGGGCCCGACGAGATCACCGCCGGCCCGATCGGCGAAGCGCTGGCAGGCATCAAGCTGGCCATCAAGTCCTGCCCCGCTGTCGGCTTGTTCGTCTGTCGAAACCCGCAAGTAAGTCACAAATCGCATGGCGTTATCCCCGTCTTCAAGTGCTATTTCTGGCTTGTTCTGCCCTGACTGTGATGTTCTGACCGAACCACGTTCTGCCCTCAGCCCCAAGTCGGCGATTGGCGTGGTGCTTCCCTTGGCACGCGCGACCCCAGCGGCGGCCGGAGACGTCCCGGCGCGCCGCATGGCACCGATCGCTAGTCGGCCATCGCTCCGGCCTCGATCGCGTTCAGGACCGATCTGAGGTTGTTCTTGTGCTGTTGAACCAATTTCACGTACGCCTCGATCGGCTTGCCGTCGAGCCCTTCCGCCTGGGCGATCATCCGGGCCCGCTCCGCGAATGGCTTGGCTAAGTCTCGCCTGGCCAATGGTAGGACCACGCATCGAGAGAGCAACGGACTCGCGTCGTCGCAATCCTCGAACAACGTTGCCTCGCCATCGCAGGTCGTCGTGAAGATCACCACGACGTGCGCTGGCAGACGCTCCAGCATTACCAGCAGTTGCCGGATAGAATCCTTGCGCGTCCCGTGTGCTTCATTCAAAATCCACGCGCGACCGCTC
This sequence comes from uncultured Planctomycetaceae bacterium, assembly GCA_964495375.1. GTDB lineage: Bacteria > Planctomycetota > Planctomycetia > Pirellulales > JAEUIK01 > JAIESQ01. Next base: position 690 of record CAZBWM010000010.1, on the reverse strand, counting down.
TTCTGTCCTAACCCCAAAGTGCGCATGGAGCGCTCAATCTCGCGCAGGGCAGCCGGAGTAGCTTCGCTCGCGTCGAGTTCCTCGATATTCATTTCATCGGCAATCTCAGCAGCGATCAGACGGGCCGCCGAGCTTTTGCCCTGGCCGGAACCCCCGCTCAACCAGTAAGCGCGTCCGCCGAGGCCGCGCTTGCGCACTTGGTCGATGCGGGCGACGATCTTCTCTTGGCCGATCAACTCCGCCCAGGTCTTCGGCCGGTATTGTTCAAACAACGTTGCCATGACGATTCTCCCTGCGATAGTGGAACGCTAAGACAAACCGCCAGCGCGCCGGCTGCCCGCACGACGCGCGTGGCGGGCTGCCTTACGCTTCCACCAGTTGGCCAGCCAGTTGTTCGGCCGTGTCGAGAATCAGCGCCACCGCATCGCACGTGCGTTTCAGAACGCGCGTGCAAGCTGCGATCGGCTCGATGCCCGCGTCGAGCGCGTAGCAATTCACGTAACGCCAGCAACCCCCTAGATCGGCCTCTAGCTCATTTCCCAGCAGGACCAGCAGGATAGCGCCGCCTAGCTCGGCAACGGTTTCGCTGCGCCAATGCTGCCCGCGCTCCGTCAACTGCCCTAACCGATCGTCGGCCGCGTGGCATAGCTCATGCGTCCACGTCGCCAGATTCTTGACCCCCAGGGCGAT
>CAZBWM010000009.1:0-136508 GCA_964495375.1 uncultured Planctomycetaceae bacterium | reverse complement strand
TTTTTTTACGCCCGCGACCAACCCAGCTTCGCAGCTACGCTGGTTTAAGGGCTAGCGGCGAGATGGAAGCCAAAGACTGGCTCGAAGACGAAAACAACGTAGCCGCCGTCGCCAAATTTGACCATCTCTTTCGAAAGGTCTGTGCCGGTCAAAAGATCACAAACGAGCAGCACTTTCGACACCTCAGCAAGCAGATTTGGGAGTTCAAGCGTGATGCGAATCGCCTCTTATGTTTTCAAGAAGGCCGCTGCTGGCGATTGACACACCATTACCCTAAGAAATCGCAAAAGTGTCCGCCTAAGCAAATCGAGCGAGCCAATAAGATTCGCGATGAGCATTTAGCACGCCAAGCCAATGAGAGCGCATAAACATGTCAACTCTGACCGCGCGACTTACTTCAACGCCCGCCGGGATGAAACTCTGGCAGCAAGAGCGATGCATCTTTGAAGCGACCGAGCGCCTCTGCGAGCTGATGGAATTGCACAGGGTTTCCCGATCGGAGTTGGCGAAACGTCTGGGAAAAAGTAAGGGCTATGTAACGCAAATGCTAGACGGCAGCGCCAATATGACCCTTCGCACACTCTCAGACGTTTATTTGGCGTTAGGATATGAATTTCATCCAGCCGATTCCCCTGTTGGATCGCACCACGAAAGCCGGCCGTTGATCGTCGCGTTTCCTGAGCCATGGCCGCAAAGCTGGCCTACGCAACCGCCAAAATGGTCCTTAAGTGAGGCCAGTTAGCGAATGGCAAAGAAATCAACTCGCACAAAGCGACCAGCAAAGCGCACGGCATTCCCACAGTTCGGACTCGAAAACGTAGCGCTCTTAGAATGTCATTGCCACAGAAACGGTATAGTTGTCGGCCCAATGCCTGGTGTCGTAGCAATCAAGCTAAGTTATCGCGCAGATCGACATCCTGAGGATTTGCACCAACTGATTTGCAAGCTCCCGCTCGAGACGACCGCAGCCTATTCCGAAACTCAGGAACCCGCTCTCGTACTCAAGGCCACATTCGCGGCCGTCTTGCGGTTTGTCGATCCAATTCCTGACGATATTGGAGACGAGAAGACTCGAAACTATCTCAGGAACATGGCGATCTTCCATATCTGGCCTTATTGGCGTCAGTTTGTACACTCCACGACCGTTAGCATGAGCCTTCCTCCAATGCAAATGTTCCCAGAAGTCCCAGAGGAAATGCTGAGTAAGTTTGTGACAACGTCTTAGAACACGCTAAGCACAGTCGAAACGGACGCGGTGCGCGGGTAAGATAGAGCGCAATCGGCCGCTGCGTTTCAGTGCGCCGCGTTCCGCAGGCGGCGTAAACCTCTGGCCCTGGGATTCCCGCGCCATGTCGGCCCTCGATCACTGGCATCCGGTGTTTGAAGCCAGCCGGCTGAAGGCCAAGCCGGTGCTGGTGCGCGTGGCCGATCGCCAAGTCGTGCTGTTTCGCACGGCCGGTCGCGTCGGCGCGCTCGACGATTGCTGCCCTCACCGGCGGATGCGTTTGAGCCAAGGCGCGGTGGTCGGCGATCGCTTGCAGTGCCGGTACCACGGGTGGACGTACGATTGCGCGGGAGCCGGCGAGAGCCCTGGCACTCCAAAGTTGCACGCCCAGGCAGGCTGCTACGAAGTTGCCCAGCGGCACGACTGGATCTGGATTCGCGCGGCCGGCGCGCAGACGGCAATGCCTGAGTTCGACGTAGCCGGCTACCGTTTTGTCGGCACAATCGCGCACGTGTTCAACGCGCCGCTGGAGATCGTGCTCGACAACTTCACCGAGGTCGAGCACACGTCGACCACGCACGCGCTGTTGGGCTATGAGCTATCGCGGATGCACGAAGTCGAAACCAGGGTGGAAGCCACAGAGACGTCGGTGCGCGTCTATAACGGCGGTCCGCAGAAGCGAATCCCGCCGCTGACTTCGTTCTTGTTCGGCATACGCACTGGGGACCGGTTCGTCGACGACTGGACGACGCGGTTCTCGCCGGTACACACGTGCTACGACCAGTACTGGGAAGACGCGACCACGCGAGAAGAAAAAGGTTCCCGCTGGCGAATTTACGTCTACTTCAATCCGCTGGAAGGTAATCCACGGGATGGCGACCGCACGCAATTGGTGACGTTCGCGTTCTTGCGACCGGCCCCGCGGGGCGGATGGCGCAACTGGCTGTTGTTCAAGCGATCGCTGATGGGGATGGTGAATCGTGAGATCGTGCTCGATCAGCAGATGCTCGAACTGTTGGCCGACAAAAGCCCTGGCATCGAAGGAATGAAGCTGAGCCGCTTCGACAAGGTGCTGGGGATGCACCGCGCGCGGATCGAGCGCGTTTATCGCGGACATGCGGAGAGCGAGCTGGCGAGCGACGCGACCCCTTCGGTGCCTACGAACGTAGCGCCGGCGCCTGGCACCCGGTCCACGGCGCAATCTACCGTGGCGGAAGCCCTGTGAGCGTTCCCAGCATGAGTGTTGTTTCCGCCGAGCGCCGCGTGGTCTCGCGACCCCGCCCCGCAACCCTCTCGCCCCGTGTGGGGGCGCTGGCTTTCTGGCTGTTGGTGGCCATCGCGATCACGTTAGCGGCAGCCGTGCGCTGGCGGCTGCTCGACGTGCCGCTCGAACGGGACGAAGGCGAGTTCGCCTACATGGCGCAGCAGTGGCTGCGCGGCGTGCCGCCGTATGAGTCGGGCTACGCGATGAAGCTCCCGGGGATCTACGCGGCCTACGCGGTTGTGCTGTCGATCTGCGGCGAAACGATTCGCGGCGTGCATCAGGGGCTGATCCTGGTCAACGCGCTCTCGATTCTGCTGGTAGGGCTGCTCGGCCGGCGATTGTATGGCCCGATCGTGGGAGGGCTGGCGGCGCTGGCCTTCGCGAGCCTGGCGATCTGCCCCGGCTTGCAAGGGGCCAGCGGTCAGGCGGAACACTTCGTGCTGTTGCCGGCACTAGCGGGCCTGCTGGTGATCGCCACGGCATTTGCTCGCCCGGCGCTGACAAGTTCCGCGGACACGACCGAGCAACCGCCAACGCCGCCAAGTGCCGGGCCACTACCACCACGTGCGAGTGCGTGGCCGAAGATCGCCGCCGCAGCGTTAGGCGGATTGCTGCTGGGCCTGGCCCTGACGATCAAACAGCACGGCGCGCTGTTCGCTTTGGCGGCCGGTGTGTATGTGCTCGCAGCCCTCTTCTGGCAGCGCCGTGCGTGGAGCGCCGCCACGTGGTTGGCAGTGCCCGTGATGGCACTGGCGGGCGCGTTACCGCTGTGCGCTTTGGTCGGTTACTTCGCCGCGCAAGGATTGTTCGACAAGCTGTGGTTGTGGACCGTCGACATTTCGCGGCAGTACGCGGCGGGAGGGTTGGACCCCGGTAGTTGGCACTACCTGGCCGACACCCTGTGGGCGCTGTTTATCGAGTCTCCCGTGCTGTGGACGCTGGGCTGCGTCGGCCTGACGTCGTTGGCCTGGAACCCCGCGAGCCGTCGGCAAGCCGGGTTCATGCTGCTCTGGGCGATTGCTTCGGCCGCGACGGTGTTTGCCAGCGGCAAGTTCTTCGGCCATTACTTCGTGCTGGTGTTGCCGGCGCTGGCCATCTTGGCCGCACTGGGGGCCTGCACGCTGGCGTCGTCGGTCACGAGCGATCAAGGGCAAGTCGCGATCGTCGGCGGCGGGCTCGTCGTGTTCGGAGTGATGCTGTTTGGCTGGCTCGAGCGCGTCTACTTGTTTGAAGAAAACACGCTGTCTGCCTCGCGCCGGCTGTACGGAACGAATCCTTTTCCTGAGGCGGTCGAGCTGGCGAACTACCTGGCGGCCCACAGCGGCCCCGACGACTCGGTGCTGGTGCTCGGCTCCGAGCCGCAGATCTACTTCTACCTGGGGCGCCGGGCCGCGACCGGGCACATCTACATGTATCCGCTGATGTCGGGGATGCCGTTCGCCGCCGGCTTGCAGCGCGAGCTGGTAGAAGAGGTCGAGGCCGCGCGCCCCGCTTACATCTTGTACGTCAAAGTCGAGATGTCGTGGTCGGGCTGGGTCGGCGCCGATCAGTTGCTCTTCGAGTGGTTCGCCCGCTACCGCGAAGCCAACTACACGATGGTGGGGATCTTCGATATCTGGTCGGGTGAGACCACCAACACGGTATTCGGCAAACGGGCGCTGACCTATCGCCCGCTGGCCGATAACCCGTCGTGGATCGGCATCTATCGGCGCAACGATTTCGCTCCGTTGCTGCCCGATGACGTTGCGGAGGGCGCTCCGACACCGCCGGCCGACTAGTCGTGTCGTGCGCGCCATCGATTCGACGGCGGTACGACGCGAATCTGCGGCGCGTGGGCAAAGCCTGCTGCCGGGGCCAGCGCGCTACGTGTTTCGCCGCAGAGCATTCTCCTGCAAGCGCTTGCGATCAATTCTGACGATTGAGGGCGAGGATCGCGAGCTTCTGGCACAGCGCCTGCTATTTATCTTCCGCAGTGACAGGTGAGCGATTCCGCGGCAGCCTTGGAGGCCGGCCGGAGAATCGCGAAGCCGCGTTCCGCCGGGTTGCAGACCAGCGCGGGCGGCCGCCTGTCGAAAGCGTGAAGGAGACAGCGATGTTGCGTCTCGTGAAGCGGCTCTTGGCGCCGGCGATTGTCATGGCGGCCCTGGTTGCCATGCCGCTGGCCTCGGCTCAAGCCCATCCCCCGCACTGCGGCCCGGGCGGCTACGGTTACGGCGGATATGGCGCTGGGTTCCGAGGATACGGCCCAGGTTACGGCGGTGGGTACGGCGTCGGGTATCCCGGCGTCTATGGCGGTGGGTACGGCTACCGGGTAGCGCGACCCTACGGGTACTTCCCGAATCAACCGGGAGTGTTTGGTTACAACAACTACTACCGCGGCCCGGGAATCAACTTCTATAGCGGGCCGGGAGGCTTCGGCTTCTCCCGCTGGTAGTTGCAGTGAACTAGCGAGCCGCGTCGCGGTCGGGTTGCCGTCTTGGTGCCCGACCGGCGTCGTGGCGAGATGGGCAAACGGGTGCGGAAGACAGGCCGACCACGGTCGAATTTTCTGTCGATGATTCTCGCGATCGTCATCGCCACCGTCGTGGCTGACCGCGTCTTCCGCACTTTTTTTCTTACCCAGAATAGGCCCTAAGTCGGGCAGCAAAAGAAACAGTCCGGGAGACCGCCGTGGCGGCCTTCACCGGACTGTTTGCCCTCCTGGGAAACTCGCTTCGCCTGGTCCTGGCACGTCGGCGGTAGGCGGCCGACACGCGAGGCTTATTCGACGACGTTCTCTCTTCGCCCAGTGGGCCTGAGTGTCGGTTGGCGGGCAGCCGAACGGCAGTGACCTTCGCTAGCAACTTCGGGCCGTCACAGCACATCGAACCGCAAGAGAACTATCGTCCAGCTAGGGGAGTCACTTTTGGGGAACTCGGCGGGGGGGCAATTTCCCAGGCGCGGGCGCGGCGGTTTTCGCGTGACCGGGCAAGCCGGGTGAGACGCGTGGGCATGCCGCGGTCGGCGTACTGCCCGATTCGGACCGCGGCAAACCCTGGCGAGCGATGCGGCCAGCGCCGCACGGCTCCGGCGAAGCAAGGTAGACTCGTAATGTGCCCCCCCACAGGTTGCGATAGCGGCCGCCACGGATCAGAATTCTGAACAGTCTGAAATCGTGGCACCTGCGATGTATTTGACCCTGTTGGAGCAGTGAGCTGCCGCACGAGCTTCCTGCGCTGCTGCGCGGCCGGGGGCTCTCGGCCGTTTGCCTGCTCCCTGGCCAGCGAGATTGCCCCATGATCGATGTGATCTCCACCGTGCGCGGTATCTCCTGGCCGGGCATCCCCGGGCCGTTCGTGTCGCAACTGCTGGCAATGCAGTTTCAGCTCGATCGCACGCAGTGGTTCACGGCCGAGCAATTGATCGAGAAGCAGAAGCCGCAACTCGGCCGTTTGATCGCCCACGCTTACGACACGGTGCCTTACTACCGGCAGCGACTCGACGCGGTGGGCTTGCCGCCGGCGGCCATTCGCGGACCCGACGAATGGCGGCGCGTTCCGGTGCTCTCGCGTCCCGAGGTGCAGGCGGCCGGTGAGGCGTTGTTCAGCGCGTCGGTGCCGGCCGAGCATGGGCCGGTCAACAAGCTGTTCACGTCGGGATCGACGGGCCGGCCGCTGCTGGCGCTGGGGACCGGCGTCACGCAACTGCTGTGGAACGCCTTCACGCTTCGCGATCACTTGTGGCATCGCCGCGTGACGGGGGGCAAGCTGGCGGCGATCCGCTCGCTGCCGGCCGAAGTCGCGCGTCCGCCCGAGGGAGTGCGCTCCAACGACTGGGGGCCGGCCACGGCGGGCATCGTCGACACGGGCCCGGCCGCAACGCTCAATATTCATTCGTCGCTGGCCGAACAGGCCGATTGGCTCGAGCGCGAAGATCCCGACTACCTGCTGACCTACCCTTCGGTGGTGCTGGGGCTCGCAAAGCATTTCGCCGCCGCGGGACGCAAGCCGCTCAAGTTGCGCGAGGTGCGCACCTTTGGCGAATTGCTCGAGCCGCACGTGCGGACCGCGGTTCGCGAGGCGTGGGGCCTGGGGATCGTCGACATGTACAGCTCGCAGGAAGTCGGTTACCTGGCGCTGCAATGCCCGAAGCACGAGCACTATCACGTGCAGTCGGAAGGGGTGCTGGTCGAAATCCTCGACGACCACGGGGCACCTTGCACGCCGGGGCAAGTGGGGCGCGTGGTGATCACTCCGCTGCATAATTACGCGATGCCGCTGTTGCGCTACGAGATCGGCGACTATGCCGAAGTGGGCGCGGCCTGCCCTTGCGGACGTGGGCTGCCGGTGTTGAATCGCATCCTGGGTCGGCAGCGGAACATGGCGATTTTGCCCGACGGCAGCCGGCGGTGGCCGTCGATCGAGCTGGCGGATCGGGACGATTTGGCGGAGTTCCCACCGATCGCGCAGTTCCAGGTGATTCAGCGGAGCTTGCAGACGCTGGAAATGTCGCTGGTCATGGCTCGTCCGCTTTCGGAAAAAGAAGCGCAGTTAATGACGGGCTGGCTGCAGGAGGCGTTCGGCCATCCCTTTGAGGTGAATTTCAATTACGTGCCCGAGATTCCGCGGAGTGCGGGTGGAAAGTACGAGGAGTTTCGCTGCGAGGTCGACCCCGGAGTTGCGATTGGCTAGCCGACTGGCGGAGATACTGGGTCGCGAGCCAACCGGAGGATGAATCGCCAAGTCGCCATTCGCTAAAAACAGCAACCGTGACGCTGATTTTCTTTGCCTTCGACTGGAAACCGTAGTTACAATACCGCGGTTGATCGCAATCCGCCTGAGGAACGCCAGTGATCTAACATCACCTCGTCGCGCCAACTGGTAGTTTCCGCACGGTTTGTTCTGCGGCGAATCCGATTGTCGTCTGTGCCGCCAAGGTGACGCCGCGACCTCTGCTGGCGCAGTCATTCAGGGTACGTCGGCGCGCTGTCCAGGTCGTCGCGACGTCTATCGCGCAATTGCCACGCGCAACGCTCATTTTCACATTTAGATAATGGGGGGAATGCCAATGTCGAATTCGGAACTTCGCTCGCTCACAACTTCACGGTCGTCGGTTGCGCTGCGCGCTCGGCGACTGTTCATCGCCTGTGCCGTGCCGGCACTTCTTTTGGCGAGCGGAGCACTTGTTCAGGTTGCCCGCGCTGGCACCGTGAACTTACCGGTCAGCTTCTCGGGGCCAGCACAATCGACGAATGGTTCGCTGACGCTCTCTGGTGTCATTAACGCCAAAGGGGGCGGCACCGTCCTCAATGCCAAGACCGCGAAGGTAGAACCGTTTGTCTTCACTCCACCGTTTGACCATCCGGTCGAGTTCGACGGAGGACCAGTGTTGATTACGACGGAACCGCGCTCGCTCGGACCTGGCGATTTTCATTACAAGGCGCCGACGCAACTCACGTTTACCAACGGCGCGTTGACGGGTTCCCAGAACTTTGCTGTCGACGTCCTCAATGGCGCGAACTTGTCACTCGTTTCCAACGAGCTCACGCTCACTACCAATAGCTCAGTCTCGATTCTGAAGAGCCTGGCGATCCAACTTTCGACCGACATGGACCTGCTCCAGTTCGTCCAAGGCCCGGGCGATCTGGCCGAGTTCACTCCTACCGGCTTTGGCACCGGCAATTTCGTCATCCACGGATTTGGAGACAGCAACACGAAGAATGGTGTCGTGATCGTGGGTGGCGTGGTGCAAGTGCCAGCGGCCTTCATTAGCGGTCCGACCAGTCGTACGCTCTCCGGCACCTACAAAATCACCGGTCCACTTGGGAATGCGAAGATTGAATTCGATGGTGTGTTCAGCGACAGCTTTGGCCTGTTTATCGCGGAGTCAACCGCTATTGTCGCCGCGATAGATGACCCCTTGAATCTGACGATTTCGGCGGCAATCACCTTGCCGTTGTCGCTACAACTCACCCTGCCCTTTCATTTCGAAGCCTCGGGTCTCGTGATTCCCGAGCCAGGTAGCGTGGTTTTATTCGGGATTGGGCTCGCCGTGGCCTTGCCGCTCGGCTATCGACAGATGCGCCGAAAGCGACAAGATCGGCGCCGTTGACCTTTCACGACACTCACCGGCAACGCGCTGAGAGAGCCTGTTGCCTTGCTTCGCCTGAAGTCGTTCGTAACGTAGGCAAGTGCCCGCATAACGTTGTCGCACCCAATTTGAGCTGCAATTTGGAGCCGCTAGTGAAGTCTTGCTGAGCCACATCGGCGGTACTTGGCACAACTTCATTTTTCCTATCGAGGAAGCGACTTCATGACGACCTTTGTTGGGCAATTCGCCTCGACGCCTGGTTTTTCACTTCCATCGGGTGCGACTCAAAAACTCGTCTGCGTTGCGGTGATCGTCGTTGCGACGTTCCAGCCCCTTTGCGCCAGCGCGGCGATTGTATTTGGTGGCTGGAACGAGGAGCGCGCCGCCGGCTTCGCGCTCGACGCGCCGTTGGCGACGGCAGGAATTTTGGGAACCCTAGAACCCGAGTTTCCAGGCATTACGGTCGTCACCACCAAGACGTTGACTCCCGAGTTTCTCGCTGGCGTCGATGTCTTGCTGTTATCGACGGCCGACAGTTTTTCGTCGATTATCGATCCCCTCACAACGGCGGAATCGAAGGCGCTTTACAACTACGTGCTCAACGGCGGCGCCGCGATCCTGCTGGCCGATGGCACCTTTACGGGAGGAGTTGCTGCAGTCAACGATAGTATGACGGCACTGTTTGGTGTTCATGTCGGTGGTTTTACGAGCGGTATCCAGACTGCCGTCGGCGCTTCCAAGACACACCCCATCATCCATGGTCCGTACGGTGAGGTCACCGACATGGGCACGTTTTACCCGGGTAGCATTACCGATTTGGGACCGTACGCGATTTCAATTGGTGAATTGTCGACTGATCCCTTCCTGGCGGTCATCCCGGCTCACGCGCTGTCCCCCTTGAGTGGACCGGTCGTCATTATCGGCGACCCGGCTCCCTACGTGCCCGGTTTGTATGGCAACACTGAGACGCTGCTGCTCAATACCTTTGCATTTATTCCCGAGCCCTCGACAATGGTGTTGTCGGCGATGAGCGTGGTGCCCATCGGCCTGCTAATGTTGCGCGACCGGCGGCGTCGCCTCCGGCGCGGATTGGCAACTTGCCATGAATAAACCCCACTCGTCGGAATCCGCAAAGGTTATTTCACTGTCCGCGAGTGACGCCGATCGCATCGTAGCGCTCGAGCAGCGCTGCTTTATTCCGCCGCTGCAAGCCAAGCGCGAGACCGTCCTGCGAAGGTTGTCGCTGGGGCATCGCATGTCGGGCATTGATGTCGAAGGCGAACTGTACGCGATGATTTGTTTGCGGTACGGGTGGTTCGAGCCCGGCCGCGACAGCGACTTTCCCGCCACCGAAACTGAGCACTGCCTACGGCCGAACGATGCGCCATTCAACGCGGCATTTATTTACAATTTGGAGGTAGAACCTCGCAGCCGCGGGAGCCTACTGGTGCGCGATCTCATCCTGACGACGCTCGCGCAGGCCGTGCAGGATGGTTGCCGGTTTGCGGTGGCGACGGCCCGTATTCCGTCGTACAACGGCAGCGATCCGCGCTTCACGCAAGAAGTGGTGCCGCAAAACCTGGAATTTCGCCAGGCAATCGATCGCTATTTGGCGGGCGGAGCGTATCCCACTCGCGAAGAGTTCCTGCTCGATCCCTGCCTGGCCCTCTACAATCGGTTCGGTAATTGCAACTTCTCGCCGGTGCTACCGGGCTTCGCTCCGGGGGACACGCCCAGTGGGGAAATGCGTGTGATCTGCTGGCGCGACATTGCTCAAGGGGGCTGGGCGTAGACGCGTGAGAGGTTTCGCGCTCTGCCCCACGCCAGTGATTGGCACGGCCTTGGCGCTGGTGCCTTGAGGGCAGTCGACGGCGCTTAGGCCGATGAATTGTTCTTGCACCGTTCGGCAGCGCGGTCTCACGCGCTGGCAATTTCTCGCTACCGAAGGATGGCAACCAACCATCGCGTGCGGCGGGCTGAGTCAGCGCGCGCGCTCACAACGAGCCAGAAGTCCCGCAGAACGGGATGAACTCAGGCCGCGTCTTAACGCGCGGCAGGGAGACGGCCACGGCGAGCACGACGCTCAGCACGCAGGCGGGCGCGGCGACGCGTGTCGCTCGGCTTTTCGTAATATTCTTTGCGGCGCATTTCCTTCTTGATGCCGCTGCGTTCGACGAGCTTGCGAAAGCGGCGAACGGCTTCATGAATCGATTCGCTCTCGCGGACCTTCAACTTAACCACGAATCACTCCTTGTCTCCTTTGCGTTAGAGTAAGTGAATCCGAAACCCAGCCGGCGGGCGCAAAAACCTTAACGAACCGCCGAGAAATTCCTTCCCGTTTTCTTCCCCCCTCACCCTGCCCTTTTCCACGAGGGGAGAGGGGATCAAGGAGAAGCCATTTCTCGGCAGTTCCTAAGCAAAGCGCAAGCCCCGCGGCCAATGACCGCCGGGCAGCTTTCCCCAAAAAACCCGCATCAAGCCAGCCCAGTAATGTAACTGCCGCGGGCGGGTCGTGTCCACGCCCCTTGGCGGGAGTTGTGGGGGCCAATTTGCCGTCGCCGCAAATCCCGTCTATGGTGAAGTTTAGGGTCGACCGCAAGAGAACTTCCTGATTTCGGAACCCTTCACCCTACCCTCTGCCGAAAGGGGAGAGGGACTTGTGGAGAAGTTCTCTTGCGGTCGATTCTTAGCCCCACCCGACCCAACTCGGCAACGCCATGATCGCCAGCAGCAGTTCCCCTTGGCAGGCCCTCGAAGGGCAGACGGTCGTCATCGACTGCGTCGCCCCGTTCGTAATCGTCGGGCGTCTGCGGGCCGAGGGCTCCAGCTACGTCGAGCTCGTCGAAGCCGACGTCCACGACCTGCGCGACACCTCGACCACCCGCGAAAAGTACGTGCTTGAGATCCGCCGGCATGGGGTTCGGCCGAACCGGCAGAAAGTGTGGGTGCGGACGTCCGAGATCGTGGCGGTTTCGCTGCTGGCCGACGTCGTCGACGAGTGACCGGCCGGCTGCCTGGCCGCGGTGCGGGAGCGGCCCCCTGGCCTTGGGCAGAGCCCCGGGGCACACGCTTTTCAAACCGACCCACTACCGCCCCCTGACGATTCCCCCGCTCGGCGTGGTATTCTCGGAAATGTTGCCCACGGCGTGACTAAAATGCGAACCACTCACGGGATCGGTGCGTTGGAAACTACGCGGCAACGTCGCGAGATTTTGTATCATGGCCGCGTGCAAGGGGTTGGTTTCCGCTATACCACGCGGCAGATCGCGCAGGGTTTTGCCGTGACAGGCTTTGTGGAAAACCTGACGGATGGCCAGGTGCGGCTCGTCGTCGAAGGGGAAGCCGCCGAGATCGAGCGGTTTTTGGCCCGGGTGGGGGCGCGTTTTCAAGAACAGATCGCCGGCAGCAATGTCCGCCCCGCCGTGGCGACTGGCGAATTCAACGACTTCGAGATCAGAACGTGAACCTGACGGCCTTTCCTCTCCCGTTGGCTGAAATCTCCCCCTGGCTCGTGGCCACGTGGCCGATCGCCGTGGGAGTGCTCGGCGCGCTGGCGGTGCTGGTGGCGCTCTACGCGCTGTTGAGCGCCTTTCTGCCCAAGGTGGCGCCGATTGTGCTGACGACCGCCAAGGCGGGGCTCTCGCATCCGCTGTTCTGGGTCGAGCTGGCGTTCGGCGCGGTCGTGCTGATTCTGCTCTTCCCGTTCATTCCGTATTACACGCTCGGCGAAGACATCAAGATGCTCAAGGACTCGGGGCTGACCTTGATGCTTGTGCTGGCGGTGATGTTCGCGCTGTTGACCTCGAGCTGGTCGATCGCCGACGAGATCGACGGCCGCACGGCAGTGACGCTGCTCTCCAAGCCGATTCGCCGCTGGCAGTTCATCGTCGGCAAGTTTCTCGGCATTCTGGTGCCCGTCGCGATGATGTTCATCGTATTGGGTGGGATCTTTCTGGCGACGGTTTCGTACAAGGCGTCGGACGACGCACACGAAACCTCGGCCACGCAGCCGACCGCCGCGCAGTGTCAGGCTGAGATGGCCCAGGTGCTTCCCGGCATCGTGCTGGCGTTCTTGGAAACGACCGTGCTGGTCGCCATAAGCGTGGCGATCTCCACGCGGCTGCCGATGCTGGCCAACCTGCTGATCTGCTGGACGATCTACCTGCTAGGGCACTTGATGCCGGCGGTCGTCAACTCGGCGGTCGGGCAGTATCCGCTGGTGCGGTTCATGGGCAAGTTCCTGGCGACGCTGCTGCCCAACCTGGACGACTTCAACATCCAGGCGGGTATCGCCGCGGGGAGTTCGGTCCCGTTGGACTATCTGGGTTGGGCGGCCCTGTACTGCGCCCTCTATACGACCGCCGCGCTCGTCTTAGCGCTGTTGTTGTTCGAAGATCGGGACCTGGCGTAGGGCCGATCGCACGAGAGGTCATCGCCCCCCTACCCCGCTTCTTTGCGCGGCATGGGTTCGGCGGAGGGCTGGCGATGCCAGTGCGGGCCGGGGAGAACATGCACCGGCGGTTCGGCGAATGGTCCGACGCGGCCGTCGGCGCGGCCGTCCCACTGATGGGTGGCAATCGCGTCGAGCACCTGCCCGGCGACGGCCATCGCGGCGCGTCCTTGTTCGCCCGGTACGCGCGGCGCGCGGCCCGTGCGAATGCTCTCCGCAAAATCGGTCAGTTCGGCTGTGAGCTGGTCCACTTCGCCGGCGGTCGTCGGCTCGAGATGCAGTAGTTCGCCGAAGAGGTTGTCGCGGTAGCGAGCGATCTCGTCGGCGGGCAAGTGCTCGACGTCGAAGTCGTCGCTGAGCAGTTTCTCGTCGGGACGCACCAGCGTGGCGGTTCGTGCGCCGAGATCGAGCCCCGCAAAGCCGCGGTCGCCCCAGATCTGCAAACTGCGCCGCGCGACGAAGCTCGCCCGCGAGGCATTGAGGTTCGCCACGCAACCGTTGCTGAGGACGAGCCGGGCTTGGGCCACATCTTCGTGGCGGCCAAACATGGCCAGCCCCAAGGCGTCGACGCGGACGACCTCGGCGCCGGTGAGTGCGAGCACGAGATCGATATCGTGAATCATCAAATCGAGCACGACGCCGATGTCGAGCGAACGAAACTTGTGGGCCGCGGTGCGGCAGGCTTCGATGTATTTCGGCGCGCCGATCCGCTCGGGCGTGGCCTGCTCGACGACTGGATTGAATCGCTCGACGTGACCGACTTGCAACACGGCGCCATGCTGGCGGGCGAGCATGACGAGCTCGTCGGCTTCGGCCAGGTTCGAGGCCAACGGCTTTTCGATCAACAGATGAACGCCGGCGCGCAGCAGATCGCAGGCCACGGCATGATGCCAACGCGTGGGGGTGGCGATCACCGCGGCGTCGATGCGGCCGATCGCCGGCTGGTGGTTCGTCCAGGCCGCGGCGCCGCAGGTGTCGGCCAGTTGCTGGCAGGCCGTGGGATTGGTATCGGCGATACCGACGAGGTCGACATCGGGCCGCCCGGCGAGAATTCGCGTATGAAACCGGCCCAGGTGGCCGGCGCCGATCACGGCCATTCTTAGCGGCTTCACGCGGCCCTCCGGCGTTCGCGGGCGCGGCCGTGCTTGCCTTCTTGCTGATCCTGGATGAAGCTCAGCAGCTCGTTGACTTGCGGCAGCAGTTGTTCGTTGGTGCGGAGGATTTCGCGAGCGTGATCGAGGCCCACCTTGGCCCGATAGATCAAGCGGTGCGCTTCGGCCAGGCTTTGCACGGCCTCGGTGCTGAAGCTGTTGCGCTTCAGCGACACGACATTGATGCAGCGCGGCCGGGCGGGATGCCCTTCGGCGAGCATGAACGGCGGCACATCGTGCAGCACGCGGCTCAAGCCGCCGATGAAACTGTAACCGCCGATCGTGGTAAAATGATGCACGCCGACTCCGCCCGAGAGCGATGCGTGGCTATGAATGTGAACGTGTCCGCCGAGCAGCGTGCCGTTGGCGATGACGATGTGATCGCCGAGCTTGCAATCGTGGGCGACGTGCGAGTAACCCATCAAGTAGTTATGGTTGCCGACGGAGGTGACTCCGTCTTCTTTCTCGGTGGCGCGGTTGATCGTGACCCCTTCGCGGATCATGTTGTGGTCGCCGATTTCGACGCGGGTCGGCGAGCCGGCATACGAGAGGTCCTGCGGTTCGCCGCCGATCACCACGCCGGGATAGATGGTGTTATGCGCGCCGATCGTGACATTGCCCATGATCGTCACGTTGCTCAGCAGCCGGGTGCCGGCGCCGATCTTCACATCGGGGCCGATCGTGCAGAACGGACCGATCTCGACGTCGCGATCGATTTGGGCGCGAGGGTCGATCGAGACGTGCTCGGCCGTGTAGGTTGCCATCCTTAGCACTCCGGAATCTCCACACGCAATATCAGGCGCTCTGCAGCCATCCTTGGCTGGGGGCGACTTGATGGGCCAACAAGTTTCGCACGAGTTCGGCATTCAGGTGGTGTCCACTGCGATACGCGACGACGTGCCCGCTGATGGGCTGACCGGCCAAGGCCAGGTCGCCGACCAGATCGAGCAGCTTGTGCCGCACGCATTCATCGGGGTAGCGTAAGACGTTGTCGATCGGTCCGTCGTCGCCGAAGACGAGCAAGTCGGAATACGTGGCCCGCTTGGCCAGGCCCTGGGCTTGCAGCCAGTCGGCTTCACTCCGCAACAAAAACGTGCGGCTGTCGGCCAACTCGCGGCGAAACGTGGCGGGCGTGATCGCCAGGCTCAAGGTTTGCCGCCCGATAGCGTTGGCCGGGCCGTAGTCGAGCCGATACTGCAAGGTGAGGCCGGGCCGCAAGGCAGGCCGGGCTTCAATCCAGCAGTCGTCGCTTCCCATCCGAACCGTTTGTTCGACGTGCAGCACGCGGCAGGCCGCTGGTTGTTCAACGAACTCGGTCGTCAGTAGCGCGTCAACAAAGGCTTTGCTCGAACCGTCGCAGCCGGGCATTTCGGCGGCGTCGACCCACACTTCGCAATTGTCGATTTCCAGCCCGGCCAGAGCGGCCAGAATGTGTTCGACCATCTCGATCTGGGCGCCATTGCTCGCCAGAACTGTGCGCCGGGGGGCGTCGATTCGCCGGTCGACGGTCGCGGCGATCCGCGGCGCGCCGGCGAGGTCTCCGCGCACAAAGATCACTCCCGCGTTGGCGGCAGCCGGACGAAACTCGACGCGCACGTCGCGCCCGCTCCAGTAACCGCAACCGGTCACCGAGACCGCGCGTGTGATGGTTCGTTGGCAACGTGCGGAGCCGTTCAAGCTGTCAACCCATGTGCGAGAGGAGAAACGTCGGATGAGAAAGGCTGCCCAGGCAGGTCGCGGCGACTCGCCCCGGCCTCGCGCGGTGCCTCGCGCGGACCGGCGACGAGTTGATCGTGAACTGTTCGCTAGCGAGGACGCGGAGCGCCCGGAACTCCCGGCGGGCTGGCCACGCGCGGCCCCGCTGGCGCCGCACCGGCCTGCGGTGCCGCCGGCCCACGCGCGGGACGCCGGCTGTTCAACTGGGCGATGATGTGATCGGAGATGTCGATCTGCTTGTTGTAGTAGACGACCTCTTCGCCCATCTCGGCCATCAGCTCCTGAGCGTTTTCCAGGTCGACCGCGGTGCCGTTGTAGCGCAGCACCATCAAGATGTTGTTGCGCTCGGCGAAGATTTTGATCTCTTCGACGACTTCGCTGTAAGTCTGATAGAACATCTTGCCCTGCCGCAAGAAGTGCTCGCGCTGCTTGACCGACATCTTCGACTTGGCTTCGGCCTCGGCGACGGCGTACTCCTGCTCGAGCTTAGTGAACTCGGGGGTGCCGGGCTTGAACTCCTTGGCACGGGCGGCCATGGCTTGCAACTGCGATTGCAGGCTCTGCATCTCGGCTTCGATCCGCTCACGTTCGCTGTCCCACTGCGCTTTGCGCTCGGTGAACGCCGTGTACTTTTCGAAGATGGTCACGATATCGACGGCCGCGACCTGCGGTGCCGGGCCGGCCGGGCGAGCCCCTGCCTGGCCCCACGCTGCCGAGTTGATGAACGAAAATCCCAGGGCCACGAGGGCGGCCAAAATCAAAGGCTGCTTCACGGTTTCGCGCTCCTTGCTGCGATGGTGCCGGGCCATCCGTGGTCCCGGTGCGGCGGATTCGCCGGGTGACTGGCATACCTTGCGCCAGCCGCCGTGGGCGCAGAAGGCTCACGCCCATCACGAGGCGGGCGGTATTGTGCCGAGAACCCCCGTTTGGGTAAAGGCCAGAAGCAAGGCGTTTTGACAGGTAGCCGCAGGCCATGTGCGGCCCGAGAAATTGGCGCTTGCGGAGCGCATCGCTCGGCGTCGCTGCGGTGGTGAGAAATTCAGTCCGCCAGCGACTTTGAGAGCGTCGCAGCGGCGCTCAAACGACAACTTGGATGACTGCCTGTTGGGGGGCGAATGACTACTTGCCAGCAGTCCAACCGCTGTCGTCGACCCAGCGGCCGGTCGAGGTTTGTCGCAAATTGCCAGCCTGCTGACGGGCGTTCGACGTGCCGATCGTCTGCGCCACGCGCGGCGTGGCATTGCCGATCGGACGGACAATCGAAGTCACGCGACCGGTCGAACTATCGGCCGGCATCGTCGAACCACTGGAACCGCTGGGCCCCAAGTAAGGGCCAGTCGAAGTGCTCGGCACCGAGCTGGGTTGACGCTCGCTGTCGGGAATCGGCGTGATCCGCAGGTACGCAGGCAAGTTCGAGGTGTCGGCAGGTTGCGGCGCGGGAGTTGGGTTCGAGGCTGGCGCGGCGCCCGATCCGGTGGCCGGCGCACTCGAGGCACCAGGATTGATCGGCTGCATTGGCGGCGTGGTGGGCTCGGGGGGAGCCGCGGCATTCGGATTCGCTGAATTGGGGATCGCGGCGCCGCTTGAGGGCGCCGATTGCGTGCCGGAAGCCGGTTGCCCGCTCGTCGAGCCGGGGGTTGGCGGCGGGTAGTTCGTCGTGCTGCTCGGCATACTGTTCGGCGCGCTCTGCGTCGCCGACGGGTAGTTGGCGGGAGGGTAGTTGGTCGTGCCGCTCGGATAATTCGTCGTGCCACTCGCGGCGCCGGGCGTCGCATAGGTCGTTGCTGCTCCACTCGCAGTGGGAGCGGGCTGCACAGTAGCTTGGGGATAATTCGTGCCTTGAGGGTATGCGGCGCCTGCCGGAACGCCTGCGGCGCCTGGCACGACGACCGATCGCTGCACCGGTGCGCCGGCCGGCGCGTAATAGGTAGTGGCGGCCGCCGGAGCGCCCATCGCCGCGGGGGCAGCATAGGTCGTCGCTGCCACGGGGCTCGCAGCGCCTGCACCGCAGTTGCACGGCTTAGCCGGCATCGCGGGAGCGGCATAATTCACCGTCGTCGGCATCAGGGCCGGCGCTCCATACGAAACCGCCGATGGCGCGGCCGGCGCGTACATCGTCGTGGCTGCAACCGGAGCGCTCACGGCTACGGGAGCCGCGACGGGCACGGCAACCGCCGGTGGCGCGACCAGCGCCGAGTAGACGAGTCGATAGGTCGTATAGGGAACCATCTGCACCTGCGGCCGATAAGTCGTCACTGGCTGCATGTAGGTTTGTTGTCCGCCGCACGGGCTGCACGTGGTGACTGGTGAGTAAGCGGTCACCGGCACATTCACGTACTGCGCGCGGTAGGCGGTCGTCGGCACGTACGCAACCGATTGCGGAACGGGGCTGCACGAAGGAGTCGCGGCAATGACCGGCGCCGGTTTGCAGCAGCTCTTGAACCAGTGAAAGATCGCCTTGCTCTCGGTCGGCGCGCCAGTCAGGGCGGCAAGCGACGTAGCGACGATCAAGGAAGACTTCATTCGACGTGACAGCATGGGATGTCCTCGCCGCGGGTTTTTTCGGTGCGTGTAGTTCGTTAGACCGGGGTCCGCACGAACTGTCAAGCAACCAAAAAAATGGATTCGAGTTGCGGTTTTCTCTATCCACACGCGCTGCTAGCGCCGCGCGTCAGACTGCGTAAACAAGGCAAACATTTCCGTGCCGTCGTTGCCAGCAAGCTCTCCGTTAAGAACCTGATCGGGCAATGTCCCGGCGACTTCTACGCACGCGGCGCACCCTTGGTGCGCCGGCACGCGTTCACTATTTCTGCACCTCGCGGTGAAAAACAGTTCTGAAACGTAGCCTTTTTTCCCAGTCCGCGTGGTGGAAAATCACGCGCGGGTTCGTCGCTAGCTACCGACGTTGCGCTTCGTAGCGGTCGTAGAGGTTGAACAGCATTTCGCGGAGGTTTCCGCCCGAGCGGGCCAAGGCGTCGGCCACTTCCGCGGGAGCTGGTCTACTGGCAGTGCCCGCAGCCAGGCAGTCCACGACGGCCTGCGCCGTGGCCAGATCGACGCGCGTCGTCGCCAAGGTGGGACAACCGGTCGGCGCATGACTTGTCACCACGATCCCCCAACCGGCTTGCCGACAGCGGCGCCGCAACTGCCAGCGAGCCAACCAGCTGAGTTGTTCAAAGCCGTCGACGAAGATGAGCGTCGCGGGCAGTGGCGACTCGCGTGTAGCGCTGATGTGTACTCCGCTGGTAGATGAATCGGCTGGCATCGGCGGCGAGCGATCTTCTGACGGCTGCCAATCGCGCGGAAGACGGCGCTGGCCATCGCGCAATTCGATCAGTGCGAGCCGGTGGCCGCGCGCGGATAGCTCCGCGGCCAGCATCGCCAGCAAGGTCGATTTTCCCGAACCGTGCGGGCCGACGATTTCGCCGCGTGCGCGGTTGGCGACCAATCGCGCGACGAGCGACGACAAGTCTTCGCCTGGCGGAAAGAGATACGGGATGGTGCCGGGGCGCAACCGCGCGGCCGTAAACGGATTGCCGCGGACGTCGGCGCCGCTGGGGCCGCGCGTCGCGCCGTTCATGAGTTCTCCGTCGGCGGCAGCACCGTGTGCGAGGCGCTAAAGTCGACTTCGCGCGAGTCCTCGATGCCGTCGGACTTTTCCGCTGCGACTTTCGCCGCTGTCGCGGATTTGTCCTGGGTGGTGTCGGGCTGCCCGTCGCTCGCTGGCTGCGCGTCGCCGGTTGGTTTGCCGTCGCCGGCCGGCTGGGTATCGCCGAGTTGAAAGCCTTCTTCGCGGACGATTTCGCGCCCGCCAGCGAGGAACAATCGCACGCGTACGCACCACTGGATTTTGACGATGCGTCCGTCGTAGCTCAGGGGGCTGGGAGGCAATTGCGTGCTGAACCAGCCCGCCTCGCGGCCATCGAGCCGGCCAGCCTCGTCGGCCAGGAAGCGCTGAAAGAGATGGACGGCGAGATCTTCGTCTCCCTTGCCCTCGGTGTGCCAGAGGACAGAGAGCTCCAGCGCGGTCAATTGCGCGGGATCGATGCCGCTGACGCGGTAGTGCCCCGAGAGGATCTCGCCGGGGCGAAACACCCGTTGATCGCTTTCGAAGCCGACGACGACGTCCGGTTCGCTCATGCTGCCTGCGCTCCCTCGCTCTGCGGCAGCACGATCAACGGAAAGCTGCGGTAAAGATCGAGCCAGCCGGCGCGGCGGGCAACGATCACGAGCTTCCAGCGGATTTCGTTGTGCTCCGACTTGAAGGAATGCATCGCGTGAGCCGGGATCTCGATCGTGGCGCGCAACTCCAGCGGCGTGCGACGCCGCAACTCGAGCCGCTCGCGATGCTCGAGCGAGTATTCGGCGGCCAGGTATTTCTCGGTGCGCGTGTTGGTCCCTTGCTGGAAGGTTGCCTGTTCTTCGCAGACGAGCCGCAGCGAATAGGAGCTGAGCCGGGCCGAGCCCGCTTGAGCGACAAACACTTCGTAGGAGCGGCCCGGTGTCAGCGGATGCTCCGAGATCTCGACAACCGGCGGCGCCACGCTCAAGCGGCGGATGAGCGTGCGCGAAAAATAGACGAGCCCGGCCAGTCCGACGGCCACCCAGGTGGCGGCAAAGATTGCCATGAACCACCAATCGGCCTGGCCGGCGCGGTAGTTCCACAGCGCCACGGCCACATAGCCGGCCGCGATGCAGAGGACCGTGATCGAAACCATCAGAAGCGTGACGAGCACCGTGGCCGGGCGCAGATCGAGCGGCAAGCGGTGGGCCAGCACGCGGCCGCGCACCTGGTAGGCCTCGCCCAGCCGGGGGAGCGTGGGGAACTCGGGGGCCGGCTCGACGACCCCTTCGAGCAGTTCCAGCGAGCGGGCGCGCTGCGCCAGCACGGCGCGGCGCTCGGTCGACTTGTTCCAATTCAAAAGCGTCAGCGCTAGACCACCGCCGCCGGCCACGACGAACGACAGCGGGACCAACAACAAGAGCCAGCTCGTCCAGGTGTAGCCGCGCACCAGCACGGCGACATCGGGATTGTGCGGATCAAACCAGAACGGCACGCGCTGCCCGACGACAAACTGCGCCAAGAGCGCTTCTTCTTTCGCGCGATTCGTGCTGCTGGACCGCGTGATGTTGTAAGTGCGGGCGTGATAGGCGACGCCGTCGACTTCGTAGCGAATGTGTACCTCGGGGCGGTAGCTGTGGGGTTCGTCCTCCTCGGTCGTGCGGAGGCGCGTTTCGAGCACCAGGGCGCTGGCCTCGACGAACGAGTGATTGACGCGCCACTCGGGGACGATCAGGGTTACTAGCAGGTAGCTTGAGAAGCCGACACCGCTGAAAAACAGCGCCGCGAAGAACAGCGCCAGCGCCAGATCGCCCGATTTGTTCGAGCTGGTGCTGCGGGCACCACGTTTCTTGACGAGAAAGCGAAAGCCACCTGGCACGTGTTTACCCGTCGCCTGCTGCGCGCCGGGGGGCACGCTCGGAGGAACATCAATCTGGAAGCTGTCAAGTGAGCCACGCCGGCCCGAGCGAATGCCTTGCTGCGGGCCACGGCTTACACCGGTATAATCGCAGAGCCCGCCCGGTTGGGCACCTACCTCAGTCTGAACCTACCTCAGTTTAGTTTCCACACGCCGTTTCGCGAGCCGTACCCGCATGTCCGGCACAACCTCACGTAACTTTCGGCCCCCACCTGGCCCGGCCCCTTGGCAGGGTCGACGGCGCCCGGCTGCCGTCGGGCTGCTGCTGGTCGCGGTTGTGGTGGCCGGTTGCGGCGGTGAGCCGACGAAGCCGAAAGGAAAAACGACGCCCCCACGGGCACAAGCGCGGAGTAGCAAAGCTCTGCCGCCGGGAAACGAGAGTTCGTCACCTGGGAGCGGCGCTGCATCGCAAACGAGCGAGACTCCTCAGGAGACCGCGCAGTCCGCGACGGGCGACAATGTGAGCTCCGCCGCTGGATCGGGCGCTTCCGGTTCGACGAGCGGCATCACTCACACTGCCGAGACGGGTCGCACAGCGGACTCGAGCACCGATTGGCCGAATTGGCGCGGTCCCGGCGTTCGCTCGGCGGCCGTTGGCTCGCTGCTGCCTTCGGTTTGGCCCGAGCAACCACCGTTCCCCATGTGGCAGGCTCCACTGGGATCGGGCTGGTCGAGCCCGATCGTGGTTGGGAATCGCCTGTTCGCGACCGATCGCACCGAGGCGGTCGAGCGTTTGCTGGCCTTCGATGCCGCAACGGGCAAGCCCCTTTGGGAGCGGACCAACCCCGTCGACTTTGATCCGCACGCTGTCGGTCGCGCTCACGGCAATGGCCCCAAAGGGACACCCGCGAGCGCGGCGGGTCGCGTCTATAGCTTGGGTATCGCGGGCTGGCTGCAATGCGTGGCGGCCGAAGACGGTCGGCCGATCTGGTCACACAACCTGCCCGCCGAATTCGGCAGGCACGAGCCGCTTCCCACCGGTCGCGCAACGGTCGTCGGCGAACAGCATGTGCTGGTGCCTGTGGGCAACGACGAAGGAGCGCCGGTGCCGTTGTTCGGCTATACGGGCAGCCCCTTGGTGGTCGACGACAAAGTGATTCTCTCGGTTGGCGGCGAGATGGGCGGAACGATCATGGCGTTTGATGCGGCCACGGGGACGGTGGTCTGGCAAGCGCTTGACGAAAACGTTTCGTATTCCTCGCCAGTCGCGGCCGAGTTGGGAGGGGTGCGGCAGGTTGTCGCGATGACGGGCCCTCGCGTCGTTGGGCTGCGGCTGACCGACGGCGAGTTGTTGTGGAGCTATCCGTTTCAGATTCAATACGACGAGAGCATCGGCACACCGGCCATCGGCGACGATCTGGTTTTGGTGACCGGTACGTATCAACCGCTGACGGCTTTGCACATCACGGGGGGCGGCATGGAGGACGGCGACAGCCAGACCGCGACGCTCGCCTGGGAGAACCCTGATCTGGAGAGTTACCTCTCGTCGATGGTCGTCCACCAGGGGCACGTCTACGGCATGGACGACGGTGGCCGGTTTGCCTGCGTGCGGCTCAGCGACGGCGTCACCCAGTGGAGCGCGGGGCGGCACGGTTTTTACTGTTCGCCCATTTTGTGTGGCGACCAGTTCATCGGGCTGAACGAGAAAGGGGAGTTGTCGGCGTTCGCCGCAGCGCCGCAGGCGTTTTCGCTGCGAACGCGCCTGAAGCTGGCCGAGGCGGCAACTTGGACGATGCCGGCGGTGGTCGGCAGCCGGATCTACGTGCGCAGCGGCGACGGCCTGGCCTGCTACGATTTTTCGGTGCGCTAAGCTGCAGCAGCGATCAAGGTCGGTGGAATACCTCGCCGGCGGCGCCAATCGGCGTTTTTTCCGACGAATTCTCCGCGGGTTTCGCGGTGGTTTTCGCATTCCGCGTGCGCGGGAGAATTGTCTCTCCGGCCCGGCTGACGCACAATGAAGGCTATGAGCGACGTCGCCCCACTTCGCGATCAATTCGGCCGAGTACACACCGACCTGCGCGTCAGCGTGACCGATCGTTGCAATATCCGCTGCTTCTACTGCATGCCGGCCGAGAACGTGCGGTTTCGACCGCGGGCGGAAATTCTCACCTTTGAGGAGATCACCCGGTTTGTGCGTGTCGTTTCGCAAATGGGCATTCGCTCGGTGCGGCTGACCGGTGGCGAACCCTTGGTGCGGCACGAGCTTTCTCGACTCGTCGAGATGCTGGTGCGGGTGCCTGGCATCGACGACGTGGCGCTGACGACCAATGGGCTGCTATTGGCCGAGCAAGCCGTGGCGCTGCACGCGGCTGGTCTCAAGCGACTGAATGTGAGTCTCGACACGCTGGACCCCGCGCGGTTCCGCGAGATCACGCGCCGCGACGGCTTCGAGCGCGTGCTCGAGGGATTGTTCGCGGCCCAGCGGGCGGGCTTCGAGCGCATCAAGGTGAATGCCGTGGCGATTCGCGGCCTGACCGAGCCCGACATCGTGCCGTTGGCCCAGTTCGCCCGCCGGCATGGTTTCGAGGTGCGCTTCATCGAGTACATGCCGCTGGACGCCGATGGCAATTGGGAGAACGGCCAGGTGCTGGCCGGGGCCGAAGTGCGCGAGATCATCGAGCGCGAGCTGGGAGCGCTCGAGCCGGTGGCCGGGCGCGATCCCGCGCAGCCGGCCGTCGACTATCAGTTTGTCGAGGGAACGGGGCGCGTCGGCTTCATCAACTCGGTGACCGAGCCGTTCTGCGGCGCCTGCGACCGCCTGCGCTTGACGGCCGAAGGCAAGCTGCGGAACTGCTTGTTCTCGACCACCGAATGGGACGCCCGGGCGCTGCTGCGCTGCGAACCACCGCAAACCGATGCCGCGCTCGTCGCCTTGGTGCGCGACTGCGTGCGGGAGAAACGCCGCGCTCACGGCATCAACAGCGACGAGTTCGTGAGGCCCGAGCGGGCCATGTATCAAATCGGCGGCTGACGGGCGCAGCCCGACGGACGAGCGACACACAACCAAACACGCCCTACTTCGAGACGGTGCCTGGCATGACCGACGCGACGACTTCCACGACTTCCCCTTCACCCTATGCGGCTGAAACCAGCGGAGTATCGAGTGAGCCGGAGACATCGCCCTGGTTTGCTTGGGGAGTGGCGGGGGGCGCATCTCTGATCGTCGTGCTCATTCTGGTGGGGGCCGTTTACGTCAATCCGATCGTGTCTCTGCTAAGTGGCGTGCTGTTGGCCGCGGGCTTCGCGGCCACGTACCTGGGAGTTTGGCTCGACGATAAAAACGGGCCGGTCACGATTTTCTCACCGGTGGTGTTGTTCGTGGCGGTGATCGCACTGGTGCTCTCCGTGATGACCATCACCGGGGTCTTCGACTTGACCCGTTTTGGGGTGCCGGCCGACGTTCAGGCCGGGCCGACGATCGAGTCATCCAAGCCAGCGCCCGATGCGAGTTCTTCGGCCGCGCCGACGTCGGTTCCGGCGAAGTGAGCCGCGACGATTCTTGGCAACTCAAAGCCAATTCGGCCGCTGGCGAGTCAGAAAGTCCGCACCCTTGCCGCTAGTCTCGGCAGCGCCGTCTAGCTTGCCGACTAATTGGCAAGCAGGAACGAACCTTGCCCAAGGCAAGGAACGAGACCGCGGCGTGGGGTGAATTGACATTCATCAGGGATCGAGTATGGTACACCTCTAATTGATACCGAGTCTCAGTTTCAAGAAGAGCTGCTGCTGTGCCCAACGCTTCGCCTCAGTCCCGGCGCGGGTTCACTCTCGTCGAACTCCTGGTCGTCGTCGCGATCATCGGGGTCTTGATTGCTCTGCTGCTGCCGGCAGTGCAAATGGCGCGCGAGAGTGGCCGCCAGATTCAGTGCCGTAATAACTTGCATCAGATCGCCCTGGCCATGCATAGCTATCAGACAACGGTTGGGGCCTTTCCGCCAAGTTTCTGCGCCAATCCCAAGAACCCACTCGATCGGGGCGGCGGATGGTCGGTTCAAGCGCGACTTCTGCCCTACCTCGAGCAAGGCGCGATTTTCGCACAGATCGACTTCCGAGCCGACTACGAGACGGCCGTGTCGTCCGGCGCGCCCGTCAAGACGATGCGGCCGGCCCCCTTCCTTTGTCCGGACGAGCTCAACGACACGCAGCGCGTCGATGCCAGCGGCGCCTCGATTTACTATCCGCTGAACTACGTATTCAACGTCGGCGTGTGGTTCGTTTTCGATCCCAAGGGACAGAGCAACCTGGATGGGGCGATTTCTCCCAACAGCCGCACCCGCCCGGCCGACTTTCGCGATGGCTTGAGCAACACACTCATGGCATCCGAGGCCAAAGCGTACACCCCCTATGTGCGCAACTCAGGGCAGGGTACGACGACGATCCCCACGACGCCCGCCGACATCCCGCCGCTGGCCAGCGGTGGTCAGCCAAAGTTGGGGGCCGACTTGCAACAAAACACCGGGCACACCGAGTGGGTCGATGGCCGATCGCATCATGCTGGCTTCACGGCGACTTTCACGCCGAATACCCGCGTACCGTACGAAACCGGTGGCCAGCTCTACGACATCGACTACACGAGCCAACAGGAGGGGAAGTCAGCCACGGTGAAGACGTTTGCGGCCATCACGGCGCGCAGCTATCACCCGGGCCTGGTGAACGCGGCGCTGATGGATGGCTCGGTTCGATCTTTTACCGATAACGTCGAGCTCGCGCTGTGGAGAGCCCTGGCCACGCGTTCGCGCGGCGAAACGGTTAGTCTGCAAGTCGATTGATGGCGGGCGCCGGGTGGCGCACCCGACGCGTCTGATCGCCTTGGCACATCGTCGCCGGCGGAGCAGTTCAACCACGGCAATCTGCACATCGCACCGCGTCAACTCGACAAAAGCTCGATCCGCGCGCGCTCGCGGGACCGACCTTAGCAGGCCGGTCCCGCGTGGCGACGTTCAACTTATGGGCGACTCGCAGCAGCTCGTTAGAACTGCGGTAAGCCGGGGCCCAGCGTGGTGATCACGGTGCCCAGCGCCCGCAACAGCCCTTCCTGGCCGTCGAGGTGCATGTGCACGCCGTTCTCGATCGGCTTGACGGTCACGACCATGCGATCGGGGTGACCTTCGAGAGCCGTGGCCAAGAGCGCGATATTCGGATCGGCATTCGGACCATCGGCCGCGAGCTTCAGGAGCGGAGCCAGCGACGCCGAAAACTCGATCGCGGGGACCGTCTTGCCGGCTTCGGCCTCCGACGTATCGATGACCTTCTTGAGCTCATCAAGGCCATTGGCGCCGAGGGCGATATAGCCCGCCTTGTCGCCGATGCCGATCACCAGCTCGACTTCGCTGCCGAGCACCTTCGAGAGCAGATCGCCCTCTTCACCCGGCGGGATCGGCAGCAGCACGCTGCTGAACTTCACGCCCTTGTGTTCGGCCACGTTCTTCTGGAAGCCGTAGAAGCCGACTTCGGTCTCGACGGTTTCGATCAGCTTGTCGAGCAGCTTGGTAGCCGCGTCGTTGTCGCTAATGTAGCCGCCGCCGAGGATGGTGTAGGGGCCCTTGCCCAGCATGGCGAAGCCGAGGTCGATCTTGCCGCTATCGACGGTCTTTTCGCCGATGCCCAGCAACTCGGCCACGAAGCCTTTGAGCAGGTCCTTGAGGTGGTCGTCGCCGAAACCGATGCCGTCGATGCGGGTGTTGATTTCTTCCTTGATCGTGGCGACCGCTTCCTTGGCTTGCGAGATCTGATCGGACGACAAGACTTCGTTGATCACGGCCGAGACCGCGGCGTCGGCGATCTTGAAGCCGGCGAACTTGGTCTTGCCTTCGGTCATCTTGGCGAAGCCCTCGGCGGTTTTGCTGCCGGGGACCGCGATGACGATGGCGTCGGCCAGGAGCTTGGCACCGTCACGATCGACGTTGAAGCCGAGGGTGATCGTGTCGGTTTCGTTGAGGGCTTCGGTCAGCGATTCGATCTGCCCCTTGGAGAGCGCCTCGACGAGCTTGCGCTGTTCGTCGGTGAGCTTGGGGAGCATGTCGGCGCCGGGGAGCCCGCCGCCGGGGAGGCTATCGAGCCCCGGAATCGGCAACTGCACTTCTTCGCCAGCCAGGGTCTGTTCCATGCCCATCTTGAGCTGGTCGATGATCAACTGGCGGAACACGTCGGGAATGTTCTGCATGTGAACGCGCAGTGCGCCGTCATACTCTTTGTTCAGGCCGCCCAGGAAGGTGGTGGGATCGGCGGGCAGGTTATTCAGGAAGTCGCCGCTGATGCTGGCGAACGTCCAATCGCCCGACTGCTTCATGAAGAGCGAGATATTGAGGATCTCGAACTTCCAGACACCGTCGTCCGACTTCTCGGGGTCGCCAGCGATGCCGCCGAGCGTGGTGGCGAACTTCTCCAAGTCGTTGATCGGCAAGAAGGCCAGCACTTGCAGCTCGAGCCCGTCGGAGCTGATGGCGAAGCCCCATGGCTTGCTCTTATCCAGCATGTCGAGGCCCTGGCCTTGGGTGGCCAGTTCTAGCAGACCTTCAATGCCCTGACCGAGGTCGGGGTTGTCGGAGACCTTGCCGATGAAGTCCAGATCGTCGATCACTTCGTCGAAACTGCGGATCGAAGCCACGATCAGCGGCTTCATGCCACCTTCTTCTTCAGCTTCGGCTTCTTGAGCGCGGACGACGAGCGTCGAGCTCAGCAAGCAGGCGACGACGACGGCCGATAGCCACGTTTTCTTCACAGCGAAATCTCCTGAGAAAGGTTGGGCGGCGTTCCGCATTGAGTTGGGCGGTGTTCCGCGAAGGGTTGGTGGGCGTGCCGCGGGGCTGCGGCGGTGTAAGGATTGCCAGTTGACCAAGCGTTCGCAGGCGATTCGCCACCAGGCGAAGGCAGAACTTCTTGATCGCTTCACACACAAACCACGAGCCGCTTGGCACGCTGCGCTGGAGCACTCGGACAGCCCCAGGCAAAGATGCGCTGCGCTCGGACACTATCGTCGGGAACACCGTCGTCTGGAATTCTGTCGCCAGGGAATTTCTGCGGCGCAGAATTTCGTCACTCCGTGTTCTCGTGCTCAGAATGCCGTCGATCCCCCACAGCTTGGGCAGGGCGACGAGCACCAGGGCGGGACCTCCCCGTGCGCTGTTGAGAGCTCGTGCTTCCTACACGCGGAGGTGCTGCGAGTCGTTCTGGAAATCGCTCGCGAGCGGCTCCCCGATCGACTCTCTCGGTTGGCTCGGATTATACCCTGCCGAGCGACCGTAAGTTTTACGTAAAATCGGGCGCAACTCCAGTCACGCGCTGGATGATTGCCCGTGGCCTTGACCACCCACGATCGGTCGGCCGCACCCCCGACGCCACGCAGCCGGCCAGCAAGACCGCTCGCGCGATAAGACAGCTTGTTCGGACCGGGGCAAACGGGGACGCGCGACGCGGGAAAAAGGGGAGCGAGAACAGAAAAGGTGGAACAGAAAAGGTGTCAGGAACCTTTTCCTCTGCGCGCGTGGGAGCATCAAAGCTCGATCTGGAAAAGGTTCCTGACACCTTTTTTCTATGTCCCCTTTCGCTGCAAGTCGTTGCTGGCGCTAACCATGCGAGCGCGCGCAACACCACGATTGAGGTGGTTTGGCGTCGCCGGATTTGGATCACCCAACTCCTGGATCACCCGCAGAATGAGCGCAGCTTAAGGTCCGCTGGCCGGCGAATCGGACGGTTAACGCCGGCCCGGCACTAGCGCTCGCGGAACGTGATGCGACCCTTGGTCAGGTCGTACGCCGACAACTCCACGCGCACCCGATCGCCGGGCACGATGCGGATGAAGTTCTTGCGCATGCGGCCTGCGACGTGGGCCATGACTTCGTGACCCCCCTCGATCTTGACGCGGAAACGCGTATTGGCCAGGGCCTGCGTCACGACGCCTTCGACTTCGAGACCTGCTTCTTTTTCTTTCTCCGCCATAGGCGACTCCGATTGCGCTGTAGCGCGCAAAGAATGTGTTGGGTGGGACTATCCTACTCCCGGCCGCGGCTTCACGCCAGCCAGACCGGCAGCCAGCGCGGCCACGACCCACTCGGGGGACTCGATACCGACCGACAACCGTAAAAATCCGTCGTCGATCCCCAGTTCGGCGCGGCCGGCCGGGGTCAGCCCGCGATGGCTGGTCGACGCCGGATGGCTGACCGTGGTGCTAAGTTCGCCCAGCGACGGGGCAAACGGGATGTCGGCCGCCGCCCGCAGAAACCCCTCAACTGCTGGCAATCCCCCCGCCAGGCTGAACGCCACCATCGAACCGCAAGCAGTGCCAAATTGCCGCCGGGCGATGGCCTGATCGGGGTGGTTGGCAAGCCCCGGGTAGATCGTCTCGCGCACCCCCCCCTGCCCTGCCAGGAACACAGCCACCCGCGCGGCGTTGGCGCTGGCTCGTTCGAAGCGCAAAGCCAGCGTGCCGAGCCCCCGAGCGGCGAGCCAGCAATCGAACGGCGCGGCGCCGAACCCCCACGTGGCGATCACGCCGGGAAGCCGTTCCCAGTTGGCGTCGCGGCCGGCCACGGCCCCGAGCACGACGTCGCTATGCCCATTCATGATTTTCGTCAGACTTTCTACGACCCAGTCGGCCCCGAGTTCCAACGGTCGGCAAATCGCGGGGCTGGCGAACGTGTTGTCGACCAGTAATCGCGCACCCTTGGAGTGCGCGATTTCTGCCAGCCGCGTCAGGTCGGGCACGCGCAGCCGAGGGTTGGTGATTGTCTCGGTGATGACGAGTTTTGTTTCAGCGCGCAGGGCCGCGGTCACCGCCGGGAGGTCGGTGATGTCGATTGACGTTACGGCCATGCCCAGCCGCGTGCACTCTTGTTCCAACAGCACGCGCGATCGGCCATAGAGCTGCACGGCCGCGACGACGTGATCGCCCGGCTTCAGTTCAGTCAGTAGCACGGTCGCGAGCGCTGCCATGCCGGAGCCACAGACCGCCGCGCGCTCGGCGCCATGCAATCGGCGGACTTGCTCGGCCAGGAGATCGGCGTTCGGATGTCCGTCGCGTCGATAGACGTAGCCGGATGCCTCGCCGCCGAGCAGGGCATCGGCCTGGGCGGGATCGGCACAGCGGTAGACGCTCGACAGCGCCAGGGGAGCCGAGATCGGCTGCGTCGGCGTTTCGCGCAGCTCAGGAGGATGAGGGCAAATGTCGTCGGGCTTGGGCTTCATGCCTGTCAAGCCTACGCTGCCGCGCGCGGCCTGCCAATCGGCCGCCGAGAAATGCGGGCGGGGCACGGAGTTTAGAGAGAAGACTTATGAAGCCACAGAGGGCACCGAGGACACAGAAAACGGGAAGAGAGAAGATTAGCAATCCGGGCGGATGCCGATCGACAACCACTGAAGAAGGCACCTTAGTCTCTCGCATCTTTTCTCTGTGACCTCTGTGTCCTCCGTGGCCAGTCTTCTTTTTTGTATTCTCCGTGGCTCACGCACCGTCGCCGTTGGCGGCGCCATTGAGGTCGTAACCGTTGCCGCGGATCAATTCGAGGTCGACCACCAACGGCAGATGATCCGACGCCTGCTTCGCCAAGGCGGTGCGCACGATGTGGGCTTCCTGTACTTCGATCTCACCGCGGATGTAGGCCTTGTCCAACGAGCCCATCGCCCAGAAGGCCGGAAACGAACGAAACCGCGAAATCGGCGCGGTGACCTGATGGAAGCCGGCTCGACCGAGCGCGCCGACCCCCAGCATGTTGCGCCAGTCGTTGAAATCGCCGACGACTACACTAGGGAGATGAGCCGACTCGTTGAACAAGTCGTGCGTCATCAGATGCCGGGCTTGCCACTCGCGCTCCTTTTCGGCCAGGCCCAGGTGCCAATGGGCGACGTGCAGATCGCCGTCGGGCGTGTTGATGACGGCGATCTGCGCGCCGCGCGGTTTCTTGCTCGCCAGCCGGAGCGAAATCTGATGCTTGTGCTTGATGGGCCAGCGCGACAACAGGAGGTTGCCGTAGCCCCCTTCCTTCAAATGGACGTTGAGCTGAAATAAATGCCCGGCCGCGGCGAAGTACTCTGCCAGCAGCTTGGGCTGATCGTCGTGGCGCGACCGGGCGCAGTGACGATCGACCTCTTGCAGGCAGATGATGTCGGGCCGGGCGGCTTCGATGACGCGGATCACGCGCTCGAGGTTATAGCGACGATCCTGCCCGCCGATCCCCTTGTGGATGTTGTAGCTCAGGATGCGCAACGCAGGGTGCTCCGCAGGAGTCAGTTCAAGGCAACGCCCGCCCATCCATCCGCCTGGCATGCGTTGTGTCTATCTACTTTAGCTTTTACAATTTCGCAGCAAGTTGGTCGAGAGTGACCTCACGGTGGCCGCCGCCACGCGATGACGGGCAACGGCGGCAAAATGTGAAGGAAAACGCATGTTCATCGGCATCGTCTACCTGATGTTATTTGCCATGTTCGTGTGCTGGATACTCGTGCTGATTCAAATGTTCCAGCACGGCGCCAATGGAATTGCCATCGCTTCCATCGTCTTATACCTGTGCTTCACCGCGGGGCAGTTGATCGCGTTTGTCTACGGTTGGTCGAAGGCTAAGGAGTGGGGCATTCAGAACCTCATGATTGCCTGGACCATTTTCTTTCTGATAGGTGTCTTTTTCGGCGGGCTGCATACGATGTGGGGATTGTCGTTTCGCTAGATATCCTCCCAAGTAAGGGTTTTCGTTGCCCCCTAAGCCCAAGCCTCAGCCCGTCACGCGTGCGCGCAAAGCCGCCGCGCTACCGCCGCCGATCGATCCACCGACGCGCCCGACCAAGGAGCAGCTTGCCGCCGCGGTCGATCTCCGCGTGCCTGATCTTGTTACGCCGCGCTGCCGGGTTCTGTTCTGTGGAATCAACCCCGGGCTGTATACCGCGGCGATCGGCTTTCACTTTGGCCGGCCGGGGAATCGCTTCTGGCCGTCGCTCTATCGGGGCGGTTTTACGCCGCGGCAGTTGCAGCCCAACGAATCGCCGCTGCTGCTTCAGTTGGGCTACGGCATCATCAATATGGTTGATCGCCCGACCGTGGCCGCCGACGAACTGACGCCCGACGAACTGCGGGCCGGAGCCAAAAAATTGATGCGCAAGCTGAGGCGCTGGCAGCCCGCCTGGCTGGCCGTGCTGGGGGTCACGTCGTTTCGCGTGGCGTTCGAGCGGCCCAAGGCGGTGCTCGGCGAGCAACCGGAGCCGATCGTCGGCACGCGCGTCTGGGTACTGCCGAACCCCAGCGGGCTGAACGCGCACCATCAATTGCCGGATTTGGAACGGATGTTCCGTGCGCTGCGCGAGCGCGTGGAAGCAACGGCCGGCAAGGGGGCAACGCGAACCGATCTTTAAGGATGCAACTGTTAGCCGCCGGATTCATCCCGCGCGCTAGCTCGCGCGACGTGGTATTTGATACGGTTCGAGCGTGTTGCGGCGCTGAATGAGCTAGCGCGCGGAGTAAACTCCGCGGCTAACCGGTCGAGTGCGAAATCTCGCAAAGAATCGGTCGACGGACAAAAACTGAGCCGCGCTGATTCAGTTCCCCGCCGCGGCGGCTGCCGGCTTCGCCACGCGATGTTCGTCGAGGAACTTTTCCAACCCTTCGACAAACTCGGGCCGGCCGAAGGCGTCCATGTGATCGGCCCCGTCGATCACTTCAACGGTCAAGTTCGGCATCTTCACCTTCTCGAGCTCGTCAACGCCCGTCTTCAGCGGGTCTTTTGAGCCAATCAACGCCAACACGGGGCGCGTGTTTGCCAGCAGCTTTTCTTCGGGTATCATCAACCCCTTCATCCCGCGGACCACGGCCGCCAGCGCCTTGGGATCGTTCATGATCAGCACCATTTGGTTGTAGGTCTTGATCTGTTCGTCGCTCAGCGGGGGCGATCCCTCAGGCGTGAGGAACTTCAAAAGCGGCGCGATGCCGGTGCCGGCGTCGAGCGAGTCGGCCAGTTGATCCATGACCTCGAAGCGTTTATCACCTTCGCGGCTCCAGCCGGCGCCACCGAGCGTGGCCGTGATCACGCGCTCCGGGTGCAACGACAGCAGCTTGTTGGTGATGAATCCCCCCATCGAGTAACCGACGATGTGGGCCCGGTCGATCTTCAAGTGATCCAGCAGCCGGATCGAGTCCTCGACCATTTTGACGCCGTAGTCGGCGGGGTCGTGCGGCTTGCCGCTGCGGCCGTGTCCGCGGTTGTCCAACGCGATCACGCGAAATTCTTTGGCCAGCTTGGGGAAGACGCCAGGCCCGACCCATTGCAATTGAATGTTGGCGGTGAAGCCGTGGATCAGTAGGACTGGCTCCCCTTCGCCTTGCTCGATGTAGTGGATCTTCACGCCGTCGGAATCGAAGAACTGATCGGCGGGGCGCTGGGACTTGGCGTCATCGGCCCGGGCGGCCAGCGAAACGAACAACAACGCGACGAAACTAATGACGCGAAGACGGAGCATGGCGAGTTCTCACTTCAGGAAAATGAACCGGTCGACTTCGGCGAAATGACGGGTTCGATTCTAACGCGCGTCAGGGCACTGGCGGAGCCAGTGGCACCCGGAATTCACCCAGCGCCATGACGGCCGCTCAGTCGTCGGTGTCCTTGGCGGAGCCGTCAGCGGCGTCCTCAGCGTTGTCGTCAACATCGGCGGTCAGCGGCCCGTCGGGGTTGAACGTCGCCAGCAGCTTGCGCCCCGTGTGTATCCAGTAGGCGACGTCGGGACCGATCGGTCGGCTGGCACTACCGGCGGTGTACCAGCTAACCGAACCATCGTTATCAACAATCAGGGTGCCCGGTTGCCCGGCACGGCGCGCCTGGGCCACGACGATGCGCTCCTGGAAAAACTGCCCGACCTTGTCCATCTCGATCGACGCGTAGGGGCTGTCGTCGTCGATCGCGGCATGCAGTTGTGCTAGCGCCCGCTGGCTCTCGTGCGTGGGCAGGTCGGCGGCCGGGGTCTCGCGGAGGTCTTCGTGCTCCGCCTGCCAGCCGGCATAGGCGGCGTAAATGTCCGACGGCGGGAGATCTTCCAAGTCTGCCTGGAAGGCGTAGGTCACTGGGCCGACGATGCCGACGCCGGAGAACTCTCCTTGCGAGAAGTGATACGTGTAGAGGAACAGCCAGCAGTCGACCGGTTCGCTAAAGCCGGGCCAGTACTGCCGGCAATGATCGATCAGTTCGACCTCGTGAGGCGGGGCGCCAAACTGCGCCGCGTGACCGAGCCAATCGGCCAGGGCTGCCGCGCCGCGGGCCTCAGGGCTGCGCAGCGCCGCGGGGACGCGATCCAGCTCACCCAGCTCGGTGAGGTAGGCCAGCACGCGGGTGCGCGCGGCGGGGTCGGCCGCCAGTTCGACGAGCGATTCGAAACCGCGCTCCTCAGCCAGGCGGGCCAGCGCGGCGGCCGCCTCGGTGCGGAGTCGGCGATGCCCGATGGCCAAGGCCTGGTGCAGCTTGCCGACGACACTTTTGTCGCCGATCAAGGCCAGCGCGTCGCACAACGAAATGAACAGCGGCATCGCGATCGAGACCTGCTGGCGGCGGGATTCGACTTCAGCGGCTGAAGCCGGAGGTCGCTCTTCAATGCGCAGCAATTGCTGGGCGATTTGCCCCAGCAGCTCGGCCAACTCGCCCGCCCGATCCGCCGCCGGGTGCCGGGGGACAAGCCCCTCGCGGGTGGCGAAATTCGCCAAATCCAACGCCACGGCCGCGGTTTGCGGCTGTCGCAAGGCGTCGAGCATTCGCGGGAAGAGGGCGCCGGCCGGGAAGGCCTTCCCCTTCATCAAGGGAGCGCAGCCCACCAGCACGTCGGGGATGTCGCCAGGCGGGAGTTCGACAAATAAATCGGCGAACAATTTCAGCGCCGCGGTCGACCGTTCGGATGCCAGGAGCGCGAGCATCAGACCGCGCGCGGCGCTTGGCGTATCGGGGTTGCGATAGGCATCGTCGAGCGTGCTCAAAGCGGCGGCGTCCAGCGCGTCGCGTGTGCCGGACTCTAGCGAATTTCGCGTCTCCGGTGCGCGCCGCGCGCCCGCTTGGGCGTCGCCGAACGTGGCAATTCGTTTGGCGATGCCACCGCGCTCGGCGGGTGAGAGATCGGTCCAGCGCACGAGGTCGGCGACGAGCTGATCAAGAGCAGATTCCATCCCGACTATGCTATCACGGCGCGCGAAACTCGGCTTGACGCAAAATGCCAATTCCCGGTCCAATGCGGCGGCTCGGCAGACAGGGAAAGCTGTCAGGCGACGCGGCGCGGCAAACCGAGCGCGTCGCAACTCGACTTACGGTGAATCGGCCGCTGCCATAGCACGAGCAGCAAACCAGCGCTATCAGCCGCCGACGCTGGCGGAAAATCGAGGGCAATCCAACGAACCAAAACGGCGACCATCGGCACGCAGACGCGCCCCTTGGTCGCCATTGCGAAGTTTCTGTAATCGGGCATCTTCTCCTGATGGGTACCCAGGAGAAGTCCCTCTTTCTCAAGGACGGTGCCCGAAGAATAGGAGCCATGGACATGGCCGCTAAGAAGACGATCAAGAAGACTACCGCTCGTTCGCCCAAGAAGAAGACGACGGCCGCCAAGCCGGCTGCCGCCCCGGCCGCCAAGAAGCCGGCCGCCAAGCGCTCGCCGAAGAAGCGCACCGTGGCCAAGAAGGCGGCGAAGTAGTTTTCGCCGGCCCCCGCCTGGGGGCCCTCAGGTAGGGACGTGCCCGCGGGCGATCACTGCGATCCGCCAGCGGCGTCTGCGTCCACGACAGCGACGAGACAGGCCGGGCGGCACCGAGACATTACGGCGCCGCTCGGCCTATTCCTTTGCGCGGGAGGGCCAAAGCAGGCAAACGGATTACTTTTGCGAGAGGATGGAACTCAACGTGCGAGCTCAATTCTGGACAACGCCAGTTAGCATCCTTGTCTCGGGATTTCTGATAGCGACTGCCATACTGGCCCATGTTGTCTATGGCGTAGGCCGCTACCAGTTCTGTCAACCATCTCCGACGACACCAGGATCAGCCTGGATCATCAATACGATCGACGGAACTGTTCACGAAAGGACTTTACGCGGCGAGTCTTAGCGGCGAGTCACTGATTGGCAGGGCTCTCGTCTTACTTTCTTAGAATTGGACTGAACCAAAATAGTGGCGGCTGCCGGCGAACCTGCTACTGTTCTGGCATGCCTGACAAGACCGCTACGCCGAACCCCTACGCCGCGTCGTCGATTGAGCCCGCTGAATTAACCGCGCAGTACGACACTTCGCCAGGCGACGTCGTGGCCAGTCGGCAGCGCTACTTCGTCGTGGCGCTCGGTTGCGCGCTGGCCGCAATCGGCTATGTGATGCGGGTGTCGTTCGCCTGGGTTGGCCCGGAGCTCAAACACGATCTGGACTTGAACGACTCGCAGCTCGGCCGCTTGATGGCGGTCTTCGCGCTTTCCTACGGATTATTCGAGATCCCCTTTGGCTACTCGGGCGATCGCTTCGGCGCGCGGCTGACCTTGCTGGTCGTGATGCTCGGTTTCTCCGGCATGACGGCCGTGACTGCCGCGGCCCGCTCGTTTGGCGCGCTACTGGCGGCACGGTTTGCGTTCGGCTCGTTTCAGGCGGGCATCTTTCCGAATATCGCGCGGATGTTCGCGGCTTGGATGCCGGTCACCCAGCGCGCTACCGCACAAGGCTGGATCTGGATGTGTACGCGGATCGGCGCCGCGGCCTCGCCGGTGATGGTGGCTGCGCTCCTCGGGTTTGTCGGCAACTGGCGCGTCACGCTGCTGCTGTTGACTGTGCCGGGCGTGATCTGGGCGATCGTGTTCTTTTGGTGGTATCGCGACAACCCGGCCAACTCAGCCCGCGTCAACTCGGCCGAGCTGGAAATGATCCGCCAGGGGCGCGACGGGCATGTCAGCTCGCACGCCGACGTGCCGTGGGGCAAGCTGCTGCGCTCGGGCAATTTGTGGGCGCTCTGTTTGGCGTACGGCTGCGGCGGCATCGGCTCGTTCTTCAACATCAGCCTGCTGCCGACTTACATGGCCGATCACCTGGGAGTCGACAAGAAAGTAGGCTCGCTGATCGGCACGATCGCGCTGTCGATCGGCGCGGTCGGCTGCTTCGGCAGCGGTTGGTGGAGCGACCGCATCGTGCGCCGCATGAACGCCCGCAAATGGGGGCGCCGGTTGTTCGGCGCCGTCGGCTTCTTCGTCGGCGGGCTGCTCTGGCTGGTCGTGGCCGCGCGATTTGGCCTGCGCGATTGGACCGAGCCGGCGACGACGGTCGACATCGTGATCTTAGGCACGCTGGTCTGCTCGCTCGTGCTCTTCTACGACCTGACGATGCCGGTTAGCTGGGCCGCCACGGCCGATATCGGCGAACGCTACGCTGGCACGGTATCGGGCATGATGAACACGCTCGGCAACCTGGGGGCGGCGATCGGCGCGTCGGCCGCCGGCGCCTTGATGCACCAGCGGCACACAGGGCTGATGTTCACGATGTTCGCAGCGGCGTACTTCGCCGCCGGGCTGTTCTGGTTGCGGATCGATTCGACGCAGCCGGTGGTGGGGAGCGGCACGGAAGCGGCAACCTAATTTGTAGGGTGCGTGAAACGCACCAACCGCTTCGACGTCGTGAATATGTCACGCTTGCACCCTGGTGTGCTCCGCACACCCTACAACGTTGCCAGCATCTCGGCCAACAGCTCCAGCGGCAGGCCGACGATGTTCGATTCGCTTCCGGCGGTGACATGCAACCAGCCGAGTCGATCTTGGTAGCCGAAGCCGCCGGCCTTCCCAGCCCACAAACCGCTGGCGACGTACTCTTCGATCTGCGCGTCGCTCAAGGGGTCCATTCGCAGGCGCGATTCGGCAACCTCTTCTCGCGGCTGCTGGCCGGAGAGCGGCCACAAGCACAAACCGCTCTGCACGACGTGCTCGCGACCACTGAGATTGCGCAGCATTTGCCGCGCGTGGGGGGCGTCGACCGGCTTGCCGAGCAACTGATCGCCGAGCACGACGATCGTGTCGCAAGCAACGAGGATTCGCTCGTGGCTGTCGCCTGCTCTGATTGCTGCGTGCCCGCACTTGAGCTGCGCGACAACGTCGGCCGCTTTCTGGCGGGCCAACCGGGCAACGTAGTCGCGCGGTGCCTCGCCCGGCCGCGCGGCGTCTTCCGCTTCTTCACGGGCGGGGAGCACTTCGAAGTCGTACCCGGCGGCGGCCAAAAGCTCGCGCCGCCGCGGCGACTGGCTCGCTAGAATCAGCTTCAAAGATTGACGATTCATTCCAGCTCACGCGGAGTCGCGGAGGGCGCGGAGGAAAACTCTGCGCTCTCCGCGGCTCCGCGTGCTATTCCCGTACTTTGGGCCTTGGTGCCTTAGCGCGAGGTTTCTGCCTGCTTTTGCGCGAGATCGGCCTTGTCATTCGGCTTTGTCAGGCTGCCAGCGCAAGACGGGCTGCCGGGCCGCGCGCACTTCGTCGGGGCGGCTGATCGGCGTGGTGACGGGCGCGCCTTGCAGCAGTTCGGGCGGCTCGCTCAAGATCTGCTCGATCACCGCCGCGAAGGCGTCGAGCGTCTCCTTGCTCTCTGTCTCTGTCGGTTCGATCATCAGCGATTCGCGCACGGTGAGCGGAAAGTAAACGGTGGGGGCATGGAAGCCATAATCCAAGAGCCGCTTGGCCAGGTCCATGGCGGACGCCCCCTTCTCCTGCTTCAACCGCGAGGCCGTGGCGACGAACTCGTGCATGCAGCGATCACCCTGCGGTACCGGCAGCAGCCCCTTCACCTGGCTCAGCAGATAGTTGGCGTTGAGCACCGCGTTTTCGGCCACGCGCCTAAGTCCGTCGGGCCCGTGCGTGCGAATGTAAGCGTACGCCCGCACCAGCACGCCGGTGTTGCCGAAGAAGCTGCGCACGCGACCGATCGACTGAGGGCGATCGTAGTCGAGCACATAGCGACCGTCGTGCTCGATAATTACCGGCGACGGCAGATACGGCGCGAGCTTCGCGCGGACGGCAATTGGCCCCGCGCCTGGCCCACCGCCACCGTGCGGGCCGCTGAATGTTTTGTGCGGATTGAAGTGCATCATGTCGGCGCCGAAATCCCCCGGCCGCGCAATGCCCAAGATGGCATTCATGTTGGCGCCGTCGAGATAGATCAGTCCGCCGGCTTTGTGCACCAACTCGGCAATCTCGCGGATCTGGGCGTCGAACATCCCCAGCGTGTTGGGGTTGGTGATCATGAACACGGCGGTCTGGTCGTCGAGCTTGGCACGGAGGTCTTCGAGATCGACCAGGCCGGCCGGCGTGCTGCGGACAGTGATCGCATCGAAGCCGGCCATCGCGGCGCTGGCCGGATTGGTGCCGTGAGCGCTGTCGGGCACGAGCACGTGAGGGCGGCGCTCGCCGCGGTCTTTGAAGTAAGCCGCGGCGACCAACAGCGCCGTAAGTTCGCCTTGCGCGCCGGCCGCCGGCTGCAGCGAGACCGCGTCGAGCCCGGCAATCTCCGCCAGATACTGCTGCAATCCGTAGAGTAGCGCGAGCAGCCCTTGCAGCGATTCGTCGGGCTGATACGGATGGACGTGTGCCATGCCAGGCAAGGCCGCGACCCGCTCGTTCCGCTTCGGGTTGTACTTCATCGTGCAACTGCCGAGCGGATAGAAGTGCGTGTCGACCGACATGTTCATGGTCGACAAGTTGGTGAAGTGGCGCACGACTTCGGGCTCGGCCAACTCGGGGAGCAGGGGCGCGGTGTCGGCCAGCGCCGATTTGGGGACTAGCCGTTCGAGCGGCACCGTCGGCACGTCGGCCGCGGGAAAGCTCACACCGCGTCGGCCCGGCTTCGAGAGTTCGAACAACAGTTGCGTGCTGCGGGTGTTACGCATGATGAGTTGCCGCCAAAACGTGGATGTCGCTGAGAGAATCGGCGAGGCGATCGATCTCGCCGCGCGAGCGTTTTTCGGTCACCGTGACCAGGAAACAATCGGCCAGCTCCGGATACCAGCGCCCCAGCGGCACGCCAGCCAATAGCCCGTCGTCGCGATAGGCGCGCTCCAACAGTGGCTCGACGAGCCCCTGCGGCGCGCGGACGACAACTTCCTTGAAATAGGGCCGATCAAATTCGAGCGACAGGCCCTCGACGGCCGACAGCCGCTCGGCCGCGTAGTGGGCCTTGCGAAGCGAGAGCTCGGCTACTTCGCGCAGGCCTTGCGGCCCGAGCGTCGCCAGATAGATGCAAGCCCGCAGCGCGAACAGCCCTTGATTGGTGCAGATGTTGCTCGTGGCTTTCTCGCGGCGAATGTGCTGCTCGCGCGTTTGTAGTGTGAGGACCCAGCAGCGGCGCCCCTGGCGATCGACAGTTTGACCGGTGATCCGCCCTGGCATGCGACGCACGAACTCTTCGCGGCAGGCCATGATCCCCAGGTAGGGCCCGCCGAACGACATCGGGCTGCCGAGCGATTGTCCTTCGGCCACGACAATGTCGGCGCCGTAGTCGCCTGGCCGCTTCAAGATGCCCAGGCTGATCGGATCGACGGCCGCCACGAAGAGTGCGCCGGCGCGGTGCGTGACGTCCGCAAGTTCGGCCATCTCTTCGAGGCAGCCAAAGAAGTTCGGTTGCTGCACGAGCACGCCGGCCGTTTGATCGTTGAGCGCTTCGGCCAGGTCGGCCGGCGAGAGCGTGCCGTCGGGGGTGCCAACCGTGACCAACTCGATGCCCAGGTGTTCGAGGTACGTGTCGAGCACCTGGCGGTACTCAGGGTGTACGCTGCGCGCGACGATGAGCCGCCCATGACGCTTGGTCGCGGTCAGCGTCATCAGCATCGCTTCGGCCGCGGCACTGGCGCCGTCGTACAAGCTGGCGTTCGACACATCCATGCCAGTCAACTGCGTGATCAGCGTTTGATATTCGAAGAATGCCTGCAAATTGCCCTGGCTGGCCTCGGGCTGATAGGGCGTATACGACGTGTAGAACTCGCCGCGCGAGGCGATCGCGTCGACCACGGCCGGAATGAAATGGTCGTAGCTCCCCGCCCCCAGGAAACAAACTTTGTCGGCGGTCGACGCGGTGCGGGCCGATAGCTCGCCGAAGTGCTGAGTCAGCTCGAGCTCGGTAAGGGCGGGCGGAAGATCGAGGCTGCGCTGCAAGCGCATCTCAGCGGGCACTTGCGCGAAAAGCTCTTCGAGCGAGCCGGCGCCGATCGCCGCCAGCATCGCTCGCTGATCTTCGGTGGTATTGGCGAGATAGGGCATGTAGTGGCTAGTGGGCAGTGGTTAGTGATTAGGAAATGCGATCTATCGGAGACCTCACGCGCGAAGGTGTCGCGATCGGCGGGCCTGCGATCAGCAGCGAGAGTGGAATACCTTTTCGGATCCTAACCACTAGCCACTGACCACTAGCCACTACTTAGTGCGCATCTTCGGCGCACTGCTTTTCATACGCGGCATGATCGAGCAAGGCGCCAAGTTCCTGATCGTCGCTCAAGCGAATCTTGATCAGCCAACCGCGGCCAAAGGCGTCTTCGCTTAGCCGCTCCAGATGATTGGCCACGTCGTCGTTTACGGCCACGATCTCGCCCGACACTGGGCTGTACAGATCGCTGACCGCCTTGACCGACTCGATCTCGCCGAACGATTCGCCTGCTTTGAGCGCGCGGCCGACCGCTGGCAGCTCGATGTAGACCAGGTCGGTCAGCGCGGCCACGGCAAAGGCCGAAACGCCGACCGTGGCCACTTTGGCGCCGGCCTCGTTCGACACGTGGACCCATTCGTGCGTGGGGGCGAAGCGCAATTCTTGCGGCGCGAACGAGGCGGGTGTCACGCGGAGGTCCTTTCGGTTCGACGGTAGAAGGGCAATTTGACGACCGTGGCTGGCTCCGCCCGACCGCGAATGTCGACGGCCAGCACGCGCCCCGGTGTGGCGTCGGTGCGATCGACGTAGGCCATGGCGATTGGCCGCTCAAGCGTGGGCGAAAACGTGCCGCTGGTGACGTGGCCGACGCTATTCTGGCCTGACGTCGCCGCACTTTCGAAAATGGAAAAACCTTCGCGGGGGACGCGCTTGCCTTCGAGCACGAGTCCCGCGCGCACGGGGCGCGATTTGTCGGCCTTAGCGGCGACGAGCGCTTCGCGGCCGGGAAACTCTTTTTCGAGATCGACGGCGAACCCGAGCCCCGCCTGGAACGGATCGATCTGTTCGGTAAGTTCGTGGCCGTAGAGGGGCATCGCCGCTTCGAGGCGCAGCGTGTCGCGGCAACCGAGCCCCGCGGCCAGCGCCCCCAGCGAGCGCCCCTGCATGAGCAACGTTTCCCAAAGAGCGTAAAGCGTCGAAGCGCCGACGATCAGCTCGACGCCGTCCTCGCCCGTGTAGCCGGTGCGGCTGACGATGCCCGAGGGGCCGCCGATGCGGGCTTCGGCCGCGTGATAGTAGCGCAGTGAGCTCGGATCGACCGAGAGAAAGGGGCGCACGAGCTCGAGCGCCTTGGGCCCTTGCACGGCGATCATTCCCCAGTCGAGGGTTCGATCTTGCATCGCCACGTCGAGCCGCGGATCGGCCTGCTTTTGCGCGGCGAGCTGTTTTTCGAACCAGGCGACGATCTTGTCGCGATTGCCGGCGTTGACCACCACGATGAAATACGGCGTGCCGGCTTCATCGGCCAGCTTGTAGACGAGCACGTCGTCGAGAATGCCGCCGGTTTCATTCGTCACCAGCGAGTAAACGATTTGCCCCGTGGCCAGCCCGGCAATGCGGCGAGTGACGATCCGTTCGAGCGCTGTTTCGGCATCAGCGCCGCTGAAGTGCAGGCGGCCCATGTGCGAAATATCGAACAGGCCGACCGCGGTGCGCGTGGCCGTGTGTTCGGCCACGATCGAAACATAACTGACGGGCATCTCCCAACCGGCGAAATCGACCAGGCGACCACCGTGGGCCTGGTGCCATTCGTATAGCGGCGTTCGAGCGAGCGAGCCAATCACGGGGGGCGTCGATCCGTCGCCGCGGCGTGCCAGGGGGCAAGCGCGGGCGTGAAGGTGCCGCGGCAGGGGCCGACAAGCGGGCCAGGCCGGTGGGGAGTGTTCCATCAAGTTGCCAAATGGCGGGCCGCT
The DNA here is from genome assembly GCA_964495375.1 of uncultured Planctomycetaceae bacterium. Lineage (GTDB taxonomy): Bacteria > Planctomycetota > Planctomycetia > Pirellulales > JAEUIK01 > JAIESQ01. The sequence continues at coordinate 93,097 of CAZBWM010000009.1, read as the reverse complement.
TCATCCGGCGGAAGTTCTTCCGCATTGCGAACCGGCACGCCGCCCCCATTGTAGCGATGCAGGGCGAGTCTGCCAGTCGGGCGAAGACGTGGTGAAGGTGTACGGGCGCTCGACCTCACGCACGGAGCATGTAAGAATTGAACTGACGAGAGTTTAGCGCAGAAAGGGTCGACGGATGACGGATCGCGAGCAAGTCTTAGAAAAGGCCTTGTCACTTTCGGCTGCGGACCGCGCCTTTGTTGCGGATGCCCTGGAACAGTGCTTGCCGCACGCAGGGTTTGCAATACCCGAGGTTGCGGCCGCGTGGGCGGCGGAAGTTGAGCGCAGGATCGAGGCGTTTGAACGCGGATCGACTAAGGAACGGCCGCGAAATAACTTCTCCATTACTCCCTCTCCCCTCGCGGGAGAGGGCAGGGTGAGGGGGCAGAAGAACGGGAAGTTATTTCTCGGCCGTTCCTAATTCGATTGACGCCGCAACATCCGTGAGTCGCATGCGCGAGCGACTGTCGAATCGGCGCGCGCGCTAGTGAACGACGGAGTCTCCATTGGACCGAAGCCGGTGTCCGAAGCTCCGCGGGCGATCCCCACGCGACTCACCCCGCCGTTTGCGCAGCGTGGCCGTCGTCGCGAGAATCAGTCCGCCGATCACCAACAGCGACCCAGCGTTTGGCTCGGGGATAATTGCGATCATGTCGAAGCTCGCGGTCGGTTGATTGAAATCAAGACCGAGCGGGAACGCGAGCGGATCTTCGGGATCGGCGAGCGGCGCGATGCCCCTGACTTCAAACTGCGAGACGCCGCCACCCACGAAACCAGTGAAGTCCACCGAGTCGCCGGCGTTAAATTGGCCAACGACGTTGCCATTCACCGTGACGGTGAAAGGTGCGGTAAACCCGGCGGGAAAGCTGAATGCCTCGGTGAAGAGAGAACCATCGATCGTGCGATAGATGAAGCCGGACGCGACGGGTGGGTCATAAATACGTCTTCCTGGCAAACCGATGAAACGGTTGGTTCCGTCGCCGAGGACCTCGGTCGGCAGAAATGGCTCTGCTGCTGAGCCGTCACGCGATTCAAGAAACCAACCGGCTGCAAATATGCCCCCCTGCGACTCCAGGGCCGTCAAGTCGCGAATCGCGAATCCGACGTCCAAATAGTCCCCACTCGCATCGCTTTGCAAGGGACGAGATTGAACGTAGTTCGTGACGTCCAGCGAGACGGCAGGATTTAGATGCAGCAAACCAGAGGGCGTCGTGAATGACCGAATCGAACTCGAGGCTAACAGAAGGTCGTTGAAGGTAACCCCACTGTGATCGATAAAGCCCCCGGGGGGGTACGTGAATCCGGCGGCAGCGGGATCGAACCCAAGAAGGTTCGCTTGAAACGAAACTGGGGTGAAGAAGTTGTCCAAATCATACGCACCTGCGTTCGGTCCGCGAAAAACGAGCCGCACTTGGTCGTTTGCCGGAATCGGTGCTCGGACTCGCCCGAGATGAATTGCTATGGCCTCCCCGTGTCCACCGTCGTTGACTCCCGCTGGGTGGTCGAAACGATGAAAAAAGGGTTGGTCAAAATAGTTGTCTGGATGAATTGAAAACGCCCCTCGATAGTCCATGAACAATTCGGCGCTGAAGGCTGAAGACGAGGCCGCCAGCAGGTACCCGACCGTCAAGAGTAAGCTCCGCCAGCCAGTGAACCGCTTGTGGGGTCGGTTGATCGCAACGGGTGTAAATGTTTGCATCTGAGTGCCTTGGATTACTCGACCGGAACCATGAACTGCTTTGGGGTTTACCATGTGACCTGCCTTCGGGTTCAGAACAATCGAGTAGTCGGCGTTACCCCATCTTTTCCAGATAACTTGAGCCCGACAAAATTCCGGCGCAAAGCGGGCGCCAATTTGCCGTTGCCTCTCAGTGTCTAGCAAGTGATGTCCTGGGATTTCACCCGCACCTTGACTCGTCCCGGATTCGATGGCCGCCAAATGGCTGTCGCCATTCACTAGGACAAGAAATCTCGCGGCAACCGGACGCGCGAGCGGCCAACATTTTTTAGACGATGTTCACGTTTCCCTCTGGCAGCGCTCGTTCCGCGGACACTCGGAGCTTAGAACCGTTCACGGCCGTGTGAGTGAAGTTGATGGTTTTGGGGCCTGGCAGTGAGGTTGCAGCCATATGGCCGAGCCTAGGCCGAGACGATGTTTCCCTCCAGTGACGTCGTCGAACTGCCGACGACCCGTGTTCGTGGGGCGTCTGGCCCGGTCGCGTTGCGCGCCGGCACGAGGGCGAGTCTGCCAGTCGATGGATGCGACCAATTACGTCCACGCTCGACGTGTTACGCGAAGCGCGTAAGAATCGAGTGTCGATTCACTTGGAACAACGGGGCCCTCTTCATGATGGAGATTTACGTCAGCACCGATGTCGAAGCCGATGGTCCGATCCCCGGTCCACACTCGATGCTGAGTTTCGCGTCGGCCGCCTTTCTGCCCGACAAAACGCTGGTCGGCACGTACTCGGCGAATCTGGCCACGTTGGCCGGCGCGCAAGGGGACGCCAAGACGATGGCCTGGTGGCGCGGTCAGCCGGAGGCGTGGGCGGCCTGCCGCGCGGATGTGCGCGAACCGGCCGAAGTGATGCCGCAGTATGTCGCCTGGCTCAAGTCGCTCCCCGGCAAACCGGTGTTTGTCGCGTACCCGGCGGCATACGACTTCATGTTCGTTTACTGGTACTTGATGCGGTTCGCCGGCGAGAGCCCCTTTTCGCACTCGGCCCTGGACATCAAAAGCTATGCGATGGCCGTGCTGGGGATCGAGTATCGCCAGTCGACGAAGCGCAATATGCCGCGGCGGTGGTTCGACGACTTGCCGCACACGCACGTCGCGCTCGACGACGCGATTGGACAGGGCGCGCTGTTCTGCAACCTGCTGGCGGCTGGCCGCCAGGCACTACAATAGAACGCGCGATGCGAGCGCCGTCCGGCAAGCGCCGCACAAGTGCCTACGCGTTCAGCGCCACGCTCGGGTCGTCGGCCACGTTCACCCACACGTGCACGTGCGGGGCGCCGCGGAAGTACCAGACGAAAGCCGGCCCTTCCAGGCGCCAGTTGTCCCAGCGGCCGTCGTTACCGACATCCTTGTCCTTGTAAAAGGCGAGCGAACAACGATCGAGCCCACCTTGCGCTTTCAGGCAGCTTGCCACTTCGTCGCGGTCGCCTTGGCGATACGGCTCGACCAGCTTGGCGAGCACCTTTTGCAGCTCGTCCTTCTGATCGGTCGATAGCTCGGTGACCGGAATACCAGGGAACGCTTCGCCGGCCTTGCGGAAACCGCTTTGCGTTTCATCCGGCGAGGTATCCACCAGCGCCAGCTTCTGCTGACGACCATCGAGCATGCCATACAAGCCATTGGCGGCCACGGCCTGCGGCCAGAAAACGTTGCCGGGGTGATCGGCCTGCTCGTTGAAACCGCGGGCCGCGTGCCCATAGAAAATCGGGCCGCCGAAGGCCACGTGCTCGGCCGAGTTGCCGTCGCAGCGCATGGTCATGTGTCGGCCCGTCATCACGAACTCGAACTTGCCATCGCCGGGCGTGCCGAAGATCGCGATGTTCTGCTCGTTGCCGAATCCGCCCGCGTCGTCTTCGAGCTGCTGATCAAACTTGCTGATCCACTCAGGCTGCACCATCCCCTCGAAGATCTTGCGGATGACGTCGCGCTGCTCGTCGGTATAGAACTCGCTGTTGATCACCTTGTCGTTGATATGCCAGTTGTTGGCGACGCGCGTGCGGAGCAAGCCGCGCTCGGGGTCCATGTGTTCCCACGCGTAGCAGACCTTCTCGCGCTGCCCCGGCGAGAGCTTCTCGTAGAGCACCTTGACCAGGCTCTCCGGGCTGCTGGGGGCCGTGACCGCGGTCGCGTCGTCCGCAGCATGCGACATCAAAGGCCAGGCCGAGGCCGCCCCCACGGCGACACCGGCCGCCTTCAGAAAGTCGCGTCGCACCAGGCCCGTGGCCGGGCTGGAGCAGTCGGGGCACGATCGTTGGTTGCTCGACATGGTTCATTCCTCCACAGAGTTCATTGCGGCTTGGTGCCCCCGCGGGGGACCTCCACGGCGACCCGCCAGCTTCGCCCGGCATTAGAAACCATGCTAGCGCCCCGTGCAAAAAAAACCGCCGCAAAAAATCGCGACCACCCGGCTGGCCAATCGGCCGTGCGCGCTGCCCGCGACTGATGTGCCGGCGCGAGCCCGAAGCTTCGCAAACTGCTGTCAGACTGGCGCGAAGCTCGACACACGAGCACCAGCAAGCCGCCAACTCCTATCCCAGGTTTCCCAAAGCGCGGCGCCAGGGCGCTAGCAAGTGAGCCTGCGGGCATTTGCTCAATCGAGTTTGCCGATCGCGCCGATTATGCCGCTGGCGAGTGCTGCCGTCAGGCGGCGATGCGCGCTCGAGCGGGCCGCGCGACCGGAGGCGTTTCGACGTTGCCGCCGTGCCAAGGGTTCGGTAGAGAAAGGCCCGCCCGGCCCCGCGCCAGGCAGTTGCTAGCAACCGCAAGTCCCTCGAAGGAAACCGCTACCGTGGCTGCACCCATGCCGTTTCTGTCGCGCGTCGTTCGCTCCCCCATCGTCTGGGGCTCCGCGGCCTCGATCGCCTTTTACGTGCCGATCGAAACCGATATCTGGCAGGCCCCCTACGTTGACCGCTACTTCACCGGGCATCCGGTCGAGTACGTGTCGATGGTGCTGTTCTTCATCGGGCTGGCGACGCTCGTGTTCAAATGCCTGGACGTCGTCGAACAATGGCCGCTGGCGCGCAAGCGCTTGCTGCCGGCGCCCCGCGCGCAAGGCGAATCGATCGACACTTGTGTGCCGTTGTTGGCGGCTCTGGATGGCCTGTCCGCTGGCGTGCAGCGATCGTGGTTTGCCAGCCGGCTGCGCGACGCGCTGGAAGTCGTGCGCCGCAAGGGTTCGGCCGATACGCTCGAAGAAGACTTGAAATACCTCGCAGAAAGCGACGCCGTGCGCCTGCATGGCACCTATGCCCTGATGCGGATCATCGTTTGGGCGATTCCCATTTTGGGCTTCTTGGGGACGGTGATGGGGATCACGCTGGCCATCGCCAATCTCTCGCCCGAGTCGCTCGAAGAATCGCTCCCCGACGTGACCTACGGCCTGGGCGTCGCCTTCGATACGACGGCCCTGGCGCTGGCGCTTTCGATGGTGTTGATGTTCGGCCAGTTCCTCACCGATCGGGCCGAGCAGCGGCTGCTGGTCGCCGTCGATAACTGCACGATCGCCGAATTGGGTGGCCGCTTCGAGCAGCTCGGCACCTCGACCGATCCACAGCTCGTCGCCGTGCGCCGCATGGCCGACGCGGTGGTCAACGCCACCGAGCGGCTCGTCCAACGGCAAAGCGAGCTCTGGCAAGCCACGATCGACGCGGCCCATCAGCACTGGAGCCAGTTGGCCAGCGGTTCACAACAACAGGTTGAAGCCGCGCTGACTGCCGCGCTATCGACCAGCCTGAAAAGCTTCGCAGTCGACCTGGCCGACGCCACGCAAGCGGCGGCTGCGCACAATCAGGACAGTTGGCTGCGCATGCAGGCAGCGCTCGCCAATGCGGCCGAAGCGAGCCGCGGGCAGCAAGCCGAGCTCACGCGGCAGTCCGATATCTTGCTGCGCGTTGTCGACGCCACGGGTCAGATCGCCCGGCTCGAGGACACGCTCAATCGCAACTTGTCGAGCTTGTCGGGCGCGCACAATTTTGAAGAAACGTTGATCAACCTGTCGGCCGCCATCCAGTTGCTTGGCGCCCGGATGGGGAATGCGTCGCGGCCCATCAGCCAGGTGTCGCTAGCCGGCAAGCGTGTGGAGACGAATGCGGCATGACGCGGGCTCGCGCGCGAAGCGATTCCAATTCGGTTCAGCTTTTCCCCTTCTTGGCCGTGCTCTTGTGCATGATGGGAGCGCTGATTCTGTTGCTGGTGGTCATCGCCAGGCACGCGCGCGCTCAGGCCAGTGCGCAAGTCAAGCTCACCGCGCCAGTAGCGGCGGCATCCGCTGCCGAAGAAAAGGCCCGCCGCGAAGAGCTTGATTGGCGGCGCGAGCAACTCACCGCTCAGCGCGATCGCACGCAAGCCGAGCTCAGCGAGCGGCGCCTCGAGCTGGGCCACTTTGAAGAACACGCCCGCGCGCTCCGCGCCGAGCTCGACGGGCTGGAGCGCGCCCAGGCTCAACTCGATCAGCTCGCTTCGACCGATGAAAACCAGAAGCGCGAACTGGCTGCCCGCGTCGCCGCGATCAATTTGCAGATCAGCGAGACACAGGCCAAGTTGCTCCGCGCCCGGCAGCAACTTGAAGCGCAGCCGACGTCGTATTCGATCATTCCTTACTTGGGGCCGAACTCGACCGGTCGCCCGCCCCTGTACATCGAGTGCCGCAACGATCGCGTCGTGCTGCAGCCCGAAGGGGTCGTGCTGACGGCCGAGGATTTCGAGGGCCCGCTGGGCCCGAGCAATCCGTTGGCTTCGGCGCTACGAGCCGCCCGCGAACACATGGCCCGCAATCGCCGCACAAACGCCGGCGAGATGGGCGAGCCCTATCCGCTGCTGCTGGTCCGTCCCGACGGCATCATGGCTTACTGGATGGCCCGCGCTGCGCTGGAGAGTTGGGGATCCGATTTCGGTTATGAACTGGTCGACGCCGACTGGAAGCTCGACTTCAAAGCTCCTGACACCGAGCTGGCGCGCACCGAGGAAACCGCCGTCGCAGAAGCCCGCGTCCAGCAGCGCGAGCTGGCGATGATGATGCCGCGCTTGCAGGGGCAAAGCGTCGGGCGGCAATACCGCGCGTCGTCGCAGGGCGGAATTGTCGCCGATGAAGAACTGCCCCCAGAGGACCGCCCCGGGCATCGCAAGTATGGCGCGGCGCGCAATGGTCGCGGCGGGTACTTCGATCCGTATCCGCAATCAAATCCTGCGAGTCGAACAGCCGCGGCCGCTGGCGCCGCCGGCTCGGCGCTCGGCCAAGGGGGCCCAGGATCCGGCATTCAGGGGAGCGGCACAGGATCGACATACCCCGGCGGAGCATTTCAAGGTGGACCCGCGGGCGGACATAGCCTGATGGGCGGAAACGACGGTGGCCTGTACCCCGGCGAGGCCACGCTCGGTTCGTCGACACCAGGCGGGCCGATGGGGCCCGGCGGGCCGATGACGTCGGGATCGGGGACAGGGACCGAAGGTTTCGCGTCGGGTGGCAGCCCCGGCGGTGGCGCCGCAAGCGGTGGAAGCTTCGCCGGCTCCGGCAGCGGCAATTCAACTGGCAATCAGACAGCCGGACAGAACGGCAACAGCCAAAACGGCAGCGACCCGAACGGTAGTGGGCAGAACACAGGCGACCCCAACGGCACCGGTCAGATGGCAGCCGCTGGTGCCGCAGGCTTTGCCGCAGGCGCCGCTGCCAATGATTCGAATAGCGGCGCAAACGGCAGCGCAAACGGTACCGGTTCAGGAGGCGCGGGATCGGAGTCTAGCACTGGCGGAGCGGCCGACGGTCCTAAACTCGCTGCGCCCGGTGGCGCACCAGGCGCCGCGGGGGGCGATACCGCGTCCGGCGGTGGAACTTCGTCAGGCGGCGATCCCAACGGTACACAGCTAACCAACGCGTCGAATCCCGATTCTGGCGGACCCTCGCGTGGCGGACAGCCCGGCGCACCCGACGCTCGCAATCCCTTTTCTTCGCCATTGGATTCGTACGGTACGTCATCAGCGCGCAGCGGCGCGCCAGGCGGTACATCGGTTACGTCCCCCAGTTCCAGCGGCGCGTCAGGAGGTAGGAGCGGCGCCGGTGGCACGTCTGGGGGCGCGCCGTCCGTGAGCAAGTCGCCGCCGGCCGGCAGCATGGCCGAGCATCGTGGCAAGAACTGGGCTGTGCCGACCGAGATGCGGCGCGTCGCCCCCGTCACACGACCGGTGATGATTCGCTGCAGCCAGTCGAGCCTGGTGATCTTGGCCGACGATGGCTCCGGCAAGCAAGTTCGCGCGGTCCCGCTGGGCGAACATACCGAAGACTCGATCGACGACCTGCTGACCGGCGTTTGGGATCACATCACCTCATGGGGCCTGGCCGGACACGGCATGTACTGGCATCCCGTGCTGGTGCTCGACACCACGGCCGATGGTCAGGCCCGCGCAGCCGACCTCAAGCGACTGATGGCCAGCTCGGGCATCGACGTCCGCGACAAGCAAGTGAATCCGCCCGTCGCCCGGGCCAAGAAGAAACGCTGGTGGCAGTGGTGAGCCGACGAATCCCCGAACAAGGCGACGCCTTCGGAGGTGACTCCTTCCTGGATGTCATCTGCAATACCGTGGGCATCATGATCATCCTAGTGCTGATCGCCGGCATGCGCGCGAAGAACGCGGCCGTGCCGGCGCCGGCTGACGCCGCTCCGGCAGCTTCCACCGAGCTGGCAGCGCTCGAATCGGAGACGGACGCCCTCGAAGGGGACGTGCTCCATCTGGCCGACGACATCGAGCGCCTGAAACGCGAGGCCGCGGCGCGAGCCCACGAACGCTCGCAGTTGGCCTACGCCGTGGCCGCGCGGCGCCGCGAGCTCGACGATAAAAAGCTGAAGCTCGACGCCGGGCAGCACGCCGAATTCGATTTGCGCCGTTCGGCCAGCGAGGCCGAGCGGCAGTTGCACGAAATGCTCGGGCAGTTGAACGCGACCGAGCAGGGGAAGCGCCCCAGCATCAAAGTGACCAGCTATCCGACCCCCATTTCCAAAACCGTCACCGGCAAAGAACTGCATCTTCAGTTGCGCGGGGGGCGGATCGCTTACGTGCCAATCAACGAATTCGAGGGGCGCTTGCCGGGCGAAATTCGCCGCGTGCAGCATCGGCTGGCCGACGCGACCGAAGTCTCCGACAGTTGCGGCCCCATCGACGGCTTTCGCATGCGCTACACGTTCGAGCGGATCGGCAACTACGCGCGATTGCGGCAGTGCGAGTTCGTGCCGATCTCGCCAGGGCTGGGTGAAACCTTGGAACAGGCGCTGGGGCCGAACTCCGAGCTACGTGCGCGGTTGGGCCAGCATCGCCCGGCCGCCACGACCATCACGCTATGGACCTACAGCGACAGCTTCAACGCCTATCGGCGGATGAAAGAAGAGCTTTACCAGGCGGGCTTCAGCGTTGCGGGGCGACCGATGCCCGACGGCAAGCAGATCGGCGGCAGCCCGTCTGGCACGAAATCGGCGGCGGAGTAGGCCCGCCCAGCCTCTGAAGGCCGCGCACTTCGCCTTTAGGGTATGACAACTGTCTGTCATACCCCGGCGAACTTGTGCCAACTTCGCCTTGAACTCGGCCCCCTCCCCCTCGCACAATCCGTGCGCGGTCGACTTGTGTTCTCGCACAAGCTTCGCATCACGTCGCAAACCAACTGGTTGTTTGCCTGGGGAGAACGTGGATGCCAGGGGTAGTCGAATCATCGGTGGCGTCAGCCACCAAACGGCGAGCCAAGCGTAAAAAAGCGCGGAGCTTGCCGCCGAACCTGGTTGCGGCCATCGGCCGCACCGTGCAGGTGCAGGTCGTCGGGCGCCCGCGCCGGCAGCGCGGCGCCATCACTCTGCGGCGATTGCTATTGCGCGATGCCAAATATCGGCGCCTCGCGCGGCGCGGCGATCGCACCCTCGATGGCACCTTGATCGGCGTGCGCTACTACGTCGGCCGTTTCCAACGTCGCTGTCAGCGGCGGCTCGTGCCCAAGATTGGTACTGAGTTCACGCTTCGGCTGACAACGGCCACGCTCTATGAGCTCCAGAGCATCAAGGCGTGCGTCGAGCTGGACGTTCTCGAAACTAAGCGGACGGCCAGCCGCGGATTTGGCTTCGTCGCAATGAGCGAACCGGAATCCGCAGCGGCGATCCGTACTTTGTCGCGCTCCGGTCCGTCCATCCACAAGTCGCGAGGGGAGGAGATGTCGAAAGCAAAACCGACGACGCGGGTGAAAATCCGCTTTCCAGATCCCGAGGCGATGGATGCCGCGATGGCGGCGCAAGGGCCCACCAGGCCTCCCGTCGTTAATCGTGAGCGCCGCTTTATTGCGTTGGAACTGCCGGTGGGCCGGACGGGCGCGCGCAGCGCGTCGGCAAATGCAGTCCTCAGTCAGCTCGAACGTGAGTACCATGTCGAGGTTGAGCCTGACTTCCAGTATTCGTGGGAAGACTCCTGGGCCGACCTGGGGCTTGATTCTGCCGCGGACCACGAAGCCCAGGCTTCCCTCGATGACGTGCTCGCGCGCATTCGCGCTCGCGAAGCGTGGGCGGACTCGCGCGGCGCCGGCGTCGCGATTGCGATTGTCGATTCCGGAATCGATGGCCGTCGTCCGGAATTCCCGCCGCACCGGCGGCTCTCCCAGTTTTCGTTCAACGGGGCGAACGCTTGGGCCGATGATCTGGGGCATGGCACGATGTGCGCGTGTATCGCGGCCGCATCCACCACAGACGCAGCCAGCGAGTTCGAAGGAGTTGCCCCCGAGGCGAAGATCATCTCCTGTCGGACATCGTACTTCTCGTCGGAGATCGCCACGATTTACGATTTCCTGCGCCGCGAAAAAGAACGCTTGAGCATGCCGATCGTGGCCAACAACAGTTGGGGACCCTTCGGCGGCACCCCTCCGGTTCGCGACAACGACATCGAGAACGCGCTCACCGAGGCCGTGGCCGCCGGCATCGTGCTGATCTTCTCGGCCGGCAACAATCACGATCTGATCAATCCGCGACAGCCGTGCGGTCCCAACTCGATTTGGAGATTCAAGTCGCGGGCGAATTTGCTGAGCGTGGCCACCTGCAAGTTAGACAACCAGATGTGGGAGTACTCGAGCCGCGGCCCCGGCGAGTGGGTCGGCCAAGTTGACTGCAATGACAAGCCCGATGTTACCGCTCCCACTCCGGCTTACGGCCGTGTCCTGCACGGCAATCAGGCCAAAGTGCTCATTAACGGCTGGGGAACTTCGGGGGCCGCGCCGCAGGTTTCCGGGCTGGCCGCTTTGATTCTGTCGCGCTGGCCAAGTCTCGATCAGGTCGGCGTTTTCGATAGAATCCGCAGCACAGCACAGACTTTAGGGCATCCGCGGACCTGCCAGGGAGCTGGTCTTATTAACTGCGAGGCGGCCGTTCGATAAGAGTTCTGACGCAGAACGGTCGGGGTCGGTGAACGAGCGACCATGGTGGGCACAAAGAACACCAACTTGTCGCCGGACCCTACCGATCTAGACTTACACAGACTTCGCAATTAAGCTCGGCAGGCGTCCTGCGAAGTTCAGGAAGGAAGAGATGCGTTACAAAGTCCGCTCCAGCGACGACGATCACTACGCCGACGTGCTGGCCTTTCTTCGCAATCACGACGTCGATATCGCCCTGCAAAACGACTATCGGCGTTTGTTGGCGGTCGAAGACCTCAGCGACGACATGCGTAGCCAGTTGATCGACCTCGGCGCTATTGTCGCGCCCGACGTGCAGTATGCGCCAGAATAGCGTGCATTAGGGACCGGAATAACCGGGTGTCCTGACGTCGGTGTCGCGCGTTGCCTAACTCTTTCGGCACACTTGCTGTGTGCCCCGCTCGGATCTCAGCCCGAGCAGACTCTCCTTCGGAACCGCCGAGAGATAACGTCTCCTTGTTCCCTCTCCCCTCGAGGGAGAGGCTAGCGTGAGGGGCGAGGAGAACGGGAAGTTACTTCTCGGCCCTCGCTCAAAACGGCCATACCAACGGCGCCAGGCCCACGGTCACCACACCCACCAGAATGTCGAGCGGCACTCCGACCTTCACGTAGTCGCTGAAGCGGTAGCCGCCGGGGCCGTAGACCATCAGGTTCGTCTGATAGCCAATCGGCGTGGCGAAGCCGGCCGAGGCCGCCATCATCACGGCGATAATAAACGGCATCGGGTTGGCCGACAGGTCGCGGCTCGTGGCCAGCGCCAGCGGGAACATCAGCGCGGCCGCGGCGTTGTTGGTAATCAGCTCGGTCACAATCAGCGTCACCGCGTAGACCACGGCCAACGATCCCCAGGCGTTGCCGCCAGCGAGGCGGATCATTCCTTCGGCCATCTCTTGCGCGGCTCCCGTCTTTTCGAGCGCGGCGCCGATGCCAAACGACGCCGCGATCGCCAACAGCACCGACCAGTCGATGCTCTTGCGCGCCGCCGACACACTCACGCAGCGCGTCACCAGCATCAGCCCGGCGGCCGCCAGGCTCGCCTTGAGCATCGACACTTTGGCCAGTAGCGTGCCTTCGAACCAGCCCGACTGCCCCAGCGTTACCAGGGTCACCATGCCCAGCAGAATGCCCATCGACAGCAGGGCGCGTTCGTGCCGCGGCGGGGTCGAGTCTTCCACCGTGCTCACCAGAAAGAAATCGCGATTGTTCCGCTGCTGCATGGCGAACGACGGGTGCGATTCCAAGAGCAGCGTATCGCCGGCCCGGAGCACGATATCGCCGATCTTTTGCCGCAAGCGCTGCCCATTACGGGCGACCGCGATCACGGCCGCGTTGTACATCGTGCGGAAGCGACCTTCGCGAATCGTGCGGCCCACAACGGGGCACGTGTCCGATACCACAGCCTCGACCAGGGTGCGCTCGGTGGCCGGCGCCGACAGCTTGAACACCTGATTGGTCGACGGCACCAGCCCGCGAATCTTGCGCAGCTCGACCACCGAATCGACGATGCCGACGAAGATCAGCCGGTCGCCGTCGCGCAGCCGCTCCTGCGGCGACACGGCCGGCAGCACGGTGCCATCGCGATCGATCTCGGCCAAATAGACGCCCTCCAAGTGCCGCAGCCCGGCCTGTTCGATCGTTTTCCCATCGAGTGGCGAGTCAATCGGCACCATCATTTCGACGGTGTATTCCCGCGGGTCGTCTTGCCGGCTGATCGCCGGCCGTCGGTCGGGCAGCAAGCGAATACCAACCAGCGTGATGAAGGCCATGCCCGCCAGTGCCGCGGGCAAACCTACCCAGGCGATGTCGAACATCGACAGGCCGTGCGGCAAGTCGGGGTGCTTTTCGGCCGCTCGAATCAACATCCCGTTGACCACCAGGTTGGTGCTGGTGCCAATTAACGTGCAGGTGCCGCCGAGAATGGCCGCGAACGACAGTGGTATCATCACCCGCGACACGGGGATGCGCAATTGCTTCGCCCAATCGGCCACGGCCGGAATGAGCATCGCCACGAGCGGCGTGTTGTTCATGAAAGCGCTGAGCGCGGCGACGGGCGCCATCAGCCGCATAACGACGTTCGTCTTGCCTTCGGGGCGGCCAAACAACCGGTGGGCGATCCAGTCAACGCTCCCCGTTTCGCGGACCCCGGCCCCCACGATGAAGAGCACGCCGACAGTGACCATCCCTTCGTTGGCCAGGCCGGCCAGGGCTTCGTCGGGCGAGAGAATGCCAGACAACATGAGCGCGGTCAGGCCGGCCACCAGGATGACGTCGGGGGCCAACTGCGTAAGCATCAGCGCCAACAGCACCAAACCGACCAGCCCGATCGTGAACCAGCCGTCAAAGCTCATACGTAAATTCGCCTCAGTTATGTACTGTCAGCGGTAGCGCAGTCACCGATTTGGGAGCTTCGACCCCCATTCCGGCGTGCGCGATGGTAACGATTCGACCACCCCCCTATCAACGCCACCTGCCCCGAAACCTATAATGGCAAGAACAATCCGGCAGGGGTCGGCAAGCAGGAACTGGGCGCGGATCGATCGAGAACAGCTCCCCCTAGCCGGTCTGCGCCCCCGTTGCGAGCAGGGTCTTTTGTGTGAGGCGCCGCCGCTGCGGGTGGCAGGGCCGGCGAGTTTCAGGTCGAACGAAGAATAACTTCTCCTCAACTCCTCTCCCCTTGCGGGAGAGGGTAGGGTGAGGGGTTCCGAATACAGGAAGTTATTCTTCGTTCGATCCTTAGCAGGGTTCTGGGTCGATCCTCAGAGGTGTTCGGTCGCCACGATGGGTATTCGCTTTCTTTGTCCGAACGGTCATAAGCTGAACGTCAAGGCGTTCCTGGCCGGGCAGCGCGGCATTTGTCCGCATTGTGGCGAGCGGTTCGTAATCCCGTCTGAATCGATCAAGAACATCCGGGTCGAATCGCTGGGAGGCGCCCGATCGCCAAACGAAGGGGACGCGTTCCTCGAAGAAGACAACGATATCGGTGACTTCGCGGTGCAATCGCATCTTGTGCCGACGATGCCATCGGTCGAGATACCCGTCGTGCCTGCTCCGACACCCATTGGTCCACGCCCTGACGCCGGGCGGCCCGATGCTGCGGACGCCCGTGCTGAGACCGCTCCCGCGACCGCTGTCGCATCGAGCCAGGCCGCTCCCGAGGCGACGCAGCGCCCGTTTGATCAGCCTGACGGCGCCGGCGGCATTGCGCTGGAGATCGGCGAAGATTTTGCGATCGTGCCGCCCGCTTCGCAAGCCAACACTCCTAGCGCGCCAATCGAAGACGATCTCCTGGCGGCAGGCAACCGCTTCGAGGACCTGCCCGACCTCGAAGAACTGACGGCCGCCGCGCGCGGGGCCGCTTCGCCGCCGACCGCTCCGGCTGCCGCGCCGCAAGCAGCGGCGCCACAAACTGCCGTTCCGCAAGCTTCGCCGACAGCGCCCGCGAGTCGCGCCCCGTCGAGCGTCGCGGTACCGGCCGCGCAAGCCTCGCCAGGCGCTGGCGGCGCTGCGTATCAACCGGCCACTCCCCCCCCTGCCCCACCGCTCGCCGGCGGCATGCCCACGATCGACCCGATCAGCGAGTTGCCGCACGCCGTGTGGTATGTGCGGCTCGTGTCAGGCGAACTATTTGGACCCGCGTCGGGCGACGCCATGCGTCGCTGGTTGGACGAGGGTCGCGTGCCGCCGGGCTGCCTGGTCTGGCGCGAAGGCTGGCCCCAATGGCGCCCCAGCGAAGCGACGTTCGCCGTGGTGGCGCAGCGCGTGCCGCCGGCGATCCCCGGTGCTGCGCCGGCTATGTCGGCGGCCCCGACAGCTCGACCACCATCGCCGGCTAGTTCGTTGGCACTCGGCGGTGGGAGCGCGCCGGCGCCATTCGGCGCGCCAGCCCCTTCGACAGATCCGCGACTCAACCCCACTAGTGCGGTAATTCCCGAAGCACCGACCGCCGCGCCGCTACCTCCCGCTGCCATACTGGCGGCCAAGCGCCGCAAGGCTCAGCGCGTCACTGCGCTGATCATCGGCCTGTTGGCGCTGGCAGTCATCGGCCTGGTGCCCGTGCTGATCTACGTGTTGTTCCGGCAATAGTTGGCGCCACACTTGCCCGATGCCGCGATCGCAACGGGGATGGGAATCGATTCTGGTAAACGTCTTCGAACCCCGTGTGTAGCAAGGCCAGAAGGAACTCCCGTCCCCCTCCAACGCGACTCGATTCCATCCATCGCGCCATTTGACACCCGCCGGCGCACCCCTTTACCTTGTGCTGCGTAGCGCGATTTCATGCGCCACAAGCGCGTGGACCACGCGCCGCAGTCCCGGGGAAACCGAGAGGGAGTATCGAGTGATGGCAGATCGAGCCGGCCAGGTCGACAATGTGATGCAAGAGAAGCGGCTCTTTCCGCCCCCGGCCGAGTTTTCGGCCAAGGCCCGCATCAAGTCGCTGGCCGAATACGAAAAAACCTGGAAGGAAGCGGCCGCCGACATCGAGAAGTTCTGGGGACGCCACGCCGCCGAACTGCACTGGTTCAAGCCGTTCGACAAAGTGCTCGAGTGGAACGAACCGTTCGCCCAATGGTTCGTCGGTGGGCAAACCAACCTCGCGTACAACTGCCTCGACATTCACCTCGACACGCCGCGCAAGAACAAGGCCGCGCTCATCTGGGAAGGGGAGCCGGGCGACCGCCGCGTTTACACCTATCAAACGCTGCATTACGAAGTCTGCAAGTTTGCCAACGTGCTGAAAGGCCTGGGCATCAAACCGGGGGACGTGGTCTCGATTTACATGCCGTTGGTGCCTGAGCTGGCGATTGCCATGTTGGCTTGCGCGCGAATCGGCGCGGTCCACTCGGTGATTTTCGGTGGCTTCTCGGCCGAAGCGATCGCCGATCGCAATAACGACGCCAAGGCCCGGCTGCAAATCACGGCCGACGGCGGCTGGCGTCGTGGGCAGCAACTGCAACTCAAAGCCACGGTTGACGAGGCGCTGAAGAAATCGCCGACGGTCGAGAAGTGCATCGTGCTGCGCCGCCTGGGCAATCACGTCCACATGCAGCACGATCGCGACCTGTGGTGGCACGACGTCGTCGACGAGGCCAGCGCCGACTGCCCGGCCACGCCGCTCGATAGCGAAGCGCCGCTGTTCATCCTCTACACGAGCGGCTCGACCGGCAAACCCAAGGGGATCAAGCACACCACGGCCGGCTACAACCTGTTCACCAAGAAAACCGCCGAGTGGGTGTTCGACCTCCGCGAAGAAGACACCTTCTGGTGTACGGCCGATATCGGTTGGATCACCGGGCACAGCTACGTCGTCTACGGCATGCTGGCCAACGGCGCCAGCGTGGTGATGTATGAGGGAGCCCCCAACTGGCCCGACGAGGGGCGCTTCTGGGAGATCATCGAGCGCTACCGCGTGAACATCTTGTACACCGCGCCGACTGCCATTCGCGCCTTCATCAAGTGGGGCGATCACTGGCCCGACGCGCACGACTTGTCGAGCTTGCGGTTGTTGGGCACGGTGGGCGAAGGGATCAATCCCGAAGCCTGGATGTGGTATCACGAGAAGATCGGCCAGCGCCGCTGCCCGATCGTCGACACCTGGTGGCAAACCGAGACGGGCGGAATCATGATGAGCCCGCTGCCCGGTGCGATCGCCACTAAGCCGGGGAGTTGCACGCGCCCCTTGCCCGGCATCATTCCGGCGATTGTCGACGCCACGGGCAAGCCGGTGCCAGAAGGCTCCGGCGGCTGGCTGGTGATGGAGAAACCGTGGCCTGGCATGCTGCGTGGCATTTGGGGAGACGACGCCCGCTACCAGGAACAGTACTGGTCGAAGGTGCCAGGCAAGTACCTGGCCGGCGACAACGCCCGCCGCGACGCCGACGGCTACTACTGGATCATGGGGCGCATCGACGACGTGCTGAACGTCTCAGGGCATCGGCTCAGCACGATCGAAATCGAGAGCGCGCTGGTGAGCCATCCGCGCGTGGCCGAAGCCGCGGCGGTCGGTAGGCCCGACGAGATCAAGGGTCAGGCGGTCAGCGTCTTCGTCACGCTCAAGGGGGGTGAAGCGAACGACGCCCTGCGCGACGAGCTGCGCAAGCACGTTCGCAAAGAGATCGGCGCCTTGGCGCAGCCCGACAACATCCACTTCACCGGCTCGCTCCCCAAGACGCGCAGCGGCAAGATCATGCGGCGCTTGCTGCGCGATATCGCCGAAGGAAAAGAAACCGTCGGCGATACGACGACGCTTGAGGATTACTCGATCCTGGCGAAGCTCAGGGAGCAGGAGGAGTAGGGGGGGAAGTCCCCAAGCCCAGGGCACGGCCGCCATCGACGTCCCATAACCTAACAGCTATTGCGGCCTGCCCTGGGACAACGCGGCGAACCGCGCCGGCTTAGAATCAAGGGATGCCGCCAGAAGCACCTCGCCGCTTTCAGTTCACACTGCGCAAGGCGCTCTTGGCGCTGGCGATTCTCTCGCCGTGCATGATCGCGCTGTCGGCGACCGTGCGTGCGCCGGAGAACTTGTTGATTGCGCTGGTGCTGATCACCGCGACGTCGTTGGTCGCTGCCTTCATCGTCGTGCTGGTGATCGGCATACATCGACTCTTCGGCCCAGGGTCCTTGCCGCGACTCGAAAGCTACGGATCAAGGGACGCGTCCGTGAATCAGCCGGATTCCATCGCGGAGCATCGTCGCAAGCCATTGCATCCGGCGTTTCTCACCATGGCGGCCTTTCTCTTCGCCGGATTCGCGCAATTGATCGAGCTGTTCATGACAGGAATGGGGCACGGATGGGCGTCCCCCATTAAGACGTCGCCTTGGAACTATCTCTTCGCGCTGTTGATCGGCATCCTGGTCTTCGTGCGTCGTCGCGCGCGGAACAAATCAACGAGTGAAGCGACGACTACGCGCGTCTGGTATTACGTGCTGGTCCTGGCCTGCGGTCTGGTACTCGCCGCCAAAGACATCGGCATCGTCACCCTGACGAACGAAGAGGGCTGGTACTACGCCCAGCGCACCTTCGAAGCACTGTTTCCGCTGGTCATCGTCTGGCTGGCAGTCCTCGGCGGCGCACATCTTCTGGTATTGTGGGCACTGTTCGCGCCGATTGCCCAGGCCCAGCGTGATCGCCCGTTGGAATAGCGTATGGCACCCTGTCCTGCACAACGGCTCCTTGAACCCATTCCCGAGGTCTCGATGTCACCAAAGTTCATTGCCGTGGTTGCCACTTACGCCACGCTCTGTTCAACGATGCTTGCGGCTGCGCCCGCCGTTCACCACGTCGACGTTTATCGCGTGCCGGGGCGGTTCGGCGGTTGGCCCGCCAATCATGGCATCTGGAGTTGGGGGAACGAGATACTCGTCGGCTTCAGCGCCGGCACCATGAAAGACAATGGAACCGAGCGGCACGCGATCGACCACGACAAACCTGAAGAGCACCTGCTGGCCCGCAGCCTCGACGGCGGCGAAACCTGGTCGATCGAGAACCCGGCCGAGCACGGCGCCCTGATCCCCACCGGCAAGTCGCTGCACGGCATTGCCCCGCCGCAGTTGAAGCAGCCCGTGCCGATCGATTGCCCCGGCGTAATCGACTTCACGCACCCCGACTTCGCGCTTACCGTGCGGATGACCGATTCGGACGTTGGGCCGTCGCGGTTTTACTACTCCTACGATCGCGGCCACCGCTGGCAGGGCCCGTTCAAGCTACCACAGTTCGATACGCCGGGCATCGCCGCCCGCACCGACTATGTCGTCAACGGCAAGCACGACTGCTCGCTGTTTCTCACGGCGGGCAAGCAAGACGGCGAGGAAGGGCGGCCGCTGATGGTTCGCACTACGGATAGCGGTCGCACGTGGAAATTCGTGTCGTGGATCGGTCCGGAGCGGGCCGGCTTTGCGATCATGCCTTCGACCGTGCGGATCGGGCCGAGCGATCTACTGACCACGCTGCGCGTTCACGAAGGGCGCCGCCGCTGGATCGACGCCTGGCAGTCGAACGACGATGGCAAATCGTGGGCGCTGCTCAATCAACCGGTCCGTGATACCGGCGAAGGAAACCCGCCGAGTTTGATCCAACTGGCCGATGGACGCTTGTGCTTAGCGTATGGCTACCGCGCTGCGCCTTACGGCATGCGTGGTAAACTGAGCAGCGATGGTGGTCGTACCTGGGGCGAAGAGGTTACGCTGCGCGCTGACGCCGGTGGGCGCGACATCGGCTACCCACGCAGCGTGCAGAGGCCCGATGGCAAGGTCGTCGTCGTCTACTACTGGCACGACACGCCGAGGGGAGATCGCTACCTCGCGGCGACAATCTGGGAACCGGGTAGTGAGTAGTGGCTAGTGACTAGTGATCAGATCGCGCACCCTGACCACTAGCCACTGACCACTAACCACTACTCCATTCCCGCCAACGATCCCGGCATCCGCGGCACGCTGATGGTGCGGCCGTCGGGCGTGGGCAACTCCTCGAAACTGCCGCGCGACTGCCACTGCGGATGCTGTTGAACTTCGCTGAAGCGCAGCACCGGTTCGACGCAGGCATCGACGTCCGCGAACACGCGGGCCCATTCATCGCGCGTGCGCGTGGCGATCACCGCGGCCAGGCGCTCGGCAATTTCTTCCGCGCGCGGGCCCCCCATCTGGTATTCCTCGGCCAGTTCCGGCAAGCCGAGCGCCACGACGAGCGCTTGCCAGAACTTTGGCTCGAGCGAACCGACCGACAGATACTGGTCGTCGGCCGTGCGATAGATGCGGTAGCACGGCGCGCCGCCGCTTAACAGCTCGCCGTCTGGCGCGGGATCGCGCGCTTCGGCCGCGGTCGACGCATAGAGCGCCGTCATCAAGGGGAGCAACTGTTCGGACATGCTGACATCGAGATGCTGGCCCCGACCGGTGCGGCGGCACTCCAACAGCGCGGCCAAAATCAGCATCGCCGCGGCATACGAACCCGCCGCGGTGTCGGCCACTTGCAGCGGCGGGTTCGGCGGGGCGCCCCCGCGCTCGCCCGAGATCGACAACACGCCGGCCAAGGCCTGATAGTTGAGGTCGTGCCCACCACGCATGGTATATGGTCCGCTACTGCCGTATCCCGAGATGCTGCAGACGACGATCTTGGGATTGATCTCGGCGAGTCGGTCGTAACCGATACCCAACTTGTCGATCACGCCGGGACGAAAGCCCTCGACGACGACATCGGCCTCGCGCGCCAGCGCGAGAAACCGCTCACGATCGTTGGCGTCTTTCAAATTGAGCGACTGCACCTGCTTGCCACGATTGATGGCGAAGTACGCGGCCGACACCGGCCCGACCATCGGCGGCCAGAGTGCCGAGTAGTCGCCGGGCGCCGGGGGCTCAATCTTCGTGACCCTTGCCCCCAGGTCGCGCAGAATCTGCGTGCATAGCGGGCCGGGCAACAGCAGCGACAGATCGAGCACGTGAACGCCATCGAGAGCAGCCATGCAAAGTTCCTTCGATTTACTTAGCGGAGTTGTCGCGTTTAGCGGCGGGTTGTGAGGATGACTGCGGTGCGGCTGGCACGGCGCCTGGCAAGCTAGGCGCCGTCGTCGGCTCGGCGGTGGGCTTGGTTTCCGCAGGTACCCTACGCGGCGGTTCCTCCTGATACGGCTTCAACGACCAGTAGGCCGGCGATCGCGTGCGCAAGGTTGCCGCGAGCGAGGTGTATTGCTCTTTCAGATTGGCGTCCGTGGCCTGGGCCGCTTGCCGCTCGGCCAGCACAATCGCGTTTTCATTGGCTCGGATCGCATCCTGGAACCTGCCTGCCGCCGCGTAGGCCGCCGCCAGGGCATCGAGATAGATCGGCAACTGAGCGAACTCAGGGGAATCGGGATCGCCGAACACTTCGCAAACTCGCGTGGCATATTCCAGCGCTTCGTTGGGGCGCAGCTGCTTGACGTGCGGATTCGTGGCCAAGTGCCAGGCGAGATTGTTCCCCACGCCAACCCAGACTTCGTGGGTTGGCAGCCGCAGCTGACCCTCGGGGCAGCAGGCCATGGCCTCGCGCAGGTCGGCGATCCCTCGGTCGAAATCTCCCTGCTCCAGCCGCTTCATGCCGCGATCACCCAGAAGTTTGGCCAGGCCGCGCTGGGCTTCAAAGTACTTGGGACCGTCGATGCGGGCCTGATCGAAGTAAGCAATCGCTTTGTCCATCTTGTTCTGGCGCACCATTTCGCGCGCCATGCCGACCCCCATCATGTAGTTCCGCTCGGTGACCTCCATGGCGCGACTGAACAGCCGCTCCTGGTCGTGCCAGTAGACGAGCTCAACGCTCGAGCGCCACAAGCAAGCCGAGAGCGCGGCCAGCGCCAAGGCCGCGGCGATCCACCGCCCACCCGGCACGCGCGTGGCCAAGCCGACCGCGCTGACAGCGACCATCAGCACCAGGCCCGTTTGCGTCAGATAGGTATAGCGATTGGCGTACGATTGATCGCCGACCTGGAGAATGCCAATCATCGGCACCAGCATGCCCAGGTACCACAGCCAGCCGACAGGTAGCCAGGGGCGCTTGCGCGCTTGCCAGGCGACCAATCCGCAGATCAGCACCAGCAGCACCGCGGCCATGGCCACTTTATCCCACGTCAGTAGATCGACGTAATACGGATGCGGATAGAAAACCGCCAGGTTCGTCGGCCAGAACGTGAGCCGGATGTACGCCCCGTAGGCGATCACGGCGTTGGCAAAGCGCGGCCCCCAGGGGAGAATCTCGAGCCGCTGCACCGAGCCCCCTCCGCGCTGCGCCACGATCGTCGCGATCGAAGCCGCCAGCACGATCGCCAACAGTGGCAACTTTTCCAACAGCGAGCGCGCGGCGCCGCTCGCAATCCGCCGCCAAGAGGTGATTCGCTCGGCATCCGTGCCGCGCCATCGGTCGAGCGGCCAGTAGTCCAACAACCACAGCACCAAGGGGGCGGTCACCAACGACGGCTTGCAGAGTAGGCCCACCACCAACGGCGCGGACAGCAGCGCGTAGCGCCGCCAGCCGGGGCGCCGCACGTAGTGGTTATAGGCCAGCAAAATCAACATGAAGCACAAGCCGGAGAGCATGTCCTTGCGTTCCGCGATCCAGGCGACCGATTCGACGTGCAACGGATGCCAGGCGAAAACTGCCGCGATCAAGGCCGGCACCCAAAACGTCATGGCCCGATTGCTGGGCGCAGCGCCTGCCGGGGGAGCAACCGCCGGATCATCCTCGCTCGGCACATCAGCCGATGCCGGTTCGACTATCTCGCGCACGGCGCGACCACTGAGCAACCTGCGCCAGGCCAGAAACAGCAGCACCGCGCTGACAATGTGCAAGGCCACATTCGTCAGATGATGGCCTCGGGCGTTCTCATAGCCATACAATTCGACGTCGAGCATGTGCGACATCCAGGTCAGCGGATGCCAGTTGGCGGCGTGCGAAACGGTCAGGGCCCACCAGAGATTCTCGCGCGAGAAGCCGGTGTTGATGTGCTCGTTGTACGTGACGTAGGCCGGATCGTCGTAGTACAAGAACTTGTGCTGGGCCACCGGTGCGTAGAGCCACGCCGTGACGACGACCAGGACCACCGCGACAAACAGGTCGGGCGCGTAGCTCGGCAGACGCCGCGCGGCGGTCGCACGATCCAGAGCGGCGGTTGCGCCCGACGGATGCCCA
The DNA here is from genome assembly GCA_964495375.1 of uncultured Planctomycetaceae bacterium. Classification (GTDB taxonomy): domain Bacteria; phylum Planctomycetota; class Planctomycetia; order Pirellulales; family JAEUIK01; genus JAIESQ01. The sequence continues at coordinate 70,237 of CAZBWM010000009.1, read as the reverse complement.
GTGGCCAACGACATGAAAAACAATCTCGACCCGGTGACGGACTCGCGGCGAGCCGAGACGGCCGCCTGACTCAGAGTCTAACCGGGAGGCCCCGCGAGCGATTCCCCGTTCGACGCCGACGTCCACCTATTTTAGCCGGGCGAAGAATTGGTATCCTGCGGTGGCGATCGACTGCGTCAAACCCGCCGGAGCGAGAAATTGGTCCCCGCCTGTTGACGCTAACGCATGCGGGCTCGGCTTGCCAGCGCGCGGTTTCGCCCGCCGCGAAGCGCGGCGGGCGAAGTTTGTGCCGGACTTTGAGCCGTTGAATCGGCTAGCGACGCATGCCGCGACGCTGCGGCGGCTGATATTGGGCGCTACGCACGTTGCGCGGCCGGCTGGCCTGTTGCACCTGGGGTGGCGGAGTCTCGCCAGGGCCCAGCACGCGATCGCCGCGCGAGAGGATCTTGGCCCCCGGCGGCAACTGCATCGACGCATCGTCCGGGCCCAGACTCGCCCCTTCGAAGCTCCCTTCGATCGGGGTCGGTTCTTGGGGCGAGTATTCGTCGGCCGGGGTCGGGCCCCCTTCGCGGGGTGTTTGCTGGTTGGAATTCTGCGCCGGCCCGCTGACCGGATAGATCGGCGTGAACGGATAGGCCTCGCCGGGGCGGTACATCGAATAGCCGCCGGGGCCGGTCCAATTACCGCAGCAATCGCAGGGATCCCAACAGGTGGGCGGATCGCTCAACTCACCCCAATAGACCTCGCCGCAACCCTCGACGCAGCATTTGCCGCGCAGGCAGGGGCTCAGCGCAAAGGCTCGGCACTTGAGCAAGTTGCAGCCACCGCAGTGACAGCACATTTCTTGCAACAAGCCACAACCAGTGAGGGTCGGCAAGAGCCCCAGCAGGAGCAATGCAAAAGCGGCCCGTCTCATGATCGCAATCCCTTGAATCAGCGCAGTTTGCCGAGCCGTCCGGCGTTGTGCCGGCGGCGCCCCCCCGAAGGCAACCGAAATCGCGTCGCGAGTGCGATAAAATCGCCCGGCCGCGGCGCGCGTGGCTTCCTTTTTTAGGTATCGTCCGAAAAGCAGGAACAATCCAACGAATTGATAACTTCGGAGCGGCAGGCAACTTCGCTACGACCGGCCACGGAATTTCGTTACAACCGGACGGTCCACAGCCCCCATCGAGATAGCCACGCTCGCCGGTCTGGCGCCCGCCGTGGGGATACCCGGCGCCCCGCGCCTCGGCTATAGTGCGCGCACCGTGCTAGCAGTGCCGCATGAGGCCAGGATTGCGGAGCCGGCGGCAGCGCGTTTCAGCACCTTTGAACTTCGCCGACCATTGAGAGGGATCGATCATGCCCCAACCACTCGCGATCGAATCGGTCAATCACGTCGCCCGTCTCACGCGGCATCTCGAAGAGTCGCGGGCGTTCTATCGCGACGTGCTCGGCTTTCGCGAGCTGGCTCGGCCCGCCTTCATGTTCCCAGGCGCCTGGTTGTTCAACTACGGGCTGCAGATTCATCTGATCGTCGACGATGCCGCGCCGCTGGAAAAAGGTGACATCTCGACGCGCGCCGATCACTTGGCGCTCCACGTGCCCGACATCGCCGCCGCCGAACAGTTGCTCATCGAACATGGCATTGAATACAAAAAGAACTACGTGGCCGATCGCGACGTAACGCAGTTGTTCTTCCACGATCCCGACGGGCATCACATCGAGATCGGCCGCTATCCACCCGTGCGCGAGGCCACACCCAGCGATCGGCAACCGGCTGCCGCGCAGCGCTAGGACTACAGTGCCAAGCGTTTTGCAGATGCGCAAGCGCCTCTTGGTGCGCCCCGAATTACTCGACGTCGCCGGCGTGCGCATCCGCTCGTTTGCCGGCCCGCACGATATCGATGGCTGGCTCGCACTACGGCATCGCGCGTTCGCCCGCGCGCGTGTCGGCGTGCGCGAGTGGACGGCCGCTGAGTTCTGCCATGAACTGAGCGAGCGCTGGTGGTGGACGCCCGAGCGGCTGTGGTTCGCCGAGCCGATCGATCCGGCCGGCCGCTCTCCCTTGGGCGCGATCGCGTGCGCCCGGCGCGGATCGCCCGCGGAACCGGGCTCTCCGGCCGTACACTGGTTGATGGTCGATCCCGGCGCGCGTCGACACGGGATCGGCGTTTTACTGCTGACCGTGCTCGAGCGCCACTGCTGGGACGCCGGCGACCGCGAAGTCTGTCTCGAAACGCACGCCGCCTGGACGGCCGCCGTGGCCTTATATCGCGCGACGGGCTATGAAGACGTGATGGCGGTATGATCGGCCGTGTGTTAGCGCGCGACGTGAACTTGCCGGCCGACGATCTTCAACTTGCCCGCGGCAAAGAGCGCGATCGCCTCGGGGAACGCTTCACACTCGGCCGCGAAGACGCGTTCGGCCAGCGACGTCGGCGTATCGTCGTCACGCACGTCAACCGCGCGCTGCAGCACGATCGGTCCGTGATCGTAAACACTGTCGACGAAGTGCACGGTGCAGCCACTCACCTTGCAACCGTAGGCGAGCACCGCTTCGTGAACATGGTGGCCGTAGAAGCCCTGGCCGCAAAACGCCGGAATCAGCGACGGATGAATGTTGAGCACTCGGCCGGCAAAGTCGGACGGAATCTCGACGAGCTTCAAGAAGCCCGCCATGGCGACAAGCTGGGCGCCCGCCGCGCGACACGGAGCAAAGATAGCTTCGCTGAACGTTGCCAAGTCGGCATAGCTCGACCGCTCGACGACATGCACCGAGATGCCCGCCGCCCGGGCGAACTCCAGCCCCCGCGCCGCAGGATTGCTCGAAATCACCGTGACGACTTGCGCGGCCAAGCGACCGGCATTGATCCGCTCCAGCAGGTTGCGCAGCGTGGTGCCGCCGCCGGAAATGAGTACGGCCAAGCGAAGCGGTTCGATTGTGTCAGGGGAGTTCGTCACGTCGTTAATCCAAGTGTCCTGACGAACGATGACGCCGCGTAGAAGGGGACGGCTGTCGTTTCTGAGCAGCGTCTCTTCAATTGCTTCGTCTCGCTCAGAAACGACTCCCTTCCCCCGTTGGACCTAGCCGCGGACGATTTCGACCAGGACCATCGCGCGATGGCCCGCCAGTTCAAGCTCATTGGCCCTGGCGGCCGGCTCGGGCCGCACGACGATCTCCACGGCCAGCGTCTCTTGAGCGATGTACTCGCGAAACTCTTCGATCGCGCGGCGCAGTTCGTCGCTATCGGTGGTGATCGAGATGCGAATGCGATCGGTGTACTCGCAACCCGTCTCCTTGCGCTGAGTCTGGATGGCGTGCACCACCTCGCGGGCGAGCCCTTCACGCACCAGCGCGTCGTCGATCTCCGTCGAGAGCACCACGACCGCCGCGGGCCCATCGGCGGCCGCCCAACCGGGCTTGGCCGATAACCGCACCTGCAAGTCTTCGCGATCGAGCGTCACGAGGCCACCGGGCAAATCGATACTCGCCTGCCCCGTGGCCGACAGTTGCGCCAACAGCGCGGCGGGATCGGCCTTCGCAAGCGCCTGCTTGAGCGCCGGCAGCGACTTGCCCAATCGCGGGCCCAAGCGCTTCAGATCGGGAAGCACCGTGTAGGAAATGTAGTGCTCGGCCTCGCGGGTGAACTCGACGGCTTTGACGTTCAGCTCGGCCGCGATCAGGGCCGCATGCGCGGCGAGCCAATCTTGATCTTCGGTGCGAACGAGAATCACTTCGACCTTGCGGAGCGGCTGCCGCACCTTGAGCTTGGCCGACATCCGCGCGCTGCGCCCCAGCGAGACGATCTCGCGCATGAGGTTCATGCGCCGCGAGAGATCCCAATCAATTGCGCTAAGATCTCCCGTCGGGAAATCGGCCAGGTGGACGCTTTCGAGCGCCCGCTTGCCGAACGGTTTCGCGACGAGATTCTGCCAGAGCGATTCCGCTAAGAAGGGCACAAATGGCGCGACGAGTCGCGCGGTCGTCGTCAGACATTCGTACAGCGTCCAGTAGGCGTCGAGCTTATCGGCCGTCATCTCGCCGGCCCAGAACCGCCCTCGACTCTGCCGCACATACCAATTCGACAGGGCATCGACGAACGCCGTGATCCGCTCGCAGGCTGCGTAGTTGTCGTAGTTGTCCATGAAGGAAACGACCGCCGCGGCCGTGGCGTTCAGCTCCGCCAGAATCCAGCGGTCGAGCTCCGATCGCTCGCGCGCGGGACGATAGCCGGCGCCGCGCGCCAGTTCGGCGCTCGACAGGCCGGCCACATCGCCGGTTAACCGCTCGGCTGGGTCGAACTTGTCGATGTTCGCGTAGATCACGAAGAAGCTGTAGACGTTCCAGAGCCGCAGCAGAAACTCGGGAATGCTCTCCTTGATTGACGCTTCGTTGTAGCGGATCGAAGTCCACGGCGGCTGATTCGCGAAGAAATACCAGCGCAGGGCATCGGCGCCATAGCGGTCGAAGATCTCGCCCGGCTCGCGGTAGTTCCGCTTGCTCTTGGACATCTTCTGCCCGTCTTCGCCGAGCATCAGCCCCAACACGATGCAGTTGCGAAACGGATGCGGATACTCGTGCGGCGCAGAGTCGGCGAAAGCACTGCTGGGCAAGCCAGCAGTGGCACCCAAGGCCGGGCTCGAACCGGCAGGCTCGCCGTTCTCACCAAACAGCAGCGTGCTGATCGCCAGTTGACTGTAGAACCAGCCGCGCGTCTGGTCGATCGCCTCGCTGATGAAGTCGGCCGGAAACTGCTGCTCGAACCGCTCACAACTCCCCGGCTGCGCGGGGTAACCCCACTGGGCGAAGGGCATCGCGCCGGAGTCGAACCAGCAGTCGATCACTTCGGTCACGCGCCGCATCCGCGCACCGGCGGCAAACGGCGAGTCGTACGTCACCGCATCGATGTACGGTTTGTGAACCTTCAAGTCGTCTGGCAAATCGGGCTGCTTGCGCTTGGCGTCGTCCCAAACTTCGGTCCCTTGAACGCCCGGCTTGGCGAGCAGCTCGTCGTAGTTGGCAATCGCTTCCATGCGGCCAGTTTGTTCGCAGACCCAGATCGGCAGCGGAGTTCCCCAGTAGCGCTCGCGCGACAGCGCCCAATCGACGTTTGTCTCCAGGAAGTTGCCGAAGCGGCCGTCGCGGATGTGCTCAGGCAGCCAGTTGATTTTCGCGTTGTTGGCCAGCATCGCATCCTTGAAATTGCTGGTGCGGATGAACCAACTGCGACGCGGGTACTGGATCAGCGGGTCTTCGTCGGCCCGCCAGCAGAACGGATAGTCGTGCAGGTACTGTTCTTGATGCAGCAGCAGCCCGCGCTGCTTGAGCGCGCGGGAGATATCCTTGTCGGCTTCCTTGACCCAGCGGCCCTGGTAGTCGGGGGCTTCGGCGGTAAAGCGGCCGTCGGGGCCGACCGCGCAGATCAGCTCGGGCGCCTCGCCGGGCTCGAACCGCCCTTGCTCGCTCGCCAGCACCTGAAAGTCGACTTCGCCAAACGCCGGGGCCTGATGCACCACGCCGGTGCCGGTGTCGATCGTGACGAACGCCGCGGGCACCACACGCCAAGCGACGTGCTGGCGGCCACCGGCGCGCAAGCGCCCTTGCTGGTCGCCGACCTGGTCATAGTAGCAATCAAATGGCGGCCGATAGCGCAGCCCGACGAGCGCGCTCCCCGGCAACGTAGCGTCGACCGTCAATTCGCGCTTGCTCTTCTGCGCGAGCTGTTCGACGAGCGCGGCGGCGACCACGAGCCGGCGCGGTTCTCCTTCGGCGCGCACGACGGCGTATTCGAGCTCCGGATGCACGGCCGCGAACTGGTTGCTCGGCAGCGTCCAGGGAGTTGTCGTCCAGACGAGCAAGTCGGCGTCTTCGAGATTCAGCGCGTTGGCACCCGGCGCATTAACCGCTTGCCCAGCCACCAGTGGAAACCGCACATAGACGCTGGGGTCAGCCACTTCGCGATAGCCTTGGCCGACTTCGCCGGACGACAGGGCCGTGCCTCCTTGGGCCCACCACCAGACGATCTTGTGCCCTTGATAGAGCAGACCGCGATCGAACAAGTTCTTCAGCGCCCACCAGACGCTTTCGATGAACGACTGGTGATAGGTCACATAGGCTTCGTCCATCCGCAGCCAGAAGCCGAGCCGCTCGGTGAGTCGCTCCCACTGCTGGGTGTAACGAAACACACTCTCGACGCAGCGATGGATGAACGGCTCGACCCCGTAGGCTTCGATCTCTTCCTTGGAGTGGATGCCCAGCTCTTTGCAGACCTCGACTTCGACGGGCAGGCCGTGCGTGTCCCAGCCGGCTTTGCGTTCGCAGAGGTAGCCCCGCATGGTGCGGTAGCGGGGGAAAAGGTCTTTGATCGCCCGCGTGAGGCAGTGGCCCGGGTGGGGCAGCCCGTTGGCGGTCGGCGGCCCTTCGTAGAAAACGAATCGCGGGGCGCCCGCCGTGCGGCGGCGCTGGAGCGATTTCTCGTAGATGCCTTGCTCGCGCCAAAAGTCGATCACGCGCTGTTCGAGTTGCGGAAAACTGGTACTGCCGGCGACGGGATCAAACATCAATGACGGGTCCGAAAAACGGGCGGGCGGTGGGGGAAAACGCCAGCCGCGACACGGTCTGGGAGCGGAGATTCCCCCGGGCGGTCAGGGAGGCCTGCCCTGACATTCAAGAGAGGGAAGTAGACCAGCAAGTTCGGGGATTTTCAATGCGGGTGCGGGGTGGCGGCGAGCTATGGCGAATTCCTGCCTGCCACTGGTTGCGGGGTCGGTGCCAGCGGAGAAGCTCGAACTGGAATGGGCTTTGGGTCGGGTGCCCTTGGCTCCGGCGCGGCGATCCGTTTAGAGACGCTGGCTTCTGATCGGGTTCGGTTGTGTGCCGCGGGATTAGCCGGCTCTACCAGTGCGCAGTCGGCGCCGATTCGCGAGCGATGCGGAGTGTGGTTTGCCGCGGGAGTGGAAGACCTTGGCGCGCCGCGCATGGCTGCTGCCAGAGCGCCTTACCCAATGGCACTGCGGGCGGTCAGCGGATCAAGTCAGAAAACTCGGAGCAAATTTGGAATTCGGAGAGAGTCTTGGAATGAGGTTGCTTGAGCCCCGCGCGGTGGGATACCATTTAGCCTGTGGGGTCCAGGCCCCCTGCCGACGCGATGCGCCCTGACCCAGGCGCCCCCGCCGTGCGTCGGACCAGCCTACGAAGTTCAGGCCCTTCGGACAGGGACATTGCGATGCTACGTATCCACGATACCGCCAGCGCGCGGCTCTGCGACGGGGTCAGCCGGCGGCGCTTCATCGAGATTGGCTCACTCAGCCTGTTTGGCTTGTCGATGCCGGCGCTGCTGCGCTCCCAGGCGCGCGGCGCCACGCAGGCCGGCAGCGCCACTCGGCGCACCTCGCCGCGCTCGGTGATCTTAATCTGGCAACACGGGGGCCCTTCGCAGCTCGACACGTTCGACATGAAGCCCGACGCGCCGGCCGAGGTGCGCGGTCCCTACAAGCCGATCGCTTCGGCGCTTCCAGGGCTCGACGTCTGCGAGCTCTGCCCCGAGCAAGCCAAGGTGATGGATAAGTGCACCGTGATCCGCAGTTTCTCGCACGAGAATAGCGACCATTGGGCGGCCGCGCACTGGATGCTCACCGGGAGGTTGGGGGCCAACGGTTCCGACCGTGCCCCGCGCCAGCCCTCAATGGGGGCGATCAGCTCGCAGTTGCTTGGTCCGCGGCAGCACGGCGCGCTCGATGCGGTGAACATGAACGATGGCGGTTTCGGCTACCACGGCGCCGCCTGGCTCGGCGTCGCGCACAATCCGTTCGGCTACGGTGACTTCAGCTACGGCAACGAGGCTGGGCGGTTGCCCACCGGAGACGACAAGAGCTTTGCGCTCGTCGACGGACTCAGTCAGGATCGCGTGCTCAACCGCGTGTCTTTGCAGCGGCAGTTCGACACGCTGCGGCGGCGGCTCGACGCCAACGCCGATTTCTCGCATCTCGACTCGGTCGATCAACAGGCAGTCGACATCGTGCTCTCCGGGCAGATTCGCGAGGCTTTCAATCTCGAGCGCGAGGACGAGCGCACCCGTGCCCGTTACGGCGATGGCTGGGGCGCGCAGGCGCTGCTCGCGCGGCGGCTCGTCGAGGCAGGCGTGCGCTACGTGTCGCTCAACACGGGCTACTGGGACGATCACGGCAACCTGAAGGGAGGGCTCGACAACAAGATGCCCCGGCACGATCGCGCCGTCGGCGTGCTGATTCAGGATCTGGCCGACCGCGGATTGCTCGAGAACACGCTAGTGGTTTCGGCGGGCGAATTTGGCCGCACGCCGCGCATCAATAAGGACGCCGGCCGCGATCATTGGCCGCAGGCCCAAAGCGTGCTCGTCGCCGGCGGTGGCTACCGTCACGGTCAGGTGATTGGCTCGACAAACGACAAGGCCGAGTATCCCACCTCGCGCAAGGTGGGCGTCGAAGATTTCTGCGCGATCGTCTACCACGCGTTGGGCTTGCGGACCGACGACACGGTGATCGACCCCTCGGGGCGCCCCACGCACCTGGTGCCTGGGGGCGAAGTGCCGCGCGAATTGCTGTAGCAGGCCCGGCGAGGGGCCTTGGTGAATGGTGAGGACGCGTCGCTACGATCGCGCTTGGTCTAAGAGTCTGAAGCTCGCAGTTCGTGCTGAGTTAGCCAGCGCTCCGCCGCGCGCAAGACCAGCCAGACCGCGATGGCCAATGCCGCGGCAACCAACAAACCCCAGCGATGGTAGATCGGCAAGTACTCGAGCGCGAGTTCTCCTACCAGATAAGCCATGCCAAACAGCACGGGCACATGCGCACAAGTCGCCAAAGCAAAGTAGCCCAGCGCCGTCTTGAGCGGAACGTTCAGCGCCCCGGTGGCGAACTGCAACGGCGTGCTCGCCCCGGGTACAAACCGGCACAGCACAATCGTCCACATGCCACGCCGAGCGAACCAAGCCTCGGCCCGGGCGAGTTGTTCCCGATTCATTATCCAGCGCAGTGGCGGTCGTTCTAACGCCCATCGCCCCCCCGCGCGTCCCATTACGTACCACAGCAGATCGGCGACGTAGCTGCCGATAAAGCAGCCTGCCAGCGCGATCCACCAGATGCCGACGCCGCGCGCCGCGGCCACTCCGGAGCCAATCGCCCCCAAGTCTTCTTGGGCGAAGGCCGCCCCCGCGGCCAGCAGCAGAGTATTCCAGGCGGCAAGTGGCGCCATGATGGCTCGCTTGGTTCTCGAGTTGAATGCAGGACGTTTTTTGAAAAGTCGGCGCAGCGCTCTGCTCAATCCAGGGGCACACACAGTTTTAGGGGCACGCAGTCGCCGTCAAACTGCCCCTCGCGCCCCCCCCTGTCGCCGAGCCTGCAGTTTAACATGCCCTGATTCGGTCTGCACCGATCCCCAACTCAACGGTGCTGTCGGCGCATCAGCCAGCCGAGCGGCTAGTAAATCACGCGCTCAGGGCGAGCGGTTAGGGCCCTGGCCGCTCGTAGATTGGTAACCTGGTGGCCGGATCGTTCGCGTAGCCGCGGGGGATGATCGGCACGGGCTCGTACGGGTCGGCTCGCAAAGCATGCACCCGCACGTTGTGTAGCGTGTAGCCCGCCTGCTGCTCTGGATTCAGTTGCAGTACGACTCGGCCTCCATACGCACGGCAGACCGACTGACCCAGTAGCCAACGCGGCCCGTGCGCGGCCGTGAGGTCGACCGACACCTCGACAACCGCCCCCGACAAGCTCTGCGCGATGAGCTCGTCGAGTGCCGTGGGTCGATCGGCGGCCACCGATTGCACGGGAATGAGCCGCACGGGCAGGTGAAAAGCCAGCGGCAGCTCGTCGTCGACCACCAGCAGCGAGTCGCCGGGCTGCACGCGCGGCTTCAGCCACGCGATTGTTTCGTCGATTCGATCGAGTTGTGGCCGCGCAACCTCCGCAGCCAGCATTTGCACAGGAAATTGCGTTGATGGCCACCAGCCCGCTGGGTCGGCCAACCAGCGAGTACCGACGATTACCGCGACTAGCACCCAGCGCAGTGCCCTGTTGGCTACGGCATATCGCAGTTGCGTCGCGAAGATGAAATACAAGCCCGGCAGCAACGGAAGCAAATATCGGAACGCATCGTGCTGTAGACAGCACAAGGGGACGCAGTACCCGATCGACAACCAGATCACGGCTGGTGCGACCTCGCCAGCGGGAGATGTAGTGCGGTGGGCCTCGCCCTGCGTTGCTAACTCGAAAGGGCGATCGCCGCTTCGGCTGACTGATAACCTGCGATTTCGCAGCCAACGCAAAAGTGATACTGCTCCCAGCCCCAGTGGCACGACCAGCGGGATCACGAACAGGTTAATCGCGCTCGCGTAGTAAACCAGATGGATGCCGACACGCCCCAGCGAGAAATTCTGACCTTGTTGAAAGGGGCGCGCATACGCCACCCAGGGCGCGGCCAGCAGTACCATCAGGCCAGTCGCCAGGGCAACGACTTTCAGAATCGAGCGGCGGCGGTCTCCACTACAGACTCCGGCCAAGAGCAGTCCGCACAGGTTGGCAACCGGCACGAAGGAATTGGCATGAAACTGAACGGCCAACGCCAGTCCAAGGTGGATCGCTGTCCAGCGTGCTTGCCCGCGCCACGCCCGAAATAATGCCCAGAGCAGCCAGACTTGCGCTGCGACGATGAGCGCGTAATAGCGGCATTGCCGACCGTGTTCGACCAGCGGCGTCGACGTGGCCATCAACAGGCCGACGAGCATTGCGAGCCGATGATCGCGGTTGAGCCTCCAGGCCAGCACCGAGAGTGCAATACCGGCCAGCAGCATGGCCATTGCGAACGGCGCGCGAGCGCTGGCTCCACTTGGGCCGCAGAGAGCGAACGAGGCCGCGGTCACATATTCGTCGAGCCAGGGGGTCCAGGTCCAAACTTCGTCGGCGTTGACCCAGTGCATCCCCCGCGCCACGATCCAGCCGGCCCGATCGTCGATGCAGGGCCATCCGGTGCGTTGCACCCCCTGAGCCAGTAGCGCCGTTTCGGCTTCATCCGACCAGAGCGCGCGGGCTTCCAAATTCCAGCCAAGGAGCCAGGCGCCCAAGAGCAATAGGGCCAGATAAACGCCTGTGTGTGCGATCAGGCGCCATCGAGCGGTTGCCGTCGGTTGATTCTCATGGTGGCCGGTTAGACACATCACCCACCAGTTAAGCCCGCCGTGAGTTGGGCCGCAATCGATACCCGTCGCGAGCTGCGGCCGCAACTCTAGCAATCGGCAACTTGCTCGCCTATAGTTGCGCAGGATTGGCCAAACCCGATTACGGAGCATTGGGGGCGTTCGCCCGGTGCTTTTTCATCCACATCCACAACGAGTTCGACGTGCTGGCTTACATTGGTCCCGATACGTTGCTGCCCGTAGGATCAGCCATCGCCATGATTGCGGGGGTCGCATTGCTGGGCTGGCGCTGGATTTGGGCCGGTTGCCTGCGTTGCGTTCGGATGCTGCGTCGTAGGCCGTGACTATGCGTGCAGAGCGATCGGCGCGGCGAGTCATTGTCGTCGGGCTAGATGGTTTCGAGCCTGCCATTGTCGAGCGGTTGCAGACCGCGGGTCGCTTGCCCAATCTCGCGCGGCTGGCCGCCGCCGGTGGGTACTCCCGGCTGGCCACAACCTTGCCGGCACAAACTCCGGTCGCGTGGTCAACCTTCGCCACGGGCGTGAACCCCGGTGGCCATGGCATCTTTGATTTCGTCAGACGCGACCCCGCCAATTACCGCGTCGACCTGGCGCTCAACCGCTACGAGCGCCGTAGTGCCCTGTTGCCGCCGCGCGGGGTAAACCTGCGGCGCGGCGAGCCACTTTGGCAAACACTCTCCCAACACAGTGTGCCGGCCGTGGTGCTGCGCTGTCCCTGCACGTATCCGCCCGACGATTTTTCCGGACGGATGCTCAGCGGCATGGGAGTGCCCGATTTGCGCGGCGGATTTGGCACGCCGACTTTCTTCACGACGGCAGCCGACGTGCAGCCGGGCGAAAGCGAGCAGGTGCGACAGTTCGTGCGCGATGCGGCAGGCCGCTACGCCGGTAGCCTGCCGGGTCCGCGCGCCAGTGCCACGAGCGACCTCGAGTTTCCGTTCACGGTCGAAGTGGATGTCGCCGCCCAGCGCGTGCTGCTGCATTCGGCCGGGCAGCCGGCGGCGCTCTCCGTCCCGCTTGGTGGCTGGAGCGATTGGCTGCAAGTCAAATTCAAGGCCGGGCTCTTGGTCAGTGTGCGAGGAATCGTCCGCTGGCACCTCGCGCGCTTAACGCCACAGCCAGAACTCTATGCCGGCCCGGTAAATTTCGCGCCGGAGTCTCCGTTGTTCGCTATCAGCACGCCGCCGAGTTACGCCCGCGATCTGTCGCGCCAAATCGGGCAGTTTTACACCACGGGCATGGTCGAGGATCACACGGGGCTGAACAACGGGCGACTCGACGAAACCGCCTTTCTGGCCCAATGCGCGCAGGTCATGGCCGAGCGCGAACGGATGCTGCACTGGGAGCTCGACCGCCAGGCGGATGGGTTCGTGTACGTGTTGTTCGACACGCCCGACCGCATTCAGCATATGTTCTGGCGATTTGGCGAGCCCGACCATCCGGTTCACGCGGTTCATTCGGCCCCGGGCGGCATCTCAGCCTGGAGCCCGATCATCGACGAACATTACCAGGCGTGTGATGCGATGATCGGTCGACTATTGGAGCGCACCACGCCCGACGACCTGGTCGTCGTGCTCAGCGATCACGGCTTCGGCAGCTTCCAGCGGGGCGTACACCTGAATGCCTGGTTACGCGAAAACGGCTGGCTAGCCGTGCGGCCCGGTTGCGATCCCGACGATCCGCAGGAAGACTACTTAAGCTCGATCGACTGGAGCCGCACGCGGGCGTATGCCATCGGCATCGGGAGCGTGTATTTGAACCTGGCAGGCCGCGAAGGCCAGGGGCAAGTGCCCACTGAAGAAGCCCCCGCGGCACGCCGGCAACTTGCCGCGGCGCTCGCGGGGCTGGTCGACCCCCAGCGCGGAGTGGTGGCGATCGCCGGCGCTAGTACGCGCGATGAGGCCTATCGTGGCCCCTATCTCGACGAAGCCCCGGATGTCGTCGTCCGCTGTTCCCGCGGCTATCGAGCTTCTTGGGAAACGGGGCGCGGCGCCGTGCCGCGCGAGCTGTTTGCCGACAATACCCAGCGCTGGAGCGGCGACCATATCTTCGACCCGGCGGTCGTCCCCGGAGTACTATGGATGTCTCGACCGTGGGCACGGCAGTCACCCGGCATCGTCGACCTGGCCCCCAGCATCGTGCAGGCCCTGGGTGTCCCGGTCCCCAGTACCTTTGAGGGGAAATCGCTCTGGCAATGAAGATCTTGGTGATCGGTCTCGATTGCGCGGCGCCCGAACTGTTGCTCGGTGATGAGCGGCTAGTGAACATTCGTCGGCTGATGGCGGCCGGTTGCTTTGGGCGATTGACGAGCGTGGTGCCGCCGATCACCGTGCCGGCCTGGATGTGTCTGGCGACAAGCCAAGACCCCGGATCGCTCGGGGTTTACGGTTTTCGTAATCGCGCCGATCGTAGTTACGATGCGCTGCAGACAGTCGACTCGAAGGCGATTCGCCAGTGGACAATCTGGGACCAGATCGCGCGTGAAGGCCGCCGCGTCAACATCGTCGGGGTGCCACCGAATTATCCGCCCCGCCGCGTGCATGGCATTTCGATCGGCTGCTTTCTCACACCCGACAATCCGGCGGCGGGCTGGATCGAGCCGGCGGCTGCGGGCGACGACCTCGTCGCCAGGTTCGGCCCCTACCAGGTTGACGTCCGTGGCTATCGCACGCCCGACAAGCGCTGGTTGCTCGAGCAGATTCGCACCATGACGCGGCAACATTTTGCGGTCGTACGTCATCTCCTGACGACCACCGAGTGGGACTACTTCCAGTTCGTCGAGATTGGGCTCGATCGGCTACATCATGGCTTCTGGCAATACCACGATCCGCAACACGTCTTATACGAGCCCAACAGCCCCTTTGCCGATGCGATCACCGACTACTACCTCGAGTTGGACGACGAGATCGGCCGCGTGCTGGAGTGCCTTACCGAAGAGACCGCCATCCTCGTAGTATCGGACCACGGAGCGCAACGCTTAGACGGCGGGTTCTGTATTAACCAATGGCTCGTCGACCAGGGCCTACTCGTACTCGACGAAACGCCGCGCGAGCCAACGCCGTTTAGCAAACTTCGCGTCAATTGGTCCCGCACCAAGGTCTGGAGCGAAGGGGGCTACTACGCGCGCGTCTTCTTGAACGTGCGCGGCCGCGAACCGCTAGGGACGATTGAACCGGCCGATTACGAGACGTTTCGCGAGGAAATGCGCCAGCGCCTGCTGGCCACGCTCGATCCCGATGGCCGTCCGCTCGGCACGCTGGTGTTCAAGCCCGAGGAAATCTACCGTGCGGTACGTGGAATCGCCCCCGACTTGATTGCGCATTTCGGCGGGCTGTACTGGCGATCAGTCGGCGGCGTGGGTTACGCCGGGCATCACGTGCGCGAAAACGACACCGGCCCGGATGGCTGCAACCATGCCCAGCATGGCGCGTTCGTGCTGGCCGCGGCCAACTCATCATTGCGCGGGGAGATCGTTGACGCCCATCTGTTGGACATGTCACCGACGCTACTGACGCTGGCCGGCTACGACATTCCTGAGACCATGCAAGGACGCGCGCTGACGGCCGGCGCTGAGACTACCGGCACGCAAGGGGACAATCTCGACGACTCGGTTCGCGACCGGCTGCAAGGCTTGGGTTACCTGGGATGAGCACCCCCAGGCTCGCTAGTAAGCTCCGCGGCCTGCTCTGGCTCACGCCCGGGCTGGCGCTGGCGGCGTTAGCCGGCCTTGAAGTTTGGCGATCGTCCGACGAGCCCGACGGCTACGCCCACCAGGCGCTGGCCGTGGCAGCCGTGCTGCTCGTTTTGGGAGCAATCGCTGGTTGGCTGACGCGACGCTTTTCGCGGCACGCCAGCGCGCCAGCGCTCGATCAAGATGCCCCGCCTGCTCGTCGAGCGATCCGCTGGCAGTTTGTTCTGGTAGCCAACCTCTTGGCCCTGGTGCTGTTGGCGGCTGTCGCGGAAGTTGGCTTGCGATTGGTCGGATTCGGTCCCTGGCGCGAGAGTGACGCCACGATGGTCGACGACTTCGGCCAGCGGTTGTGGCGTCCCGACGATCAGCTAGGTTTCGCACACACGTCGGGCAAGCGACAGTTCACCCTCGCCCCCGGGCGGCATTGGGTCGCGAATCTCGACGAGCTTGGGCATCGACGGACTGCGGTGGAGCCCGCAGCGGGATCACGGCCAGCCCTGTGGATTTGTGGTTGCTCGTTCGCGTTTGGCTGGTCGATCGATGACGAAGAGACAATGGCCTGGAAGCTGCAAGAAAAGCTGCCCGATTGGCGCGTCGTCAACCTTGGGCTAGCTGGTGGAAGCACCGTGCAAGTGCTGCTGGCGATTGACGAGCAACTGGCGGTGGACGCGGCACCCAAAGTCGTGCTGTACGCTTACGCCAGCTTTCACGATACGCGCAACACCCTCAGCCGCGACCGCCAGAAGGCCTTTGCCCATCGCGATCCGCGCGGACTCGAGATGCCCCCTTACGCGCGGCTCGACGAGACGGGCCGCGCGGAGGTCGTCCGCGATGTTCCAGGGTATCGACCGGCGCCGCTGATGCGCTGGTCGGCCGTGGCCCACTTCGGTGAACGTGCTTACGACAACATCGAGTTACGCCTGCTCCCGCATGCCGACGTGACGGCCGCCGTAATCGAGCAGTGTCGAGATCGTTGCAAAGCGGTGGGCAGTCGCTTCCTGGTCGGCGGTCTCACGCGTGACGCCGACACGGCCGCGATGCTCCATCGCTGTCAAGCATCGGGGTGCGAGACGCTTTGGCTCGCCCCGCAAGAGGATTTACCCGGCATGACGAATGCCCCGTACGACGGGCATCCTAGCGGCAAGGCGCACACCTATTACGCCGAACGAGTCGCCGAATTCCTTGCACCGTCACCGGCTAACTGAATCTGCACGCTACTTACTTTTGTGACGGACGCGCGCTGCTAGGAATGTACAGCCACCGTTGGGCGAGCGTGCTCGACACGCTGCGTTGGTCCCACGCGAGCGGCTTCAACGGATCGCCCGCGACCAGCTCCTTGCGTCGTCTGGCAATCTGCTTCACCAATTGCTCGTACAGGTATTGCTGGCGCAGTTGGTCGCCGTCGGCGCCAGTCTCAGGAATGCTAAGGGGCGCCAACTGCTCCGCGAACCGAGTCAGCCGTGCCAGCAGCTCCGCGGTCAGCCGCGGATCGTCCAGCTCCCAATTGTTTTCGAGCGCGGCCAGGCGACGGGCTGTCGGTAGATTGCCGACGACAAGGAGTCGTCCGACCGCATCGAATTCAGTCGCTTGGCTAAAGAGAAAATCGACGTACTGCCGCAGTCGAGCGGCGGGTGGCAAGTCGCTGGCAAAGCGCTTCCGATAGATCAGCCGTGGCGGCCGCAAGCCGTCGTCATCGAGCAGCTCGTCGCCCGGGCCCGGGAGTGGAATCGCATACGCCGGAAATGGCAACGCCCCCAGTTGCGGCTCGAGATGTAACACGACGACCTCGGCCGGTTGATCTTCGAACAACCGCCATAGGTTGGTGTCGTCCGCTCCAAAAACATAGGGCCGCGGTCCCGTCAGCGCGTCCGCTGCGTATCCCAGCAGCGGTAACGATACAAAGTGCGTGAAATGCTCACACACCAAGAGCGACTCGCCGGCATGATCGAACTCGAGCCGGCGGACTGCGTCGATATTCGAGCGATGGTCCTGGCGATATTCCAGGCTTCGCTCGGGGACACCCCAGCCCCGCGCATCGCGCAGCGGCAGTTCCGGATACCAAGCCCCGTAGCGATTTCCAAGCTGCAGCGTCACGATGACCAGTAGGACGAACACCTGCCACGTGTAACCCGGGGCCTCGGCCAGCACGCGGCCGACAATCAACGCCAGCAAGGGCGCCACGAGCAGCAGGTGGCGAGATTCGTAGTACGTGGCCGCCGACGCTGCCATGGTGCCGCCGACGACCAACCAGGCCACGGCAAAGAGCGGTTCCGCGGCCAGCCAGTCAAACAACCGTCCGATCAGCCCCGCAGCTTGTACGTCGCTGGTCCCCACGGCAGAGCGTCGCAACAGGAGCCACAGCGTCGCGGCCACTGCCCCCAGCAGCAGCACCAATACTTCAGGACTTGAGCGCAACCAGAGGCACACATCTTCCAGCATGCGGACGCGGCCATTCAGGTTGTCGGCGGCCCACATCACGACAAACTGGCCCACGAAACAGAGCGCGCTGGTGACGCCACCCCAAAACAATTTCCAGTCGAGCGGTTTGCGCCGCGTCAACCATCCGCCCACGTATAGCGCCACGAGATACATCGCTAGCGCAAAGGGTAACAAGAACGCGGACGGTTTCATGGCGAACGCCAACCAGGTGGAGATCGCTGCCCACGACCAGCGACGGCGATCGACCAGCACGAAGAAAGGAATGCTGGCCGCCGCCATCGGCATGTCGAGGCCCACCATTTCCAGTTGCACGGCGACGAGTGGTAATGTGGCCACGGCTACCAAAAGCAAGCCGGCGCGCAGTCGTCCCACGCCCGGTCGTAACCAGCAGTACAGCATGCCGCCGACGGCCGCGGCGCAGGCCAGACTCACCAGATGTGAGATCAAGATTGTCGCGGACATCGATCCTGTGGCCAACATCAGCACGGCCAGCAGCGTCGGCAGCAAGCTGCATGCATACGTGCGCGGTCCGCCGACCTCGACGTGCAATTCGTCGTAGAACAGCTTGCGGTAATCGAAACCGCTGTCGATCAGGTAACTGGCCTCGGTCCACAGACCGACCGCTTGCTCGACGTAGGGCGGTTGCCTTAGGCACCACCAGTGCGTCAACACCAGCGTGATAAACAGGATCGCTGTCACGAGCCACGGCTCGCCGCGCCGTAATCGCGCCGCGTCTGAATCGGTTGTCGACCTCGCTCGCGATTCTTCGCGACTGCGCGGCAGCTCTGTGAGTGATTCACCGGCGCGACTCATCGTGCGCCTCCGCCAGCGACCGTCGTCAGATCATAAACTCGAAAACCGCGATCCTGGAAAGCCGGCGCGCCGACGAAATCGCTCGGCCAGGCGACCTGACTATCGGGGTGCAACACAAACCAGCGTACTCCGGTGCGCCGCGCGAAACTGGCGAGCTCGTTCCGAGTCGTGGCTTGCAACAGCGCCTGGCATTCCGCGGCGCGGCGAGTGTGAGTCGCGCGCAACGCGCCGCTGCCGGGGAAGGTATCTTCGAGCGAAATGCAAATGTACGAGCGACGCTGACTGAGCGCGGCCACAATCAGGTTCGGATCGTTCGCCGCATCTTGCACAATGTCAGTCGAGGGACCGTGCGTCAGGATAAAGTGCGCGGCTTGTACCAAACCGGTTGGCACAGGCTTCTCGGGCGCCACGCGGAGCTCGCGCCCCAACACCAACGGCACGCACAACAAAATGCTCGCCACGACGAAACCGGGGAGCGCACGGCGGCCAACTCCTCGGTATAGCCGAGCGGCCACGCCCGCCACCCACACGGCAGCCAGGAAGTAGATCCAGAGAAACGCCCGATGCTGCAGCTCGAACGGATCGCCGTTGGCGTTCGGTGGCAAAAACACGGCACTCCCCAAATAGATCGCCAGTGCCGCGATCAGCAACCCCCGCAGCGAGCGGGCACTCGGCCAACACCATTGGCAGGCGACCAGCGCCGCCAGCAGCGGAATCACCGTCAATTGAAAGGTCACCAAAGTGACGAGCGCTAGTCTCGCCGGCACGGCGATCCACGGCTGGGGCGACAGTGCCCACGGGCGAAGATTGTCTAGCGCGGATTCCGGTGGAATCACCTCGTCGAGAACGTAACTGGCGTATCTCTGCCCCAAGTCGGGATCGAGCCCGATCGTCGGCGCCGACCGCAGCCGCGTGCCCGCTGCCATGCCCAATAAACCGAGCACGATCAAGGTGATCAAAGCCGGCCAGCGAGCGCGATTCTCAAAGCGATGCCAATTCACCAGAAAACACAGGCCAACGAGCGGTAACGCCGCCACGACCACATTGGCCTTAAAAAACACGGTCGCGCCGGCGACTACCACCGCGGCAGCGACGAGGTCAATCCGCCGCGCACGCGCGGCCAGCGTCATCAAGATCACCGCGAGCGCCGCGCAGGTCGATGCGTAGCACATCGCCGGCGCCGTTTCGGCAAAGGCGTTGAGCGAAAAAAAGCATCCAAGTTCCGCGCACCAGTACGACGGATCGGGCACCAGCAACACGGCAACCAGGCACCAGAGCGCGGCGCGCGGGCCGAACAACACGCTGCCGAGCGACCAGGCCGCCGCCGCCAGCAAGAAATAGCCGATCGGATACCAGCTCCCTACCATCGCGTCGTAAACCGGGCAGCCTGCGATCCATGCCACCAAAGCGGGCACGGCGTAGCTGCCGTAGTGGTAATACGACAGCGGTAGCCCTGCGAACTGAAACTGGCCCTGCGACACGGGCGTGCCGTCGATCAACAGCGGCGTCGCATGCGTCGTGTGAAAGAAGAACTCGATGAACGGGCGATAGTCGCTTTCGTCCCCCGTCACGATCACCAACGGCGAGAGGTGCCGAATCCAAAGTGTCACGGCGGCCAAGGCCAACAACGTTGCGCCCAGCTCACGCCAACGTCCACGCGGCAGCGGTTGCCAGGTGCCGATCCGCCGGGCGAGCAGCAGGTAGAGCAGCCCTCCAACTCCCCAACTGGCGGCATACCAGGCCAGCAGGCCAATCGGGGTGAGCAATCGCGCGGCCGCCACGCCAAAAGTCACCGCCAAGCCCCCGGTCAACAGCGGTAGCAAGAAACTTCGCGGAACCAGGCGGTCGATTCCCAGCGCCACCAGCAGCACTCGGCCCCAAATGCTAAAGATCGCCACGAGCGTCGCATTGGCAGCCCAGAGCCGCCAGCCGACTTGCCCGGCCGTCAGCCACATCCACATCGTCCAGCCCACGGCACAGGCGGCCAGTGCCAGCAACTCGGCCAGCGAGGCCTGGGCGGCCACGGTCGCACGCCAATTGGGTTCCCCGGGCTGTGGCTTCATACGCGCGCACGACAGGTCGGCCGTCTCGACGTCTGGCGAATTGAACCCCTTGCAGGCATGGCGTAAACTCGAATCAGGAGGCGGGCCGCGGCAACGAAGCCGAATATGCATCTTCCTTTCCGTGCCGGGCGGTTTCAATCCCGTCGATTCCAGTTAGCCAGCGGTCCACCGGCCGCGTCAGGCGAAGTTCGGATGCAAAGCGGTTTCCTTGAACGAGCAGCTCTTTGGCCCCTGGGCGGCCAGCACGCGATTAGTTTCCCCTGCTTCCGCGGGACCGTCGCGGCATGCTTGCTCGGCAGCTTGGTGCTGATGCCGGCAGCGGGGGTAGGGCAAGGGCCGCCCGCGACCGATTCGACACCTCCGACCACGGCCCTCCAGCGCGAACACTTCGAGAAGCGCATTCGCCCGCTGCTCATCCAATCGTGCGGTCGCTGCCACCTGCAAGGAGCGGACAGCAAGAGTGGGCTCGAGCTGCGCAGTCGCGAATTGTTGCTCGCTGGCGGCGATCGTGGGCCGGCCATTGTGCCCGGCCAGCCCGACGAAAGCCTTCTGCTGTCGGCGGTTCGTCATACGGCCGGTGACGACTTGAAAATGCCCCCCGACGGCCGGCTCACCGAAGCCCAAATCGCCGATCTGAGCACCTGGATCGAACAAGGGGCCGTCTGGCCCGCCGAGAGCGAGCTCATCGCCGCCGGTCAGCACAAAGCCGGCAAAGACCATTGGTCGCTGCTACCGCTCGCCGATCCAACTCCGCCTGCCGTGCAGAATGCCCCTTGGTGCCAGTCTGAGATCGACCGCTTCATTTTGGCGCGGCTCGAGCAGGCGGGGTTAACCCCCTCGCCGCCGGCGGATAAGCACGCGCTGCTCCGGCGGCTCTACTTCGATTTGATCGGGTTGCCACCGAGTGTCGACGAGATCGAAGCCTTTCTCGCCGACGAAGCGCCCGACGCCGTGGCGCGCGTTGTCGATCGGCTGCTGGCCAGTCCCCACTACGGCGAGCGTTGGGGTCGGCACTGGCTCGACCTGGTGCGCTTCGCCGAAACCAACGGCTACGAAGAAGATAGCGCCAAGCCGAACGCCTACCGATATCGCGACTACGTGATCGAGGCGTTCAATCAAGATGTCCCCTACGACCAGTTCGTCCGCGAACATCTGGCGGGAGACCTCATCAGCCCGCCACGACTGAACGCCGACGGCACGCAGCTCGCGTCGCCACTGGGCACCGGTTTTTTCTGGTTCCAGGAGATTCTCGACTTCGTGGTCGATTGGCCCGTCGCACAAGCCGAGGAATGGGAAAACCAGCTTGACGTACTCGGCAAGTGCTTTCTCGGCATGTCATTGGCCTGCGCCCGGTGCCACGATCACAAGTTCGATCCCATCAGCACGGTCGACTATTACTCGCTGGCTGGCGTGCTCAAGAATTCGATCGACGAGCAACGCCCAATCGACTCCCCCGCACGGCAAGCCGAAATTGCCGCCGCGCGCCAGCGCATGCGCGACTGCCGCCAGCGGATCGACGAACTGCTCGAACAGGCTCGCCGGGAGCAAGGCTTTGTTGCCCAGCGCCGCGACGAGGCGCAGCGAATTGCTGATTACCTTTTGGCGGCGCGTGCCACGATGGCGACCGATGCGCCGTCGGCGAAGTCAGCCATCGCCACCCAGGCCGCCATCGGCGACCTCGATCCCCAGCGACTTGAGCGTTGGATTGCCCAACTCACCGGGGCCATCGAGCGGCACGACCGCCTGTTTCGCGGCTGGGTGAAGTTGGCCCGCTCGAGCCCCGCCGTGTTCGATTACCGCCGTCGTGGTGTGGCCCAGCAACTGTTCGATGTCAATCGATTGGCGGCCCGTCGCGCCACGCGCTGGCGATTGTTGGCCGACTTCGAGGGCGCGGATTATGCGGGCTGGCAAGCGGCGGGCCCCGCCTTCGGCGATGCGCCGCAGCAGGGCATGGCACTTGCGCCGCGCGGTTATCGTGGCCGTGCCTTTGCCAGCAGCGCGCAGGCCAGCGATACGCTTACGGGTCGACTGCTCAGCCCGCGCTTTCGCGTCGACGCTGCAAAACTCAGCCTGGGGTTCTTCGTTGCCGGAGGGGCAGACCCAGAGAAGACCTACGTCAACATCATCGCCCACAGCCAGGTCTTACCGCAGTCGCAGAGTTTTCGCGCAGCCGGCACGGGGAGCGACGCGTTCGAGTTTCGGGTACTGCCGCTAGCGCCGCCGTTCGCCGGACGCGACGTCTGCATCGAGCTTGTCGATGAATCGACCGCCCCGGGGGGGCACTTGCTGGCCGACCATTTCGTGCTGCTGGACGAAGCCCCCGCGACTGAGGTCGAATTCAACGATCAGGCCGATCTCGGTAGCAACCAACTCGCACTCGATCTGCTCAGCGATCCTCGCGCCACCACAGCCGAAACGCTGGCCCAAGGCTACCAGCAGGCCGTGCTCGACGCACTTGACACCTGGCAGCAGACGTCGGGTTGGCGCGACGACGACGCCTGTCGCGAGTTGCTCGCCTGGGCTTTGGCGGGTGACTCGCCCCTGGCCGACGCGCCCCTCGAATCTTATCTATCGCCGGCGGATCGCGCCGAGTTCGACCGCTTGCGGAGCGAATTAGCCGAGCTTGAGCAAGCCTGTCCTCCGTCGGCCCTCGGGCTCGTCACGGCCGAAGCGACCGCAGGCAATTTGCAGGTACAAAAGCGCGGCAGCCCTTACAGCCTTGGGTCTGAAGCGCCACGCGGTTTTGTCGAGGTGCTTTGTGGCCATCAACCGCCGATCGAGTCGGGGAGCGGGCGCCGCGAACTGGCCGCTTGGCTCAGCGCCGCGGACAACCCACTGACGCCACGTGTGATCGTTAATCGAGTTTGGCAACACCACTTCGGCCGTGGTTTGGTGGCCACGCCCGACGATTTCGGCGCGCAAGGTGAAACTCCCACGCATCCCGAGTTGCTCGACTATTTGACCCGTCGCTTCATCGCGTCGGGCTGGTCGATCAAGTCGCTGCATCGACTGCTACTAGCGACCAGTACGTACCAACAAGCGAGTACGGCCCGCACGGACGCTCGTGAGCTCGACCCCGACAACCGGCTCTGGCACCGCATGTCTGCCCAACGGCTCGAGGCCGAATGTGTCCGCGATACGTTGCTGGTGCTGGCCGGCAATCTTGACGAATCGCTGTCTGGCCCAAGCGTACCGACCGCCCCGCGGACCGCGCGACCCGGCGATGGCGACTCTGTTGGCGACGAGTTGTCAGGCCCCCAGCGTCGCACGATTTATCTGGAAGTGCGTCGCGGGGCGATCCCGCGTTTTCTGACTTTGTTCGACTTTCCGAAGCCGGACGGCTGCGTCGGCCGTCGCAGTACTGCCAACGTGCCACTGCAAGCCCTCAACCTGCTGAACGATCCGTTCGTGGTCGCTCAATCGCGCGAATGGGGTAAGCGAATCGCAGCAGTCGAGCTCCCCGACGACGCCCGTGTGGCGCGAGTATTCCTTGCAGGGGTGGGGCGCCCCCCCAGCGCGGCCGAACAAATGGCCGCTGCCACGTTTCTGCACGAACAGGCCGCCAGACATCGTGCCGCCGGCGAACGCGAAGCGCAGGCGACGGAGAACGCCTGGATCGATTTTTGCCACCTGACGGTAAATTTAGGGGAGTTCCTGTACGTCCGTTAGCCAGCGGGTGCCTGCCCTCGAGTGGGAGCGGTTGACGGTTGACTCGTCGTTGGTTGGCCTGCCCACGAGGCGGCCATTGAGTCCCCTGACCCGTGCGCAGCAGAATCCAGTTGCCCCCTGTCCGCCGACCGGCTAGCGTGCATGGTAGGGGGGAATGACGCCGGAGTTCCGCCGAGTGGCCGTCGTCTCGGGCTTTCGTTGGTCGCTCCTCACTCCCAGGCTTACATGTTGGATCCACTCGTTTACCTCGATCGTCGCGACCTGCTATTGCGCGGCGCACAGGGCTTCGGTGCGCTGGCTCTGTGGGGGATGCTCGCGCGCTCGTCGCGGAGCGCGACGGCTGGACAACCGCCGCCGCGGGCCAAAAGCGTCATTTTCTTGTACATGGATGGGGGTCCGTCCCAGCTCGACACCTTCGATCCGAAGCCGCGCCTGGCGCGCGAGCACGGCCAACCGATCGGCATCCCGATCGTCAATCGGCTGGCCAGCAACACGGTGCTGAAGTCCCCCTTTCGCTTCGCCCGGCATGGTCAGTCGGGGGCCGACGTCAGCGAACTGTTTCCCCAGGTGGCTGAGTGCGTCGACGACTTGGCGATCATCCGCTCGATGGTGGCTGACAATATGGAGCACGGCACGGCGAATTTACTGCTGAATTCCGGCTCCTCGCTGGCGGGTCGCCCCAGCATGGGCTCCTGGATCAGCTATGGTTTGGGAAGCGGTTGCGAAGATCTCCCAGACTATCTCGTTCTCCATGGCGGCAAGCTGCCGCAAGGAGGTACGTCGGTTTTCAGCAATGGTTTTCTGCCTTCCCGCCATCAATGTTCGGTCTTCGCGCCTAGCGATCCCAAGCCTTTCGGTTCGATCAGCCGCTGGGAGCCGACCGTCGAATTACAAGCGGCCAAGTTGACGGCGCTCGATCAGTTTAATCGCCTCGGCGCCGACGCCCGCGGAGCGCTCGCCGAACTCGAGGGAGTTGCACAAAACTACGAGCTCGCGGCCCGCCTGCAGACTGCCCTGCCAGAATTGCTCGACTATCAAGATGAAACTGCCACGACGCTCCAGCGCTACGGCATCGACCAGCCTCAGACGCGGGCCTTTGGCGTCGAGTGCCTGCTGGCCCGCAAGCTCGTCGAAAAAGGGGTTCGCTTCGTCACGCTGCTCACGCCCGTGCTTAAGGCCGATCGTTGGGATCAGCATGCGAACCTCGAAGACGGTCACCGCCGCAATGCGCAGGCGACCGACAAACCGATCGCCGGTCTGCTGCAGGACCTCAAGGCGCGCGGTCTGTTGGATCAAACTGTCGTGCTCTGGGGAGGGGAGTTTGGCCGCACGCCGACCGCCGAGTTCCAGGAAGGTCGCGCGCCAGGTCGCGAGCACAACCCACACGGATTCACCATGTGGTTGGCCGGCGGGGGCGTCCGCGGGGGCATCCGCTACGGGGCGACCGACGAGTACGGCTATCGCGCCGTCGAGAACCCCGTACACGTGCACGACCTGCACGCCACGCTGCTGCACTTGTTGGGCATCGATCATACTCAGCTCACGTTTCGACACGGCGGGCGGGATTACCGTTTGACCGATGTCTATGGACGTGTCGTCCACGACTTGTTGGCCTGAAACAATCGACGAGGCGCGGTGACTAGCGTGGCGTCTGCGAATGTGCTCGCCTCGAAGCTTCCAGCCCACTCGGCGGGGCGACCTTGGATCACCGGCTGGCTGGGGGCCAGCGCGCTCGGTTGGCTGGTTGCGGCCGATTGGGCTTGGGCCCGACTACAGGGTTGGTCGGGCCAGGGCGAGGGCCCCTGGCCCTGGCTCGTACTGCCGGCCATTGGGCTCGTGGCGTTCTCACTCGGCGCCTCGCTTTACGGTGCGGTTCGCAGATGGTTGGGCCGGCATGCTGCGCGACTTTGGCTGGCCAGCGCCGCCTTACTGATAGGCCTGTGGATCGCCGAAGTTGGCGTGCGCTGGACCCCCGGTTGGGCGCCCTTTCATGGTCGGCCCCCCGGCGCGGTCTACCGATTCGAACCCGATTACATCGTGCTGCCGGGTGTGCAGGGCATGGCCCGCAGCTCAATTAACCCTTGGGGGATGCGGGGGACCGAGCTCCCCGAGCGCTCGGCGGCCTATCGAATCGTCTGCTTGGGTGGCAGCAGCACGGAGTGCCTGTTTCTCGACGATTCGGAAACGTGGCCCGCTCAGCTTCAAGCACGCTGGAAACGACCCGAGGGCGCAAGCTGGGTCGGCAGCTTCGCCGTCAGCGACTTTGACAGCGGGCACCACCTCCGCTGGCTCAAGCAATCGCCGCTTGTGCCCGAGGTTGATTGTTTCGTCGTGCTCGTCGGCGCGAGTGATCTGGTGCGAGGTCTGCTCGGCATCGACAGTGGCTGGCCGGCGCCACCGCGTCTGCTGCAGTTGGATACTCTGAACCTTTGTAAACAAATCTGGAATGTGCGATTGGGGCACGGCTTGCTTGTCGACGCCGAGGGGCGGCTGCTGATGCAAAACCGGCGCGATCGCTCGATCGAGCCACCCCCGGGCGGTTGGCAGCCAGACAAGCGGATTGCCGAGTATCGCGATCGATTGTCGAAACTTTGCGAGGCGGCGCGCAGTCGGCAGGTTCGCTTGGTCTGCGTCACCGAGCCGGCCTTGTGGGACGATTTTCTGGACGGCGAAGCGTGCAAGCGCATGTGGCTCGCCCGAACCGAGCCTGCCCCCCGGCCCTGGAAGCTGCTTCGCCCCGGCAAGCTGCGCGAGGCGATCGACCTGTACAACCTTGCGCTGCTGGAGGTTTGCCGCCGCGAGCAGATCGAGGTGGTTGACGCCGCCTCGGCCCTCAGCGGTATTGAGGCATACTTCTACGACGATTATCACCTGAACGAACAGGGTTGCGCCATGCTCGGGCAGTTGCTGGCCGAGTACTTCAACTCGCACCCGACGGCAGCGGGGGAACACCTCACCCCGCTCGCTTCGCAGTCGATCGACAAGTCACCCGGCGACTAGCGAACCAGCACATCAGTTCGCGGGGCGGCTCTCGGCCTGGCGGGCATGGTGCCGGCGCAGGTTTTCGCGAATTTCCTCCAACTCCGGGATTCCCGGCATCCAGGCGTTGGCCTCGTCGAGTTCAAAGAGCGCGCGGTCCAGGCGATCCGTCCTGACTAGGTAATCGGGCCGCTCGCGCACGCGGGCGATCAAGAACTCGGGCGACCAGGTGTGCGCGATATACCAGTCTTCGATGGCTCGGGCCGTGCGCGGCACGTCGTCCGGCAGGTGCTTGATGTACATCACCAGCGGTGTGTCGGGATTGGTTGGCGAATCGTCGTAAATGACTTCATCGCCAGGCTCGCGCGGCGGCAGCGTCACGCGCGCATGGCCGAACCAGACAAAGATGGGATCCTTTCGTCCTTCTGGTGGCGCGGGGCGCAACGTGACTTCCTCAAACCCTTTCAGTGCCTTGGTCCAGAGGCTGGCGTCGAAGACTTCGAGTTTGCGGGTCACGTGCCCCAGTCGCGGTCGCGACACGATAAACACGTTCGGCGAAGCCACGAAGATCGGATGATCGGCATATTGCCGGTCGAGCAACTCGAAGGCCGCGATGTTCGAGCGATGGTCGCGCAAATACTCTCGGCTGCGTTCCAGATAGACGCACGAGCGCGGCGTCAACCCTGGAATGCCCGCGAACACGTCCGCGCCGCGCGATTGCAGCAAGTCGGCGCAGAACCTTCCTTGCTGATTGCTGAGATTGGCCCCGATCAAGGCCAGAACGGCCGCGCCCGTGAGCAGTCGCGCCGATGCCGAGCTAAACAGCAGCGGCCGAGCCAGCACGACATACAAAAAAGGCACGACGCAAAACACATAGCGGGGGGTGTAGATGTACTGTAGCGACGAGGCAAATAATCCCGCAATCAGGATCCAACTGAGCACCAGGTACGGATCGTTTGCCACGAGTTGCCGTAAAGCCGGCCAAGCCGACTGAACCAGGCTGTCTGCGTTGTGCCGGGCACTGCGCAAACCCTGCACTACCTGAATCGCCGTGAGGAAGAGACTGACGGCCAACAATACCGCGATATCGGGAGTATTCGCTCGCAGCGCGTTACTGGTCCACAAGTTCTCGGGCCAGTCGCCCGCGTTCAGATACTTGACCGAAGTGTCTCCCCAAGCGATCAGGGCGAATTGCACGGCCAGTACTGCGACATGTGAGATGAGACCTAGCAATTCGTCGCGGCGCGCCGCGGCAATTGTCACCTTCCACCCCAGGACCAAACGCAACAAGAGGTAGGTCATGCCGGCTAAGGTGATCAATTGGCCTGTCGCCTTGAGGAGGAATGACAGCATCGAGACGATTGCCGCGGCCTGCCATTTCTCGCGCCATAAGAGCGCGGCGGCGGCCAACATCGTCACGGTCAACGGAACATCCATTCCCATCAAATCAAGCTGGACGACAAACAGCGGGGTCGTGGCGAAGGCCGCGCAATAGAGGGCTGCCAACCATCGCGGAGTGCCGCAGCGCAAGAGCAAATTACCTAGTGCGACCACGATGAGCGCGCCAAGAAAAAAGGTGCCGACGCGCACCGCGACGATCAGTGTCTCGATGTCGGGCAGCCAGAGCATTCCCAATGCCAGCGCCGTCGGCAGCACGCTGATCAGGTAAGAACGCGGCCCCGGATCAGAGTCCATGAAGTGATTTTCTTCATACAGCAAGCGTCGATAATCAAAGTTGGAGGTCGCCAGGTAATCGGCTTCGGTCCACAGTCCCACTGCCTGATCTTGCCAGGGAGGCAGATACAGCACATCCCATTGCCAAACCAACAGCAGGGCCGCAATCGCCACGGTCGGCACGAACCAAGGCAGCAGCCAGCTTGACATCCGCATTGGGCGGAGCCCTGGTCGCCAGGCACGGACTCGCTCGTGGGGCATCGCGGCATTTGCTCGAAGCTCAGTCACTGGCCGGGCCTTTCGTATGTATCGAGAGTGCCTTCACCATGCCAGTGCTACAAAGAACGATAGAACCAGTCGGCATTCAATTCGCCCTCGAGTTGAGACAGGGCCGCGCGCTGCTGTCGATCCAACCGCGGTTCAACGAGTTGGCGCCAGCGGGCGATCTCGTCGCGAAAGGCCTTGCGAGCATAGATCGGATGGATGCCGCGGGCTGCGGTCGCTGTCGCGACGGCCTCCTGCGAGCGACTTGCCAATTGCAGCGCCAAGGCCAGGGACGAAAGCGATCGTAGTTCCTGCGGCTCCCGAACGACGGCTTGCCGCAACTGGTCGACCGCCTCGTATATTCGCCCCCCAGCAGCGCTGCAGCGCGCCGCGCCAAGCACCGCGTCGCGATCTCCGGGAACCAGCGCCAACGCCAGTTCGTACATTCGCTGGGCGCGATTGATCTGGTTCAATTCAAAATACGCGTTACCAAGTTGAACATAGGTCTCGGCGCGACGGACGGCAGGGCTACGCGTCAAGTACTCGGTCAGGTCCAGTCGTTTTTGATATGACTGTCGGACGTGCATGGCGTAATACACCAATTGGCTGTCCCGCCAAGACCAAAGCCGGCGGCGATTCGCGCCAAAATCGATGTCTAAGTTGACGACGTCTATCTCCGTTCCCGGCGCCGGCGGCCAGTCTTCGGTCAAGGAGGGGTCTGCTAGCAGGGTCTGCTCGACGGCGCCCGGCGTGCTAACGACAAACGCCTCGCGCCCATTCCAGCCTACGCCGTCGTAGGTCCAGGCGCCCAACGCTTGGACGCCGATCGAAAAGCACGCCAGGCCAGCAAACACAACCGCCAAGGATCTGCGGCGCGAGAGAACCGGAATGAACGGAATCAGCAGTAGCACCAAGAGCACCACGGTGTCAACGAGATGCCGATAACCGAATGACCAACCTCCCCACCAATCGAAGAAATGGAACTCGACGCACCAAATAGCTGCGATTCCCAAGGTCAGTGGCCGCAACGGAGCGTACTTCGCATCGCGCCAAACTTGCCACGCCCCATACGGGGCAAAGAGCAAGAAGGGCGAAAATACGAACAAGCCGCGCGACGGACTCATTAACTTGCCCCAAGCACCCAGCCATAGCGGCGTCTGCCACATGTTGGTCGAGCCGGTCCGCTCGACGGCCGCCACCACGACTCGAGCCTGCCCCAACACGATCCAGTCGCCGTACAAATACTGGTTGTAAACGATCATCCCAACGGCAAAGGGAAGGCCGCCGGCGAGCAGGCGGGCGAGCGCAGGTCGGTTCGTACCTAGCAGGTAGGCAACGGTCGAGAGCACGAATAGCGCGCTCGTCGGACGGCACCACACGGCGGCTCCTAGCGCCGCGCCAGTTAGCACGGCATACCGACCATGGTCGCGAATTCGACTCAAGCCGTAGCAAACCAGGGCGAGGAAGAATTGATTCGGAGCATGCTGCCAAAGCGACTGACTGCTGACACTCCAAGCACAGGTCCCCAATCCATACAACACGGCGATCATCAGCGACGCCATGACCTGGCAATACCGCCGGGAGGTTAAGTACAGGATAGCCGCCGAGGCCGCCACGTAGGCAGCGGCTGTGAACTTGCCGATGCCGAACAACACGTCGTGACGCTCCGCGAGTGGCCCCATGATCCCGTGGACCACGGCCAAAGTTGGCAGCACCGCCAGTGCCGGCCCGAGTCCAAAGCAGTTGCCATAGCGCCCTTCGTGTTCAGTCGGGAGCAAGACATCGCGCGAACCGGCCATTACCAGCTCTCCGCGCTCTTTGGCGGCCGTGAGTTCCGCGTCAAACCAGCTAATGTCGACCGGCCGCTTCTGCCCGCCCTGAACCAGTTGCCAACGAAAGAGCGTTGGCATCTCGACAGGTGTTACGGTGAGGGAGCCTTGATCACAGATTGCTTCGGCCACGCGCAGGTTGACATAGTCCTCAGCAACCGGTATTCCACCGTTGAGCTGATAGACCACCAGCAAGAAGAGCGCGAAACCCAGCGCGATCACGACGTCGGGCAATTGCCGTCCGCGGGCCCACGGCAATCGTCTCCTGGTCGCGCCACGGTCGATGGACGTCTGCGCAGCGGACCCCGATCTCAGGTCAGGCAGACTTGCGCTAGGTGAGGTTTCCACTGCACGTGATACCGACGCCCAGAACCACAACGCGAGACGTTTTCGACTATAATCCCGTCACAAACTTACAGCAAGCTAGCTGTCGGGGTGGTCTTCGCGGCGCGCGGAACATCACGTGCCACGCCGCGGCGAAGGAGGCTTTGCGGCAACCACAGGCCGGTCTTCACCCGGCGTCGTTTGCGACGTGTTTAATGGCACATTAGAATGGCCTGTAGCTCTGACGCGGAGCGCAAAGCCCGTTTCTGCGACTCGACGAGGACGTTGACTGGCTGATTGACGTTCGTCCTCCACTCGTCGCGGGACCGCACGACCGCTGTCTTCTCTTCCCCGCCGTTCGTCGATATTCAGCTGGCTGCCGCCAAAGGTCTCACGTCGTTGGCCGATCTGATTGACCTCGCCGAAGTTCTGCTCGTGCTGGGCATTTTCGCTGGCCGGGTGATCAGAGCGCGTGGCCGCACCTGGGCCACCGCCGCCTCGATCTTGATGTTCGTGGCGCTGTTCGCCGGGTTGTTCGCGTTCGCGCAGTCCCCCGCGCGGATGGAAAAGCTGTTTGGGCCGACGCGGTGGCTCGAAGTGCGTTTGCAGTGCTTGGTGAATCTCGCGATCTTTGTGTTGGCTATGTATGGCTGGCGAATCGAGCCCAGGCGTATTTGGCGACTCGTGCCGCTGGCCGCCGTCGTCGCCATAGTTTGCAGTGGCGAGGTGTTTTCGATTTTCGTTTTGATGGCGACCGGAAAGTCGTGGGCAAATCAATTCGATGCTGAAACAGCCACAACGCTTGGATGGCGCGAATGGGTCTTCCTGGGCTTGGCCAGCGCCTTCCTGGCTGGGGTCGGTGAACTCATTGCACGGGCAGTCTTACAATTACTGCTCGGCCCGAATACCGCCAATTTGTTCACGACGTTGCCCAGCTTGCGTCGCCAAGATCTGTGGCTCGTGCCCGCGGCTGACGCGGTACTGTTTTTGCCCTTAGCCCTGGGCCTGGGCACGCTGCAGCGCCGCTGGCCGTGGTTAATTTCCTGGCCCGGGGCGGCCTACACCTTTGCCTGCCTTAGTCTCTCCTGGCCACTGCTGGCCCTGTCGCGCGAAACCACTTACCCGTTGGCCAGGCTCGTGCTGCTGCTGGGCATCGCGCATTCACTGGTGCCGGCCATCGCGCACCGGTGGATCGATCGGCCAACTTGGATCAGGGCAACCAATCGACTTTTGGTCGCGGGCTGGAGCGCTGCTTGCCTGGCAATGTTGATTTGGACTCCTCGCGACGTGGCGCACGACACAAGTGGTACTCCCGGGCGGTCGACCCGTCCCAATGTGGTTCTCATCACACTCGACACCGTACGGGCACAAAGTCTGGGGCTCTATGGATATGAGCGCGCCACGACTCCCGAGTTGGTGAAGTGGGCGAAACATGGCGTGGTTTTCGAGCGGGCCATGGCGCCAAGTAGCTGGACCTTGCCCACGCACGCCAGTTTGTTCTCGGGTCAACTGCCGCACCGTCACGGCGCAGATTTCCTGTCACCCATCCGTGGCGATATTCCACTATTGGCGGAGCAATTCACCGCCGTCGGATATCGCACGGTTGGATTCGTCGCCAACTCAGCGAGTTGCGGAGCCCACACGGGATTGGCGCGTGGCTTCGAGCAATATGACGAACACCCACCGCTGGCGAAGGAGTTTTGGCGACTGTCCGCGCTGGGTAAGAGTAGCTTTTGCCGAGGGCTGCCGTTTCTGCGGACGACGGCCGCCGAGCTGAACGACAAGTTCTTAGGATGGCTCGATCACCATCCCAATCAGCCGTTCTTTGCCTTCTTGAATTACTACGACGCCCACGAGCCCTACGATGTGCCCGACGCGCGCTTTGATCGGTTTACACAAACGTCGGCCGAAGCTCGTTATGTAGCGCGGCAGCGTTGGCAACGCATTGCCTCGGCCGTCGCGTGGGATCCGTTGTTAGGAACGGACGACCAGTTGCAGCTCGCGCTGGACACGTACGAAAGTTCGATTGCTTACCTCGATTATCATCTCGGCCGGCTGCTCGAAGAATTGCAGCGGCGCGGAATACTCGACAACACGCTCGTGGTCATCACGTCGGACCACGGCGAGCATTTTGGCGAACGCGGCTTGCGCAGCCATGCCGTGAGTTTGTACCGGCAGTTGATCCAGGTTCCGCTGGTGGTGCTGTTCGAGAATCGCGTTCCCGCGGAGCGGCGTGTGTCCGATCCGGTCGGCTTGGTGGATCTACCCGCCACGATCCTGGAGCTCGCGGGATTGTCCCCGTCAGGCATGCCCGGCCGTTCGCTCGCGGCTCAGTGGGACGCGAGGGAGACGGCAAAGGGTGATCGATCGCTAGTGGCGGAACTGAGCCAGATTGCCACGGTGTCGGACCTGCCCAACAGTCGGGGCCCTATCCAGTCGATCGTGCACGGCGATTGGCATTACCTCCGATATCCCGGTCAACAAAAGGAAGAACTATTCGACCTGATCGGCGATCCCTTGGAGAAAACGAATTTAACAGAGACGGGAGCCGCGCGCGCCGAGTTGCTGGCCGACCTGAAACGGAGACTCGATGCCGCCCTGGCGTTGCGACCGCCCGTCGCAGACCCTGGGAGCCTGGGATTAGCCCACCCCTCGGCCACGTTTGTCGAAACGCCGTCAGTCGGGCCATGTCTTTGCGGCCGCCGGCACGACGATCTGCTTCGTGGGCACGCGCTTGGCGCAGCCGTTGATCGGCTCGCGAGCCGGCTAATCGCCAAGCGGCGGCGCTCCATGAATTCCGCCCCCCCATGACGCACCGATCGGGTGATATAATGGCAAACGGCAACCAGAAGTCGCGGAGCCCATGATGCTCGATGGAGCCGGAATCGTCTTGATTCCAATTCTAGTTACGCCCCTCGTCGTCTACGTATGGCCCGGGATTTCGCAGCGCGTTTTTTCCTGGATTGCCAGCGCGTGTCTTCTGGCGCTCATTGCCTGGCTGCTAGTGCGCAGCATGTGGCGCGCACCGCGCGACAACCTGGCCGCCGGGCCCTTGCTGTATTGGACTGCGTTTTGCGTCGCACTGGCTGTCGTCTTGCTGTGGCTGCGCTATCGTCGCTTGGCCGCGGGACTGCTGCCACTGTATGCGGCCGTCGCCATGGGAGTTGTGTCGGTCCTTGATTTTGATCGCCTGGCTGTGCGACTGTGGACCCTCTTGTTCCTCGCGACCGCGATCAGCAATGTCGCCCGCTTCACGCCGGCCCCGCGTCCGATCCGCCTACGCAGCGTGCTATGGCTGACGATCTGGTTTGGCCTGGCGACGTCGCTGATCGAGAACGCCTGGCGGGCAATTCGCATCTATTTTTATAACGAGATGCTGTTTTTGAATGTCGTGGATATTTTCGCTTATCTCAAACCCGAAGCGCACTGGATGGTCCCACTTGCCAACCTGCTGGCATTTGGCGTTATCGGTTCGCTGCTCGGACTATTAGCTTGGCGACGGCCTCAAGCCCTGCCCGCGCAGGCAGTGATTTTTGGGCTGGCCTTGATATGTGGCCATTGCCTTTCGCGCCAGGCTTTTATTCTCCTGCCCGAGTGCGTGCCATTGCTGGGCGGGTGGATCATTGCGATCGGGCTGACGCGTGAAATTGCCGGTCGCGCGGAATCTTGGCTGCGCTTCATGCGCCAAACGATCCCCGCGTTCACAGTCGTACTTGCCGCAGCGGCCGTGTTCTTTCCGGCCCGCGAGCACTTTCGGCGGCAACAAACGAAGGCGAATCTTCCCACCTCCGCTCCAGCCGCGCTGAATGTGCTGCTAATCACGCTGGACACGGTGCGCCCGCAAAACCTCAGTTTATGTGGGTACGAGCGTCCGACGAGCCCTCGTCTCGAGCAGTTCGCCAACCGCGGCCTGCTATTCGAGCGCGCGATCGCACCGGCGCCCTGGACGCTGCCAACGCATGCCTCGCTACTGACCGGCTTGCTACCGAGTCAGCATCGAGCGGACTTCGTCGTTCCGCTGAAATCACAATTTACAACCTTGGCGGAAGTCTTCTCAGGATTTGGCTACGAAACTGTCGGCGTCGTGGCTAACTTCGACATGTGCGGACAGCACACGGGTTTGGGGCAGGGCTTTCAAGAGTACTTCGATCGCCCGTTTAACGGCACCTTGTTCCAGTCGGCGTCGTTACCACTCATTTACATGAGTGGAGTCTTTCCGCTGGATGATCTGCGCCCCAACGCGGAAGCGCTCTGCAACCGCTTCACCACCTGGCTGGACCAACGCGATCCCTCGCGCCCCTACTTCGCGTTCTTGAATCTTTACGACGCACACGGACCCTATATGGTGCCGGATGCCAGGTTCGACAAGTTCTCGCGGTTGTCGCCCGATGCGTTGTTGCGCAATCGCACGCGCTGGTTGATTAGTTGCGAGGGAGATGGCATGATCGCTCGCAACGATCCCGAGGAGAAGCAAGCGGCGATCGATACTTACGATGGCTGCATCGCCTATCTGGATCATTACTTGGGCCGGCTGCTCGACCAGCTCGAAAATCGCGGCTTGTTGGACCAAACCGTGGTACTCATTACCAATGACCACGGAGAACACTTTGGCGAGCATGACGTTTTTGGCCACGGCATGTCGCTGTATCGGCAAGAGATTGAATCGCCGCTCCTGTTGCTGGCGCCTAATCTGAACGACGTACCGCGGAGGCTGCGCCAACCGGTGAGTCTGGTGGACGCCGCGGCCACGCTAGTAGATCTGGCGGGCCTATCGGGCGAGTCGTCAGTCCCCGGTATTTCGCTCCGCAGGGTGTGGGAAGACCCCGATCACCCGTCGCCACCGATTTACTCAAGACTCGAACCACCTTTCAACCGTCCTGGTCCCGGGGGAATTGATTCGGTCATAGCAGACGGTAAGCACTACATACGCTATGCTGAAACCGAGCAGGAAAAATTGTACGATTTCAATCGCGATGCCATCGAACGGGTCGACCTCGCCGAATCGCATTCGGGACGCGAGCTACTTCCACGGTATCGCGAGTTGATTCGGCAGATGCCAAGCCACTCCGAGCCGACCGAACGTCTAAGGACCGATCGCGAATCCGCACTGGCGAGCTGGCTTACGTCGCCGCGGATGTCCTGCGGACGATGCGGATATCGATCTCCGCTGCTGGCTTGGCATGGCTTTAGAAGGAACTTGAATGGTGAGCCTTGAATCGATCGCATTGGCCTACATTGGCCCCGATACGCTGCTGCCGCTGGGCTCGTTTTTAGCGGGTTTGATGGGCATCTTGCTCGTGTTCAGCCGCTCGATCTTGCGATTCTTTCGACGACTGCTGCGCTTGGATCGTGACCCCGCTGGCGACAAGGACTCCATCGTCACAGACAGTCCGCCGAATCCACCGACGGCTATCTAGCCGCGGACGGCGATTCCGCGGGATGATAGCCTTCGGCCGCGGCAATTGCGACACGACCATCGGCGACCAAACGCTGTAGACTGGCGTCCGTCGGGTGACGACGCGCGACATCATCCAGGTCGCTCCGGAGCCTGTCAAAGCGCCGCGTGCGCAATAAAAAACCGAGCCGCTCGTGCAACCGGGCCGCCGGCCAATCTGTCTGCCAGGTTTCGTCGAGGAACCACTCGACTAGGCGCTGCGGATTGCCCCGCGCGTCCGCAGGAATTCGCTTCACATAGGCGGTCATCGGTGGCTCTAGGTCATCGTGCCAGACCACGCGGTCGGCGGCTTGGGGGCCTGGCAACGTGGTTCGCGTTTGCAAGAGCCGAACGAACACCGGATCGGGTCGAGTACGAGCTTCCGCCCCGGTGCCGTAAATCTCCAGGAGTTGTTGGAGTGCCAACTCGAACTCCACCGCGTCATGCGAATCCAGCGAGCGATCGACGTAACCCAACCGCGGATTCGTCAGCAGAAAGTGCAAGGGGCTTTCGGCAAACACCGGCCTTTTGCCTGCCGAAGCTGCCAGTTTGCGCGCCAGTTCGACCGTGGCACGATGATCGGCCAGGTACTCGCGGCTTCGTTCGCTGAACGCGCAGGTGCGGGGAGCATAGGTGGGCACCGCGGCAAATTCGGCGTGGCCCCAGGCTGCGATCGAGGGAAAGTACCGGCCGTCGGCATTCGCAAGATTGAATGCCACGAGCCCCAGCAGAGCTATTTGCACCAACCGCTGTAAACGTAGTCTGCCTAACCAGGTAATCGCCCACAGACAAGTCAAGAAGGGCATGCCACAAAAGAAGTAACGCGGCATGTACATAACAAGCCGCGACATCAACAACAAGCCGACGACCAATAGCGCCGAGATCGCCAGGAGTGGCTCTGCGCGAAGCACTTTAGCCCAGGCCGCGCGCTGCCATACTGCGCCATCGCGATTCGTCCCCGCTGCGCCGAAGTAAGACCACAGGAACAGGAGAAATCCTAGAAGACTCACTCCCAGCAAAACTGCCAGATCAGGCGTGGTCACCCAGATGGCGCGCGGAGGCTTCAGGATCGCAGGCCACGGCGCCAAGGCCATCAGCGCCGCCGACGTATCTCCCCAGAGCAAAACGCACTCTTCTAGCCCAAAGAGCGCCAAGTTGGCCGCACTGCCCAGCAATAGACGGCGACGATAGGTTCGCTCCCAGTTGGGACCGCCCGCCAACAGCAGCAAGCAATAGGCGAGTCCCACGAGGTTCATGATCTGGCCGGTGGCCTTGATGAAAAACGCGAGTAAACCCAGCAGGGCCGCGGTTTGAAAGCGCTCCGCGGTCAGGGCCCATGCCGACAGCAGCATGACCACGGTCAGCGGAACATCGAGCCCCATCAGTTCCACCTGAGTCACGAAGGCCGGCGTTGTCGCCAGTACTAAAACGGGCCATAGTGCATGCCCTGCGCCCAACCGAGCGCGGAGCAGCACGTGAAGCAAAGCCAAGAGTGCACCACCCAGCGCGAAACTGAATAACCGAGCGACGACAATATTGACGGCCGGATCGGGAAACACACGCATCAGCACGGCGAGCAAGGTCGGCCAAACGCTAACCATATAGGATCGCGGTCCCGGCACTTCGTCCATGTAGTGCCGTTCGAGATACCGAAGCCGGTAATAGTCAAAGCCGGTATCCGCCAGAAACGCTGCTTCAGTCCAATACCCGGCCGCCTGATCCTGATAGGGGGGCATTGCCAGGGTTTCGTGGCGCCAGGCGAGCAACGCCAATCCGCAGAGCAAAGCGAATGCTGGATAGCAAAGCTCCCCCCACCATGAACGATGCGCCGTGTCTGCTTTGCCGGCCGACAGAGTGCTCATGCGCGCCAATTCAGGCCAACCTTGACAAGTGAACCAAGGAGATCATTCGTCCTCAATTTAGACGATCTCTTCGATGCGGCCGACTCGGCAGACTTGAGAACGACGCGAACGACATGTGTAGGCTTGCCTCGGAGTTCGGGAAGGACGAGTTCCAAAAAACCATTTTACTCGGCAAATAGTTCGATCGCCATGCTACGCACCATGGGTGGATAGCAACGGGCGTTTTCGGACAGCTCTCCGCAAGAAAGCTAAGCTAATAGAGATTGGGCAGCAGGAAGGCATGTTGCTTCCACAAACCCACGGCGCCATGCCAGTCGAAATACTGCAGGTAGTAGACGAGCACTGTGTAAGCCGTGGCCGTCACCAATAGCAACGCACCGCAGGACGAGACCAGCCACCGAGAAGACCGCCGTTGGTTCGCCAAGCACCCCGCTTGTGCCCAGCCGGCGATAAGTCGCGTTACGAACGTGACGATGACGACAATTCCGCTCAGGGCCCACATCAAATCCGCCGAAAAGCGATAGCCCTTGAGAGCGTATAAGGGCAGGGCCAGCAACAGGAAGACGGTGCCGGCCAACAACCAGCGGTGTGGCGCGGCAGCAAAGCTGCGCCAGGCCCCGGCCACGTCGAACATCGCGATCCAACTGCCCTGCATCGAAAACCTTGTTTGCATGATCGGCAAATGGCAGGCGACGACCACCAAAAGCGCTCCGCCCATCCACGCTTGCCACGGTTCGATGGTACCGTGACTAAGCAACCACGCAGGCGCCGCCAACCACAGCCAAGTGGTTGCGAAACAATACCCACCCAACCAGAACAGACCTGGCAGGCGAAAGGTCTCTCCTGCCAAGACGATTTGGGCGTAAAGTAAGCGCGGAAGCGTGCCGTCAGCAATCCTGCCCACGAGCCAGCCTAGATTACGAAGGGGCTGATAAATATGCCGAGCCACGGTTCCGCGCATCAGACCAATGCCAAGATGTGCGAACACCAATAGCACTATGCCCCATGCTCCATACAGTGCAACGCGGCGACTCAACGAAACCGGGTCTATCCAATAAGAATCTCCCGCCAGTCGATGAATCACGTACGCAAAAACAAGCCAAGGGGTTGCTGCCAAGAGCAGGCCGACCGATCGTTTCATGACTCCCAGGCCGGGGGCGCCGTCTCGAATGTGGCCTGTGCGGGCGACGCGACCGGCGGCAAATATCGTGTAGCCGAAGCCGATGAATTGCAAAACCGAGTTCCCCGTGACTAAGGTGAGTAGCGCCAATAGCGCCAGAACACCAATCGCATTCATTGACCACATGACTAGCCAGTTTCGCCTGGA
This sequence comes from uncultured Planctomycetaceae bacterium, assembly GCA_964495375.1. GTDB lineage: Bacteria > Planctomycetota > Planctomycetia > Pirellulales > JAEUIK01 > JAIESQ01. The sequence goes on along the minus strand of CAZBWM010000009.1, from coordinate 30,699 downwards.
GCGCCGCGACGCTGCCGTAGTCGCGGTGTCGTCCAACGGGGATGCCGCAATCGCGTCCGGCGTGTCGGAGAGGCTGGGCGAGGACATGGTGCTGAGTCTGGAAAAGGTGAGAATGGCCGCTCGAAACGACTGGTCGAGTCGCCCGAGTCTCATCGGGTCCATATTACACGAAGCACTTCTCCGCGGATGCAGTATGCAGGGGTGCCCGCGGAGATTGGGTCGCCGCTGGCTGGTCATTCCTGCGGAGTAATCCCCGGGCATGCCCTCGTATTTCGTCCGGATGCCAACTGCGCGTATCGGTCGATACCGAGGCACCAAGGCCGACCAGTCCCTATAGTTTTCATTTCACGGTCGTAGCGGCTAAGCTGCAGCTAGTGCCGCTAGGTTGCTTTTCACCGTGAGATCCCCATGTCAGAAACCGAGTCCAATTCGCCGCCAGGACATCGGCTGTGGATACCTATCGCCGTGCTCGTGGTTGCCACATGCCTCTTGATGTTTGTCTGGCTCCATGCTGCCGACGAGGCCGAACTTGGATCACAAGTCTTTATGACATTTTACATTCTAGCCCCAACCGCAATTTTGCTGGGATTCTGGTGGGTGTTTCTCTCGCGGGTCCGCTGGCGCTGGCGGATTCTCTCGATTGGTATCGGGTTCGGGGTGCTCGCGATTCTGGTATCCCAAATCCAACGCGTCGAACTCACTGCCGACCATATTCCCTTGCTTGAGTTCAAATGGACGACCCCGCGAGAGGTGGTTCTCGCGCGGCATCGACAGGAGGCGAAGAGCGATCGCGAGCGCAGCACGAACCATCTCGAAATCCCCGCGACCGCGCCAGATGGCGTGACCGACTTTCGCGGTGTCAAACGCGATGGTGTCGTGTCCGGGCCGCCGTTATCACGCGATTGGCAAACCACCCCTCCACGGCAGTTGTGGCGGCAACCGATTGGCGAAGGATGTTCCGGATTTCTCGTTGTCGGGCAAGGCTTGTTCACCGCCGAACAACGTGGTCCCAACGAGGCCGTCGTGTGCTATGACAAGATGACGGGGCAAGAGTATTGGATTCATGAGTACCCCGCGCGTTTCAGCTCGACAGGCGGCGACGGGCCGCGCGCCACTCCAACCTTCGCCAATGGCCGAATCTATGCGCTGGGCGCGACCGGCCATTTGATCTGCTTAGATGCCCAAAACGGACACCCCATTTGGTCCGTTGACGTTCTCAAAGAAACCCAGGACAAAAACCAAGTGCATGGCCTGGCTGGGTCACCGCTCGTTTACGACCATTTTGTGGTCGTCACCCCTGGGATGCAGGAACGAAAAGACCGGACGCGAGGCGTGCTTGCCTACCACACGGAGACCGGCGAGTTACTCTGGTCGGCCAGCAATCGCCCCGGTGCGTACGCGTCACCGGTGCTCGCCGAAATCGCGGGCAAGAGTCAAGTCGTCGTTTTGGACGCTCAGGGACTTGTCGGATACGAGCCAGAAACCGGAGCAACGCTTTGGGAGTTTCCCTTTGCGGACGTGAACCAGGCGGAGTTCAATATCGCCCAGCCGCTGGTCCTGGCCAATGACCGCGTGTTCGTTTGCTCGGCGGCCGGCGCCGCGGTCGCACGAATTAGCAGCTCGGACGGGCAGTTCACCGCTGAAGAAGTCTGGCGCGGTCGTGAGCCGGATTGTGTGATCTCCAGTCCCGTGGAATATCAAGACCATCTATATGGGCTGTGTCACGGGATTCTGGCGTGCTTTGATCTGCAGTCCAGCAAGCGTCTCTGGAAAAAGGGGAGGTATCGCAATGGTCAATTACTGCGATACGATGACTTGTTAATCATCCAGAGCGAGGGGGGCGAATTAGCACTCGCAAAGGCGACACCCGCCGGCTACCAACAATTGACACGGATGCAGGTGCTCGACGGCGATAAAGCCTGGAACAGTCCGGCAATCTCCGCGGGACTGATCTACGTGCGCAATAATCTGGAGATGGCCTGCTACGATCTCCGGGCCGATGCCGCCCCCCCAGCATCGGCCAAATAGACGCTGCGCACGACTGACGTAGCGATGGGGGCTAGTCTACCAGCAGCCGGGCAATGGGGGCTCCCTCGCAAAGCTTGATCGGGCGACTGCCGATCGTCCGCTCCGCTGCGGGGTCGATGCCCATCGTGCTGAGCAGCGTCGCAAAGAGATCGGGAATGGATACGGGATCAATGGGCTTGGGTGAACCTTCGGGGTCGGTCGCTCCGATCACCTGTCCACCACGTATGCCACCCCCTGCGAGCGCAACGGAGAAGCCGTATGGCCAATGATCGCGCCCCTGAAGGGTCTGAATCTTGGGCGTGCGGCCGAATTCACCCGCCCAGACGACAAGGGTCGAATCGAGCAGACCACGCTCTTCGAGATCAACAAGTAACCCGGAAAAGGCCGGATCTAGCGTGGCGTTAAGCTCCGCGTGCTTGTCGAAGTTGAACAAATGCGAGTCCCAGGTTGCCAATTGCACTTCCACGCAGCGCACTCCCACTTCAACCAGCCGCCGAGCCGCGAGACACGACCGGCCAAACGGAGTATCGCCGTAGAGTGCCCGGATTCGCGCCGGTTCTCCGCGCAAATCAAAAGCCTTGGTTTCCGCCGAGCCCACCATGGCCAGCACCTTATTGACTTGCTGCTCGTGCAGGGTGCGATCGCCCAACTGTGGATTCCGCCGGCCGAGCTGCAATTCGAGCGAATGCAATAGCGAAACTCGCTCACGCAACCGGTCACGCGGCACATTGGCGATCATGTTTTTTGGTGGCTCCTGTGGATCGCCCACGATGAGCCGGTCGTAGAGATCGCCGAGGTATCCTGCGCGAGATTGGGCGCCGCCGCCTAGGAAATTGATATACGGCGGCAGGTCGCCGCTCGGCAGGTTGGCGGCGCAAATCGAACCAAATGCCGGGTGCACCACCGACTCGGTAGGCTGATAGCTCGTCCGCATCAAATACGCTCCGCGGTCGTGATCGACTTCCTTGCCGACCATCGAGCGAATTAGCGCAATCTTATCCATTTGCTCCGCGAGCAGTGGTAGACCCGCGCCAATCTCAACCCCCGGCAACCGCGTTTTGATGGCACGCGTGGGTCCGCCTGTCGGACTGCCGGGGTGCGGGTCAAAGGTCTCGAGTTGGCTGGGCCCGCCGTACATCCACAGAATAATGGCCGCCTTGGCTCGCGCCGGTCTTTTTTCCAGACTCGTGCTGACGTCGGCAAAGGCTTGCGCCGAACACCAAGAGAGCGCGGAGAGGGAGCTCAGTTGCAGAAAACCGCGGCGTGATACCGCAAAAGGCATGTTCCAGGTTTTCATCTCACTGGCCCTGAGTGCCGCACGCTTAGTGCAACCACGAGAATTCGGTGCTGTTGGTAAGCACCCAGAACAGGTCCTGCAGACGCTGCATGCGTTCGGGCGGCGCTAGCCCCGTGAGTCGCTCGGTACAAAGCTGCTGTTCCTCAGTGGTTGGTTGCCGCGTCAAGCAGACGAGAAACGCGACCTCGACACATACGCGGGGAGACGCGGACAAAAAGCCCAGTTCCCCGGCGGCGCCGCCCCACATCGACTCCAGAGGATGATATAGCGACCTCGTATTCATAACCGCTAAGCGCTGCGCGAGGTTGGCCTCGCGGGGCGACATTTCCTCTTCATGCTTGTCGCCTAATTCCTCGATCAATTGAGATTCGGCGTTGCGAACATTTCCTGAAATTGCGTAATCATGCTGCGCAAACGAGAGCGTCTGCAGCATCGCCCGTGCCAACTGTTCGGGCCGTAAACGCGTCGAAGGGAACGCCGCCAGCACGGCTTCGCGATCCTCGGCGAAAGCGCCTTGAAAAGCCGATTCGCGGCGAAAGGCCTGCGTCGCCGCGATTGTTCGAATCAACTGCCTGAGATCGAAGCCGCTTCGCGTGAATTCTTCCGCGGCGATGTCCAGCACCTCCGATTGTTTCTTGGGTGCTACCAGATCGTCGATCGGTTCACTTAGACCCACTCCAAACATCAGCGCCCAGACGCGGTTTACCAACGCTCTGGAAAAATATGGATTCTTCGAATGCGTGATCCACGTGGCCAAACGATCTCGATCGTTCCCTGCGAGCGGTAAGAGTTCCGCGGCAAAGGGCACCCGCGTGCCAATTCCGACACGGTCCTCTTGGCCGGCCGGGGCATAGGAATACGCCTGTTCGATATCGTGAACGCCGCTGGTGAACTTCGCCAACTGCGCACCACCATAGAAGGCGGCCAAGCCATGGAAATCTTCCTGCTTCCACTCGGCGAACGGATGATTGTGACACTGTGCGCAGTCAAGTCGCAATCCAAGAAACATCCGCGTGGTGCGCGTCGTCAGGCGAACCGGGTCCACTTCGTGGGCCGTGAAAAAATTCGCGGCCGGGTCGTTAGTCCACACGCCTGTTGCCGTGATGACGCTCCGCGCTATCTCGTCGTAGCGCCGATTCTGAGCAATTTCTTCGGTGAGCCAGTTGGTGAAGCAGTCACGTCGAAATGGGAACGGAAAATCGGATCCCTTCGAGTGCACCAACCCCCGCGCGAATCGCTCTGCGAAATAGTCTGCGAAGCAGCGATCACGCAACAGGCGCTCGAGCCACTCATCGAGCCGTGTCGTTGGCGGCCGGCTCTCGAACCAGCGAATCTCCTCGAGCGAGGGAATTCGACCGTGTAGCGTTACCGTCAGCCGCCTAGCAATCTGCAAGTCATCCGTTAGGGGCGCGGGCTCTAGACCCGGACTCCACCGAGTCGCTATGGCGTCATCGATCCGCTTGGCCGCCGCAACGACCGAAAACGAGCTCGTGCGCGACTCCCCTTCCGGGTGGCGACCCGCCAGGCTGGTCGTCCAGGCGCCCCCTGCGCGGCGGCTGGGAATGTCGGTCAACCAGATGCCGCCGGCCAGGATCACCAGGAGACAGGCCAAGGCATTGACAAGGTCGGAGCGCACAGCCATGGATGTCGAGATCGCAGGTGGATCAAGCTGGAGGCTACCCCGCTGACGCAAAACAAGCAGACTTTCAATATAGCGGCCCTTCCCGGCCGGTTCCAGAAAAAATGTGCGTCGCGGTGGCTGAGTGGCTGACTGACTGCCCGTTAATCTCACTTTTGCATTCCGCTCGTCAGCGAAACGTAAAATTAGCTTGCGATGGCTCCCCATGACTGCCGGGACAGTGGCACGCCGGCATCAGGTTGGGCTGAGACCCGAAATCGGGGACCCCACAGCATTGGCGCTTTTTTGTGAGTTCCATGATCGGGCGGGGGACGACCGCTCAGGGGGGGGCCGCTTCTTGCCGCCAATATCCTTGCGACTGCAGAAATCAACCAGCTATAATCGGGTACGCGACTAGCGACGCCGGCCGCATGCTTTTGGGGGGATGCGAGCGATTACGGTCAATCGCTCAGTTGCCAATCCTCTTAGTTTTCTTCGCGAGTTCTCCTATGTCCGGGCTCACGGCGAGGTTTGCGCTGCGCTGCTGGGTCTTGTCGGTAGCCCTCGTGAGCGCGCCGGTCTGCACCTGTTGGAGTACGGCGGGGGAGGAGCCTGACGAGTTCTTCGAGCGGTCGGTTCGCCCGCTGCTTTCCGCCCGCTGCTTTGGCTGCCATCGCAAGGGAGATAAGAGTGGCGGCGGGCTCGAAATGATCTCGCGCGAGCGACTGCTGGCTGGCGGTGATCGAGGCCCAGCCGTTGTACCAGGAGATCCCGACGGCAGCTTGCTGCTGCAGGCGGTTCGCCACGAGGGCGAACTCAAGATGCCGCCCGATCGCGCCTTGGCCAAGGCCGAGATCGACATGCTGGCCACCTGGATTCGCTCCGGCGCGCCGTGGCCCGAGTCGGTTCTAGCCGCCGGGGCCGCCTCGCCCGATGCGGCCGCAGACTGGGCGTTTCAGCCTGTGCGCGACCACGCGGTTCCGGCAGTCGAGCAGGCCCAATGGCCCCAGTCGCCCGTGGACAACTTTGTGCTTCATCGTTTGGAACAGCAAGGGCTGGCACCAAATACGCCGGCCGACAGATTAACGTGGCTGCGGCGAGTGACGTTCGACCTCACGGGCTTGCCGCCGACGCGCGCTGAGTGTGAGTCGTTCGAGCAGGATTCCGCACCCGGCGCCGATGCCCGCGTGGTCGAACGATTATTGGCGAGCCGCCAATACGCTGAACGTTGGGCGCGGCATTGGCTTGATCTCGTGCGTTATGCCGAGACCAATGGCTTTGAAGATGACACCGAGAAGCCCAACGCCTTCCGCTATCGCAATTATGTCATCGACGCCTTTCACGATGATCTGCCGTACGACCAATTCTTGAAAGAGCACATCGCCGGCGATTTGTTGCCAACTCCGCGCCGCAGCGCAGACGGCCTGCGGATCGAGTCTCCGGTCGGCAGTGGGTTCTGGTGGCTGGGCGAGATTTTCCCCCTCCCGTTCTGCCAGGCCGATCTGCGAGTCGTCAGCGCAAACGAAATCGAAAGCCAAGTGGACACCTACAGCAAGGCGTTCCTGGGATTAACAATCTCCTGCGCCCGCTGTCACGATCATAAGTTCGATCCAATCACTAGTCGCGATTATTACTCCATCGCCGGAACCTTGGCCAGCTCCACCAACGTGCAGGCGTGCATCGAGACGGCAGAGCGATACGAGGCGCTGGAAGCCTACCAGGCCGAAGTGGATAAGATCGATGCTCAAATCGCGGCGAGGTTGGGCACCCCGGACATGCAGGCCCGCATCGCCGCAGCGCGTCAAGCCGAAGGGCACCGCGTGGCCGACTACGTGCTTGCCGCGATGCAGCGCGCGCGCAATCCGCACGTTCCGACTCCAGCTTCGCTGCAAGCCTCGCGCGTCGAACGCTGGATGTTGTCGCTGCAATCGCGCCACCCGGTGATGTCGCCACTTTCGCGCTTGGGAAGTGCTCCGGCTGAAGTCGTTGATCGGCGGGCCGACTTCTTGCACGGGCTGTACAACGAGATGAATCAAGCACTGCCGCGCTGGCGCCCCGAGCAAGTTTTAGGAGATTTCGAGAACGGCTATGGCGATTGGGTACCGACAGGGCACGCCTTTGGGTCGCGCCCGGCGTCGCGCAGCAGCGGCAATCTCAGCGGAGTTGTCGGCAACTCCTATGCGAGCAGCTTTCGTGGATCCGACGCTTTGACCGGCCGGCTGGTTAGCCCAAAGTTTAAGGTCACCCGTGAGAATCGCTACCTGATATTCGCCATGTGTGGTGGCGATTACGCCGGCAAGACTTGCGTCAATCTCGTGCTCCACAGCCAGGCGATGCCGCAATTGCCACCCTTCTGGTCGCTTACCTCAACGCGCAGCCGCGACCTGACGTTCACGTTTTTCGACCTGCACTTTTACGAGGGCATGGAACTCTTCGTCGAGGTCGTCGACGATCACGTGGGCGAGTGGGGCCACATCGACGTCGATCATTTCTACTTCGCCTCCGGCATTCCACCCACCGAGTATTTTTTCGTCAACCCGCTGGTCGTGCGGGCGGTTGAGGGGATAAAGTCAACCGCGCAGTTGGCCCAGCGTTTGCAAGAGTTGGTCTTACAGGCGTTGGCTCGCAGTGACGCCGACTTGCCGAGCGCGGAAACGCCGCATTGGAATGCGCTGCGTGAGTGGCTATTGCGCGCTGACTCGCCGCTCCTGTCGCAAGCGGATATCGAAGCTTTGCTTGATCCGGCCGACCAAGAGTTCGTCGCGCAGTTGCGGGCTAGGCGCGCCCAGTTGATCACCGACTATCCCACCTCATCGATCGCGATGGTCAGTCAAGATCGGGCCGTCGTCAGCGACGCGCGAATTCAGCTTTCCGCCAGTGTCGAGAATCTGGGAGACGCCGTGTCGCGCGGTCGTCCGATCGACTTAGCGAAGCGCACCGACGCGGTGGCCGGCTCTAGCAGCGGTCGGCTCGACCTGGCCGAATGGACGGCGTCGCCAGAGAATCCATTCACGGCACGCGTGCTGGTCAATCGCCTGTGGAAGCACCATTTCGGCCGAGGTATTGTGGGCTCGCCCGACAATTTTGGCGCGATGGGAGAGCGCCCCTCGCACCCTGAGTTGCTCGATTTCCTCGCCAAGCGCTTCATTGAGTCGGGCTGGTCGATCAAAGCCTTGCATCGACTGATGGTGCTCAGTTCGACGTATCGCCAGTCGTCGCGGCCAACACCCGAATCGTTGGCAAGCGATCCCAGCAATCGTTGGCTGCATCACATTCCCATTCGCCGACTCGAGGCCGAGTGCATCCGGGATACGGTGCTGGCCACGACGGGCACGCTGAACCTGGCGCCCCTGGAGACGTCAGTGCCACTCGTCGTCAAAGACCGCCACATGCTCGACTCGGTGGAAACGCCCGGGCTGGCGGAGCACGAACGATATCGCAGCATCTATTTGCAGGCATTTCGCAACTTCGCTCCGACGCTGTTCGAGGCCTTCGACTATCCGCGGTTGCCTGTCACGACCGGACAGCGAACCGAGTCGTCCGTTCCCGGACAGGCGCTGGTCATGCTCAACAGCGATTTTCTCGCCATCAGCGCCCGTCGGTGGGCTGTGCGACTGGCGGACGAGACCCCGACGGCCCAAGCGCGCATTGAGAGCATTTATTGGTCGGCTTTTAGTCGTCCACCGCGGCCAAGCGAGGTCGCCATCGCCCGAGAGTTTGTCGATGCCCAGCAGGCGCAGCATGTCGCGGCGGGGAGCCATTCGTCCGATGCCGAACTGGCGGCGTGGGCCGACTATTGCCACGTGGTTTTGAACCTGAGCGAGCTGATTGTCGTGCGCTAACGGCGCTGCGGGGCATGCACCGAGCCGACAGACTTTTAAGAAAGCCGACCGAAGATGCCACTCTCGCGACGCCAATTGCTATTCCGCTCCGCGACTGGATTTGGCGGGATGGCCCTCTGGAGCCATTTGGCTCAGCAGCAGGCTGCGGCTCGCCCGCAAGCCACGCGCCTGGCGAAGGCCAAAAGCGTGATCTTCCTTTACATGGAGGGCGGGCCATCGCAAATCGATACGTTTGATCCCAAGCCGCTTCTAACTCGCGAAAATGGCAAGCCGATGAAAATGGACTTGCCGTTGCGGCTCGCGGCCGAACCGGTGCTTCAATCGGCTTTTAAATTCCGTCGCTACGGTGAATCGGGCCTGGAGGTGAGCGAGCTCTTTCCGCATACGGCGAAGTTGGCCGACGAGTTGTGTGTGGTGCGCTCGATGGTTTCCGAGCACGCCGACCACGGCAACGGCAACTATTTCATGAACACGGGCGTGCCACAACGGGGCCGACCGAGCATCGGATCGTGGTTTGCCTATGGTTTGGGATCGGAGAATCAAGACCTGCCGTCGTATGTGGTGATGAATGACGGCGAGCAATTAATCGGCGGGCCCGATGTTCTGGGAAATGGCTTCTTGCCAGCCAAATTCGCTCCCACCGTATTGACGGCCGGCGAGCAGCCCTTGCCCTATTTGCGTCCGCGCGAGGCCAATCCTGAGCTACAGCAGCGCAAACTCGAGGCGATTCGCCGACTAGATCGCGACACAATCGACTCGCTGGGCGGAAACGAACAACTTGAATCGATCATCTCCAGCTACGAATTGGCCTTTCGCATGCAAACGGCCGTCGTCGACGCGGTCGATTTGTCCAAAGAGAGCTCGGCGACCAAAAAACTATACGGGCTTGACCACCCGAAGACCGCGATCTTTGGCGAACGCTGCCTGCGGGCACGCCGGCTTGTCGAGCGCGGTGTGCGCTTCATTCAGATTATTTCGCCCACCGCGGATCACATCGGTTCGATGGTTCGCTGGGACCAACACGTCGAGATTTTTGAGGGTCATCGCAACAACGCGCTGTTCGTCGATCAGCCCACCGCGGCGCTGCTCACCGATCTGCGCAATCGCGGTTTGCTCGACGAAACGCTGGTCGTCTGGGGAGGCGAATTTGGTCGTACGCCCACGTCGCAGAGCCACTTTCCGAATACGAAGGTGGGCCGCGACCACAATCCACATGGGTTCACCATGTGGCTTGCTGGCGCCGGCGTCAAGAAAGGCATCACCTACGGCGCTACCGATGAATACGGTTTTCGCGCGATCGACAAGCCAGTCACCGTGCACGACCTGCACGCCACGATCCTGCACCTCTGTGGGCTCGACCACACCGAACTCACCTATCGATACGGCGGCCGCGACTTCCGCCTTACCGATGTCTACGGTGAAGTTGTTTCCGGCCTGCTGGCTTGAGCTTTGTCGGACGAAACTGCCAATCGGAAACATACCGCCTCGGTGGCGTTACGCGCTACCAGCAAGTTCCCTTTTAGCGCCAGCGTGTTCCAGGATTTACCGGTGAGCGCTGGCACACTCCCCAACTCGCTCAGACCGTTCGGTTGCGGATCGATGAGCACCAACGTTCCCTCTTCCGACAGCACTATCAGCAATTCCTCGACGAGCAGCACCTGGCCATGGTGATAGCGACCCTTTTTCCAGCGGAGCTTGCCACTGGATAGGTCAAGGCAGGCCAGAATGCCGTTGTCCAAACCGTAAACAAATTGTCCTAAAACGACGGGCGTCGAAAACTTCGACTTCAGATAGGTACTTTCCCAAACCGCGCGCGGGGCGCAAACGCCCGAGGCATCTGGCCTCACCGTCAGGAGCACAGCGCCACCACCGCCGATTGAAGTCAACAGAATTTGATCCGGCGCACCGGCGCCAAGTAACGGTTGCGCGATGTGAATGTCCGTGCTCTGCCACGCGAAGCTCCAGGCGACGGTGCCATCGGCGATGCGATAAGCGTTTAGACCTTTGGCGTCCAGATGTAAGATCGCGCGTTCGTCGCAAAGCTCCGCGACGATCGGAGAGCTATAGCCACTCCCCTTGCTTTGAGTCTTCCAGACGAGGTCACCGTTCTCGCGGTCGTAGGCCGCCAGCACTGAACCCTGATCGGTCGAAGGGCAAACGACGACGAACTGATCGATTATCAGCGGCGAGGCGCTCGCGCCATGCGCTTGCAGTTCGCCCCCTGAGGGTTCCCCGGTCGCCTTTGACCAGACGATCGCGCCAGTCTGGAGGTCCAAGGCGCATAAGTGCCCGGTTGCTCCCATAGTGTACACGCGGCCGTCCGACACGGTGGGCGTCGCTCGCGGACCGGTCCCCGACGCGACCGAGTCGGCGGAATCGTAGCGGGCCGGATAGAGATGAATCCAGCGTTCCCGACCCGTGGCCAGATGATAGGCAACCACGGCCTCTTTGTCGTCGCGCTGCTCTTGCGTGATTGCCAGATCGCCCACGAGCGCAAAACCACACCAGCCCTCTCCCACGGGAATGCGCCACAAAACTTGTGGTGGGCGCAAGCTCCAATCGCGTGCGAGTTTGGTTCCACGAACGCGGGCATTCCGCTCGGGACCAAGGTACTGCGGAAAATCCTCGCCCGTGATGGCCGTCAACTCGCCGCCAGCTTCAGGCCCTGGCAACGGGCGCACGTGGCGCGCCGAGGTCTTCGGCGGCGCGAAACGCAAGCGAAAACTCAACTTCTCATCACCCGTAATACCCTCGGGAATGAACATGGCCCAAAAGCCGAGGGGCGCCAGCCCGAGGAGCGCCAGGATCGCGAGCCGGCATCGCCAGGTGGTCGGCCAGAAAGCCATCCAAGCCAGCCAGAAGTGCCACAGCGACGCCGCCAAGAAAGCGACAAACAACAGCTCCGGCGGAGCAGAGCCGCCCAAGTACTGTGGTGCCTCGGAAAAGCAACCTCGGCCCCAAGCCGCGATGGCCAACAGTAGTGCACCGGCTTGCCAGATCCGCGAACTACCGATCCGCAGACCACGCACACAAATCGCGACGATCCCCACGAACGCGACATCGATCAGCCACCAAAAGGTGATTACTGCCACGGCACTTTGTACGACGGCCGCCACAAATGCAACCGGCATCACGATCGCGGTGATCAGCAGGGCGCTGCCATAGCGTAGGAGTCGCCACCACAGGCGTGGCATCGGCGACGGCAGCGCGGCCGTGGTCAGCGGCGTCGGTTCCACGTCCTCGACAAGCTTCATCGTCCCCTCGACTCACCTGAACGCCCCCGCGAACAGTGCGGCCTTTGAATTACAGGTTACACGCCGTCCTCCGGCAAGTCGACGCAGGCACTACCGCTGCCGCTCGCCAGGCGCATTTGCACCTGCTTGTGCGAGATTTTCCTTGTGCCTAGACTGGAATTGGTAATGCGAGAATTTAAAGCAAGATCCTGCGTCGCGTCGACACGTCGGAGTCTCGCGAACGAAGCTGCGCCTGTCGCGCTCGATGGCGGGGAATCGTTCGCCTCGGCAAATCAGCCACTTCTCGCGGCACGCAACTGCCAAATACAGGACTATCGCCGGCCGCGGATCGACATGGCCGGAGGCCCGTTTACCGATCGCCCCAAACTCTGACGGTACACGACGGACCATGGCCGTTCGCAATAGTTTCACAGGCCTGCTGCTGTCGTCCCGCCCATTCGCGCGAGCGCTGTTGGCCCTGGTCGGATTATGGTGGCTCCCCGGACTTGTGATCGTCGACGGACTCTGGGCTCGACGGGCGGGGTGGCAAGCCAATCTCGCCTGGCAGGTGCTGGCGATCATCGTTGTCGTTGGTACTTCAACTGCGACAATCAGCCTGTTGTTTCGTCCAACTCGACGATGGTGGGGCGGCCGAGTGGCGCATTTTTGGATGCTGTCGGTCAGCACATCGCTCGCGCTTGTCGGCATGGAATTAGGCTTGAGAAAGCTCGGGCGTGACAGGTTGTTTCCGCGGCGACTCGCTGGGCACGTCTACGAATATGAGCCCGACGTCGCTCTGTTCCCAGGCGTTTCACCAGTTGCGCGCTACGCGGTCAACTCGCGCGGTCTGCGCGGTCCCGAGCTTCCACAGAACGAATCGACCTATCGAATTCTCTGTGTCGGTGGGTGTACGACCGAGTGTTTGTATGTCGACGATCCTCAAACCTGGCCCGCCCAGCTCATGCTAAACCTGAGCGGCCCTGGAACCGTACGATGCTGGGTCGGTAATGCCGCCCTCAGCGGCGATGGCGTGAAGCAGCTTTGGGATCGCTTGCGACATGGGGATGTCGCCGGCGAAGTAGATTGCGTTGTGATGCTCGTGTCCGGCGATGATTTGATGCGTGCGATCCTGCGGCTCGACGAGCAGCCCGTCCCAGCGCTGCCAAGCCGGTTTCTGTGTGCGCAGCTACTACTGCGGTCGGGCGAAGCTCAACCCACGCGGTTAGCCGACCGCACGGGCGTCGAACTCACCGCGGCACGCGACCACTTGTGCACAAAAGGCGATGGTCTTGATTGGGGGCCGCCGCTTGAGCGCTTCTCAGCCTACGTTCGGCAAGTCGCTCACGTGGTTCGTCGCAAAAATCGGCGGCTGATCTACATCACCCAGCCAGTCCTGTGGGACGACTTGTTACAAAGCTTGGGCACGCGGCGGCTCCATTTGATGCGCAATACTCTCGAAGCCGGCGCGGCCGACAAACAACCTCCCAAATTCGATCAAGTCTCCGCCCTGGCGATGTCGGATCATTTCAATAAGCGACTAACCGATGCCTGCCGAGAACTGAACATCGAGTGTGTCGATGCCGCGCGCCGCATGAATGGTCGGACGCACTTTTTTTACGACGACCTGCATTTGAACGACGCGGGCTGCGCCGAACTCGCCCGGCTGCTGGCCGAGCACTTGCGCGCCAACCCCGATCCTCGGTGGCCCGCGGCCACGGCCGAGGCGACTTCGCAATCAACTCCCCACGATGCTCGCTAGCCCCAGTCCAATTGCGAATGGCCACGTGTACTGAATCTCGCTGCGCCGGCAAGTACGGCGGGCAGGCAGAAGTTCTACTCGTCGGATGCTGGCTCGCGTCTCGGGAGCTGCCTCGGCTAGTCCCCTCGGATCGAGATCCACGGGCCTCATGACTGAAACGATATCTCGGCCGGCGGATATCTATTGACAGCGCGGCCCACAATAGCAACTGTGGCTCGGATGGCAACTTCTCCGCAAGCTTCCGCGGCAGGCGCGTACGGGAAACCGCCGAAAACTCACCGGCGCGTTAGTTCACGATCCGCAGGGAGATGGGCAAAGGTTGTTGTTCCACTTGTGCTCCTGTTTGTGGGTTTAGTCATCTCCCGATGGAGCATTCTCGACTCGCCGCCTTATGTTGAGCAATCGTTCTCTCATTGGTCAGAGGCCTGTTGGCTCGACAGTTTCGATTTCGACTATCGCAGGCTCCTTTATCAAGAAGCCCACATCGAAGATGGCGGTCCGCGCGCTTTCATGAGCAGCGTCGTGCCGACGATCATCGCAGCGCTCGCGCGACTGACCGGATCGACCGAGGGTGCGATCGTCGGTTATCGCTTGTTCAATTTGTTCTGTGCAGCCATTGGCGCTACGATCTTCTTAAGGCTCGTCGCGGCGAACACCAATTTGGCGCTCGCTTGGGGAGTGACCCTGGGCCTGCTGACCCTGCCGCTCTACAGCGTGCAGATCGACATGCTGGGTATGGATATTCCCTTGGCGATGGCAGCCTTGATCTGCGCCGCCTTCGCCAGGCAAAGGCGCTTTGCCGCGGCCGCCGTCGCCAGTTGGCTTGCGTACGCGTTCAAGCCCTCGGGATTCTTAATTCCCGCTACGCTAATTACCTGGCTTTGCCTAGTCTTGGGGCTGAGGGTGGTGGCGCGCCACTGGGCAGGCGCCAAGAAGGAAGTTTTCGGACTAATCGCCGCGGTGGCCAGCCTTGCCCTGCAGGTTCAGGTCTTTTTCTGGGCAGGGAATGCGCGCGGCCGCATCCAGCCGTTCGCTGAATTGAATCTATGGATCATGTCTTGTCCCGATCTCTTGGCCTTGTCAGCCGTCTGCCTGATAGGAGGCGCCGTGATTGCTTGGAGAAGCTTTCGTGCTGCGCCGACCGGGGAGCGGATCTTCGTGAAGCTCTGTCGCCTCGCGGTCGCAGATCCCTTGACGGGTTTCGCGGTCTGGCTCGTCATCGGCACGTTCGCGGCAGGCACACTCACCTGGTATGAGTCGCGACATCTGGCCATTGCCGTTCCTTTCGTCTGGCTGCTCTTTTCGCAAGTGCTCGCTGCGCTTATCCCAGCGCGGGGAATGCAAGTCGCGATTTGCGCGCTGCTCGTGCTGGTCAATCTGGTCAATCGCAGTGGAGCCCTCTATCCCAGGCTTCCTACCGAGTTGGCGCGTGGCTGGGGAGTTCCCGAGCGCAGTCACGAGTACCAAGCCGACCACCAAGGCAATCTCGACACCGCGGCCTTCGTCGAGCGGAACTTCACGGGTCAGGCAATCATTTGCACCGATCAGTACACGCACTTGCTCACGCTGCCAGGGCTGGGTTATGTCCGGCAGTCGTTGACGGGTGCGCCCTGCGATTATCAGTTCATCGCTTCCGATGAAAATCTCCTGCGTTTATTGCGCGATCTGCCCGAACAAGTGGTCGTCGTGCAGGCACTGGGCCTGTTCACCGAGATGCCGTTCCCGGCCTATTCAATTCCCGAGCCCAGGGCCGACGACCAGGTCGTCCACGACGACGGGCTTCGTCCGCCGGTTCGCGTGTACGTGCATCATTTTGCTTCTCAGCCGGATCGTGCCGCCGCGATGCGCGCGCGACTCGACTTTTTATTTAGCAACGCCACCGACATCGATCCGGCGGTGCGGTTGGGCGTGTTGGCGCAACGAGAGTTGGCGGTGAGCTACCTCGAGGCAGAGTTGGGTCACAAACTCGATGAGCAGGCCGCCAAAGCCGAACTGGCAAAGCGCTTTAGAGCGACCATCGAGCAACGCGCGCAGCGCCAGGAGCCGGCGTCGCGCCGCTGGTATCTGGTCGACCGCTTGGACGTGTACCTCCAGCGGCGGCTCAGCGAATTACAGAACAATCAACCTTGGCGCACGTTGCGGTGGGGCGAACGAAGTTGGAGCGACACCTCTCCCCAGCGCATTCGGTACATTCCCCAAAGCGGGCCGCAAGCCGCAACCGATAGTGCGCTACGACCCGCGGCAGCGCGGTTGCTGCACGAGACCGGTTTCCGGTAGCTCCTGCCGCGATGATTGGCCGCTGCCGCGATCAGGTCGTCGCCAAGTCGCCAGGCGTTCCGCGGACGCTCGCGGGCAGATGTTAAGCCGCCGGCTCGGCATCGCGCGCGTCCACCACGGCTGGCTCGGTTGCGTTCGCCCCCTCGGCGAGAAAACCATAACCTACCAACAGGCACCACATGCCGGACAAAAAGAGCAACTTCGCCGACAAATAGTAATTGCTGGAAAAGTAGAGGACGACGGCACTCACACTGGCGCCGAGTAATGTCGTCGCTACTCGTGGCTCGCGCAGCCGAGGCGCCGCTAATGCGACCAGGGCAGCTGCCGGTAACGCGACCGCCACGAAGCGTTGATAGGGGGCCGCCACCATCGGGTAGGCCCACAGCCCGATCGCCAAAACGATCGGCCATACCCAGCGTCGATTCAAGCGCAATAACCAACCGATCAGCCAGCCGCCGACGAGCACGCCTAGGAAGAGCGACGTCGGCCCGGCACGACGACTTTCGAGCGTCGTGTCGATCACCAGGAAGCTGGTTAAGATCGACAGGCCGATCAGCCAACTCATGCCGCGTTTTTGCCAGGTCGTCATCGAGAGCATTATTCCGTAAGCTGCGGCCCGTGGAGGCAAGCTCAATCGCGTTGGCCACTCGCCACGAACACGCGACGTTCACACCGACCGAGCGAGTCGTGCCGAATTCTTTCCTAACAGGCATTTCACCATTGCTTCGGCCAGAAATAGTATAACCCCGTGTGTGCACGTTGGGCACTACCGAGACAACGTGCGAAATTCTGACCCGACACAGTGCAATCATTCACATGCGCAGCTCTTGCTATCCAGCTTTTGGACCATCGATTTCCCGAGGCGTCTTGCGACTGATCGCGGTGCGCCCTTGGGGCGCAGTGCTTTTCTGGTGCGCCGTGTTAACCTCGGGCACCCTGCTCCGAGCGGTCGAGCCCCCCGCCCACACTCCCCATATCCTGCTGATTTACGCCGACGATCAGCGGTCGGACACCATCCGTGCGCTGGGCAACCCTGAGATCCGCACGCCGCACCTCGATCGAATCGTCGAGCGCGGTTTCCATTTCACGAACACTTACTGCATGGGCTCGATGATCCCGGCCGTCTGCACGCCGAGTCGCACCATGCTGCTCACGGGCCGGTCGCTATGGAACATTCCCGATCCCCGCGCCGCGGTAATTCCTGCCGGTGTTGTCCCTCTGCCCACCGCCCTGCGCGACGCCGGCTATACGACCTGGCATTGCGGTAAACGCGGCAATTCGTACCGCGCCGCGCACGCCGCGTTCGACACAAACATCGAGAACGACGGCCGCACCGCCGCGTCGGCCACCGAGCACGCCGACCGCGCGATCGAATTCTTGCAGCAACACGATGGCGCGCCGTTCTTCATGTACCTCGCGCCGCCGGTACCGCACGATCCACGGTTGGCGCCCGATGAGTTCGTGCGGCTCTACGACGCCGACAAGCTCTCGCTCTCTCCAAACTATCTGCCCGAACACCCGTTCGACAACGGCGAGCTGCAGGTGCGCGATGAACTGCTCGCGCCTCACCCGCGCACGCCGGCCGCGATGCGGCAACACCTGGCCGACTACTACGCCACGATTTCGCACCTCGATCATGAAGTCGGGCGCGTACTCGCGGCACTCGACGAGCGCGGCTGGACCGACAATACCATCATCATCTACTCGAGCGATCAGGGGCTGGCCGTCGGTGGGCAACACGGGTTGATGGGCAAGCAGAATCTGTATGAGCACTTTAAGTCGCCGCTGGTGATCGCCGGGCCGGGTATCCCGCACGGGCAGTCCCCCGCACTCGTCTATCTGTTCGACTTGTACCCCACTATCTGCGGGCTGGCCGGCGCGAGAATTCCGGCCTCGGCCGCAGGGCACAGCCTGCTACCGATCGTCGATGGCAAGCAAACGAAAGTCCGCGACTGGCTCTTATGCGGATACCGCGAGTGCCAGCGGATGATCCGCGACGAGCGTTGGAAACTGATCGAATACCGCGCCGCCGATGGTCGCCACACGCAGCTCTTC
This sequence comes from uncultured Planctomycetaceae bacterium, assembly GCA_964495375.1. Classification (GTDB taxonomy): domain Bacteria; phylum Planctomycetota; class Planctomycetia; order Pirellulales; family JAEUIK01; genus JAIESQ01. Next base: position 12,590 of record CAZBWM010000009.1, on the reverse strand, counting down.
GATCTGGCGCACGATCCCGATGAACTTCACAACCTGGCTGACGATCCGAAGTTCGCCGCGGAACGTTCGCGCCTGAAGGACCTGCTGCGCCAGGCTCGAAGCGACTTTGGGGACCCCGTCGATTTTGCCGCGCCGGCAGCGGTGTCGCAGGCAAGATGACCGGTTTCACGCAATCGCGTTGCTCCACCTGTAGAATGGTTGACCGCTATCGCGATTCCACTTAAAGCCATTCGTTCGAGGAAATACGCATGTTTGTGCGGACGTTACTCGCTGGTCAGCGATTGCGCGCCAGTTACTCGTCAGTGGCAGCCCTCCGAATCAGCTTGCTGTTATTCGCGATTCTGTCGTGTGCCCGCGCCGCAATCGCTGAAGAGGCCGTCGCACCGCCGACTACCGCGCGACGCCCCCCCAACATCGTCTTTATCTTTTCCGACGATCACGCCTATCAGGCGATTAGCGCCTACCAGGACGCGCGCCGGCTAATCGACACCCCGCACATCGACCGCATCGCCGCCGAAGGGATGCTCTTTCGCCGTTGTGTGGTTCCCAATTCGATTTGCGGACCGAGCCGGGCGACGATCCTCACCGGCAAGTACTCGCACCTCAATGGCTTCTACAACAACTCGAATAGCCGCTTCGACGCTACGCAGGTCACCTTCCCCAAGCTGCTGCAAGCCGCCGGCTATCAAACGGCCGTCGTCGGTAAATGGCATCTCGTCTCTGAGCCGACCGGCTTCGACTACTGGCATATCCTGCCGGGCCAAGGGGTCTACTACAACCCGCCCATGATCGACAACGGTCGCCAGGTCAAACACGAGGGTTACACAACCGACCTGATCACCGACATCAGCCTCGACTGGCTCAAACAGCGCAATCCCGATAAGCCTTTCCTGCTGATGTGCCAGCACAAGGCGCCCCATCGCGAATGGGAGCCAGCACTCCGCCACCTGGGGCACGACGGCGATCGCGTCTACTCCGAGCCGGCCACACTCTTCGACGACTACGCCGGCCGCGGCCTGGCCGAGCGCGATCAGGATATGACCATCGCCGACACGATGACCGATCGCGACGTCAAGCTCATCGCGCCGGCCAATCTCACGGCCGAGCAGCGCGCCGCCTGGGATGCTTACTACGAGCCCCGCAACCAGAAATTTCGCGACGCCAAACTCGCGGGCTGCGACCTCGTTCGCTGGAAGTATCAGCGCTACCTGCACGACTACCTCGGCTGCATCAAGGCGGTCGATGAAAGCATTGGGCGGCTGCTGGCGTTCCTCGACGAGCAGAAGCTGGCCGAAAACACGATCGTGGTCTACGCGGCCGATCAGGGCTTCTATCTCGGCGAGCACGGCTGGTTCGACAAACGCTGGATCTTCGAGGAATCGCTCCGCACTCCCTGTGTCGTGCGCTGGCCTGGCGTTACGAAGCCCGGTAGCACGAGCGACGACCTGGTCTCGAATGTCGATTTCGCGGAAACGTTTCTCGACGCTGCGGGCATTGCCATCCCGGCCGACATGCAGGGACGCAGCCTGAAGCCCGTGTTGGCCGGCCACACGCCCGCCGACTGGCGCACATCATTCTATTACCACTACTACGAGTATCCGGTGCCGCATCGCGTCCGCCCGCACTACGGCGTAGTGACCGACCGCTTCAAACTGGTCCGCTTCTACGGCCCCGACACCGACTACTGGGAGCTGTTCGATCGCCGGAGTGACCCGCACGAATTGACGAGTGTTTACGGCCAGGCCGACTATGCCGCGGCACAAGCCGAACTCGAGAAAGAGCTCGCGCGATTGCGCGAAGAGCTCAAAGTGCCGGCCGAAGACGCGCCCGAAGCGTCGGGCGGTCGCCGACCGAACGCCCCGCGCCGCCGCGCGCCAAACCGCCCCGAGAACACCAACAACTGATCCGACCTGGGTGCCATTGCTGGCTTGCCCAGCAGTGCGTTCGCACGACCCGCGATTATCGCAGCCAGAAAGGCGCCGCACATGTACGCGCATTTCCGATTCGCAATCATGATCGCCGGGGCCTTGATCGCCGCCATCCCCGCGGCCCGCGCCGACGATGGCAGCGTCGTCCGCGTCGCTAGCGGGCTGGTGCGCGAGTGCGTCGCTGCGCGCGACGGCGACGTGCGCGTCTTCCGCGGCATTCCGTACGCGGCATCTACGGCCGGCGCCAATCGCTGGCGCGCGCCACAGCCCGTTGAACCGTGGGACGAAATCCGTCCCTGCGATGACTTCGCCCCAGCCTGTCCGCAACCGCCTTACCCGAAGGACTCGGTCTACTATCGCGAGCCTGAACAGCAAAGCGAAGATTGCTTGCACCTGAACGTGTGGACCGCCGCGACCGATGCCGCCGAGCGCCGCCCCGTGATGGTCTGGATTCACGGCGGCGCGCTCAGCCGTGGTAGCGGCGCGGTGAATATCTACGATGGCACTGCGCTGGCTCGCAAAGGGGTCGTCGTCGTCACGATCAACTATCGGCTCGGGCCATTGGGTTTCTTCGCGCATCCCGAGCTGTCGGCCGAGCCAACGCAGCAGACCTCTGGTAATTACGGCCTGCTCGATCAGGTCGCCGCGCTCAAATGGGTGCAGCAGAATATCGCCGGCTTCGGCGGTGATCCCGGCTGCGTGACCATCTTCGGCGAATCGGCCGGCTCGCTGAGCGTGAACGTGCTGGTCGCCTCCCCCTTGACCAAGGGCTTGTTTCACCGGGCGATCGGCCAGAGTGGGACGGCGTTTCGCGCGCTCAGCACGCTGGCGACTGCCGAAGCGCAGGGGAAAAAACTGGCCGGAGACACTCCGCTCGCCGAACTGCGGCAACTCGCTCCCGACAAACTGATTGAACTGGCCAACTCGCGCGGCGATGGGCGCACTGCTCCGATCGTCGACGGCTGGCTCCTGCCCGAACAACCACTGGCCATCTATGCCGCCGGCAACCAGAACCAGGTTCCCACGATCACCGGCTCCAACGCCGACGAAATGACGACTCTCTCGCCCGTGGGAGCGCGTCCCAAAACGCTCAAGGCGCTCCAAGCCCAGATTGCGCTCTTGTTGGGTGCTCCGGACGCCATCAATCGACTCTATCCGGCCACGAGCGACGCGGGCGCCGAGCGTGCGTACCTGGATATTGTTGGCGATGTCACTTTCACATTGCCGGCACGGATGTGGGCGCGCTGGGACACCCAGGCCGGCGGCGAGGCGTATCTGTATCAATTCACGCGTGTTCCACCCGAAGCACAGTCCGCCGGGCTTGGCGCGTTCCACGCCGCCGAAATCGCCTACGTGTTCGACAATCTTGATCGGCTCGGGCGGTCAATCACCGATACCGATCGAAAGTTGGCCAGCGCCATGTCGACCTACTGGACGACGTTCGCACGCTCCGGGGGCCCGAACACGGCGGACCTCCCCGAATGGAAGCCATACACTCGGCAAGACGAACCCACGATGGATCTCGGCGACACCGTCAAACTCGTCAATCATGTGCGGCAAGAGAAGCTCGACTTGCTCGAAGGGCTGCTGCAGAAGCGAGCGGCTGCTGGCGGAAATTAGTGTGGAACGCGGTTAGCGATTGAGCGTTCTGCGAGCGGCAATCGTCGTTCGTGAATGCGACTGAAAACTGCGTTCGCGCGCGCAAATACAGCGAACAAACGCGAGTCATTTCGCGTAGTAAAAGTGGAAGGAGCCAGGTGAGAACGCCGCCCGGAAGGCTCCGGTCAGCCAACCAGGCGCGACACATCACATCACTCCAGCAAAGTGAGCACGACCGAGTGAAGGCAAGGTAGGCACGCCGGCCCCGCAAGCGGGGAGCGAGTTTCGCTAAGTACGTCGCGTGTCGGGCACACGCATCCTGCCAATGGGGAATCAGCGACTCGCAGTGTTGCGGGGCCGAGGGGTTGGGCCGCCATGAGCGGCCCTTTTTGTTGCGCGCTTGCGCTGTGCGAATCCGCACAGCGATCTTCAGAACGCGGCTCCTCAGAACTCAGGTTCGCGGGCATTTCCCTTGTTCGCGCGGGGCGCCACCTCCGGCACTCGCTTTGCCTTGCTGGGGTGTTCCAACGTCATCCATTGGTCATTCGAGGAAGCGCCATGACAGATTCGCCCCTGATTCACCCACACGAACCATCGCTCGACATTGCCGGAGCTGCTGACGCCGTCCGGCAAATCGCGTCTCCTAGACATCCCAGCGATGAGCTGGCCGCGGTCGAGCGGGCACACATCGTCGATGTCTTGCGACGGCAGCACGGCAACAAGGCCCGCGCCGCGCGAGTCCTCAACGTCAACCGGCGCAGCTTGTACCGCTTGCTCGAACGTTACGAAATCCGTTCGGCAGAGTATTCCGACGGACTGGCACGCTGAATACGCGTTTGGAGCATCGTGCCCGTCGTCAGACCGCGCACTCTGCTAGCGCTCGCTGTGCGGCAGCAGTGTGTCAAACCGGCGCGCCCGGTCGGCGGAAGTGTGCGGCCCTGCGCCAGGGTTTAACTCCGCCGAGCAGTTACGCGCTCAGAAATGCAGCCAATTCGCCCGCGGCACCTGGTTTGCTCTCGGCAGTGATCGCGCCAGCGCCGCATCGGTGTGACGGCGCGGCTCCAACAAAGCTTCACTGATCGGAGGAGATTGCGATGGCAACGGTTAACCAATTCAATGCCACGGTCCATGCGGCCAAGCCTTACTTTTCGCCTGGCGAAGAACAGCGCATGCGCGAGGAAGACGCCTACACCTGGACCACGGTGACCACCGTCCTGGTGTCGATCGTGATGCTGGGCTTTCTGGGAATGACGCTGACGGTCGCCCTCGTGGCGTTATTGGGCTCGTAGTCCGATCGCCGGCGCGCTGCAAACTAGCGCCGACCGAGCGCGTCACAGTGCCGGAAACAGCGAATAGCCCGACACTTCAACTTGCAGTTTGAAGACCGTCTTGCCGGCGGTGACAAACAGCGTTTTGAAATCCGGCCCACCGAACGTGAGATTTGTCACCGTGTCCTCGGGGATGGGGATTGACCCCAGCAGCTTGCCTTGCGGCGTGATCACATACACGCCGGCCGGCACATCAGCGCTTTCGTGTGGCCCGCGCGCCTTGTTCACACCGGCGGCCACCCACAGGTTCCCCTCGCGATCGAGCCGCATGCCGTCGGCACCGCGACCGAGGCCGAAGTCATAGACTAGCCGCTGACTGGTGAGCTGACCGTCCGCCGCGACGTCAAAAGCCCAGATCTTGCGATTCCCCCCGGCGACATTGTGGTTGTCGACAAGGTACAACGTGTTGTCGTCCGGCGTGATCGCCAGCCCGTTGGGGCGCTCGATCTGTGGTTGGCTCACCGCGCGCCGCAGATCGGTGCCGTCGAGGCAGTAGACCGCTTCCGCCCCCATCTCCAGGCTGGCGCGGTCGGTCCAATAATACGGATCGGTGAACCAGACGCGGCCGCGCCGGTCGACACAGACGTCGTTCGGCGCGTTGAACCGTTTGCCCTCGAAGCGATCGGCGAGCACCTCGACTTCACCCGTCGCCAAATCGGTGCGCACCACGCGCCGCCGTCCGCCGGGTCCGAACTCCGAGCCTTCGCAACTGACGAGGCGACCCCCTGCGTCAAAGGTGTTGCCGTTGGTCCGTCCGCTATCGGCGCGAAAAACCGACGTCGCGCCATCCGGCGCAATTTTCAAGATGCGGTTGCCGGCGATATCGCTGACAAATAAATCGCCACTCGGGTGCCAGGCGGGTCCTTCCAGAAAACAGACCGTGGCGGCCGTGCGCAACTTCGCGCCGTCGGCGATCAATCGTGCAGGAAGTCCGAAGTCGTTCATAGGAGAAGAGTCACTTGTCGCCGCGTGGCGGGCGCTGGCTCGCCGCTTTGACAGCCTTCACGGGCGCGGCCACCTTCGGCGGCTTCGTTACCTTGGCTGGTTTTACAAGGTTCGCCGGTGTTTTTGTCAGCTTCGCCGCATCCTTTTCCAGCTTCGCCGCATCCTTGGTCAGCTTTGCTGCGTCGGCCCGCCGCCACAGGTACCAGGCCGCGATGCTGCGATACGGCTGCCACGACTCGGTCTGTTCCAGCAGGTGTCGCTTGTGGGGCATCTCGTCTAGCGACATCAGCACCTTGAAGCCGTGCCTCACGCCGAAGTCGTCGGCCGGCATCACGTCGAGCCGGCCGAGCGTGAAAATCAACAGCATCTCGACCGTCCAGCGGCCCACCCCCTTAAGCTCCGTCAGCCGGGCAATCAGCTCGTCGTCCGTCAGCTCGTGTGCTTCGTCGCGCTCCGGTATCTGTCCCGAGAGCGCCGCCGCCGCGATCCCCTGAATGGCCGTGACCTTCGAGCCCGAAAAACCCATTCGCCGCAACTTTTCGACCGGCGCCCGCTTAACTTGCGCAGGCGTGGGAAATCCCTCGCCGCGAAAGCCGGCCTCGAAGCGCCCGAGGATCGTGGCGGCCGCCTTGCCGTGCAGTTGCTGATGGGCGATCGCCCGCACCAGCGATTCGTACAAGCCGCGCGACCAGTCGACCGGCAGTCCACACGCCCCGCACTCGGCGATCCACGCCCCCAACTCGGGCGAAGCAGTCGCGACGTGCTTTGCACCGCGCGCCAGCGCCTGGCGAAATTGCTTCTGCCGGGAGGCAGCATCAACAACGGGTGACTTCAACGCGCACCTCAAGAGCCGCTGGACGGATGAACTTCAACTTGCACGTTCACAGATCGGTGCGCTACTTACTCGTGATGCCGAAATCTCCCTTGAGACTTCGCCAGACCGAATGAATGTGATTGGCCGGGTTGCCGGCCGGGTCGGATTGATAGTTGACCAACTCCAACACGAACGTCGGCCCCTGCACGCGATAGTAGTGCGGCTCACCTGCCTTCGTGGCCCCCGCCCAGGCGAAGTAGACGCGGTCGAGTCCGGCCGACTTGATTTCCGCCAATCGTGCGGCGGCCAACGGCGCGGCGAGATTACCGCTGTAAGTTTCCAACAGTGATACCAGCGTTTTTCGCTGCGCTTCGGTCAGCTTCTCGGCGGCGATACCCTCAGGTGCAGTGTGCGGCGGTTGTGGCAATCCGGCCGCGCGGTATTCGGCCGGCGCCTGTTCGGCGATCAACGCCAACTTGCGCTGCGCGTCGTCGAGGCTCGCCACGAGGTCGAGCGCCAACTGTTCTTCCTGAGCGAGCGTGCGCGTCCCCTGCTTGGGGCCCCCGGGCACCTCGATGCGCACCGTGGCGGGGTTGGCTCCCCAGAAGCTCGGCGTGTCGCTTACCACGGCGCCATCGGCGATCACGAAGTTGAGCGAGAAATGATGTCCCTCGAAGCTCCAGCCCCAAGTTCCCTTGGCCGCCGGCTCGCCGAAGATTGTCAGGAAGTAACGCTCAGGGTCGCGCAGCGGGCTGCCGGCCTTCCCCTTTTCACCCTCGTGCAGGTTATTCTCCAGCGCCATGATCGCGAGCGCCTTGTCGAAGCCGACGTCGCTCAGCGCTGCGCGCAACAGGTCGTGACAAGCGGCCCGTTGGTCGGTCGTCATGTCGCGGAACTGCAAGCCCTTGCGCTGCGGCTTGGGAATGTTGTGCCAGTCGACGCGCGCGGGGTCGTCGAACTTCATCGTGGCGACGGCCAGCGCTTTGGCGTCGAGCGTCTTCAAGAATTTCTGCGCCGCGGCAGTCATCGCGGCGCCGACGTCCGCGCTAGTCCCGGCCTTGGCGGCGGGAGATGTTCGCGCAATCGTCAGCAACAAGCACAAGCAGAGCGAAACGAATAGCGGGCGTGGCATCGGTGGGTATCCCCCGGAAGGTGGCACGATTTCAAGCGGACCGGGATTATAGCCTGCCGGCCGCGCGAAAGCGCCAGTCGCCAATGCTCGTGGCTGGGGCTTCCAGCCCCTGATGAACACGGCCAGGATGGCCGTGCCACGGCCCACTTTCGCCAGCTGCCATTGACTACCCTACGGCGCGATGCAGTACAGCTTCTGCACGCCGCGCAGCAAGAGGTGATCTCCCGCCACGGCCACCGATGACCAGAAGCGGTCGTCGAGCTTGTTCGCGGCCAGCACCTTAAGCTCAGGGCCAGTCGCCAGCACGAACGTCTGCCCCTCTTCATCTAGGCAGTAAACGCGCCCATCGTAGCCCCACGGAGAAGACGTGAAGCCACGGGCGCCGTCGATTCGCTTGCGGTAATGCTGCACACCGGTCGCCGCGTCGTAGCAACCGACGATGCCGCCCCCTTGGTCGAGCACGTACAAGCATCCTTGATAGACCAAGGGCGAAGCCATCGACGGCCCCGATCGTTCGACCAGCCAGGCGACCGCGTCGCTCGACTTCTGATCCTTGGGCAACGTGATGTCACCCTTGGCGCCGGCGCGAATGGCCACCAGCGGGCCCAGTCCGCCCGGACCTCCGCCGACGCCAACGTACAGCAACTCGTCGGTCCCGACGGGCGTGGCCGAGCAGCGCCCCTTGGCGTTGCCCGACTCCCACAACAGTTCGCCCGTCGCCGGATCGTAGGCGCGCATCTTGCGACCGCCGGCGGCGACCAGTTCGGTGCGCACTTTATTGCGCCAGATGTACGGAGTCGCCCAGGTCGATTTCTCATCACGCGGCACGCGCCACAGCTCGTCGCCCGTGCGCTTGTCGAAGGCCGCCAGGAACGATTCCTTCTCGTTGTCGCACTGGATGAACAGCCGATCCCCGTCGAGGGCGGGCGAGCTCCCCGTTCCCCAGCCGAGCATCATCGGAAAGCTGCCGAGATCCTTCTTCCACAGCAGTTGACCATTCGTGTCATAGCAGAACAGACCGATCATGCCGAAGTAGACGTAGACACGCTCGCCGTCGGTGACCGGCGTTTCGCTCGCATAGGTATTCGTGCGATGGATTGGCAGCGTCGGCTTCCCTTCGTGGGCGAGCTGCTGCCAGATCGGCTTGCCCGTCGCGCGATCGAGACACATCACTTCCCAGCGATAGACCTGGTCGGGCGTTTCGCCACCGAAGCCGAAGCCTCCACGCCCGCGGCCACCACCACGGCGCCGGGGATATTCACCATTGGCAGGTGGATCTTGGGACGCGGCTTCACTGGGAGCAGGTTCTGTTGCCGGAGCCGCCGCGGGTACAGCCGCTTCCGCCGGCTTCGCCGCCGGAGCATCGTCGCCACCGCCTGCGCCCGCGGCCGGCTCGGTTGCGGGCGCTGCGGCTGGTGTTGCCGGGGGTTGTGGGATCGCCGTCGTGACATAAATGCGATCGCCCCAGACGACCGGCTGCGACCACGCCTTGCCCGGCAGATCGACCTGCCAGGCGATGTTCTTGTCGGGGCCCCACTCGGTCGGCAACCGCGACTCGGAGGGGATGCCGTTTTCAGCCGGGCCGCGGAACTGGGGCCAGTTCTCCCCGCGCGCGGCGGCGGCCATCGACAACGTCAACACGGCGCCGAGCAAAATGCGATTAACCAACATCGTCTTCTCCGCTGCGCGGTTGTGGAGCGTACTTGCCAGGGCGAATGCCATAAGGACACTATTCTAAACCGGGGCCAGCGCTGGCGACTACGTCAGGGGGCAGCCGCTCGTTCCTAGCGCTAAGCTATTCGCCCGCTGCCTGAAACTCCCCTGGGCATTGAACCCCAACAAGCAGGAGACCGACCGATGCGTCGACCTTTTCTTATCGTCGCGCTGATCTTGGCCGGCTGCGGAGGACCCGCCGCCCCCACGGCCGATCCGATCACCTCGGCCGACGACGCCCGGGCCGCTTTGCAAGCGGCTCCCCATCCGGATGCCCAAATTGAACTACAACGCATGGCACAGGCCAAGGCCGCGCTCGACAAAGAACGCTCCGCCACCCTGGCCGAGGTCGAGTCGCTGGAGCGGGCCTTTCAAGGCACGCAGATCGCCGGCGAGCTGTCGGGCGCCACCGAGCCCGACGCTGGCGGCTCGGCGATCAAGTCTCGGGCGCAGTCGAAACTCGATTTACTCCGTCGCCGCGTCACCGAGCGGCTCGACCCCGACCTGGCCGCGGTCGAGCAGCGCCTGGCGGCCGCCGCTGCGCAACTGAAAATTCAGACCGAACAGCGCGTGCCGTAATCGATGTGAATTGAAACCACGCCGGCGAGCTGCCTACGCGGCCGCGCGCCGCGTGGCCAGAAGCACGTCGTAATTTTCTGGCCAATAGAACGTCACCGCTTGTGCCGTCGGCAGGAACTCTCGGAACGCGCGGGAATCGCCATCGACCACCAGCACGAACATGTGACCATGCTCTTGCCAGATGGCGGTCGTCAGGCCACCAGAGCCGGCGTTGTAGATCGTCGGCCGATGCGGCAGGCTCGCGGCGTTGAGCGCCGGGGCGCGGACCACCCCTTGCAGTTTGACGACGAACAACGTCCCCAGCACACCGGCGGGCGAGCGCAACTGGAAGGCCACGCCGCGGCGGCCTACAAATCGCTCGATCGGTTGCCAGCGGACCTCGGCAAAGCGCTTGAGTTGCTCGCTATAGGGGAAGCCTGCCGCGCGGTCAGCACTACCCAGTGGTCGGCCGACCGCGTTCGCCCCGGCCAGCTCCGCGAAGGCGCTATTGGCTTCTAATGCGATCCCGTCGCGATCGAGTTCACCGGTTGGCCAGACTCCCCAGAGCAAGAGGGCCGCGAGCGCGGCGATGCCAGCGAGGATCGAAAGGCTGCGACGACTGAGCTGCAAACGCGACCAAGGGCGCTCGCTCGTAGGGGCAGCCGACAATCGATCGACCGCGGCGGCAACCACCGACTCGGTCACGATGGGGGCGTGCGCTTCGTCGACGGCACGATCTATTGTGCTGCCAATCATGCCGGCCAGCGGACTCGGCACGAGGGACTCGATGTTAGCCGGGGACTCGAAACCGGCCGTGGCTAGCCGTGCCAAAAGTTGTTCGGCCAGGCCCGGCGGCACTGGCACTTCGTGCAGGGCCGAAGACACGCGTCGATCAAACTCCAGCGCGTAATCGACTTTGGCCGCTTCCTCGGGATGCTGCTCCAAATGCCGGGCCAACTCGGCGAACTCCGGCAGCGCAAGCTCTTCATGATTGCGCAAGGCATCGAGAGCTGCGATCAGTTGTTCGTCGTGGGTCATAATTCACCGGCCTTCCGCAGGGTCATTCCGTGACGGTCATCCTCTGACTGGCAATCCGTGACTGGCATCCTCGGGCTGTCTTCCTCTTCCCGATCCTGTAGCGATTCTCATTCCGTGATCAGACTGCGAGGGCTGGCGGGTAAGTGCTTGCCGTTGGCCTTCGGCTCTCCCGACTTCTCTCCCACCTTGTCTTTCGTTGCCACGCGCTCCGCTGGTTCAAGCTCACTCAGTTTGCCGCGCAAGTGGCACTTGGCCCGCGACAGCCGGCTCATCACCGTCCCCAGCGGCAGTTCGAGCTCCTCGGCAATCTCCCGGTACGAACGCTCCTCGAAGTAGAACAACAGCAATACAATCTTGAATTCGTCGGGCAGTTCGTTGAGCGCCCGTTGCAAGGCTTCCTGGTCGATGGCTCCGTCGTGTCGTCCGTCGGCCCCAACAGCCGCATCGCAAACGTCGGCCAGCATGCCCGCGGGAGTCGGCCGCTGCTTTCGCTGCCCGCGGAAAAACTCGTGCCTCAAGATCGAAAACAACCACCGCCGCGCCAAGGCCGGATCGCGAAGCTGAGCACGGTGCGCCTGGGCCAACAGAAAGGTCTGCTGCGTCAAGTCTTCGGCATCGGCCACCGAGCCGGCCAGTCGATAGGCGTAGCGGTAGACGTCGACGTGATGCTCGAGGACCAAACGCGTGACGTCGACCGGTCCGCCGCCGGTCGAGTCAGTATTGCTCAGCCCGGCCCCCCCGCCCTCGGCAGGCGGTGGGTTGGTCGTTTCAGGCCCTTGGCCATCGGACATCATGATCGCCTACCCACTAAGAGCCCCGCCTGGCGGCCTTTATTCCCGAAAAAATTCCCTAAACGGTTATTCGCCAATTGCTAGCGTCGCTTGGGGTGAGGCAGAGCCGGTCGGTTTGGGGGGCCAATTCCCCAGCCCCCGCCGAGCCGGGTAAAAGAAATTCTAATGCCCCGGGAATAAAGCTGCGAGCCGGAGTCTCTAGTAGTTTGAGAGGATGGTCCCGGCACGTTGCCCGTGGATTCTGGTCCTCGGAACCGCACATGTTCTATTGTAAGGACTTCTAAGATGAAGAAGCTCGCCCTGTTGGCGCTGTTGTTGAGCCTTGGCTTTGTTGGCTGCAAGAAGGAAGGCGAGCCCGCCTCGACCATGCCTGGCACCGAAGCCACCTCGGGTAGCGCTCCGGCCGATGCCCCGGCCACGGACGCCGCCAGCTGAGCCTGGTCTGCCTGCACCGAATCTATGGGTTCGCGTGCGAGCATGCGACATTCAAGCGGACGAAGCGCCCCGCGGCGCTTCGTCCGTTTTTTTTTGCGCTGGCGCTTAGTTTTCAGAAGGCAGTTTTCAGTTTTCAGCAAGAATCGTTGCGGCTGGTTGAATTGCTCGCAGTCGCAACTGAAAACTGAAAACCGAACCACTGAAAACTAAGCCCCACCCCGCTTCGGCCTGGGTACCCGGGCGGCCGGCCCACCCGAGACCTGGACCGCCGGGGCATGTATTGCTGGCCCCGGAGTAGAGTTGCCGCAT
>CAZBWM010000008.1:79865-137438 GCA_964495375.1 uncultured Planctomycetaceae bacterium | reverse complement strand
ACTAGGAGCGAGAGGGCAGCACGCGTCGATTGGCAGAGCGACCGCGGGCAACGGCCTCGGCACATTGCTCGAGCCAGTCCTGACCGTCGAGATGCGAGGTTCGGTCGACGGCATCGGCCATTGCCCTGGCGAGCGTCGCATCTGAAATTGCCGATTTTAGGCCGACTGTTGCCGCGTTATGGGGTGACCCGACGAGACCAGCAAACGGTACTCCGAGTGAACTATCAGTCGAGTTACTATGGAACGAAGGTGCCAGATCGTGGGCGAGCCGTTCACTAGCGCTTCCCAGCCGCGCAAGCGTGACTGATGGGGCCAACGCGACTGCCTGAGCTGCCAGGCTGTTTCCATGCACGAAGTTGTGCGAGTGCCCCGCCGACGGCGACGTTGTTCCTGTCGGAGTGCTCGTGGCTCCATGGGACGTCACCGACTCAAGTGTCGGCGAGAGCAAGATAAAAGCCGGGCCGCCGCTGAGATCTGCGATCGACGTATGCGTGCCGGAGCCGGGCGCCGGCTCGTGATCATGCTCATGGTCATGATCGCCCTCTCCCGGCTCGGCAAGTCCGAAGTTGTCCGACCACAAAACATAGTCGAGGCCATCGACTGCACCGTCGCTGTTGAAGTCGCCTTGCTCCCAAGTGGCACCGCTCGCCTGGCCGAAGTGATCCGCCCAGATGACGTAGTCTAGACCATTCACTTGGTTATCGTGATTGGCATCACCTGGCTGCCAGCCTTCTCCGGTTACGCCCGAGTGCAGTACGTAGTCGCCTCGTCCGCTTTGTGCAACGACGCCGATTCGATAGGTACCGGAGGTTTGCGCGACAAAATCGAGTAGCGCATTGCGGCCGTCACTGGCCGAGTTATCGTCGGTGGCCACGATACTGCCGGCAGGCGTCAACAGGACTAGTTGTGGGTCGAGATCGTGCGCGACGAGACCGGAGCCATCGCCCAGCGCCGTGCTTGTTCCCAAGTGAAGCGTTTGCCCTGCCTTGAGCGTAACTTCGTAGTAGTCGATCGGATCGACGAACGGCGGCAGTTCGTATTCTGCTACGACCTGGCCGGTCAAGGTGAAGTTGAACGGCAGGTTGATGCCAGGATACGACGTCGAGAAGCTCACCTGGACAGGGATCATCAAATGCAGCACGCCACTGTCTTCGCTGAGTGTTGCGGGACCGGACGCCTGATTTAGCTGCGCCAAGCCGGCCAGCGAAAAACTTGATCCGCCCGTATCTTGCACTTCAAAGGTGTAGTCGGCGGTGGCCAAAGTGACGAGCAACGAGCTCGCCGGAAAGCTGATCGTGCCTCCCGGCGCGTTCAACAACTGCTGCGACATGTCTGCGAGCGGAGCACCCAAGAGTGCGCTGCTCAAGTCGATTGTCAGGTTTTGAAAGAGGCTGCTGACCGCTAAGCCGTTGGCCAATGTGATCTGCGTGGCGAACACTCCCGCACCGCTGCCGGGAATAAACGGACCTGGTTGCGCGATCGCCGAGACCTGGCTTCCGCCGGGCAAGCTCACCGATAGCGGTCGCACGTTGCTAACCAGTGTGCCACCGAGTTGCGTGGTCATACTACCGGCGAGTTGTGGCAACAGCGTGTACAGCGGGTGAATACCCAGCGTGCCATTCATGGTCAGCGTCGATTGCAAGGAGTCGACGGCGAACGAAAGATTGCCCGCCAGTGTGGGTCGATTGGCGTCGAGCCAGCCGGCGGCGCCAGCGACACCATCAAGAGTGGCGTGTGGGCCAGCCAGGGCATCGTTCGATTCGGTCTCGACAATCGCGCTGCGCGTCAGCACCAGGTTGTAATCGACATAGGGATCGCCCCACACCCGCACGTAGTACACGCCGCTCGCGGGCGCGGCAAAGCGAGCAATTGCCTCCGTGGCATTCGTGGCGTCAGCCGCTGCGGTCGACAGCACGGTGCCGAGGGCATCGGTCAGCTCGAAGTGAACCTGGCCGGCTGAGAGGTTCGCGATCGCCAGACTAGCGATCTCTCCCGAGTTCAGCGTGAAGGCATAATTGTCGTAACCCGTTGGCGCCATCGCGGGGGGGGCATTAGCCGATAAGTTCACCATGAGTTGGTAGTTGCCCGAGCCAGCTCCCGCAACCGATCCCACAGCGAGGTAATAGCTGCCCGTCGTCGGGATGCGAAAGCTAAAAATCGCCGAGCTCGCGCCGAGCGCCTCGCTGCTGCCGTTGTCGACGGCCAACGACGTGCCGGCGCTGTTGTACAGAGTCAGCGTGGTGTTGGGCGAACCGGAACTGGGAGCAACGAACGCTGTAACGAGATCGCCAGCTTGAAACTGATATCGATGATAGTCGACGTCGCTGGCCGAAATGGCGCCGGTGGTTTGCGACGTGTACTGCACTCGTCGCCAACTGGTCGACAAGTCGTTTGCGGTGGCTCCGGTGTTGTTGGGCTCGGTTTCGCTGGTCACGGTGCCGCCGGTATTGGGGGCCGCGCCGGAGTTTTCGAGAAACAAATTGAGGTGGTACGTGCCCGTGGTACTGCTATTGCCCCGCACTTGAACGACGTAGTTGCCATCGGTGGCGATCGCAAATCGGTAGAACTCCGAGTCGAGCCCGGGTCCACCTCCGATGTCGCTCTTCACTAGAGTTAGCGAACCTGCCACGTCGCGATACAGGTCGATTCGCGGTTGCCCAAGCGTGCCGCGCCCGGAGGCCGAACCCACGGCGGCCACCGACAACTGGTCACCGACTTGCAGGGCACCCAGGCGGAAATAGTCGCTGGCGTTGGCGCCCGCGGTAATGCTGCCGGATAAGAAGAGGTGGTACAGATTGCTTGACGGCGTGGCGAGGAAATTCAAGTCGGCGATGTCCGCGGTTGCCCGGGTGTTGTTGGGCTCCAGTTCGCTGAGCAGTGCACCGATTGGTGCGTCTGTCTTCCCCAAGACCGCCGCACGTTGTCCGCCGCCGCCGATTTCGACGAACGCCGTATCGAGATTTTGAGCTCCCGCGGGGGTGTTGTTGGTGGTGCCACCGGTTGGCTCTTGCTCGAGGGCCGCGTTGAGGATCACTTGCACTTGGTAGCCACCGGTCGAATTGTTGGCGCCACCGATTGAAATGGTGTAGGTGCCTGCGATCGTCGGAGCATGGCCGCTGAAGACCAGTTCGCCGCCGACGGCCGCCGCGGTGGCAAGCCCGGCGATCTGCCCGTTGGGGTCGTAGATTGTCACTTGCGGTTGCAGCGTGCCAGCGCTAGGGCCGACTTTCACGCTCAGCAACTGGCCCGCCGGGACAGCTAAGGTGAAATTATCGAAATCGTCGGTGGCGCCGATCGTGCCATTGACGACAGGATCGTAGACGCCGCCGCCAAGCGGAGCCAGCGGTGTCAGCGGCGTCGTATAAGGTACGGTGCCGAAGTCGAGGTCGAGTGTGGTGGAGTAGGCGACACTCGGGTTGCCGGCCAAATCGGTGATGGCGCCGGCCGGCATTTGCACTCCCAGCGGTCCCTCGCCTGAGAGTCCGGCGATCGAAAACGCAATTGTCGAGGGGTCGACGAACGTCACGCCGGTCACGAAGCCACGGTCGAGAACCAGGCTAGAGTTGCTAACCGATGACTGTGCGTAGGTGCCGTTCAGGTTCAACACAAGTGTGGTGAGCGGCAGCGTGGCGGTCGAACCGACAGTTGGCGCGATGCTAGTCACCGACAGGGGCGTGGGGTCGTAGCGGAACGTACCGCTAAAGCTTCGCAAGGGATTGGCGTCGCTGTCCCGTGTCAGTGCGCCGGCCGACATGGTGAGTGTTTGCAGGCCTTCGCTGCTGACGGGGCTGTTATTGAAGTGAAACGTCAAGTGCTGCGAGTCGTTAATCGTCACTTCGTCTGCCGCGATACCGTTGACGAACAAGTCGCTGGCGTTGACAGAACCGATCGTGACCGGGTCGGAAAGCGTAATCACAAAGTCGGTCGGCGGGGCAGCCACGACCTGATCGGCCGCGGGCGTGAAGCCCGACACGTACAATCCCGCGTTGATCGTGCCCGAGACCGTGTACTGTCCTACGTACCCATAGACGCCAGTGCTTTTGACGAGCAGCGTGTAGTTGCCGGTCGGTACGGTCGTGCTGATCGAAGCGTTGAGGCTATTGGAGGGATTCGACGAGGCGATCAGCACACCGCTCGAGTTGTAGAGTTCGGCAATTGAGTCGAGGTTCGCGCCTAGCGAGATCGTGTTCACGTTGAGCACGATGGCGCCCCCGCCGGTGCTGAAGGTGAAGGCATCAACGTCGGTCATCCTCTCGATCACGCCGGATGCACTAATCTGATTGCCATTGATGGTCAGTGCATCGCCGCCGCCCAGAGTGGCAGGGTGGTCGTCAGCGCGATAACCGAAGCCGTTTTGAGAACGGGAGATGACCGTCATGTCGTCTTGCAAAACGGTCGACCCCAAGCTCGATTGTCCGTTCGACCAGGTGCTCGCGGTCGCACCGTAGCTGTTGCCCATGATCGGAGCCCAGCCATTGGCACCCGGATTGTATTCGAGCAGCTTGGTGGTGCCGCTGTAGAGGCTTTGGTGATGCAAACCGAAGGCGTGGCCTGCCTCGTGCGACGCGGCCTCGGCGATTGATTTCTCGTTCTTGCTGAGGTTATTGGGGAAAACGAACACCGAATTGGGATACGAATTGGTGAAGGAATCGATGTAGGCAATACCGCCGACGGGCGTGCTCGTCCAAGAGCCGCTGCCTCCGATGGAAACTCGGACCGCCTTACCGTTGCTGAAATCGAATGGATTAACGGTCGTCACGTTGATGTTGAACGGTGCGAAGTCCTCGCTCACGCGCTGCCAGATGCGCGTGATGGCGGTGATCTCATTCGTGCTGAAGCTCGTGGCGTCACCATCGAGATCGAAGACCGGCGTGGTAATGTTCGAGTAGAAGCCCCAGACCGGCTCGACATAGCCGAGAAAGTCGAGGTAAACCGTCGCTTGCGCGCTGGGCAGGCTACTCAGCGCCGGGATCGTGCTAGCGACGGCCGCGCCGGCCGCGGCCGAGGGGGCGGTCAACACGGTATCAGTCGGCAGGTCGAACGTCGGATCGAGCGTCGCCGGCGGGCCGTCGTCGCCGCCGGCGTGGTGCAACACGCGTCGAGCTTCGAGAGTCTCGACGTTGAGACGTCGGTGGGCTCGGCGATTCGTATTCGCGGCAATTCGTTTCGTTTGACTGAGGCGCGCGGAGCGGCGCGCAAACCATCCCTGACTCTGTGACATCCCCCACCTTCACTGGCTGGCGCGCCGCTATCTCGCCGGACCTGCCCGAGTGCTGGCTCCGCCAGCGACTGCTAAGCGCCGACTGCACCGGTGGCAACTGCCTGCCAACCGGACGCTACTGTTCCCCCGAGAGCTGCGCGAGATCCTCTTCAATGCGGATGCAAGCGTGTTGTTCCGGCAGCACGCTTGTCGCACAAGATTGAGAACTTCCCTCTGGGGAGCAGAATAGAGGTCACCCAGCAGCGCTGTCAACAAAAGTTTTCTTTATTCTTTAGTGGTGTGCTGGCCTCACAAACGTCGGTGAAAAACCGCCTGCGCGGGGCCGTCGCGGGAAAATCCTCCATTTTCCGGTGCTCCATGAGGCATGTCGCGGATCGTGTTCTGGCCGGGCTGCTTCGCCCGGCGACTCGCTCGCACGATTTGTCACGGCACTTCTTGCCCTTGCTTTCCACAGGCGCGCACCGCGAAATGGCGCTCCGCCCGATCCGTTAACGAGAGACTCGCGGGACCCTTGAGGGAGCGGCGATCTGTGCGGTATTTCAGTTCGGCGCGCACCGCGGAACGGCGCTCCGCCCGATCCGTTAACGAGAGACTCGTGGGACCCTTGAGGGAGCGGCGATCTGTTGCGGTATTTCAGTTCGGCGCGCACCGCGGAACGGCGCTCCGCCCGATCCGTTAACGAGAGACTCGTGGGACCCTTGAGGGAGCGGCGATCTGTTGCGGGCGTTCTACCTCGGCGCGCACCGCGAACGAACTCTCGATCCGGCGCCTGGAGCACGACTCTGATCGCGTGGGGCCCTTGGGGAGAGACATGGTCGCAGGTGGTTCGAGACCTCGCGCACCGTGAGCGCGAGAGTATTGCACTCCTTATCTCAGGGAAATTGTACGGAATGGCTCGGCGGGCGCCGGCCGCGGCAAGCCACAGCACTGGCGGTTCGGCGTCGTGTTAGGCAACTATGCGCCGACAGACACGCAAGGACAGCGGCAGCCGGCTCCTGGCTTTATATACAAAATAATGTACATTTGTCAAGGGCCATTTTGAGCCAAGTGCTTCGCGCTCGGTTGCCACGTGAATGAGCGATCGTGACAACCGATACGGCGCGCGCCCACCGTGGTGGTCAGGGCACATCCAAGCTGCCGGCGACCGATCGCCCGGCCGAAGGTCGGGAGCCGTGCGAGCGTGTGTTTCTAGCTCACGGCGGTCCGACGCAGTCGCAGGAATGCCAAGGCTGCGACGGTCGCGACTGCGGCAACAACAGAAATCGCAACCCCAATCCAGAATTTTCGAGGAACGTATCGCATTTCAACGCGATGGTTTCCCGCTGTTAGCCGCACACCGCGAAAGGCGTGATTCGCGCGGATTAGCTTGGCCGGGAGTCCGTCGATTTCGACCGCGATTTCTGGCGCATATCGATCGGCTACCACGAGCATGGCCTCGCTCGATGCGTGTACGTCGATCACCAGATTGCCAGGGCTGGGCTCCGAAAGCGACGCTTCGCCGGCGGCATCCTTCGGTGGGGTAGCGCTTCCCGCGGGGGGCGCGGGGAGCGCCGCGTCGGGTGTTTCGACCACCGCCACGCGTCGGCAATCGAAATCGGTTGTGAGGATGTGTCGCAATCGGTCGGCGGAATTGGGCAGCACCAGCGTCTCGCCGACAAGCCATGCTCGCGGCAGGGGGTCGCGCACCGCGTAGAAGAACGCTGGGTCAGTGGAGCGGATATCGATCACGCGGGCCAGCGGTCCGGTAATTGATTCGATGTCAGACACATGCGTCACGGCGGCCACGCGCAGGAAAGCTTCGGTGAGCCGCGGCGCCGTGGTGATCAACTCGGTAAAAGCACGCGGGGTCACGGCATCGACCTGGTTTTTGAGGATAACCGTCGGCACGCCATGCAACAGCGAATAGTTAGGCGCTAGAACGCTTAGGCTGTCGGCTTGCCGTCGAGACGACCAAAAACGCTGATCGTAGGGAAGCTCGCGTCCTTCAACGGCGCCGTGAAGCAGTGGCAGCAGGCGGAAACTCTTCGCACGATGAGCCGTGTCGATGATGGCTCGCGAGCCCCGTTCGTAATAGCCCGGGGGTGATTGACACTCGCCGAGCGTGTGCCAATCGACGGCGATGATGGCGGCAGCAATGGCGACATAGGCGATTACCTGTTGTCCGAACTGCAAACCATCGCTGGTACCGCGTGCCAGTTGCCGTAGCCAGGTATCCGCCCCAAACGCAATGAAAACGCACAGCGTCGGGTGCATCAGCAGCAAATACAGCATGGGCCAGCGAAACCAGGAAATCACCGGCAAACAGTACCAAAGTCGCAGGAGAAATTCGGGCGTGCCCGTGGCCAGCGCCAGGGAGAGGAGAGCCAGCGCCAACCAGAGCAAGGCCTCGCGGCGCAGGCCGACGGTCAGGGATAGTACGGCCAATGCGGTGATCAGTGCATAGCCTATCCAATTTGTCGGAATATTGACGGCCTGGCAGACACCCATCGAAGCGATCTCTCGCGGCGTGTGAACGCAATTTGTTTCGATCGCTGCCCAATGGACCCCGTCGCCGCGATGCGATTGGCGGTAGTAATCGTAAGTTGGGATGATCTGCACGGCAGCCAGCGCAGCGCCGACGCCAAAGATCACCAGCCCGCCGCGTGCCACTTTCTGGTAGCCACCTGGCCAGACAGTCCAGGCCAGAAATGCACACTCGATAATCAAACACATGAGCACTGCATTTGGCATGCCGACCAAAAATAGCAGGCAATTGACGATCGCGCACCACCAGGCTGCGGACGGTTGCCCCTGGGCGTAGCGATCGATGCACCAAAGCGCCAGTGGCAACCAGGCAAGTGTGCTGACCATGCCCACGACAACGTGAGCGGCAAGCATGATCGGGCCGCCGAAGTAAATGGCGGCGCCCAAGGTCGCCGCAAGCGGGTGCAAACCGCGACCGATCAGAAACAAATACATCGCCAGCCCGGCCCCCAGGTAGTGCAGAGCCATGAACCAATCGTGCATGGTCGGGGTCGGGCTGAGCACGTAGAGCGCGAACGGGGGATAGAGCACGCCCGTCTGACCGTCGGCGAACAGGGAGAATCCGCACTGGATTTGCGAAGTCCAGAACGGGAAATGCCCATCGCGGAGCATCCTGGCGGCGGCTACCCGGAACGGCACATCAATGAGTGACGTGTCGATCAAGTAAAGATTGCCGGGTCCGGTCAGCAGTGAGCCGACGAACCACAACCAGGCCGCTACCAGCAAGGCCAGCGGTCCGATATGGCGACGTGCGCCAACGTTCTGCGAGCCGAACGTCGTCCGCCACGCGACTGGTGCTCGGCTGGTCGGTTCCATATCCGGCGTCGCGCGATCACCAGCAGGGAGTCGTGGCAAAGGGACTAGCTACCGGCGCCGGCGGCACCGCCGCTGGCTGCGTTCGCGGCACCACGTGCCGAATAGTTGGCGCCGAACTGTCCTGAGAGCGTTTGCCCGTAACCCGGTGCGCGACCCTTCATGGTCGAGCGGCGTGGCATACCACGACCGCCCGTGGCACCACTCGACGTGCCACCTGCCGGGTTTATTCCGCTGTAGAAGTGCGAGTGGTTTCCATGAATGCTGGCATGACCTGTCTTGACGCCGCGTTCGTTCCCGCCGGTCAGGCCCTGCATCGAATCGACATCGCGATCCAACTGCCGAATTGCCGCTCCCGTGCTACGATTCGTATCAAGCTGGTCGAGCTGCGGCTTGATCAAGTTGTAGTAATTGAGTTCCATCGGCGCCAGGCGGAACAACTCGAGCCAGGGTGTCACGGCGGGCTTGTTGGCGTAAGGATATTGCAGCCGGTTCATACCGCCGCCGCGATAGGCGTTCCCCTGCGCGTGCGCGAGGTACGGCGCTAGGGCGACTGCCGCCACGAGCGTTGCCACGACTGTCAACAGTTTTCGCATCGCCGATTCTCCCATCGAGGAGCAGCCCGCCTGGGCCCCGCGTACGCCCTGATTGTATACGTCGGCTTGGCGACGTGGAACAAATCCGCAGGCTGAACTCGATTCGTCGCCCGAACCGCTAACGGACCAACGCTTTGCGCACCAAGAATGGTTATCGGCAAACCGGCGTATCCGACTTTGCCGAATTTGCCGGTTAGGAAATCACCGAGGCAATTGCGACCATGAAATAAGCCAAATCCGACGTTAGCTGCCCCATTACGGGAGGTGTCGAATCAAGTGTGGCCCCAAACGACGGGCAACCGCCAACGGCAGCCGCTGCCAGAGACGTGAAGCCGTTTGAAGTTTTTGGCTGTTGCGCGGTGCGCGTTGTTGGCCTTCGTTCCAGGTATGCCAGGCGAGCGGCATGGCTTCGGCCCCCCATTGTTGCTTGAAATGAAACGGCCCACTGTCGATCGTGCTGCGTCCGAAATGAAACCACTCACAGCCGGCCAGACAGGCGTCGCGCAACAGGTGCCAATACATAACATGATTGACGCACAACGCGCTGAACTTTCGCAGGCTGGAAGCCCAAGGGATCTCGACGCAGGACCCGCTGGCCAGAGTTAGCCCGCCACCAATTGCGCGTCCCTCGACTCGTACGATGGCGATCCTGCATTCTTGGGGAAACGACTCGGCAACTTTTGCCAAAAAACGCTCGCTGTGCGAGGGGCTACCCATGTCGCGCATGTTCGTCGCATAGATGCCGATGAACTCCGCCAATAGCCGCAGCGCATCGTCGCTGTCGCGCGACCGTTCGACGGTGAGCCCCGACTTCTCCCCTTTGCGAACCTGATTGCGCACCTTGGCCGAAAACCCGCGCCAGAGTTCGTCCGGGTCCGCGGTCAGCCGTAGGCGTAAGAGTGCTTTATCGGTGTCGCCTATGGGCCAACCGTCGACCGCCTGCGATTGCCGCAACTCGACGACTGGTACCTGGCGCCGTGCGGCCGCCTCGCGCGCTGCTACCAGCAGAACATCGCGGGCCGCTACGTCGTCCGCCAACACGCCCGCGGTGTCGAACCACGGCAAACTGATGAGCCGGCGTCCGAGCAGTCGGCTCGACTGCCAGACCAGTGGCAGTTGACCGACCATCGCGCCGTCGCGCCAGGCGGAGAGCCGGAGCGTTTCAAGGCCGTAAATGTGGAATACCTGGTCCCACTCAGGGCGTTGGTAAATCGACGCGCCGCGTCGTTCAAGGTATGCGCGGGAGACATCCAGCGCCGCATCATCGCGAATTTCGATGTTCAATTGCGCCAAGCTAACTCGTACGTCGGTGGGGCACGCGGCGAGATCGGACGATGGTATGCGCGGCGCGGTCGACATGCGGCGATCCGCGTTACTCGGTCCCGCTACGGTCGGGCTGGGGACGCGGCGGACGTGGCGGATCGGTTTCGACGGCGGGATTCGCAGCGAACGGAATGGTTGTCGCGACTTTCCCCAGGACGTTGTCGTAGACTCGTTTCACCTTCTCCATCCGCACTCGGAAACTGTAACGCTCCTCGACCGTGCGACGTCCGGCCCGTGCAAAGCGATGGCGCAGTTGCTCATCGTCCAACAGCAAGCTGATTGCGCCCGCCAGTTCCTCAGGCGTACCCGAACGTACGATGAAGCCGCTTTGCCCGTTTTCGAGGACGCGCGGCACGCCTGCCACGGATGTCGCAACTAAGGGCACTTCGATGGCCAGCGCCTCGAGCACGACATTCGGCAGGCCCTCTCGTAAGCTGCTGAGCACGAACACATCGAAGGCCTGATACAACTCAAGGAGATCGCTGCGCTGACCCAACAGTCGCACGCGCTCGCCGAGGTTCAGTTCCGCGGCCAGCGCAACGAGTCGCTCGCGTTCCTCTCCTTCGCCGGCAATCCATAACTCGATATCCCAATGGTCCTTCACTAGCCGCGCCACGGCTCGAATCAAATTGTCAAAGCCCTTCTCGGGGGCGAGCCTGCCGACCGCGCCAACCACGAAGCGCCCTGGCGGCACGCCCAGTCGCACCTTGGCAGCGGCGGCCGGGACACGGCGGCGATACTCGGCGGCATCAATGGCGTTCTCGATCAGCGAGGCGCGCTCGGCCGGCACGCCGATATCGCGGACCACATCGAGCAAGTCGTCGCTGACGACAATGACATGATCCATGCGACGGATCGCCCAACGATCAAGCCGATAGTACCAATCGAGCCGGCCGCCGATCGTCACGTAGCCATGCAACGTCGTCACGAGCTTGAGCCGGAAGATTCGCGCCAGCAGCACGGCCAGCACGTTCGTCTTGTAGTCGTGCGGATGTAGGATGTCGGGGCGGAAGCGGCGAATCTCGGCCGCCAAACGCCAGAGAGTGCGCGGATCGACCGGTCCGCGCTCCGGCACATCGAGCAACCGCACGCCCAGCCGTGCAGCGCGCTCCGGCAGGTCGTACGCCCGATCGTTGGCCGGGCGCACGTAGGCGAGCCGCAACTCGTACTCGGGGTCGATGAAGCGCGGGCTGTTGAGCAGCGTTTTCTCAGGGCCGCCGCCATGGCCGGTCACCGTGCGCAGATGCAGAACGCGTGGCACTGACAACTCCCGGCCAAACGACTCCGCCGCCGGCGCGAGGCGCACCCAGGGCGAGTCGTAAGATTCAATATACGTTCCGCGCTGGTAACGATTCAATCAATCGTCGTAATTCCGCCGCCCGGCAGTCCCAATCATCGTCGGCGACCGCGTTTTGCCGATCGCGGGGGGCCTGAGCCGGTTCGGGAGCCAATGCCTGCCCGACCGCCGCCACAAATTCCGCGCAATTGGTAGCCACCCGCACGTGGGGTTCGAGGCGCCGCACTTCCGCCACATCGACGCTGACCGTCGGCTTGCCGGCCGCCAGGCATTCGCGCAGCTTGAGCGGCGAGCTTTGGCGGATCATTTCGTCGTTCACATAAGGCAGTAGCAGCACGTCGAGGCCGGCCAGCCACTGCGGAAGATCTTGGTACGGTTGCGCCCCCAGCAAGTGGACGTTCGGCAAGCCACGGAACTCATCGGGGCAGTAGTCGCACGGCCCGATCAAAACCAGGCTGCCCGTGGCCCAGTGCCGCGCCACGGCCGACAGCAGTTTGAAGTCGAGCTTCTCGTAGATCAGACCGAAGAACCCGATGCGCGGGCCCGGTAAGCGGGCGACCTCTGCGACAGGTGTGGCCGACTGAGTACGCGCGAAGTGCCGGCAATCGACCCCGTGCGGAAAGTACTGGACGCGAGACTGCGCAGGCGCGGCTGCCTGCAGGCGAGCTTCCAGCGCGCGCGAAACCGGCAGCACCAGGTCGGCCTGAGCGAGCGTCTCGCGTTCGGCGGCCAGCAGCGAGTCACGATCGGCACCGGGCCAGTGGCTGAAATCGTCGGTGCAATAGTAGACGAGCCCGCTGCGTGGCACGTTACGCGCTAGATTCGCCACGAAGGGCAACGTCGTCAGCACGACTGGGCGATGCATCCCGCACTGTCGCAGGGCAAATCTCAACCGGGCGCCGACGAGCGCGCGATTCGTCGTTTCGGCCAGCCAACCGCCGACGCGCGGCAGCATCGGCAGATCGAGCACGGACATGGTCGCCGACTCGCGCTGCAACCCGCGCCTCCACTGGTTCAGTTTCTCAAAGCCACGACGCAGCGTGAAGCCATCCGCTTTGGGGCTGCGGGTGCCGATTGTGTTTGCCCACAGCACGCGGTAGTCGCCTAACAAGCGCCGCACCAGGTGCTGGCAGCTCGACGGGTGGCGCCCCCAATCGTCGGCGAAGACGAGCAGTTCGCCGGCGGTCGCCAGAGCCGTCGGTTCGACATCCTGTGTGACCGCAGTTCGCGTCATGCCAGCATCTCGGCATAGAGCGCGCGGTAGTCGCGGTGCATTCGAGCCTCGTCGAACTTATCGATTGCTCGGCGAAACCCTTGTTCACCCAATTGAGCGCGCCTCGGTGCATCGTTCAACAACTCGATCGCGGCGGCGGCCAGGGCCACGTCATCGCCAGCCGGCACAAGCAGCCCCGTCTCATTGGTCACGACGATTTCGCCCACGCCGCCGACATCGGTCGAAACGACCGGCAGCCGGGCCGCCATTGCTTCGATCACCGTGAGTGGAATGCCTTCGCTTTTGCTGGAGAGGAGGAACAGGTCGGCCGCAAGCAGAATGTCAGGCACATCGCTACGCGTGCCGACGAGCCGCACGTGGTGTTCGAGGCCGAGATCAGCGATGAGCCGCTCGATCTTTGTTCGCTCGGGACCATCGCCGACGATCAAGAGTAATGCCGGCGGCACTGCTGCGACAATTCGCACCATCGCTCGCACGGCCGTGGCATGATCTTTCAAGTCATCGAGCCGCGCGACTTGGGCCAACAGGAGGGCCGACTCGGGAATTCCGAGCTCCTGTCGAAGACGCTGACGGACGGTCACCCGATCGCGCCCGGGATTTCGATACGGCGTCAGGTCGACACCGTTGTAGATCACTCCCACGCGAGCGGCCGGAATGCCTTCGTTGTCGACGAGCGCGCGACGCACTGCTTCACCAACCCCGACGATACGATCGCGGCGCCCCAACAGCGCACGATTGAACAGCATCCGCTTCGGCCGGGGGAAGTCGGGAAACCACCGCCCGTGCTCGGTGAACAAAATCGGCGGGCGGGCGTGTAGATGCCGGGCCGCTAGTGCATAAAAAAACGGTGTGTATTGATGTGCGTGTACCAGATCGATGCGCTCATGACGCATTAGCGCCGCGAGTCGCCGCGCACAGCGCCAATCGAAACCCGGCTGGCGATTGAGCAGGTGTACGGCTCCGCCCGCCCGCTGTAGTTCCGTTCCCCAAGTCCCCAGTTCGTCGAGACAGAGGTAACTGACGCGGAACTCGTCGGCGGGCAGGTGCTCGCCCATGCGGAGGGCTAGCCGCTCGGCGCCACCAACCGTCAGCCCGTGAACGAGATGAGCGATGTGCGGCAAACGTTCGGCTCGGCGATTGTCAGTGCGCGGTTCGATCGTTGGGTCAGCGACTGGCGCGGCGGTGCGTTGGATGGCGGCGGTGCTCGTCATGCTGGGTGCATCATGCGGGGCTCGAGCTCACCGGCAGTGCGCCGCTATCTGCTCCGACGGTCTCGTAGGCCTCGCCGTCGAGAAACTCGCGCTGCCCGATTTCGAAGATCATCAGTGCTAACAGCAAGTAGGTGTGATTGCGCTGGTGATTCAAGTGCTGCCCCACCACGGAGCGCAAGGTGTCGGGGCGGAACACGCCGCGATCGAGCGTTCGCTCGGCCAGCAGCAGGTCGCGCACCAGCGGAGCCAGCTCGCGCCGCAACCAAAGCCCTAAGCGCTCGTAAGGTTGATAACCGGGCACCCCGAGCTTTCCCAGAACCTTCATCCGTAGCGTAGCGAGCTTTTGCGCGACGCGCCCCGCGCCGATCCGCGTGCCAGTGTTGGCGTTCGGGATGGTCAGGAATTCTGGCTTGCGCCGCGCGAGCATGTGCTGCTGCATCGCTTCGCCAAGCTTCAACTGTGGGGGAGCGGCCAGCAGCGTGTCGACCAGGTCGTTGTCGAGATAGGGCAACCGCGTCTCGACCACAGAGCCGAACTCGACCATCGAGAGGGCCGTTTCTCGCCGCAAACGCGCGCTGATGAATAGATGCCAGACGCGCTGCAGCACGGGCTCGACACCCGAGGAACCCGCGAGCGCCTGCCGCATTGAATCACGAGCAAGTTGCTCGACTTCCGCGGTGTCGGCCGCGGCCAGCAGTGCCCCATCGACGGCGTCGAGCATGTAAGCGCGCAGATGTTGCCACAGCCAGGTTTCGAGTTGCGACTCGTCGACAATTGCCAGCGCAGCATCGTCGAGCGAAAAGTTATACGCCTTGCCCATGTGCAGCAGTTCGCCGGCGTGGCCGCGCAGTAGCACTTTGATACCGAGCTGCCGATAGACCGGAAGCGTGGGGATGACGATGCACTGCGACAAGTAGTGCCCATCGGTCAGATGGACCATGTGCCGCATGTGCCTGGCAAAATCGTGGAGAAACTCATGACTTAACAAATGGCTGTGATGTCGGCGGTTGGTGAGCGCGGCCATTTGCTCGGCACAGCGATGATCCAACGATCCGGCCATCCCCAAGCTGAGCGAAGTGACGGGCACGCGTGCATGATCGACGAGCGCGAGAATCAGTCGCGAATCGAGCCCGCCGGATAGCGAGATGCCCAACCCGTCGGTGTCGCGCGTCTGTCGGTCGACCGCGGCGGCGAAGCGTGAGTCGACCTCGTCGAGCCAGGCTGTATCGGTGCGCACAGCCGACGGCGCCGTAGCGGGTTGCCAGTACCGCTCGACGTGGGTGTCGCCGGTCGGCGCGTCGTAGGTGAGGCAAGCCGCCGCAGGCAGCCCTTCGATTCCTGCGATGAAGGTGTCTTGTCCAAATAACTGGCCGAAGCTGAAGAACTGCGCGAGCCCGCGCAGATTGAGCTGCCGCGGCGATTGCCGATCGGCTAAGAGCGATTTGATTTCCGAGGCAAACAGCAGTCCGTCGACCGTCGCTACGTAATACAGCGGCTTCATGCCGAAGCGGTCGTTTACGAGCGTCAGCCGTCGGTGGCGCGAGTCGACGATGGCGGCCGCGAACTTGCCGTTCAATCGACTGAGAAATGCCGGTCCCTGGGCCGCGAACCCGTGCAGCAGCAGTTCGGCGTCGCCGTCGGTTTCAAATTGGCAACCCGCCGCCAACAGCTCGCGGCGCAGTGCCGCGGTGTCAAACAGTTCGCCATCGAGCACACACCATTGCGAACGATCTTCGTTGGTGGCCGGTTGCGGGGCCGTATTGACGAAGCCCAACGAAACACGGGCAAGCCCCCAACCGGCCGCGAAGTCGGTCTGCGACTCACCGCGATACCAGTCAAACAACTCCAACGGGCGCAAGAGCTGCGACAATCGCTCCGCGGCGCTGGATGGCGCTTGCTTCAGCAGTAGTCCACAAATGCCTGGCATCTAGTTCATCCGCGCCGCATGATGTCGGCAAATTTGTCGAAGTCGACGTAGACAATCTCGAACAGCCAGGCAGCCACGAACACGCTGGCCACGGCCGTGGCGAACCAAAACCACCTGCGCCGCGCGGTCCAAATCCACCGCCGCTGGACCAAGGCCTGCGCGGCGTAGCAGGCCAGGATTGGCACGAGGGGCAAATGATAGCGAGAATGGGCGAACACCGCCGTGTGCAGCGCACAGAGGAAAGCGACCATCAGCCCACACATCAGGTGGGCGCGCCAGTCGATGGGAGGAGCCGCGATCGCGCCAACCACCGCTCCGACGAATAACAGAGCGTATGAACCAAAAATCAGGATTGTCAGCAGCAGCACGACGACGGTCGGCAATTGCCCGAACAGTCCGCGTCCGGCGGCGGCGACGACTTCCCGTTCAAGCTGCCAGAAGTTGAAGAATTTGACGACGTCGCGCTGAGCGGTGAGTGCCGGATTGGCCAGCATGAAGCGGACCCCCTCGCGCATGGCGAGTTTGTCGCGTTGGCCTTGAGTGAGCTGGCGGAAGTTGTCGTAACGCTTGGCCAACACGCGATACCAGGCATGCTCGCCCGTGATGCCGATGGCGTCCCAGGCACGCCAGAGCGGCGTGTATTCGTAGTTGCCCATCATGACGTTGCGCCCTCCCATCGAGTCAATCGTGGTGAAGGTACGCTCGAGCCGAGTATTGCGCACGGCCCACGGCGCGATGACAAGCGAAAACGTCGCGATCATGTAGAGTGGCCCGACCAGCCGCACGCGCCAACCGCCCGAGGCCAGCACCATCCAAAAGAGCGCGAGTGCTGGCGGAAACATCCACAGGGCGCTACGGGTGAGCGCCCCCAGGGCGATCGCTGCGCCCGTGCCGACCGCCCAGCGCCAGTCGCCGCTGCGCAAGTAGCGCACCGCGAGCCAGACACTGAGCGTTAGCCAAAAGGTGAACAGCGTCTCGGTCAGAATCAAGTTGTTGTAGGCCAAGAGCGACGGATAAAAGCAGACAATGCCCGCGGCCCAGAGCCCGACGCGCGTGCTAAACAGGTCGCTCGCCAATCGATAGACCAAGAGCACCGTCGCCAGACTCAAGATCGCTTGTAGCGCGCGTACGGCATGCTGCGCCCCAGCGAGCTCATCGGCAGTACGGACGCCCAGGGCGCGATAAACGAGCGACACGGCCAGCGGATAGAGCGGCGGTCGAATCGACGTCGTCTGCCCTTCGAGCCGATAGGCGTTTTCCTGGGCCAGACTGACCGCCAGCGCGTTGTAGTCGCGCTCGTCGTCGTGCAAATCAAGCCCGGCGAACCAGGTCCAGAGCAGCGCTCGCACGACGAGGCCGGCGACCAGGATGGCGACGAGCGGCAGCGTAATCGAGCGCGACGGTTGCGCGGGGTTTGGCGTGGGCGATAGCCCGGAGCCGCGGCCCGCAGGATCGTCCGCACGCCGCGTCGGGTCATTAGCCTGCTTGGTGTCGATGGCGGTCGTCATCAAATGTGCCACAACGTGGGCATGTCCGACTCGGGCACATTGAACAGCTCGTGCAGGTAGGGGATGTGCACGAACATCAAACCGACGAACGCGACCACGCAAATCACCAGATAGACCATCAACCCCGACTCGCGATAGAGCCGTTCGGGATTTTGGGCGGCGCTATCCTTCTTGAGGGCCATGCGCATGTACATACTGAAGAAGCCGGCGATCAGCGGCACGCTCAAGATCAATTCCAAGTGGTAACGAATGATGAACATACCGAGAAACAGCGCCGCGGCCGTGGCATAGAAGAACATACTGACGAGCAGTTGCTGGTCGTTGCAATGGCGGAACGAGCGGCGGTAGTTGGCGGCGACTTCTGGGTCGCCAATCGAGCGATACTCGGCGAACCGCTTGCTCGCCATGAAGAACGCACCGATCATCCAGTAAAAGACCATCAAGGTCACTGGCGGCACGGCGGCGGCCGTCACCGCGAACCAGCCCAGCAGCAGCCGTAGCGGATTGTTGACCGATTCGCTCAGCACGTCGATGTACGGCAGTTCCTTCGAACGGACCGGCGGCACGTTATAGACCAGCCCCATGAAGAGGAGTGCCGCGGTCGAAGCGGCGAAGGCCACATTCAGTTGCCAAGCGGCAACCAGCGCCAGCGCTCCCAACGCAATCCACTCGACATAAGCGATCGGCAGCTTGACCAACCCCGCGGGAATTGGCCGGGCGTGCTTGACTGGGTGATGCCGATCCTTCGGAGCATCGAGAATCTCATTGAGTACGTAGTTGCTCGAAGCGGCCAGGCACGTGGTCATCAAAGCCCACAGCACCTTGCCAAATGCCCCCCACCCGAGCGTGTCAGGATAATAGAAGAAGGCCAGCAGCACGCCCAAGCCCATGAAGGCGTTCTTGATCCAGTGATCGGGGCGCGCGATCGAGAGATACGGGCTGATCGTGCTCCAGATGCTGCCGCGCGACAACAGCGCAGTGGTGCGCGGCGCCAGGTCGCCGGCGCGCGGAGCGGAGTCGGCGTCAGGCAGGGGCAACTCGTTTCTGTCTACCAATCGACTCACAGTCCTACTTTCTCGACGGCGATTCCAGCTCGGCTGCGCGCTGCTGGCGATCGAGCCACGCCAATACGGGGCGCTCCAGCGGTCGTTTCAGCCGCGTAAACCAAGGCTCGATCGGCGAAGTTGGTGTCACCAAGATCGTGAACAATCCGGCCAGGCGACCGGCCAGAATATCTGCGAACAGTTGATCCCCCACAACGGCCACCTCGTGCGGCGGCAGGCCGCAACGACTTACCCCGGCTCGGCAGCCCGCAGGCCAGGGCTTCATCGCTTGCGCGACGTAGGGGACGTCGAGCAGTTGGGCGAGTCGGCCGATTCGCTGCGGTCGCCCGTTCGAGAGCAAGCACATGCGCACGTCGGCCCGGCGCAAGCCCTCGATCCAATCACCGATCTCCGCTCGAAACTCATTAGCACCATGATCCTTCAAGGTGCAGTCGACGTCGAGTAGCAAACCGCGCAGCCCTTGCCGCGCGAGCAAGTCGATCGTCAGATCGAGCACGCTGGCCAGCCGCAGATTCGGTACAACCCAATTAAACATACTTGCTTAATGTCGCCACGTCTGGCGATGTATCTCACGCGTCGGCATTCGATTCGGCGGAGGACATTGCGTCCTGGTTTCGATACCGCAGCACGCGCGCGGGATTGCCGACCGCGATCGCGTAATCGTCCAATGGAGCGACGACGACCGAGCCGGCTCCCACGATGCAATGTCGCCCCACGTTGGCCAGCACGACCGAGCGATCGCCGATCCAACTGTCACGGCCGATTGTGATTCGTCGCCATTGCCCCGGCTGCTCACGAACAGGTACGTCGAGGCGCTCGATGCCGTGCTGTTTTCCGCCATTGATGATTGACACGTGCGATCCTAAGAGCACGTCTTCTTCCAACGTGACATCACCCAGCACGCAGAACGCGCCGACGTATACGCGATCTCCCAGGCTGGCCGTGGGATGCGAGATCACCGTGCCAAAGGTAAGGCACACATCCTGACCGCAGCGCGCGAGTGCCAACTGGTAAAAGGCGCGACGCAAGTACTCGCCCATCAGACCGGGCAGAAGGCACAATGCCTGCGACCAGCCGGCGAACGCCTTGACCGGCCCTAACACGACGCAACCGATCTGGTAAGCCACGAACGCCGGCAACACCAGTAGTGTGGCGACGATGCCAGCGGCGCGCTTGGCGATCACGCGAGGGAGCGACGCCGAGGATGGTGTTCGCATTGGGTGCGAGGTGGCTTCGGCATGCTGAAAAGACGTCAATGGTCCGGGTGCGGTCATCGCGTAGCCCCCGCGACGCGACGCGTTTGACGTAGCATTTCTCGTGCGCTGTTCGGCAACCAGGTCGCCAGATAGAGCGCTGCCCCGCGCGCTGTTAATCGCTCACTGAGCGAGCGCGCAAAGGCGCGACGCGCGGCACGCGTCTCGCCAGCATCCAGGTGGGCGACACCCAACGCATCGTAAACGCTCGACATGCGACCACGCAGCTCGTGCGAAATGCTCGGCTGTTGATAGCGCACGCGCTCGAGCAGATGGGCCTCCTCACTGAGCATTTGGCGGCGATCCCAGGTCCCTTGTTGCTCGTGCAGGCGAATCACCGTGAGTTGTTCCGGCAAATAGGCGAAGCGACTCACGCGCGAGAGACGGAGCCAGAGATCGTAGTCTTGAACTGTGTTGCCCGATATGGCCTGATCGCAGGCACCCACTTGGGTCAGCAGACCACGGCGAACCATGACGCTCGAATTACGGATGTGGTTTTCGGCGAGCAACTGGTGGAAGCACTCCCCCTGCAATAACTCGGGCCGAGCCAAAGGATTGAGCGGTCGCGTGTAATCCTGCGATCGTTCGTCGAAGTACGCCACGCCCGTGTGCACGAGCCCTAGCGCCGGATCGCACTCAAGGCTGGTCACTTGCCGCGCGATCTTGTTGGGGCGCCACCAGTCGTCCTGATCGAGAAAGGCCACATACTCGCCCAGGGACGCGGCAATGCCGGTGTTGCGGGCATGGCCAACGCCCCGATTCTTCTGCCGCACCAATTCGATCTGATCGCCGTAACGCGCTAGCACCTCGCCCGTGTTGTCTGTCGATCCATCGTCAACGACGACAATTTGCAGCGGACGATAGGTCTGCGCCAGGACGTGATCGATCGCGGTCGGCACGAAGTCCGCGCCGTTGAACACCGGAATGACGACACTCACGAGCGCGGCGTTCACGTGGCGCGAACCTCCGCGGATCCAGCGGCCCGCCGAACGCCAAGCGCATCAAGGAGTGTCTGCTCGATGCGGCGTGTGTTTCCCTCGGCCGAAAACAGTTCGGCTGCGCGCTGGGCCGCGGCGCGTCCCATGCGCTCCCGTAGTGCGGAGTCCTCAAGCAATTGCGATAGAGCCTGAGTCAGTCGTTCGATATCGCGTGGGGCGACCAGTAGCCCGGTGACGCCATCAACGACGATTTCGGCAGGGCCTTCGGTACGCGTGGCGATAACCGGTTTGGCAAAGGCCGCGGCTTCGACCAATACCAGACCGAACGATTCTTCGTTGGATGGCAACACGACGATGTCGCTGGCCGAGAGCACGTCGCTCACGTCGGACTGAAATGGCAGCACGCGCGTCCGTTCGCCAAGATTCAAGACCGCCAACCGGGCCGCTAGTTCGCCCGCCAACGGGCCCTCGCCGACAAACAGGCCAAAGGCGCTGCGATCGCCAGGTAACCGCCCCAAGGCCTCGGCGAACAACAGCGGATTCTTACGCTCCGAAAAACGACCCAAGAACGTGAACACCGTTGTGTCCAGCGGCAGACCTAAGCGATGGCGCGCCGCGGCAGTATCGGGCTCCGCGGGCGGTTGCAAGCGCACGGAGTTCGGGATGGCGAGCGATTTCTCGGTGGCAATCCACCGCGAGGCAATTCCGCGGCTCGATTCCGACTCGAAGATCACACGCTGCGAAAGCTTGTCGATCAATCCGGCGATCGTCTTGAGCGGCAGGAGCCGAGGTCGCATGTGATCGGGTGAAAGGACTTCGTGCACGTGCCAAACATGCGGTACGCCGGCGCGCCTGGCTGCGATGGCCCCCTCAAAAACTACTGCGGTGTTCGTGTAAACCAGGTCGATCTCGTGCTTTTGCAGGAAACTCGCCAAGCGGGTGATCCGCGGAACGGATCCCATCAGCAGGTTCTTGAAGTACCACCAACCTTGCTCAAAACAAAGCCACCAACTTAGCGGCCAGACGTCGACGTGGCAGCCGTAGTCACGGGCACGCGGCACAAGCGGCCCGTCGCCCGCGAATAACACGAAGGGCTCGAATCGCGCCTGATCCAAATTCGCGAGCGTCGTGTCCAGGCACAACTCGGCCCCGCCCAAGAGCGCCGAGTGCGCGACAAACAACACGCGCGTGCGTCGACCTATTGAGCTCGTTGCGTGCTGGTGATTTGTTTCGCAGGCACTCGCCATCAGCGGGCTGCTCACCTCGATTGAAGCTTGTCGCGGGTCAATATCCGGAATCAGATCAGTTCTCGAGTACGGGAGCCAGCAGTTCGAACATTCTGGCTTCGAACATCGCTACCGAAAAGTCTTGTGCCCGCTCAACGGCAGCCGACGCAATTTGCAGGCGACGGGCTTCGTCGCCGATAGCCGCCAGCGTCGCTCGACGCAACTCGTCGAAATCCGACCAGAGGTAACCGTTTGCGCCGTGTTCAATAATCTCGGGAATGCCGCCTCCGCGGAACGCAATCGGCACTGCTCCGGCGGCCATTGCCTCGGTGATGACCATGCCGAAATGCTCCAGTCGACCAGGATCGCGCTGCTGGTCGACACCGTAGCCCATGGCATGCCAGAGCAAGGCCGCGCGTTCCAGAAGATTTTTCAATTCGGCAGTGCTGACATCGGTGCGAATTTCAATCGGATAACCGGCCGCGGCACTGCGCAGCCGTTCAACGTAGGCCCGGTCTTCGGGGCGATAGCCAACGGCGCCGACGAGTACGTAATGCCAATCGGGGAGCCCCTCACGGCAAAGCTCGGCGAAGTTCTGCACCAGCACATCTTGCCGCTTGTGCGACGAGTGATGGAACGCACCGATCGAGAGGATCAAACGTTCCTTAGGCTGTGGTGCGAAGCCGGCACGCAACGGCGGATAGAGCACCTGGGCCGGCGGGCCCCAGCGCGCTTCGAACCAGCGCTTCGTGAATTGCGAGTTTACAAGACAAAGATCGTACGTGGCCATCCGGCGACGCCATTCCAAGCGTTGAAACGCCGCGGACGCGGCGCGCAGCGGCAACGGGCGGCGCGACCAGGCCGGGTCCAGCCGACCATGAAACTCCGCGAACGATACCAAGGGAAAATGCGTCAACAACACCCCGCGTCGGGCGTGGCAAAAGTAAGGAACACGATCACTGGAGTCGATGAACAACTCGTACGGCGAACTCAAGTCGGCACACCAATCGGTTTCAAATTGCAACCGCTTCCAGGGGTTGTTCGTCGGCCAACTGGTGTGCTGGCGCTCGGGCACATAGCGAAAACTGATCCCTGCGAAGTCGACGTCCAGCCCTTCGGCGACGCGTGCTGCGTCAAAACCTTGGCAGTGATGAACAATCTCGACCGAGTGACGGCGGGCGAGGAGTTGCGCCACAACAGCGACGTAGCGCTGGGCCCCCCCGACTCCACCCCAATAGTACTGATAGATGCCGACTTTCACCGCGCGAGGTACTTCTATTCTGCGCGGCTGCTCAGGAGGGACTTTCCGCGGCGATCGTCGATTTCGCTACGCCGTGTCGGGTGGTGCGCTCGAGAACTGCCACGGCGTTGGCCCATTGGCCAATACACGTTTCGGGGAAACGCCTGCGCAACGACTCGTCGCCATAGGGCTGCCGAGCCGAATCACGACTTACCGGCTCTTCCCAACTGCCATCAGCCGTACGGACGAGAAAGCTCACCGAGACATCGGCCGGCCAACGGCTCGCGTCAAATAACAACTCGTCGACGCGCGAGTTATAGCCCGTTGGTACCGTGACCAGAAACGCGGCGGCCTCGGCCAGCAGCTTGGAGAAGGCTTCGGAGACTCGTTCGGGCGACTCCTGACTGGCGTAGTCGCCGGTGCCAATGTGTTCGAACGTGGAAATCGATAACACGTGCGTTCCGCGCAGATCGACGTCGAACAGCGAGCGCCGATCGGTCACCCGTGGGTGCGGATCGAATGGGTCGACGATCTCGCCAACACGTCCCGGCCAGTAATAGGGAGTGACGGCGCCGATTTCAACTACTCGAGCGTCGCGCTGTCGATCGAGCCAATTGTCGGCCAAAGCC
This sequence comes from uncultured Planctomycetaceae bacterium, assembly GCA_964495375.1. Taxonomy (GTDB): domain Bacteria; phylum Planctomycetota; class Planctomycetia; order Pirellulales; family JAEUIK01; genus JAIESQ01. Next base: position 113,435 of record CAZBWM010000008.1, on the reverse strand, counting down.
AGCTCGACGGTGCGCTCACTGGTATAGGGGGGCCACCCGCAGTTGTAAGCATGAAAAAAGTAGGGCAATTCGCGACCATTGAACTGGAACGTCCGCTGACACATCCACCAGCGGCGCCGCCAGGCCGGCACTACTTCCAAGCCAAGCGCGCCCAGCGGCGCGTTGAGCATGCTCAGCGTTCGAGCCCAAAGTGACAACCTCGCCGGGGGGGACAGCGTCGACTCGACCTGGGACTTCAGCAACGGCGAATTCTCGGAGCAATTTGAACGGCCGGCCGGTGTGACTGCCTTGTTCGAGTCAGTAATCGAAGAGGTGCTACCGCGTCGATTGGTTTCTGGCGGATTTACGGCGACCAGCATTCGCCTCCAACGAGAAGATGCCAGGGAATAATCATGATCGACGAGCCAGCGGTTTGCCACATGCTCGACGAGCGCCACCTCGTTGGCGGTTAGCTCCCGGCGCCAACCCCCTGCACTGCCCGAGCGAACATGGTTGCGGTGCAATAGCGACTGCGGATCAAATCGCATATCGCCGTTATCTTTATCGGGAGGCTTTTCGGCGAAGCGTGCGATCCGCTCGCGCTGCCGATCGAGCGAGTACCTATCGGCTAGTTCCGCGGCCTCGTCCGCTGTGAGCTTGACGCCAAGCAAGTTAGCGATTCTTTGTGCCTCGGCCGCCACGTTCTCGATGATCGTCTCGTAGCGGCTTACCAGCACTCCCGGTAGATTCGTCCAGCACGCGTACTGCTCAAGCAACGCATACAACGTGCCTTCGGTATACAGTTCGGTGATCGACTTGTTGGACATGACTGCCAGCGATAAGGCAACATCGCGCACGTCACGATAGGAGTAGATGGCGACGGCATTCCCCGCCGCTAGCAAGGACGCGGCTGCCGGCAAGAATGCATGCGCCTTGACCACCAGCAAACGGTTAGTGTCGTCGTGTGTGGCAAGCAATTCATCGAATTGCGCAGGCGTGGCGAACCCCAGCCCGATGCTCGGGCCGCGCCGGGTCGCCAGTTCAACAGCAAGCTGATACTGAAGCGTTGAGCCGGCTCGCATCATGCCGCAGCAGATAATCCACTGCCCGGCGCGCAGTGCCGTTGCCGTGCTGTCAGCCGGTGCGCGCGAGTGACCAGTGTCGACCAGGCGTGAAAGTGGACGATCTAGCATAGTTCAGTGCGGTCGTCGTGCATTAAGCCGGAATCGCCAAACGTCGCTCGACTTGTGGCGGGGGTTGCCAAGCGGGGCGATCCGCGGTGCGGCCCGCGATCTTGAGGACTCCGGTCCCTAAAAGCACGGTATAGTAGGGAATTTCCAAACCTTCGAGCGTGACGAAGCTTCCCGACACGGAGAAGCCGACGAGCGCCGCGATCACACCGCCGGCCAGGTAGCGCAGTCCTGAGTCGGACCAGGTGCCGCGGTTGCGCCAGCGGTAAGCAATCGGCCATAGGGAGTATATCGTCACCGCGTAGAACGCGATCAACAATCCGCCACCCAAGAAACCCAACTCGGCGCCCGTCTGAAACCACAGCGAATGCGCTTCCATTCGCTTGCCGGCGTGGTACTTTGCCGAGGTATCTTGCCAATGATCGGGGCCCACGCCAAACAGCGGGTGGGTGAGCATCGCGTCCCAGCAGTAGCCCCATTGCTCGATGCGTGAAGCGGCCGAGCTATCGCGTTTGTCCTGGTCAACGAACGTCGTGGAAAAACGCGTACGGACCTCCGGTCCGGCCAGTCGCAACATGAACAATACGACTACGACCGTCAACGCCATGTGCTTCGGTTCGCGCACGAACAGCACGACCATCACGCAGCCGACCGCGATCAACCCCAGCATCCCACCGCGCGAAAAAGCGAACATCACGCTATGGGCCATCAAAACCGCCAGGATCAGGGCTACGCCGCGCTGCCACAAGTTGTCGGCAAAGACTCCGAGAAAGCATGCCAGCCCGAAACCGGTGACCATCGCGATCGCGACGCTGTTGTTGTCTAAGCCGGCGAACCCGATTTCTTGCATCTGGTTGAAGCCGCTGTAATAAGCACGATTGAGCTCGAGCGCGACGAATCCTTGGCTCAGCACAATTGTCCAGGCCAATTGCTTGAGTCGACCGACGTTTGTCAAAAGCGTGACTCCGGCCACGAACGGCAGCACGATCTTCGCCATTTCGCGAATGAAGACCCAGGCCAGGCCCTGGTCTGGAGCGAGCACCGCCGAAACCATTGCCCAGAGCCAGAGGCCCACGATGATCTTGACGATCCGTTTGCCCCGACCGAAATCCCAGTTGCCGAAGCCATGAATAGCCCAGCCTGCCAGCAACGACAGCGCTACGATGCGGCTGTAGTTGCCTCCTGATGGTACCGAATAGAACCACATCGACTCGGGCTTGATGATCGCGAAGCTCACATAGACCAACAGGCCAATGAACGGATCGAATAGCGAACCGAGCGCCCCTGAGGCGGTTAGCGCGATCGTAAAAATCAGTCCCTTCATCGGTCGCTAAGCACGCTGCAACTTGTTTGCTCGTCGATCACTTGGCCGTCGCCACACTCAGTATCTGCGTTCGTTGCCAACGCTGACAAACGGCGAACCCGCACCAGGCTCCCACCCCTTCGATCAGCACGTCGGTCACGTCGGGATAGCGCTTCACGATAAAAAGCTGACCGAACTCCAGGCTGCCCGCAACTAACACCGCCAGCACGAACACCAGCCAACCCCAACGCAAGCGCCAGCCGACCGTCAATAGCACTCCTAACACGGCAAACGAAATTCCCTTCTGTAGCACCTGATCGAATGACGCGAACTCGCTCTGCCAATAGTAGTTCTCAAATGGCAGCCACGACATGCGCCGCGCGCGCCAGATCGGTAGCGGAACGCCGTTGGCCTCGGGGAGCGATGCGGTGGTGAAATTGAAGGGCCACCAGTTGAGCATCGCCAGCGCGCCGCACCATGCCAAAGGGAGTAGCCAGCCGATGATTGTCGCAATGCCGAACGGACGCTGGCGTGGCCTGCTCACGTACCCGGCTGCTGCAATCGGCCCCGGCAATACGATCACCGACGGCGCCGACCCTGATACTTGCCTGGCGGGCATCGCTAGCCGCGTTGCAAGTGCCCCGATCCAAACTGCCAGTGAACCGGTGATGATGTCGGTCGTGTCGCTGTAGCGGGTATAGACGAACAACTGCATGCCTTCGATCATGGCAGTCGCTAACAGGCCAATGAGCGCGATGGCCGGCAGTTCAAAGCGCCAACTGCCGTCGGGCCGACGCAAGCTTGCCGTGAGCCAGCCGAGCGGCGCGAAGTAAACCATGTTCCAGATCGTGCCCTGCACAAATTCCCAACCGCGGCCGACTTGCGTGAACGGGATCGGCAGGATTTTCCCTTCCTTAAACTTATGGTAGACCTCGACAACGCTGATCGTCAGATCCATCGGCATTATGTGAATGATAATCAGCGCCAACAAATAGCCGGGCAATAGCAGCATTGGCATCGCATTATTCGTGCGGTTGTGCGCCCACACCCGACGGCACCAGTTGGTGACCGCCTGGCCGGCGACCACCCACAGCACGGCGCCGATCGCGCCGCCGATCGTTTCGGCCACGACATCGTTAACGGACACGGTGCGCGGTGGAAAGAACAGTTGCACGAACTCGATCGACCAACTCAGGGCGTGACAAGCCGCCGCGATTGCCAGCGCGCAGCAGGCCGACCAGATAGGGCCCCGATCGACGCACAGCGCCCCCATCGCCAACCAAGCGAGCGGCACGAACAACAGGATGTTGGCCACCCAATCGGAACGCGACTCAATGCCCAAATTTAAGTAACGGATATTGGCGAACCTGGCGAGCGCGTCGCTCCACTCGAGCGTCTGGTAGGTGAGCGGCACTAGGCTGCCATATACCGCCAAGATCAGGTAGCCGAGCGCAGCGACGGCAAAATGCCGCCGCAGCGGCGGCACCAAACGAGTCGGTGACACAGCACGCAGCGTGTTTTGGCAATCGAAGGATGAAATCATCAGCGGGCTTCGGCCAAAGGCGCGGTGTGATCCGTCGCGAGCGCTGATCGAGTGGCCGAGATGTGTTCCTTGATGCCGAGCAGTTCCGCAAACGGTTGCAGGCAGGCATTCCAGGAGTGATGTTTCTCGACGAAATCGCGCGCGGCCCTGCCTAGGCGCTGCCGCAAACTCGCATCGCTTAAGGCGCGCGCTAGTTGCTGCTGCCACGCCGCGGGTGAATCGGCCACGAGAAGATCTCGATCCGCGACGAGCCCCAGGCCTTCGAGCGCGGCTGGCGACACCACGGTCGCTTTCTGCATGGCCGCCGCTTCGAGCACTTTGTTTTGAATACCCCGCGCGATTCTCAATGGCACGATCGCCACGGCCCCCCGTGCCAGGTAAGGTCGTACGTCGGGCACGCCACCGACGACCTCGATGCCGGGTAGTTCGCCAAGCCGCTCGATGGCCGCCGTCGGTGCGCGGCCGACCAAGGCCAGTCGCGCCGCTGGGACTGCACTGCGCACGCCGGGCCAAACTTCGTTGGCGAACCAGGTCAGTCCATCGATGTTCGCTCGATAGTCGAGAGCACCTACGAACACACACGTATTCGCCTGCTCGCTCTCAGCGGGCAGCGACTGCGGATGAAAGTAATCGAGATTGACGCCGTTGGGTACCGCGATGACGCGAGCGCGCGGCGCGATCGGGCGCAAGAGATCGGCTTCTGCCTCGCTCACTAACGTCACAGCCGTGCTGCGAGTTTCGAGCGCTTGCTCAAGCTGACGTAGCCGGCGTGACTCGCAACGGAACAACCAACGGGCCAGTCCATGCGAACGCGCCGCGTAGTCCGACCATTTCGCGCTATCCACATCGACCAGATCGACAACCACGGGGCAGCCTGTGCGAGGGCGTGGAGCGTAGGCCAACATGCTCGAACAAAACACGAACACCGCGTCGAACTCGGTTTCGGTCAACCAGCGGGCCACGTCGCCGTGCAATCGCGCCGAATGAAACAAGCCGCCCGTGGCCGCGCCGCCCGCGGCCAGTCGTACCGCGGCGTGCCACCAACGGGTCTTGGTCAGCGGCTCGATCGCGATGCGCTGGCAAAGCGACTTGAGGTAGGCAACGGCCGCTTGATCGCACGGTTCATCAGCCAGCGTGCCGAGCCAGACATCGGCTCGCGCGGCCAGATAATGCAGCAAATGATACGAACGTATCCGATCGCCCCGGTCGGGCGCTAAGGGGATGCGATGCACCAGCATCAATACGCGCGGGCGAGCGTTGATCGTCACGCCGGGCACTCCGCGCGCTCGATGGGAGCACACGACGGATTGAGCGCCATTTGCCGAACGGCGTTTCCCAAGGTCGTGAATTGAAAGCGCTCGAGCAAGCGTTCCAACTTACCGGCCGTGCTCGCCAGGTTAACGTAGTGTCGAAAACGCGAACGCAGCCCGGGACCGGCGATGCGCGGCTGATCGGGATCAAGTTCCCAGGGGTGCGTATAAAACATGAATGGTTGCTGTTCGGTTGTATTGATCCGACCGAGCAGACGGCGCGTGATGTTCCAGGGATACAGGCGAAAGTAACCCCCGCCGGCGACCGGTAGGTTCATGCCAATCAGTCGAGCGGTGGAAGCGGGAAACTCCCAAATCGACTCACCCATGGGGGTCGGCAGGCGATGCAGCGAGCGCGCGGCGTGCGGCAGTCCGTAGCGATCGTGCCGGATTGGAAAAACGCTGGCATCGACGGTGAAGCCTTCCTCGATGAGCACATCGAGCGCCCACAGCGAGCGCGCGGTGATCGAGAAACTAGGCGCGCGATACATCGTGACGACAGCGCCGGCCGCGGCGGCAATCGCCTCGCGAGAGTCACGCAAGTCGCGGCGGAACTCGTCGGGTGTTTGGTTGTAAACCAGTCGGTGCCAAAAGCCATGCGAGGCCAGTTCGTGCCCGGCGGCGCCAATCGAGCGGACGAGTTCTGGATGGCGGCGGGCCACCCAGCCGAGCACGAAAAACGTTCCTTGCACCTGATGGCGATCGAGCAGCCGCAACAGCCGGTGCGTGTTATCGACGACGCGGCTGGGGAAGTCGTCCCAGCGGGCACGGTCAACGTGCCGCTCAAAGGCCGAAACCTGATAGTAGTCTTCGACGTCGACGGTAAAGACGTTGAGCACGGACCGAATGACCGCAGGGTGTTAGACGTTCGCGACTTCACTCGAGACCTCGGCGTTGATCCGCGTGCCCTTGGCCCGCAGCCGCGCGGCGGCTTCTTGATCGCGAAACAGCCGCCCTACGTATTTCATGTAGCGATCGAGCCGCGTCAATCGGCTGGCACGCTGCCCTGAGCAGCCGACTAGCCGTAATGCCGTGCAAGCCAGGATCTGCAGATCCAACCAGGTTCCGGCCTGACGAATGTACTCAAGGTCGAGCACGAGCTTACGGCGCACGCTGTCTAGATCGGTATCGGGCGGTAGATTGATCTGCGCCAAGCCGGTGATGCCCGGCCGCACTTGCAAGCGATCGAGATAGCCGGGCAATTGCCGCGCCAGCAATTGCGTGAATTCGGGCCGCTCGGGTCGTGGTCCAATTAAGGCCATCTCCCCTTTGATTACGTTGAGCAGTTGCGGAAACTCGTCGAGATGGACCTTGCGGAGGAATTGCCCCAAGCCGGTCGTGCGCGCGTCGTTTGGCGCGGCCCAGACCGGTCCACTACCCGACTCAGCATCGTGGCGCATCGTGCGGATTTTGTACATCACGTAGCTGCGGCCACCGGCTCCAACACGCACTTGTCGGTAGATACCCGGCCCGCGTGACGTCAATCGCACCACGAAGATCAACAGCCCGATGACCGGTAGCGCCGGGATGAGTAGCAGTGCGGCCAATACTCGACCGAAGCTGTACTTGATGCGGAAGTACCGGCGCGACTCCTCGGCGGGCGCGAAGCTGGCGCCGTCGTGCGCGACCGGGGCGATTAACTCTTCGCTTTCAATTGCAAACGACATCCGCTGCACCTCGGAGGTAAGTACTTGATTTCGTAATCCGTGGGCGATCCACGGTGTTAGTTCGTCGGATGTTGAGCCAAAGCGCTGTTTAGTACCGGCATAATGTCGACCAGAAACGTGCGGCATACTTCAGCCTGTTTCACCGCGGCACTGGACTTTTCATCCGTCGGACGCGAGCCGGGCTGCCGACCATCTTCCAAACCCGTCAGGTAAGTCGCGATCTGGATCTTGAACAGGAATGGTTCTGCCCGCAAGGCAATGCGCGCGTTACGAGGAGCGAGCCACTGCGCCCCGTTGTGCCAGGCGTACCACACGCGGAGTAAGCTGCCGTCGAGGCCCTCACTCGATAAAGTCATGCTCAGGAATTCAGCCGGTCCTGCGGCTGACTCGATCGTTTGCGATTCGGGCTCGCTAACCACCTGATATTCACGACTTGAATAGCAAACTTCTGGGCTGTGAGTTGATAGCGGACCCGTCTCGCCGACAAGCACGACGAGGTCGACCGAGTCGCCCGTCTGTTCGTTGATATACTTACAGCTAAGGTCGCCGCTGGTATGCAACAGTTTGGCGATCTCTGGGCTCAGGCGTGACGTTTCCTTTAGACGCCAGGACCCGATTTGAGGAGTCGCAGTAATCTTCTCCAACGAAGTCGCAATCGCGTCCAAATCTTGCGGCCGCTGCCAGCGATTACCGAGCGTGCCGGTGACGACGCCCGTGGCGACGGTTGCCAGGGCGACCAACGTAACGCCGAGAATAAGCTTGGAACGTGTCATGAAATTTCCTAGCGACGATTGGGACTCGCCGACCTTACTGATCGAGCTCGCGTTTGAGCTCCGTGAGCAGATCACGTTCGTGAGGAGTTAACGTCTGCTGGGCAAAGTTTTTCGCCTCCGCCAGAGCTAGCGCCTCGCGGGCTTCGCGTTTGGCGTGCGACCGCTGATAGGCCACGGCCAGGTGAAAAAATGAACGCGAATCGGCGGCGGGATCAGCCGTGGCATCCTTGAGTTCCCGCAGCGCGTCGTTGAGTCGATTCTGCGCGAGATATACCATGCCGAGCGAATCGAGAAAGTCCGCGCGTCGCCCCGCCAGGTCAATCGCTTTTTTGACGCAAGTGAGCGCCTCTTGTTGATGATCGGGTTGCTCGCCCAGGAGCATGCCGAGATTGTTCAGCGTTAGTGCTCTTTCGGGGTTGAGCTCAAGCGCTTCCCGGTAGAGGTTGATGGCATCTTCATTGCGACCTTCCAGATAGCGGATCGTACCCACGGCGTGCAGCACTTCAGCGCGTCTTCGATGCTCGCGCAAGGCCCGATCGACCAAGGGTTCTGCCGCCGCAAAGGCTTCCGGCGAAGGTTGTCCAGTTCCGAGCAGCGAAACAAGAAACATGAAATGTGGAAAGTTGTCGTCCGATTTGATCGGGCCAAGGCAGAGCGAGATGGCCTCGGTGTGCCGCTGATGATTGGCCAACCAGGATGCTAGAGGTCGGTACTGCGCGGGGTCCAACAGATAGGCTTCGCGATACGCCGTTTCGGCCGGATCGTCCATCTGCAAGCCGGCGTAGATATCTCCGGTCCAGGCCCAAACCTGCGCCTGCTGGGATTGGTCGCCGGCGCGCAGTAGTTGTCGCTGACGGAAGGCCTCGACGAGCGCGCCGATTTCGCCGGCGCGATCGACTTGTTTGAGCCAGGCTCCGCGGAGCGCGACTACCGCGAAACTGTCGGGATCTTTGCGCTCCAAACGGGCAATCCAAGGCGTAGCTTCTTCCTCGAGTTTCTGACGAACCAGCAGCGACGCGTAAGCGAGCAACTGATCACTATCGGCGTCGTCGCGCTCGGCCAGCATCCTCAAATGCTCTTTCGCACGCTCGATCCGTCCATCCGATTCATAGAGCAACGCTAAGAGCCGGCGGTCGTCGGGCAACGAATCGCGGCTGTCGCGCACCAGATCTTCCAGAAGTCGGATGGCCTGAACGCGATTCTCCGCGCCACCACGCGTGAGCAATAGAGTGACCCACACCCGGCGCTCTGCGGCAGGGCCGGCGGCGTTACCAACGAGCTGCTCGGCCTCCTGCCATGCGACCTGACCGCCCCGCGCGACCAGCAATCGAGCAAGCAACTGCCGTGCCTCGGATTCGGCGGGCGAGACTCGTAGAGCTTGTCTCAAGTAACCCTCGGCACGCGCTGGATCGGATGACGCGAAAAACTGTGCCGCTTGGACTTGAGTTTTGGGATCGCTGACTCCCAGTCGAGCGGCTACCTCGAAGTAGTTTGCCGCTTGCTGCAGATCGCCGACGAGTTGAAACCCTTGCCCCAGCACGAGCGCACGCTCAGCGATCATGGCTCGATCATCGTCGGCGAGTCGTTGCAAAACGTCGCGAGCTTCATCGCGTTGACCGCTGCGGACAAGAAAAGTTAGCAGTCCGGCCCAGGTGCGAAAATCATTCGGCGCTTGGCGCACCGCGGCGCGAAGGTGCTCTTCGGCCTCGGTGCCGTCGCCCGATGTGGCCAGCACCTGTCCGAGCCAGACTTTCTGCATGGCGTCGTCAGGCCAGAGTGCCACGGCCTCGCGTGCCAGGCGCACGGCTTCGCCCGGTTGGCCACGTTCCAGTGATAGCGAAATGGCTAGATGCGAGAGATCCTGCGAAAGTGCCACTGGCCGGCCGTAGTTCGCCAGCCACTTCTCGGCCTCCGCATAGCGGCGCTCGCCATACAACAGCATCAACAAGGTGGTCAGGACGCTGTAGTTCTGCTCGCCGTACCGCAACGCCTGTTCGTAGGCCGCGATCGCGTCGGCCGGACGCCCCTGTTGCCGGGCAATTTCCCCTTTCAGAACAAAGGTGCCCGACCAATTCGGCCGGCGACTATCAAGCTCGGCGGCCAATTTGACCGCTTCGCGAAAACCCGCGTTACTCGATCCTTTCGACTCCTCGATCAGACGGCGGGCTCGTAAGTATCGCCACCACGTGCCTGATGGTCCTTCGAGTTTCTGCAAGCGGTCCTCGCAACTCGCCAGCAATTTCAGATCGCGTGCTTCCCAGGCCAGATCGGCCAAGCGACGCAGCAATACCGTGTCGTTGCCAAATCGTTGCCCGAGCGACTCGAGCAGTTTTACAGCCTCGTCGCGTCGATTGCGTTCCAGCAGCAGGTCGACCAACCGCGAGCCCGCTTGAATTTGGTCGGCCTCGTCCCCGGTTTCGAGACCCTTGCGTAACAGCCGCTCGACCTCGGCAAAGTCCTCCCGGCGGAGCATGACGTCGACTTCGGCCTGCAGTCCTTCGCTTTCGGTAACGCCGGGTAGCTTTTGGAAATGATCGAGGGCTAGCTGGGCTTTGGCGTTCTCACCCCAGGTCTGATAGGCGACACACAAGAAGCGCCACAGCTCCTGATCGCTGGGGTGCGCGGCTCCGGCGGCCTCGGCGCGTCGCACGGCTTCGGCCGTATTGCCAACCGTGGCCTCAAACTCTGCGTCGAGCAGCTTCAGACGGGCTGAATCAGGGGCCTTGGCCTTCGCTTCGGCAAGTGTTGCCCGACAGGCGCTGATGTCGCGGCGTTCTTCCGGGAGTTCTAATTGCTGTCGTAGTCGAGTAAATGCCCAAAACACCCATTCGTCCGGCGGCAACTCTTGCTGCCCCGCTTGCTCGTAGCGTTCTCGCGCCAGATCAAAGCGATTGGCGCGCGCCCAAACCTTGGCAGTTGCCAGGGCCAGCTCTGTCGATCCGGGTTCGAGGGTGGCAGCCTCTTGATAGGCGGCCGCTGCTCGATCCCATTGCTCGAGCTCCGAATAACATTGCCCTAAGCGAGTGAGCACCTGCACGCGCCGTGTGGCATCGGGGCTATCGGGCTCGGCCGTGGGAAAGGAGACCAGTACGCGTTCCAGGAGGGGCACCGCTTCGAGGTATCGGCCGCGTACGGTATGCAAATAGCCCAGCAAGAAGTCAAGCGTGGCGGCCATGCGGGTGCGCTCGGCCTGCGACAGCTTGGGCCCCATCGTCCGCAGGATCGACGTCATCTTCGCCAGGCGCGTCTCGGCTTCGCTGAGACGCCCGGAGGCCAGCAGCGACTTGGTCGCCTCGAAGTTCAATGCCAGATCGTCGCGCCCGATCTTATCCAGACCGCGCTCCCACAGTCGCTGTGCCTCGTCCAACTCAGCCGTGGCGACGAGGATCCTGCCCAAACTCAGATAGCCGTCGCGATCAAAAGGACTCACTTCGACCAACTGCTCGAAATACTTGCGGGCGTTGTCGAGCTGGTTTGCGCGGCGAGCGCGTTCTCCCGCGGCAAACAGCACTCCGGGATCGCGCGGGGCGAGCTTGAGGGCCTGCTCGAGATCGTTGTCCGCACCGGGCAGTGCGAAGCGATTGCGGTAGCGGCAACGCGCGATGAGCACGTCAGCTCGCTCGGGGGCCGCGCGAACCATGCGATCGATCACCATGTCGGCCCGATCCGCGAAGCCCTGCGGATCGCGCTCCGCCAGCACTCGTCGATAGAGATCGGCCAGCATCAAGGCCAGTTCGATGTCGTCGGGACGCTGGGCCAAGGCGTTCTCGAAAGCCTCGCCCACTTTGCTCCAGTCGGCTTGTCGCCCCTCGGAGCGGGCGACAAAGTAGGACACCAGCGCTCGTACCCGAAGGCAGCCGGCGTCATGAGGCTTGGCAACCAAGACACGGGCAGCCTCGGCATCGGCCCGCGAAAACTCACCGAGCTCGAAGAGGAGTTCGGCCTGCCGGCGGCGCAAATCGTAGTTGTCGGGAGCTCGCCCCAGCGCTTGCGAATACAAGTCGCTAGCCAGCTTCTTTTGCCGGGGAGTGATCGCCAGTTGGTCGCGGGACTTAGCGAAACCAATCCGGCCATCCAGATCGTCGGGCCGCAGTTTCGTGAATCGTTGGTAGTAGTCGGCCGCAGTCGCCCAATGCTGGCGAACCTCTTCGGCCGCGACCTGCTTGCCTTCGAGCGCCTCCGCGCGTTTCTGCGAGCGCTGGGCGTGCGCCAAGAGCGTGGCGGCATTGCGCCGTGTTTGATAGGCGTGCAACCCGTACGCGGCCGGCGCTAGGATTGCCAGCAACACCACCGTGCCGATCAGCAGCCGGTAGTTAATGACATAGTGCGTCGGTTCGACCGCCGACTTGGAATCAACGTCGCCCAGCGATGGGGCCGTGTCGGACCTTTGGTTCACTTTCAAGGGTCGCTCAGGATGTTGCGTCATCGATTACGTTGCCGTGTCGGCGAAGCGCCCAGACTTCGGGCACGCAGGATCACTGCAAGACTCGTGTGCAGGGCGCGAACCAGGCGAACCCAACGCGACAAGTCTCTCAATCCGCTTCGACTGGCGGCGTTGGCTCAGCGAGAACAGGAATTGGCTCGGCTACCGGCCCGCGACCGGCGGCAGTCTCGTGTCCAGTGGGATTGCCGCGCGGATAAGAGTAGCGATAACTGCCATACCGATAAACGTAAGTCTGTGGCGGCACACCGCTGAGCACAGCGCCCAACAGCCGTGCCCCGGCCCGCGTCAAACGCTCACAGGCCAGTTTCACCTGGGGTCCACGGCTGACGTCGCGCATTGTGCAAATCAGGGTGCCGTCGGCCGCCTGGGCGATAATCAGCGCATCCCCCGCGGGGAGCACCGGTGGTGCATCGACCACGATGTGTCGATAGGACGGACGCAACTCGTTCAAGAGCGAAGCGAACCGACCTTCGCCCAGGGTGATATGCGGGCTTTGACTCAGTTTGCCGGCCGGCAAAAAGTGCAAATTGCCACCGGTGTCGGTCACCAAGGCTTCGCGCCAACGGGAACGTTTATCGAGCACCTCGGCTAATCCAGGGTCGCCGTTGATGCCAAACATGCGATGCACATCCGGCGCCCGCATATCGGCGTCGATCAAGAGCACTGGTTCCTGGCTGGCGCGTGCCAGGCTCACCGCCAGATGCGACGCCAGGCTCGACTTGCCTTCGTTGCTTGTGGCGCTGGCGACGGCGATCACCTGGGCTGAATCCAGCGAGTGCGACAGCAGCAAGCTGGTGCGCAAGTAGTCGATGCTCTCCTCGAAGGTATCGCGATAGAGCTCGAACCGTTTGCCGCGGCCGACGGGCGCCCCCAGTGGTTGCATCGGCAGCGTCGTGATTTCGCCCAGCACGCAGAGGTTGGTTTCCTGCGAAACCTGCTCGGGATCGGCGATCCGGCGGATGCGCATTTCCCACAACAGCGCCAGGAAAAATGGAAACAGGAAGCCGCCAAACCCCGCGGCCAATAGGTTTTTGTAAGGGACCGCTTCGAGCGGCTTCTTGGGAATTGCCGCTTTGTCGAGCAACTTGACTCGCTCGGGAGCACGAATTTCCGTGCGTAGCACCTCGATACGCGTGGCGATCTTGTCGTGCACTTCTTCGGCCCGATCGAGCTCCTCTTTGGCAAATTCGAGATCGACGGAATCGCCACCGACTTCGGTCAGCTTGTTGCGTTCTTCTTCGAGCTTCTTCTTCAGATGCGCTTCGAGCAACATCGCGTTGCTGACCTTCGTTTCCAGGTCGAACAGCTCGCCCTGACGTAGCCGCTTCAGTCGCACCTGCATATCCGCGACGACCTGCTCGCGACTGGCTTCCTTCAACTCGGCAAGTTTCTTTTCAAGCTTTTCGATCTGATCCTCGAAGATACGAACCGTGGCCACCTGCTCGCCACTGGCCGCACTGGTTTCGTGCATGCTGATCCGCTTCAGCGCGATCGATTCCTCCAGGTGCTTGATTTCGGGGAGCGCAGCCAGCGCCTCGTCGATCATGTGCTCGGGAATTTCGTCCTCAGTCTTGCCTTCGAGCCGTGACTTGGCCAGTTGCAGTTGCACCTCGAGCATGCCGCGCTCGACTTCTGACGTGACCAAGCTGCGGCGAATTTCGCCCAGCGCAGTCATCGCGGCCGTTTCGACTTCCTGCTGCCGCTTGTTGCCTTGAAACAGCGAATCGTGGGGACCGAGATTCTTGGCCAAATCGCGCACGCGAGCCTTCAATTGATTCAAGGTGCCGCGGCGGGCGGCGAGCTCGTCTTCGAGAATTGAAATCAGATGTACGGCCTGATCGTCCACCTCGTTGTGCCGAGTCCGCAAATAGGCGTCGAGCACTGCGTTGACGATCCGCGTCGAGCTCTCGGGAGTCGGCGAGTCGAAGCGGATCTGAAACAGATCCGAGCCACCCAACGATTGCACCGCGATGTTCGTCTTCAAAAACTCAAGTGGATCTTCCTCTTGCATCACCTCGGGGAGCCGCCCAATTGCAGGTTCGCTAAGCACCTGGTTGAGCACCAACGGACTGCGAATGAACTCGACCTGCGATTTCACGAAGCGTTGCACATCTTCTTGCGTGGGAAACGCCACGTGCTCTTGTTCACGAATCTGCAGCAGCGCCGTCGCTCGGTAGACCGGCTCGAACAGCATCCAGACGGTGCCCACGGCCAGGCCGCCGAGAATCAGCGCGGGTGGAGTCGCCAGCAACCACCAATTGCGGATCGCGTGCCAGACTACCTGTGGCCCGAACTTCGCCTTGGTGGGCGGGCCTTCGATGCCGTAATGGGCGCCGTGCAACGGCGAATGCATCGAGTGCTGATTTCCGTACATCGACTTAAAAGACCGTTACCTGGCCGAAGAGATGTAGAAAAGCACGATGAAGAAACTGCCCGAACTGAATGTCCCGACCTACGCGATATCGGGGGTGTGCTCCCCCTCTGAGAGCCCAAAGGTGCGCACCGTTCGCACCTCGACAACAAGCCGATTCAGGTACCATAGTAGCGATGTAAGTAATGCGCTCGCAAGCAGAATCATCGCCCAGCCGGCGACATCGTGCGATACTTTCCGAGCCCATTCTCCCCCGGAATATCGATACACAAGTCCCGTGGCCGTGATTCGCAGGATGTTGGATACGATGGCGATCGGTGCAGCCGCCAACATAATCACGACCGACTGCCAGAGCGGGCGTCGGACAATCAGCACGTAGGCTGCCGACACGGCGAAAAACCCCATGAACAGCCGCAACCCGCTGCACGCCTGTTCCACCTCGAGCTTGGCCTCGTCCACGACGATCGTCATTCCCTTGGAAACGGCGGGCTGGCCAAGCAGTTGTAACAGCCAGCAACTGGCCTTCGTGGCAAGTTGTTGCATAGGCTCGCTCAGCCGGTGCTCAATCTTCCAGGGAAGCGGCACCATGAACACCAGGAAGAGCGTGATCGGCAGCGCCCAGAGCATCATCCGCGGTCCCCACAAGAACCACACCACGCCCGCGACCCAGAGCGGAATTGTATACCCGTCGAGAGGCGCGACTTGACCGTAGCTGGCCATGAGCCGCACGGCGGAAGCGGCGACAAGCAGCGATAGCCCCCACCAGGAGAGCTGACCTGCTGCCGCGGGCAATCGCTCGCGACGTGTCCACAACAGGTACGCGGCAAAGGGCACGACGAGAAAGCCGTGCGAGTAGTCGGGCTCGCGGCTCCAAGTCGTAGCCATACCTTGCAGGGTGGGCCAGTAAGACCATACGAACGTACCGACGAGCACGGCTGCGGCGGCGATCCAGATCGGTTCGATCTTTGGCCTGGTTGCCAGCGAGGATTCCAACGAGGGTGCAATTGGCGAAGCCATATCAAGTTGCCTAAGTGTCAGTTCTCGTGGAGCTCAATCACCAGGGCGAGCCCAGCGCAGACTCCGTCCCCGTGGGTGACGCACGCACGCTGCCGTGCCGCTGCTGCGTCACCCTAATGGGGCTACTTTGTGGCGCCATCCTGCGCCTTACAGAACCTCGCATTCGCCGCCCTCAAGCAGCGTGCGCTAGCGCCCACGCGCTGGCTCGCGAGTCGAACTGATAAGTTAACCCGTGAAAAAAATGAGGTGCATCGACTGTGTCGCCGGCATCAAGCCCTGCGACGACTCAACCCTGCCAACCCCGCCGCCCAATGCCGCGGAGCCATGCCTTCACTGTTCCGTAATGCAGGCAATCCAAATTGAGTCTCTCGAGTGAGACTTTCTCGACTGAGTTTTCTGGGACCTTTCAGCGCGAAATGCAGGTCCTAACCGGGCACAACAGATTGGTCGTCGGCCGGCCAGAGTGCGGCTTTGGTTCGTGGTCTCCCTATCTGAGACTTCGCGAACCAGCGCAGCCGTGACACAAACCGAGCGTTCCCCCCCCATTGGAGTTGAGCTTCGATTATGATCTAGGTGGAGAGCGTGTCAAGTATCCGGCGCGAACGTAACTGCTTTGCCCATCAGAAATTCGCACAAATTGGCATGTCGACTAAAACCACTCGCTACCTCTGGCAGATCCCGTTGCTAACCGCTGCTGTCGTCGCCACGGCGCTGGCAATTCCTGCCCTCTCCAGTCTTGAGAAGATGAGGGCAGTCGTTTGGCTCGTCCACGAAGACGGGCCCCTTGAGACCGTAGGCGCCCTCAGCTCGCTGGCGGCGGCACTGCTGCTGGTCGCCGCCTTTTGTCAAACGCGTGTTGCCGCTGAACCCGGCAATTCCCGCCCGTTGGCGAGCCGCAATCCTTGGTGCCTGTTGTTGGCCGCGTTGCTTCTGATGATGTTCGGCGAGGAGATCAACTGGGGCCAACGGCTCATCGGCTTTCACGTGTCGGAACGATTGCTGGACGCCAACATTCAGCACGAGTTCAATCTGCACAATAACCGGCTGGTTCATGCGCGGCTTACCGAGAATCGCCTCAAGCTCGCTTGGCTGGCGATCACCGTGGCCTACCTGGGCCTACTCCCCTTGATGGCGGCGGCCGTGCCTCCGATACGGCGTGCGGTCGAGCGTCTTCGGCTGCCGATCGCCTCGTTGCCGCTGGCCATCGCGGTCCTCGTGGCGACCGGGCTGTATTTCTTGCTGACGGCTCGCAAGGTCAACGCCGGCGACTATCCGGCGGCCCACGACATTGGCGAAACCAATGAATGTCTCATCGAAATCGCCTATCTGCTGCTAGCCGTTGGGGTGTGGTGGCCAGGCCGCGCGGCCGGCCGGTTTTCCGCCCCGACGGTCGCTCTCGTCGTGATCGCGCTCGTCGCGCTTCCCGGCGTGCCATTAGTCGTGGCGCTGGTGCGATCTGCCATTGAGCCCGAGCCGATGCTCCGCGCTGTGGCCGAAATGCGTACCGGCGATGCCCGGCAGCGGGCCGGCGACACTCAGGCGGCGATCGATCGATACCGGGAGTCACTGTCGATCGTGCCAGAACAGTTGGCTGTGCATCAGCGGCTCGTGGGGCTGTTTCTGCGCCAGAACCAAACCGAGCCAGCCGCCCAAGAGCTCAAGCTGATTCTGCGGCTTGACCCGCGCAATGCCGAAGCCCACGCCCGATTGGGAGCAATCTACTTGCAAGATCGACTACTCCCCGAAGCAGCCGCTCACCTGTCAACCGCGATCGAGATCGCTCCGCAGTTCGCAGCGGCCCACTACTACCTGGGGCTTGTGCGGTTGGGGCAGCGGGAGCCAACCGAGGCAGCCGCTTGCTTCCGTGAAGCTCTCCGACTGCAACCAAACTTCCCGCCAGCCCAAGAGGAACTGGCGAAGCTCGCCGCCGACGGGCTGTAATCAGGCGACGTTCGCCTAACGATCAAGCCCGTTGGTACCCGCGCTAGGGGTCGTGCGTAACCTGGCCGTGGCAGCAGTGTTCACAGCTCGGTATCGCTCGCCACGCAGCACCTCGATGGCCGCGACGAGCCGTTGGTAGTTGGCGTCGTCGAGTTCGCCTGACGCGGTGAAGCGAAGCCGTCCGGCCTTGTCGAGCACTGCCACGTTGGGAACATCGGGCACGACTTTGAAGTGCTTTCGCATCGCATCCTGCATGTCGAGCAAAATGGCGGCGTCGGGCGCAACTTGTCGAAAGCGAAAGCGAACCATCGGCCGCACCGCACTGGGCACGTCGCCAATTACGGCGATGGCGATGAGCCTGGCCTCGGGCATGGGCTCCGCGGCAGGCCAACCGGGAAGCGGCCGCACGGGAGCCCGGGCAGCTTCCACGGGAGCAAGCCCTTTCGCCGTGGGGTGGAACTCGACGTGCAGCTTCGCGCCGAGCGCGCGGCTCGCTTCGGCGCCGCCACGATCGGAAAACACCAACACGACCACGTCTCCGTGGTGATCGGTCAGCTTGTGGGGCTTGGCAAATTGATCTTCCATCTCGAGCACCGGAGTCTTGGCGACATTTTCCACGGGTAGCCCTCCCTCGAATCCGAGAACACTGATCAGGCAGTAGCAAAAGCCGCTCAACAAATTGGACATCGCCAGGCTCCTTCGGACGCGAAAGGCACGCTGCAAACCAACCGCGGCGTCGCAGCACAACCGCGTTGGGTGCGGAGTGATACTGAACACTTCCCGGGAGAACAAGGGCAGCCCGATTACTCCCCCCCAACTGGCAAGGGCTTTGCCGTTTGATCCAGGAGGCGCGGGGCGATCGGCGAATTGTGGCAAGCAAAGCGGAGTCGCCGGCAGCCTCTCCAGCGCTACCTGCGATCGCGGGTCGCCAGGCTCTTACTGCCATCCGACAACGCTGCTAAATTGACCAATCGCGCAGTGCTGTTTGGCCTGCTTCAAGCACAACGCCCAAGCTCCCGGTTCCCGATGAAAGAAATCCGCAAGCTCCTGGTTGCTAACCGGGGCGAGATCGCCATCCGCGTCTTTCGCACGGCCCACGAGTTGGGGATCCGCACCGTGGCGGTTTTCTCGCACGAGGACCGTTACGCCCTGCACCGTTTCAAGGCCGAAGAGGCCTATCAGGTTGGCCATGCTGGCGAACCAATCCGTTCGTACCTCGACATCCCCAGCATCATCGCGACCGCCGTCGATCAGGGGATCGATGCGATTCACCCGGGTTATGGTTTCCTTTCGGAGAACCCCGATCTGGCCCGCGCCTGCGACGCGGCGGGCGTTATTTTCGTCGGCCCGCGCGTCGACAATCTCGAGCAGCTCGGCGACAAGATCGTAGCCCGGCAAATTGCCGTCGCGGCTGGCGTGCCGGTGCTCCCGGGCAGCCCCGAGCCGCTGACCGACGCCAGGTCGGCCAGTAAGTTGGCTGAGCAGCTTGGCTATCCGGTCATGCTCAAGGCGGCCAAGGGGGGCGGCGGCCGCGGCATGCGTGTGGTGCGCGAAGCCCAGGAGCTCGCCGCCGCGCTCGAACAGGCCCAGCGCGAAGCCCTGATGGCCTTCGGCAGCAGCGACGTCTTTGTCGAGAAGTTCATCCAGCGCCCGCGACACATCGAAGTGCAGTTGTTGGGGGACCGTCACGGCAATCTCGTGCATTTGTTCGAGCGCGATTGCAGCGTGCAGCGCCGGCATCAGAAAGTCGTCGAGATCGCGCCGGCCGTGAACCTCGACGCCGCACTGCGCGACCGCATCCTGCAAGCGGCGCTGGCAGTCGGCCGCCAGGTTCGTTACGAGAACGCCGGCACGGTCGAGTTCCTGGTCGATTCCGACACGGGCGAGTTCTACTTCATCGAAGTCAATCCGCGCATTCAAGTCGAGCACACGGTCACCGAACAAGTGACCGGCTTCGACCTGGTGAAGTGCCAGATCCTGGTCGCCTCGGGGCTCGAGCTGGGCGATCCGCAGATTGGCATCGCGTCGCAGAGCGACGTCAAAGTGCGCGGCTTTGCGCTGCAATGTCGCGTGACGACCGAAGACCCCGAGAATCAGTTTCTGCCCGACTACGGCCGCATCACGCATTACCGATCGGCTGGCGGCATGGGCGTGCGGCTCGACGCCGGCACGGCATTCTCGGGCGCGCTGGTGACACCGTTCTACGACTCGTTGCTAGTGAAGGTGACCGCCTGGGCGAATCGCTTTCCCGATGCGTGTCGGCGGATGGAGCGCTGCCTGCAAGAGTTCCGTGTGCGGGGTGTGAAAACAAATATTCCGTTTCTCATCAATCTGGTAACGCATCCGACGTTTCTGTCTGGTGGCTGCACCACGCGCTTCATCGACGAAACGCCCGAGCTCTTCCAGCTCGCGCTGCGCCAGGACCGCGCGACCAAGTTGTTTGCTTACCTGGCCGACATCACGGTCAACGGGCATCCGCTCGTCAAACAGCGACCCACGCACGTACAGCGTGCCGAAGCGCCCATTCCGGCCACGGATAAAACGCAGCCGATTCCCCCCGGCACGCGCAATTTGCTGCAAGAGTTGGGGCCCGAACGATTCAGCCAGTGGGTGCTCGAGCAGAAGCGATTGCTCTTGACCGACACGACGCTGCGCGATGCCCATCAGTCGCTGTTGGCTACGCGGCTGCGCACCTACGATTGCCTGGCGATTGCCGACGCGTACGCCCGACTGACGCCCGAATTGTTCTCGCTCGAAATGTGGGGCGGCGCGACCTTCGACACCTCGATGCGGTTCTTGAAGGAGTGCCCCTGGCAGCGTTTGACTGATTTGCGCGAGCGTGTGCCGAACATTCTCTTTCAGATGTTGCTGCGGGCGTCGAACGCGGTGGGCTACGCCAACTACCCCGATAACGTCGTGCAGGCGTTCGTGCGCGAGGCGGCCGCGGCCGGCATCGATCTGTTCCGCATTTTCGATTCGCTCAACTGGCTGCCGAACCTGCGTGTGGCCATGGAAGAAGTGCAGAAGACCGGCGCGCTCTGTGAAGCGACCATCTGCTACACCGGCGACATCCTCGACCCGACGCGCACCAAGTACGACCTCAAGTACTACGTCGGCATGGCCAAAGAGCTGGAACGGATGGGAGCCCACATCCTGGCCATCAAAGACATGGCCGGACTGTGCAAACCCTACGCGGCCGAGCAACTTGTGCGCACGCTCAAGCAAGAGGTCGGCATCCCGATTCATTTCCATACGCACGACACGGCCGGTGTGCAGGCGGCCAGCATTCTCAAAGCAATGGAAGTCGGCCTCGACATCGCCGACGTGGCCTCCGCTCCGATGTCGGGACTGACCTCGCAGCCATCCATTGATTCGTTGGTCGAGGCGCTGCGCCACACACCACGCGCGACCGGCCTCAATCCGGAGTCGCTCCAGCAGATCGCCAACTATTGGGAGGTCGTTCGCGAATACTACGCCCCCTTCGAATCGGGACAAAAGGCCAGCTCCGCCGAAGTCTATCGTCACGAAATGCCGGGTGGCCAATCGACCAACTTGCTGCAGCAGGCGCAGGCCGTTGGGCTCGGCAACCGCTGGCACGACATCTGCCGCACCTATGCCGATGTGAATCAGCTCTTCGGCGACATCGTCAAAGTTACGCCCAGTTCGAAGGCCGTCGGCGATATGGCGATCTTCCTGGTCACCAACGAGCTGAAAGCCTCGGACCTGCTCGATACGCAGCGCGACTTGGCGATTCCCGAGTCGGTCGTTGACCTGATGGCCGGTCGCATGGGGCAACCCCCCGGCGGGTTTCCGCCCGAGGTGCAAAAGCGGATCCTCAAAGACCAGAAACCGCACACCGATCGTCCGGGCGCGAGCTTGCCGCCGGTTGATTTCGACGCCAAGCGCCAGGAGCTGACCGACAAGATCGGTCGCGCTCCCAGCGAGCGCGAGTTGATCTCCTACATGATGTTCCCCAAAGTGTTCCTCGACTACATCCAGCATCAGGAGACTTTCTCCGATACCAGCGCGCTGACGACGCCGGTCTTCTTCTTCGCGCTCGATCCTGGACAGGAAGCCGCGATTGACATCGAGCGCGGCAAAACTCTGATCATGCAATTCTTGGCGGTCGGCGATCCACACGCCGATGGCCACCGCACCGCGTTCTTCGAACTCAACGGACAACCGCGCAGCGTCCGCGTGCAGGATCTTTCGCTCGAGGCCGAAACCGGGCGCCGTCCCAAGGCCGACGCCGCCGACGCCCGGCAGATCGGCGCACCGATGCCTGGCATGGTCGTCAAAGTCAGTGTTCAGGTTGGCGATGCGATCGCGCGTGGGCATAAGCTGCTAACGCTCGAGGCGATGAAGATGCAAACAACGCTGGCTGCCGACCGCGACGGCCGCGTGGCCGAAGTGCTCGTGCAGCCGGGCACGCAGGTCGAAACGGGCGATCTGGTAATTCGCTTGGAGTAATCGCCGTCGCCGTCGAAATCTGTAGGCAACCGCAATGTCGACTGCGCCCGTCTTCGATCTCGAGCAACTGCGCGCCAGCGATTGGTTGCGGCAGATCGAGTATCGCGACACGATCGGCTCGACGAACGATCTGGCGCTCGACAAGTTGCGCGCGGGTCAACTTACTTCCCCCGCGCTGATCCTCGCCGCGGAACAAACCAAGGGGCGCGGCCGCGGCGAGAACCGCTGGTGGTCGTCGAGTGGAGCGCTCACCTTTACGCTGGTGCTTGAACCGCCCGACGACTTCGCTCGCCAGCACTGGCCCAAGCTCGCGCTGGCCGCGGCGTTGGCCACAGCCGAGTTGATCGACGAACTGATTGACGAACTGCTGCCTGCTGGGGACGCGTGCACTCCGCCCCGCGCACCGGCCGGCATTCGCTGGCCGAACGACGTCTACGTGGGCGAGCGGAAACTGGCCGGCTTGCTCGTCGAAGTGCCGACGGTCAGCCCGGCGAGTCGCGCGGCCGTCGTCATGGGGCTCGGCCTGAACGTCAACAATCGACTCGACGATGCGCCGGCGGATGTGCGCCGGCGCGGCGCGGCGCTGGTCGATTTAGGACTCGCTCCAGCTGATTTGACGTTCGTACTCGTGCGGTTGCTCGCTCGCTTGCGCGCTCGCATCGACGACCTGATCCGACAAGATCCGCAACTGGCCGCCGACTGGCAAAGCCGCTGCCTGTTGCGTGGGCGAACCGTGACCCTCGAGCAAGGACCGCGTACCGTGCGCGGCCGCTGCCTGGGGATCGAGATCGATGGTTCGCTTGCGCTAGAAACCGATCGTGGCGCCGAGCGGTTCTACGCCGGTGTGCTGACCAGCGTCGATTGATCCTCTGCGCTGGTGACTCTCTTCAAGCGCTACCGCAGCAGCGTGCGTCCTAGCGGCGCGTCGAAGTAGAGTGGTCGTACGTTCGTTTCAAGCTCCGCTTCGCGATCGCGCGCCGGAATGGGAAGCGGCGGCGCGACCGGACGATTCGCCGCCACGCGCTGACCAGTGCCCGACGGGCGAGTCCACTCCAACAGCACGCGGCGCGGCGGCTGTGCATTGCTCGTGGAAGCCGCGGCGTCACGCGAAGTCGGCGCAGCGGCGGTTGCCACTGCATCGTGCTGGCCAACGCTCGCGACTGGACCTGGACCAGGACTATGGCCCGGCGATTCTTCGCCGGAACGCCAGCCACGCGAGCGCCAGCCCGGCGTGCCATGCGCGGGTGCCGCGTCATCGGCGCCGGCAGTGGTCGCCGCCTGGGTTGTTGCTGCGCGATCCACGCCCGTCGTGGCGGCAATGGCTTGCGGTCCAACGGTGGCCGGCAAGCTCGCTACGCGGTTGGCCGGCGCCGCTGTGGATGCGATCGCGTTGGTCGATGTCGGCGTCGACGAAGCCACGACCGAACCCGAACCCGGAGTAACCGGCGTGTCGGCGCTTTGTGCTCGGTAGATCGGCTCGGGCTGCGACGAACTGGTCGCGGACGCGCTCGACGTTGCGGCCGCCGGCGACTTGGTAGGTTGCGTCGCCGAAGCCAACGTCATGCCAGGATCCTGCTGCTCGGGCGATTGATCCTGTAGCGATGGGCTTCCCTGTCGCACCCACTCGACCCAGGCGTTTTGCAACTGACCCAAGTTCGCAAAGCCGTAATGCGAGTTGACCGCCTCGGTCCAGCGATCGCCGTTCATACCATCGCCGATGAAGGCCACGAACTTGCGGGGCCCACCCTGCTCGATCAGGAAGCGGCAAAGCGAGTAGCCCTGGCTGTAGAGCGGCATCACGTCCTCGGGGTAATCGCGCATCACGAACAGTTCGTTGAAGGCGATGCCGCGCCCGGTCTGCAAAAAGTCGATCAGCATCCGCGACATTTTGCCGCGCTCGCTATTGTGTTCGACCGTGGTGCAGGCCCCTTCATCGGCCCAGCGCGGCAGCGGCCGGCGAAAATGGCTGGCGAAGATCGTGTGCGTGATTTCGTGCGGCAAGACCGAGTCGACGATTCGCTCGGGTGAACCCTGGATCTGCATCTGCCAGTTGAACACTTCGCCATGATCGAAGACGAAGCTGGTGGCGCCGCCGGCCCCCAGGTGCGGGCCCACTTGCAAGGTGATCGGGCAAGGGGACGCCCAACGCGGCAGTTCTTTACCCAACCAGCGGATCGCCAAGTCGCGGCGGAAATCCTCGGCGGCTTGCCCGACCTGTCGGGCAAAGTCTTCCGATGGTGCTTTCACGACGAAGTTAGGCGTGCGATGAGAAGCACCCAACAGAACGACAGCGAGCGCCGCGATCGCGACGCGCATCTTTCGAGCTTCCATGCTCTGCGAGACCTCTTGCGCTGGGGTGGGCAGCCTGCATCCATGCGGGCCGGGGCAATTCGGTTTCCGCCGACATGCAATCCACGAGCCAGAGAGCCTGCTAGCGCGCCCGCAATCGAGGCACAACGAGCGACAATCAACTGCGGGGCTTGAGCATCGGTGCGATAGGCCAAACTTGCCGGGGGGTGGTTCAACAACTGCTGCGGGCGGGTGCCCCTTGGTAAGGTTTGCAAAATCTACCACCTCTCGGCGCGGCCCCAAAGCCCGTTTTCTGCTAGCACCGCCGATCGTTTTCAGACCATCGATGCTGGAATGCAGAGGCCCTTTGAACCACGGATTATGCGGATGCCACGGATGGGCATTCGCGAAATGAGGATTTGCGTGGGCACCTGCTGTCGAAATTCGCAGCATCAAGATCGCCGTTGCGCGCCGCCGGAGAATGTGCGGCGAGTGGCCACCCAACCACTGACATTGATCCGTGTTATGCGTGTAATCCGTGGTTGGTCGGAGTCGCTGCCGTGAATTCGGCGCTCGGCCTGCTTCGTCGCCACGGCATCCGTGGTAGAACATGCCAGCATGTCGCTCTTCGAAGCCAGCGAACAAGAAAACTTGCGCACCGCTCAGCCGCTGGCCGCGCGGATGCGCCCCCGCACGCTCGCCGAGTTCGTCGGGCAGCAGCAGTTTCTGGCCGAAGGCAAACTGCTGCGGCGTTTGCTGGCGGCCGATCGACTTGGCTCGGTGATCTTCTATGGCCCCCCCGGCACCGGCAAAACAACGCTTGCCCAATTGCTGGCATCCGAAAGCCGGAGCCGGTTCCGGCAGCTTTCGGCCGTCACTAGCGGCGTCAAAGAACTGCGCGAAGTGCTGGCCGAAGCCCGCGACCACCTGGCGGCCACCGGCGAGCGCACACTGCTGTTCATCGACGAAATCCACCGCTTCAATCGGTCGCAGCAAGACGCCTTGCTGCCCGACGTCGAAGAAGGCGTCGTGATCCTCGTCGGCGCGACGACGCAGAACCCGTTCTTCGCGCTCACCAGCGCCCTGGTCAGCCGCAGCCGCGTGTTTCAGTTCGAGCCGCTTTCGGAAGGCGACATTGCAACGTTGATCCGTCGGGCGGCCGCCGACAAGCAGATCGGGCTTGGTCGCTTCAACGTGCAATTGGATGACGAGGCTGTCGAGTTTCTGGCGAAGGTTAGCGATGGCGACGCGCGGCGGGCACTCTCGGCGTTGGAAATTGGCGTGCTCTCGTCCCACGCGCGGCCAGTCCGCTTCACGAAGCAGTTGGCCGAAGAATCGGTCCAGAAAAAGGCCGTCGAGTACGACCGAACCGGCGACGCCCACTACGACGCGGCCAGCGCCCTGATCAAGAGCATCCGCGGCAGCGATCCCGATGCAGGGCTCTACTGGTTGGCACGCATGCTCGAAGCGGGCGAAGAGGTCCGCTTTCTCGCCCGCCGGCTGGTGATTCTGGCGAGCGAAGACGTCGGCAATGCCGATCCCCACGCGCTGCCCTTGGCTGTCGCGGCCATGCAGGCCTGCGAGTTCGTCGGCCTGCCCGAGTGCCAGTTGACGCTGGCCCAGGCGGTTACCTACCTGGCCTGTGCCCCTAAATCGAACGCCGCCACGCTCGGCATCAGCGAAGCACGGGCCGATGTCACGAGCGGACGATTGCTTCCCGTGCCGCGGCACCTGCGCGACTCGCACTACGCCGGCGCCAAGCGACTCGAGCAAGGGCAAGGCTACGAATACGCCCACGACGCTCCTGATGCGATCGCCGAGCAGGACTACTTGGGGGTTGAGCGCGAGTATTACCGGCCGGTGCCGCGCGGCTTCGAAAAGGAGCTGGCCGAGCGGCTGGCGAAGATCCGCGCGCGGTTGCGCGGAGAATCGAACCGCAAGTGAAGCCACTCGGCTCGAACCAGCCCGCGCTCGGAGCTTGTCGTAGTCCGCGGCTAACCGATTCATCTTGTGACGATCGCGCAAGGGCTCCATAATCGGGCCGCTCTCCTACCCGTTCAAGCGAATCCATTTCATTTACCGCGTTCCGCTTATGTCGACTCCTTACGAGTACACTCCGGTATCGCCCGACACGAGCCCCGCCGCTTCAGGACGGGGGACGCGCAAGGAGATTTGGGCCTGGGCGATGTACGACTGGGCGAGCAGCGCCTGGTCGACGCTGCAGATCACGATGGTGATGTATTTCATTACCGAGATTGTGTTGCCCGGTTCGGCCGGAACCTCCGTCTACGGCTACAGCATTGGCATCTCGATGTTCCTGGCAGCGATTGCCTCGCCGATTATCGGAGCGCTGGCCGATGCGCATGCCAACAAGCGATCGTGGCTGATGGGCGCCACCGCGCTGGGGGCTTGCAGCGTGGCAGGCATGGCATTCGTGCCGACGAGTCTGGGGTGGCTAGTGGCGGTGCTGTTCTTTGGAGCCTGCCTGGGTTTTGAGTTGTGTTGGGGGATCTACAACGGATTTCTGCCTGAGATTGCCGACGACGAATCGATGAACCGCGTCTCGGCCTTGGGTTTCGGCATGGGCTATATCGGCGGCGGATTGGCGCTGTTGTTGGCCATTTGCATCTTGAATTTCGGTGATCGACTAGGCTTACCCGATTCCAAAGTGGATCCTTCATTACATCTGCGGATTGCTTTGTTGATCACGGGAGCCTGGTGGGGATTGTTCTCAATTCCCACATTTCTGGTCTTGCGTGACAAGCGCAAACCCAGCGCAGCGCCCCTGCCGATTGTCGCCGAGGCCAAGGGTGCCATGCTTCAGGTCGGCAAGACCATTGTGAACTTCCGACGGTACGGCACACTCGCGCTGTTTCTGATCGGCTTCCTGTTCTACAACGACGGTATGCAAACGGTGATCTCGCAAGCTTCGGTATTCGGCAAACGCGAACTGAAGATGACAGCCGCCGAACTGGGACAGATGATTTTGATGGTGCAGTTTGTGTCATTGCCCGGCGCCCTGATGGTCGGCAAGCTTTCCGACTGGATCGGCGCGAAGACCACGCTGCATCTCATGCTCGCCATCTGGGTAGGATTGCTGATTACGGCGTTTTTCGTAACCACGAAGGGTCAGTTTTGGGCGATGGCGGTCGTGCTGGCCCTAGTCATGGGAGGCGGGCAATCGGTTAGCCGCGCGATCATGGGATTCATGACTCCCGAGAAGCATGCCGCCGAGTTCATGGGGTTCTTTAATCTGTCGGGCCGCGCCGCGAGCATGCTCGGCCCCGTGCTGTTCACGACCGCTTTGAATGTCACTGGTAACGCTCACATCGCCATCCTCAGCCTGCTGTTGTTCTTCATCATCGGCTGGGCGCTGGTGCTGCCGGTGAACATCGCCCGCGGCAAAGCGCAAGCTGGCAAGGCTTGAGTGAGGTACGCGGAGGCCGACGCGGAACATGCCAAGGCCGCTGCGTTGATGGCGGCCAGCGACGTTCGCGCTCAGCCCGTTGTTCTCGTGCTCAATGCGCCGATACCCCCCTCTTCTCTAAAGTGTTCCGGGATTTTGCGTCCGATGCGTCCGATGGTTTTGATTTTGAACGCGAACTCGAATTGAGAGCACAGCTTAAGGCGATGACGTCTCGCGGCATTTTGCGTCCGAACACCGTCCGACTTGCGTCCGATGACTGGATGTTTGCGTCCGAAGTGTGTGGAGGTTACGAGAGTTACACCACCGGCGCATCGTCGCGGTCTTACGATCCCAAAAGGCATCGAAGCTTTCAGCCCAGCGGTTGTCGCGCAGCGACTACCCTAGGAACTCGATGCCGAACAACCGCACCAACTCTGAAAGAGTTGCAGCAGTACCTGCGTCGCATTTGTGGAGATCGACCTCGAGCGATGTGGGTCCATAGGGATTCAACCCTTGCAGGGTAGACGGCTACGGCAACGGCAACCTAGGGTAGCTCGCAGGCTCGCAACCCTAGGCTGAAAGATGCAATCCCTTTGGGATTGAAGGCGGCGAATTGCCTGTTCGTCGGCGACGCGCGTCGTTGGGCGAGCAACGAACCGCTTCGCGCCGACTGCCAAGCAGTGACACACGCTGAATCAAATTCTCCTTCGTGTCGTCGAGGTGGACGTCACGTGCGCGCGACGCCGAGGGGGACAGGAGTCCTTCCGGACGGCGCGTGTGCAGACGACAACATCGCACGCCGGAACAATTCCCGTGCTCGATGCGCTCAGGTGTGCCACTGCTTGGCGGTCGGTTGCGCGCGAAGCGCCCAACGACTCCGACACCGACAAGCAGTGCCGATTTTCTACGCACGGCGACGACACTGCTTGTTCGTCGGCGACGCGCGTCGTTGGGCGAGCAACGAACCGCTTCGCGCCGACTGCCAAGCAGTGGCACACGCTGAGTCAAATTCTCCTTCGTGTCGTGGTGGTGGACGTCACGTGCGCAGCGCCGAACGGGACAGTCCCCGGCGCGCACGAATTGCGCTTGCCGAAGACAACCGATCAACAGCCAGATCGCTTTCGCCCGGAGGAACCGGAGGGTGACGCCCACGACGCTGTCGTGACGGCATTTCGCGAAGAAATACCCACCATCCGGCACAAAACTCGACGAGCTGCGATCGGGGTTGATCGGCCGCTTTCGGACCCAGAGCCGGGCGATGACTCACCCAGCCCTGTTTCCATCCTAGGCGCCAGGTGGCTCGCCGTCCAGTCTATTGTGTACATTTTTTTGAACATACTTACGACGCCTCGCCGTAGCGGGCGAAATCGGCTGAGAGGTCGGCCGGCCTGTCGGGCCGCGAGTTTTGCCTGGTCTGGCTGGCGCTGCCCACGCGGGCACTCGCTCTCCCGACCTTCCCAACGGCTGGCGAGTCATCGCGACTACGACGCGTGGCGCACGCTCCACGGCGAGATCGAGTTCGCCTGTTCGGCGCATGGCGATCCCGGTAAACTAGAGGGGAGTTGCATTCGCCTGAAGTCGCGTATGCGCAGCACATCGAGATCGCTCCGCGAATCCTCGGACCCGTTGCACGCACGCTATCAGACAACGCAACCAAATATCCCTGGTGCGTTTCACGCACCCTACGAAATTCCTGGCGCGTCGCACGCACCTTACGAAAACGACCCTCGGAGCTCGTCAAATCATGCTGGGCGCCTCGCTGAACGTTGCCGATTATGTCACCCGCCTGCAGGCTGAGCTGGCCCGCGTCGACCAGGACGAAATCCGCCAGATGGCCGACCTCATCTATGGGGCTTGGGAGAACGACAAGTTCGTCTACATCTTTGGCAACGGTGGATCGGGCACGACCGCCACGCACATGAGCGAAGACCTCGGCAAGAGCTCGCTGCGCGAGAAGGACCTGCATGACGAAACCAAGAAGCGGCTCAAGGTGATGAGCCTGACCGACAACCTGGGTTGGATCATGGCGGTCGGCAACGACCTGGCCTACGACCAGATCTTCGTTCAGCAATTGATGAACTATGGCCGCGCCGGGGACGTCGTGCTGGCGATCAGCGGCTCAGGCAACAGCCCCAACGTGCTCAACGCCGTCGACTGGGCCAACCGCCACGGGCTCAAGACGTTTGGCCTCACCGGCTACAGCGGCGGCAAGCTGCGCGCGATGGCGCAGGCCGGGCTGCACGTTCCCTTGACCGACATGGGCATGGTCGAGAGCATCCACTTGTGCCTGTTCCACTGGGTGCTCAATGATGTGTTCGCTCGCATCAATCACGAAGGACGCTACGCGCAGAACGGGCAGCCGGCCCGGGCGTGATTTGATCGCGCTCCCGCATTTCTGCGGCTAACTAGCGCTTTCCCAGCGTGAAACTTAGGAAGGGCCGCGAAATAACTTCTAGTCTTCCCGGCCCCCTCACCCTACCCTCTCTCGCGAGGCGAGCGGGGTTTGAGGAGAAGTTATTTCATGCCGTTCCACTGCGGCCCGATCGTCGTCTGCGGTCCGATTGTCTTCGCGGCCTCACCGGCGACGCGGAAGATGGCGTCGATCGCGCTCGTGCGTGCCAGCGCAAACTGCGCCGCATTGGCGGCTCGGCTCGTGGCGCTGGCGATTGCAGGTTTTGCCGGCGCAGTTGGCGTCGGCGCCGCGGCCTTTGTGGAGGCGGCGTTCGTCGCTTGGCTTGGAAGGCCATCTTCTGTCGCCAGTTGCACGGAAGTCACGTCGCCGAAGTTGTAAAGCGAGTAATCGACGCCGGCATTGCTGAGGCTGGCTTGCGAATCGCGCGTCGAGAGGCCCGCTTCGCTCGGCAGGTGGTAGAGCAAGGCCAGGCTGTCGGCCGACCCGGCAAACGCGCGCACGGTGCGAAATTCGCGCACGAAGTATTTGAAATCAGCCCCGGAATACCGTACGCCCTGCGGGCTCGCGACAAACAGGTTGCGGCCGGCGCCGCCGTAAAGGTAGGCCTCGTCCTGGCCCCCACCGCCGGAGACTTGCAGCAGCGAGAAGCCGCGCACCGTGGTCTCAAAACCCGCGCCGCGCAGTTGCACCGTATCGGGCCGCGCATTGAGCGTGTCGTTGCCGGACGAGCCGTAAAGCGTGGCGACATTCGCGGCGCCGCTGGCAAACGCCACGACGCGGCCAAAGCCGATCGCCTGACGAAGGTTGCCGGCGGCGGTTAATTCCGCGCGGTCGCTCCAGGCGCTGAACGCGTCACCGGCGGCGGCGGCGTAGAACGAAGCTTGATCGAGTCCGCCCGAGGAGTAGGCGACCACGCTCGCGAAACCGTTTGCCTGGTTGTCGTATCCGAGGCCGGTGAGCCGGGCACTGGCCGCGCGCATCTCGAGTAGATCGCTGCCAGCCGAGTCGTACAGCCGAGCGATATCTCCGCCACCGCTGGCAAACGCCTGCACAACGCGAAAACCCGACACCAGGTTGTCGAACCCCGCTCCCGTCAGTCGCGCGGAGTCGGGCGTGGCAACCAGCGTGTCGGCGCCGGCGCTGTCGTACAGCACGGCGCGATCTCCGGCGCCGCCGACCGAATGGACTTCAATCGCCGCCACGTCGACAGCGGCGAACCGGTAGCCCGCACCCACTAATTCCGCTGAACCGACGCGCAGCGTGGCGGTGTTGCCTGTGCCCGTCGTCGTGAAGCTAACGCGATCGTTGCCGCCTTGGCCGACAAAGCTGACACTGGTGATCGTGGCCGCGTCGAACTCGTAGGTCACACCGTTGATGGCCAATTGATGCCGGCTACCGGCAATCGCAGAGAAGTTGTCATCGCCGGTGGTGCCAAACACTGTGAGCGAGTTACCGCTGCGCGCGAGCAAATTCGTGAGCCGGAAATCGACGTCGCTGCTTGATCCATGCACGCGGAGCACGAGCGATTGACCGGCCGACACGATCGCGTCGAGCCGCAGGCCTGTACTCGTCGC
This sequence comes from uncultured Planctomycetaceae bacterium, assembly GCA_964495375.1. Classification (GTDB taxonomy): domain Bacteria; phylum Planctomycetota; class Planctomycetia; order Pirellulales; family JAEUIK01; genus JAIESQ01. Next base: position 81,745 of record CAZBWM010000008.1, on the reverse strand, counting down.
GGCGCTCGAGTCGAGCAGCCTGCCCGCGGCGTCGAATAGATCGAACGAGATGCCGGCAGTGGTGGCGCCGGCCAGCGCTTCGACGGTGAAGTAGCCATCGCGGGCCGCATGGAACGCGAACGAATCTTGGCCCGCACCGATCGCTTGATCGGCGATCGTGGCCAGCTCGATCGTTCCCCAGTCGGGCATGGCCGAGGCGAGCGAGGCGGTCAGCTCGTAACGACCGATCGCGGCGTTGGTTCCCAGGTCGAACGTGTAACGCTGTCCGGCGACTACGTCAAACGTGAAGGTCAGCCCGCTGGCGTCGACGTAGCCCCCGCCGCCAGCCAGCCGCCAGTTGGCTTGCAGGTCGTCGGCCGTGCCGAGCGAGATGGTGAGCTTGCCGGAGCGCGCGGCGGTGAAGCTGTAATAATCGCGATCGGTGCGGCGGGCCAACAGGTCGCTAACCGTGAACGTATCGACGACGGTGCCAAGATCGCGGGCGGTCGCGGCGCTACCGTGGTCGTTCGTGGGCATCAACGTGTCGATCGCGCGGTCGATGTTCAGCCGTCGATACGTGGCGCCGGTTACGGCGTCGAAGACGGTGTCGGCCGTGTTGCGCAGCAGGTTGACGATGTCGTCCTGGCCGACATTCTCTTGGCCGAGGAAGGCGAAGGCCTGCCGCACCAACACGGCAGCCCCGGCGACATAGGGCGCGGCCATGCTCGTGCCCGACATCGCCGCGAAGTCGTCGTTGCGACCGTTGCGGTTACCGATGTAGTCGGGGACGCTGCTGGTGATGAGGCGGCCCGGAGCGGCCAGCACGCGATCGTTCCGCTGGCTGAAGTAGCTCAACTGCCCGTCGGCGTCGGTGCTGGCGACGGGCACCACATACTGGCTGGCGGCCGGGTAACTGACCCCTTGCGTGTTGTACGACGTGAACGAATTGCCGGCGGCGACCGCGATGAAGATGCCATCGGCCTTGAGCTGGGCGAATTCGTCTTCGAGCGTCGCCCAGGCTGGGATCGACGCGGCGTTCCAGTTCGTGCCGATCGAAATGTTGACCGTCGTGATCGGATTGGCGAACGACGTGCGATGCTCGTGGACCCAGCGGAGCGCTTGCTCGATCCAGCCGAAAGTGCCGCCGCCGTTGTCGTCGAAGACGCGCAAGCTGACGAGGTCGACGCCCGGCGCGGCGCCGGTGTAGCGCGAATTGCTCGAGCCGATGATGCCCGAGACGTGGGTGCCGTGACCGCCAGCCGGTCCGTCGTCGAACGGGTTGGCGTCGTTCTCGGCGAAATCCCAGCCACCGACGACGCGATATCCGGCTCCGAAACCACCGCCGAGCGCAGCGCTGTCCCAGGCGATGCCGGTATCGATCACCGCCACGGTTTGGCCGACGCCGGTGAAGCCATACTCACTGCGAATGCCGGCCAGCGCCGCGGAACCGGCCGATTGCCCGACGGCGGCAGCGGCCAAAAGCGTGGGGTCTTGCGGCGCGGGATCGGCCGCTGGCGAGTCGAGCAGCGATTGGGCGTCGAGCCAAAAGTCGTAGGCCGGCGTGGTCGACATGACCAGCCGCGGCTCGATTGGCTCGAGTCGTAGCGCGCGACGACGTTTTGGAAGCGCCTTGCCCATCGCGGGATCGATCCCCCTTGCCGGGCAGCGCGCGCAGCGCGGGTGGTCGAACGGCGCGCAAGGCGCCGGCCGACGCGCCGCGATCGTCTGCGAGCGCTGCCGAAAACTGTGATTGGCGAGCCCGATCGAAACCGCGATCAAGCTGCCGGGGGCCGACGAGGGGGACGGCCGCGAACTAGTCGAACAACGTGAAAAGCAATCGATAAGTACGGTGAAAAGCCCGGCCGCCGCGGGTGCCGGCTGCCGGTCGAGCAACTATAGGT
>CAZBWM010000008.1:50692-79855 GCA_964495375.1 uncultured Planctomycetaceae bacterium | reverse complement strand
GGGACTTGAGCGAAAACGCGCGCCCGGCACGTTTTTTCTTGGTGTTTTGGGGGCGATTATGCGGCCCGCGCGGGTGGAGAATCGCGAAAATCGATACGACGCGCCGCGTGTTGCGGAATCTCAGCGTAAGGAGCGTTGCGTGAGCCTTTGAGAATTGTTCCGCGGCCAGAACTGTCTGGCAGTAGGACGTCGAACCTGGCACTGCTGGGCAAGCCAGCAGTGGCACCCGCAATTGCGGTTTTGAAACCGCGATTACAGCCGCATGGCGGTGAAACCGCCGTCGACGTAGTAGGCCGCACCGGTGATGAAACTGCCGGCAGTGCGCGATACCAAAAGCAAGGCTGCCCCCACCAGTTCGTCGGGCTCGCCGAAGCGGGCCATGGGGGTTTGCGCCATGATCTTCGCCGTGCGTTCGGTGTCGAGAATCTTGCGGTTCTGCTCGGCGGGGAAGAAGCCTGGGCACAAGGCGTTCACGCGCACGCGCTGGGGAGCCAACTCGCGAGCGACATTTTGCGTCAGGCTCACGACGGCCGCCTTCGAGGCCGAGTAGGCGAACACCTTCGACAGCGGTAGCGCGGCGGTGACGCTGGCGATGTTGAGGATTGAGCCCCCCTCGGGCTGCGCGGCCAGATGCTTGCCAAACACCTGGCAGCCCCAGTGGACCGCCTTGAGATTGCTGTCGAACACGCGGTCCCACTCTTCGTCGGTCGCCTCGAAATAGCTCGATGCCGAATTCACCCCCGCGCCGTTGATGACGATATCGACGCGGCCGAACTTCTCGAGCACGGCCGGCAACAGCGCTTCGATCGACGCACGCTGCATGACGTCGACCGATAAGAAGGCCGCCAGCCCACCGGCAGCTTCGATATGCCCGACGCAGGCTTCTCCGCGGTCGGCCCCGCGACCGGCCACGACGATCGACGCCCCCGCGCTTCCCAATCCACGAGCCAGCGCGCCGCCGAGAACACCGGTGCCGCCGATCACCACGGCTACTTGCCCCGAAAGGCCGAACAAACTGCTGACGAAATCGGCGGCGCTCATGCGTGCTCGCTGGGGTTGTGAAAGCGGAAGCGAACTACTCGCGCGGAGTGCGGCGTAGCTCGAGCCATTCGGTATGGAACACGCCCGGCTTGTCGGTGCGGCGATACGTGTGGGCGCCGAAGTAGTCGCGCTGCGCTTGCAGCAGATTGGCGGGCAAGCGTGCTTGCCGGTAACCATCGAAGTAGGAGAGTGCCGCCGCGAAGGCCGGAATCGGAATGCCCAACTGCACGGCGGTGGTCACGACGTGGCGCCAAGCGGGCTGCGCTTTTTCGATGGCCTCGCGGAAGTAGGGGGCCAACAGCAGGTTTTCGAGCTTGGGGTCGGCGTCGAAGGCCTCTTTGATGCGATCGAGAAACTGCGCGCGAATGATGCAGCCGCCGCGCCATAACATCGCGATGTTGCCGAAGTTCAGCGGCCATTTGTGCTCGGCCGCGGCCGCCTGCAGTTGAAAGTACCCTTGCGCGTAGCTGACGATCTTCGACGCGTAGAGGGCTTGCCGCACCTCGTCGACGAAGGCGCTACCATCGCCCGAGTACTGCCCGGTCGGCCCTTGCAGGACTTTGCTCGCCCGCACGCGCTGCTCTTTGAAGGCCGACAGAAACCGCGCGTAGACCGCCTCGGTAATGAGCGTGGTCGGCACGCCCAGATCGAGCGCCAGTTGGCTCATCCACTTACCGGTCCCTTTGTTGCCGGCCTCGTCGAGGATGTAGTCGACGAGAAAACCGCCCGTCTCGGCATCTTTGACGCTGAAAATGTCGCGCGTGATCTCGATCAAGTAACTGTCGAGCTCACTGCGGTTCCAGGAATCGAAGACGTCGTACAGCTCGTCGTTCGACAAACCGAGCGCGCCGTGCAGCAGTGCGTACGACTCGCAGATCAACTGCATGTCGCCGTACTCGATACCGTTGTGCACCATTTTGACGTAGTGGCCGGCGCCGTCGGGGCCGATCCACTCGCAGCAGGGAATGTCGTTGTTGGGCCCGACCTTGGCGGCGATCGCCTGAAAGATCGGCTTGACCAGCGGCCAGGCCGCTTTGCTGCCGCCGGGCATAATGCTGGGGCCCAAGAGCGCGCCCTCTTCACCGCCGGAGACGCCGGTGCCGACGTACAGCAGCCTCTTGGCTTCGACCTCGCGCGTGCGGCGCTGGGTGTCGGCGAAGTGCGTGTTACCGCCATCGATCAGGACGTCGCCGGGAGACAACAGCGGCAGCAGGTGCGAGATCAGCTCGTCGACCGCGGGCCCAGCTTTGACCATCATCATCACTTTACGCGGCGTCGAGAGTGACGCGACGAGCTCTTCGAGCGAGTGGCAACCGATGAACTTTTTGCCGGCCGCGCGCCCCGCGATGAACTCGTCGACTTTACTCGTCGTGCGATTGAACACGGCGACGCGATACCCGCGGCTCTCCATGTTGAGCACGAGGTTCTCGCCCATCACGGCCAGGCCGATGAGGCCGATATCAGCAAGTTCTGGCATGGTGTAGCTTCACTTTTGTTGAATGGCCGCTAGTGTTATTTGGCGATGACGGGCCAGGGCGGTTGCTCGGGGAGCCGCTTGTCGAATTCGGCGAGTAACTGTTGCTGGTAATCGCCGGCGAACTTGCCGGCAAAGAAGCGGTCGAGCCCTTCTTCGAACAGCCGCTGCCAGCTGGCGTCTTCGCCACCGGGGGTGATCGGGAAGAAAAGCGCGTCGTTCGCGCGGGCGGCCTGATAATCGCCTGGCGCGTCGCCGATCATCAGTGTGTGACCCGCCGGATAGCGGCGCGCCGCGGCGAGTGTTTCCTTCTTGGTGCCAATTTCCTGGCCGCAGATCGCCCGGGTGAAGCCGGCAATGTCGTGCTCTTGCCATTCGCGCTCGAGCGCTTCGTTCGGCGTGGCGGAAACGACCAGCACGTCCGCCTTGCCTTGTAGTTTTTCCAGGCATTGCCGCACGAACGGGAACGGCGGCACCCCGCGGACCATGCCGGCGATCGACTCGTTGACCGCCTCGGACCAGGCGAGGGCTTGCCGCAAGTCGGCGTCTCCCGTCGCTTCGACCTCGCGCTTGAGCGCGGGGTTGGCCAGCTTGGTCTCGCGGCCGATCCAGGCGACGAGACCGGGCGGAACGCGGATCGCGATCTCGCGGGCCCGCACTTCAGGCCGACGGCCCAGCCAGTCGAGCGCTTCGATCAAGGCCGGAAAACGATTGATCCCCCGGCTCTTGGAGTACAGATTGACGAACTCGGCCGCCTCGCGCGCGTACTTGCTGACCGCCTGCAGGTTGTAGTGATTGATGATGTTGGGGATGAAGCACTCTTTATGCTTGATCTCCATCGTGTCGAAGGCGCAGCCGTCGGAATCGATGCCGACGAGAAACTTCTGCTGGGGTTCGAGCGTGAAGGTCATGCGCGGTCCGCCTGCGGTACGTAGTTGGGGAGCTTCTGCTCGGCGTAGATCGGCGCGAAGCGTGTGAGGCGTTGCCGCCCGCCGATCAAGGGGAGCGAAACCATGTCTTCGCCAATCAGCGGTTGCGCGTAGCTCACAAACTCGTCGGTCACGTCGGTGCCGTCCGTGCTGATCCAGGCTGGTGGGAAAGTTCGCTCGCTGTTGGCCACTTCGACGAGCGGTACTTTGTTGTAGCGCACACCGTAGATGTCGCCGGGCTCGCGCAGGATGGTCGCCATGTAGCCCCCTTCCCCAGCGGCGGCCAGGTGGGCGGCCTTTTGCCCGCTGCGATAGGCTTCTTCGAGATCGACAGTCGAGGCGTAGGCCATCGAGTGACGCTGATCGGTGCCAACGACATTGCCGCGGGCGGCCCCCTTGGCGGCGAGCCCCTTCTGGTTCAAATAGTTGACGACGATCTGCGCGACGGTCGATTGGCTCGAGCTGTACATGGTGTGGCCAAACGAGTCTTTGACCTGCCCGAAATCGCCGACTTCGAAGCCTTCGCTGACGACGACGATCGCGCGACCACCCTGGCGCAGCCGATCGTTCACCTGGTCGGCCAATTGCTCGAGCGGCAACTTACGTTCGGCCAGATAAATCAGCAGCGGCAACTCGCGCGCGGGATCGGCCAGCCGGGCAGCGGCCGGGATGAAACCGATCTGCCGCCCCATGGCTTGCAGCACGAGCACGGGGTCGGCCGGCGACGATCCGGCGTTTTCCTCGTTGGCGTTTTGAACCGCGTGCATCCAGTACTTGGCGACCGAGCCGTAGCCGGGCGTGTGGTCGATCAGCTTAAACTCGCTGTCGCCGACGTCGTTGTCGATTGTCTTGGGAACGCCCACGGCCACGAGATCGAGCCCGCGCTGCTGGGCCAGCTCGGCAATGCGATGGGCCGTGTCCATCGAATCGTTGCCGCCGATGTAGAGAAAGTAGCCGACCTGGTGAGCGCGAAAGACTTCGATCACGCGCTCGAAATCCTCGGTCTGCTTCGGCTTGAGCTTGTACCGGCAGGTGCCGATTGCGCCGGCGGCCGGCGTCACGCGCAGCAGCGCCACTTCCTCGGGCGATTGGGCTGACAGATCGAGCAGCTCTTCTTTGAGCACCCCTTCGATGCCGTGGCGGGCGCCATAGACGCGGCCGATCGCTGCCAGCTCGCGAGCGGCCTCGACGATGCCACGCAAGCTGTTGTTGATGACGGGGCTCGGTCCGCCGCTTTGGGCGACCACCAGGTTGCGGGGCGTGCGGCTCATGCGCGGCGGGGCGATCTAAGCAAACGAATTGGGCGGGGCTGGCGGTCGGCTTCGATCAACAGTTGACTGCAACTTCAGACCGGAACCGCCGGACAAGAAAGACGCCGGATTGTACCCCCCGCGCGGTCGATCTTCAACGTGCTGGAAGTCGCGGTACGAAGCGCGCACCGGCAGGCCCGAGCGGCACGCCCGAACGGTGTCAGGAACCGATTCAAGCCGCAGCGTACCAATGGTTGGTCTGCATTTGAATCGGTTCCTGACACCGTTCGGATCTCGACTCCACTTCGACTGAGCCGAGAATCGACTAATTCACCGTCTCGACCGCGGAGCGCGGGCCCAGTGGCATCGTCACGGCGCCCGGTTGCCGATCGATGAATTCCTGGAACCACAGTTCGGTGATAATCCAGCGATAGATGTTGCTCGACAGGTCGACCTTGCCCGAGAGGTGCTTGGCGATCGCGGCGTCGATCTGCTTGGGAGCGAAAACGCCGCGCTGCCGGCAAGCCGCCGAATGCAATACCGGGTAGATCGTCTGGTCGGGGCGCTCGCGAAACCAGCGGGCGATCGGCGTCGGAAAGCCGAGCTTCGAGCGCGTGTCGAGAATCGGCGCCGGCACCACTCCGCGGAGCCCATCGCGCAGCACGAGCTTGCCGAGCCCATCGCGATACTTGAACAAGCCGGGCAACTGAAAGCAGTACTCGACCAGCGGATGATCGAGAAATGGCAACCGCGACTCGATCGAGTGGGCCATCGAGATCGCGTCGCCGTAGTGCAACAGATCGACGAGGCCCCCCTCCATCTGCCGGATCAGCGAGGTGTTCAAGCGATCGCCTGATTTTGGCAGGTTGCGTAGCGTCTCGGGGCGCTCCGCCCGATTGCGCAAGGGGCCGATGTAGACGCCTTCATCGCCGCGCAGCGTGCGGAACGCGCTGTGCAAAAATGGCGGATTCGCGTCGCGGGCAGCCATCATCAGGGCGCTGACCGTCCCGAGCGTGCGCATGGCCCAGCGCAGCTCACCCCAGGCCGCTGCGGGATGCCCGCTGCCGAGTTGCTGTCGACAGCTTTCGTAGAAATTGCTTTTGTAGCCGGCCAAAAGTTCGTCGGCCCCTTGCCCTTCCAACAGCACGGTCACCTTCTGCCGGGCGACGCGCATGATGTTCCAGAGCGGAAACACCGCGTGCGAGTGCGTGGGGGACTCAAGATGCCGGACGATATGCCGCACCGTGGAAAGAAAATCGCCGTGCCCCGCCGGAATCAAATTCGATCGCATGTCGAGCGATTCGGCCAACTGGCGCGCGGCCGGCGACTCGTCGTACGACTCTCCCTGATAGGCGGCCGTGAAGGTGTCGAACTCACCGCCGTAAAAACTGCGCAGCAGGCAGGCGAGCGCTGAAGAATCGAGCCCGCCGGAAAGCGTGAGCCCCACCGGTACGTCGCTGCGCATCCGCAATCGCAACGACTCGGTGAGCAGCTCGCGAATTCGTTCGGCGGCTGCGGCCGGGGTCACGCCGGGCAGCGTCTCCTGCGGATAGTCCCAGTAGCGCTCGAGCTTGATTCCTTCGCGTGTGGCCGTGAGCGTGTGAGCCGGCGGCACCCGGCGAATGTTCGCGAAGCAGGTGCGCTCGCCGCGGGCGCCGACACTCGCCCGCAGCACGCGTGACAGCGAATCGAAATCGGGCTCGGCCAGGTCGCTGTCGAGCGCCAGGATCGCCTTGATTTCGGAAGCGAACAGCAACCGCCCCTGATGGACGATGTAGTTCAGCGGCTTGATGCCGAAGCGGTCGCGGGCGCAAAACAGCGAGTCGTCGCGACGATCGTAAATCGCGAAAGCCCACATGCCGTTGAGCCGCGGCATAACCGCTTTTCCCCACTCCTTGTAGGCCCGCAGCAGCACTTCGGTGTCGCTCGTGGTGCGGAACCGATGGCCGAGCGCTTCGAGCTCGTCGCGCAGCTCGATGTAGTTGAAAATCTCACCGTTGTAGGTGATGACGAGTTGGCCGTCATCGATCTCGAACGGCTGGTTGCTCTCGGGGCGGAGGTCGAGAATTGAGAGTCGCAGATGGCCGAAACCGGCGCGCTCGCCGAAGAGCCGGGTGCCGCGAGCGTCGGGGCCCCGGTAAGGCATCGTCGCCAGCATTTCGTCGAGATCGACCGTGGTGACCGGCCGCGACGAGTAGAGATTATAGATGCCGGCGATTCCACACATATCGTGCCATTGTAAACTGCCGGCGAAGGCTGGCAACGGCGGGCCGAGGGGGACAGGAGTCCTTCCGGTCGGCGCGTGAACAATGATCGATCTCCGACGCCGGAACGACTCCAGTCTCCGCACGGTTCATCGCTGCGCGGCTGGCACGCGACTTGGCGGGGCATCGTCAACCGCCCCTCGCTGCGCTTCGGACTGGTGTGGGTGCGCCACGTCGCGCGAAGTCCTCGCGATGCTGGGCAAGCCAGCAGTGGCACCCGGCGCCAGGGGGACGCTGTCAGGAACCACCTTCGACAAGATGAGGGAGCGCGAGTAAGCAGACGAGCCAAGGTCAACGCGCGCTCACATCCCGCGCCGCGAGAACTCCAGCCGAAGCGGATCGCTGGGGTGCATGACGATGTCGCACTTCAAACGGGGCGCGCATTGTCCGCGCGCCAAGCGCCACTGGAACTGCCGCAGCAAACCGGCCAGCACGAGCACGCATTGGGCTTGCCCCATCTGCCGGCCGACACAACTGCGCGGCCCCGCCCCGAACGGTAGATAGACGTACGGCGGACGGTGCTTCTCGTTTTCTTCGCTGAAGCGCTCGGGCCGAAACGCCAGCGGCTCGTCCCACCAGCGCTCGTCCTGATGAATCACGTTCAAGGGGACCATCACCATGCTGCCGCGCCGCAACTGGTAGCCGGCGATCGTTACCGGGCGGGCCACTTGCCGCGTCAATGCGTAGACGGGCGGATATAGTCGCATCGTCTCTTGAATCACGCGCGTGGTTTCGATGAGCCGAGGCATGTCCGCCAGCTCGATCGGGCGATTGCCGAGTTCGCGATCGACTTCAGCCGCCGCACGCGCTTGCACGTCGGGATGCAGGGCCAACAGATACGTGGCGAACGTCAGTGTCGCGCCAACGGTCTCTTTGCCCCCCATCAGCAAATTGACCGCTTCATCGCGGGCCCGCGCTGGGGTCATGCCCACGGTGCGCAGGCTGCGATCGTGCGCCACCAGCAGTTGCCCCAGCAGATCATCGGTGCACGCACTCGCTTCGCGCCGCCGCGCGGTGTCGAGCAAGATGTCGTCGAAGGTCCGCATCGCGCGACGCAACCGGTTTTTGCTCGGGATCGGCAACCAGTCGGGCCAGGGAGAAAAACTTTCCAGCTCGGCGACGCCCGTCTCGTGCATCACGTTGGCGGCTTCGTGCAAGGGATCGATGGCCGCGGGGGCCTCGATGCCCAACAGCGCGCGAACGTTCAGCCCAAACGCCAGGCGATCCATACCGGCGGCCACGTCGACAGCGCCTTGCGCAGAGTTTGCGGCCAGCTCGCAGTCGGCCGCCAGGCGTGCGGTTTCAGCGGTGATCGCGGCGGCCAGCTTGTCGGGGGTCATCTGCTGCATGGCATAGCGCACCTTGCGGCGCTGCTGCTGCCAGTCGGGCCCTTCGTTCAACAGCAAGCCCGAGCGCATCCAGCGTTTGAAATACCTTTTGACCGTCTGCGGTTTATGAAACGCGTCGGTGTGCTTGACGTGGATTTCGCTCACCTGCTCGGGATGCGAAAACTGATAGAGCCGGATCGGCCCGATGCGATAGCTGACACAGTCGCCGTAGCTGCGTTTGAGATCAGCAGCGAAGCCCAGCAAGTCGTGCTTCAATCGGCCGACGTGTCGCCAGCCGAAGATGCCGTTCGGCGGCCCCGGCGGGTAATTGCCCTGCGCCAGCGGCGCGGCCAGCGAGGGACGACGAAAACTTGGCTTCGGCAAACTGACGGTTCCGGACATCGGAACAGAACCTCTGCGGGATCGCGCAGCGTGGGCGTTGTTTACCCTCCCTGGCGTCCGACGTGCGCGTGTAATGTGGCACGCCTAAAGTGGCTAATCAATCCAAGCGCGGGCCGGGCAAAGCTGTTACTGGGAAGGCGTACCGGTTACTTCGCGCGGCGGTGCGATCCGCGGCGGTAACACGGCGTGGGTGGACTAGGGCCGGCAGCACGTAAGTCGTGCCACAGAAAGATACGACGGACGCCGCCAAACCTGTCACCGAGAGCGGCCGATTTCGCGGCGAATCGGCGATTTTGACGCGGCTGGCTGCCCGCTAAACCAGCAAGTCCGGCACGACATCCCCGACCGGAACCAGCCGATGCGGCCGGCGCAGGGGGTCGTAGATTTCGCGCGCCGGGTCGATCCCCAGCGCCCGGTAGATCGTCGCCACGATATCGCCCGGGGTCAGTGGGCTTTGCGCGGGGAATGCCCCGATCTTGTCGCTCGCCCCGTAGACCAGCCCCTGCTTGAAACCGCCGCCGACCAGCATCAGGCTGTAGCAGAAGTTCCAGTGATCGCGTCCCGCGTCGGCATTATTGATCCGCGGCGTGCGACCGAAGTCGCCGAAGATCGCCACGATGGTTCGCTCCAACATGCCGCGGTCGGCCAGGTCGCCGATCAGGCTACTCGCGGCCGCGTCGAGCTGTGGCAGCAGCGTCCCCTTGAGCTTCTTGAAGTTGCCGCCGTGCGTGTCCCACGTGGCGTTCGCATCCGGGGCCCAGCTCACGGTGACGAAGCGCGTGCCGGCCTCGATCAAGCGGCGGGCCAACAGCACGCTCTGGCCGTAAATGTTGCGGCCGTAAGCGTCACGCGCTGTGTCGGGCTCTTCGCTCAAACGAAACGCAGCCTGCGAGGCTTCGCTCGTCAACAGCTCAAGCGCTTGTCGCTGAAACTGATCGAGCCCGTCGTACTGTGCTTGCCCGGCGTAGCTGGCCAGCCGCGCGTCGACCTCGCTGAACAACTGCCGGCGCGAAGCCAACCGCTCGAGCGAGACATCGGCCGTGAGCGTCAGCTCGGGCACGCCGAAGTCAGGCGCGCTCGGATCGCGCAGCACGAACAATGGATCGCGCGACGCTCCCAAGAACCCGCCAAAGAAACCAGGCTGCGGCGGACCGCCTGCTCCTTCCTTGGTGATGTAAGGCAGACAGACTTGCGGCACGACGATCCGCTCGGGCGGTCGCAACATCGACGTGACCGATCCCGGCGAAGGGTAATCGGTCGGCTGGGCGCCGCCCCCCAACTCGCCACGGTCGTGCCCCGTCAGAGCGCAATAAACGGCCGCCGCGTGCGCGTTGTTCACACTATGGTGCATCGAGCGGATGATCGTCGCGCGGTGCATCTGCTGCGCGAGCCGCGGCAGGTGCTCGCTTACTCGATAGCCCGGCAGCGAGCTGTCGATCGGATTGAACTCGCCGCGGATGCCATCGGGGGCGTCGGGCTTCAGATCCCACATGTCCAGGTGGCTGGGGCCGCCGTTGAGGAACAGGACGATGCAGTGATCGGCGCGCGGCGCGGGGCTTTGATCGTCGGCCGCGGCCCGCAGCACACGTGGCAGCGTCAGGCCCATCAGCCCCAGCCCGCCGGCTTGCAGCAGGTGGCGCCGTGAAAGGCGCGCAATGTCGATCGTGGATCGAGCGGCGTTGAAAGCAGCCAAGGCAGCAGTCTCCGGTGACCGGTTGCGCTCCGCGTGGCGGCGTTCCTCGCCCGTCCGCGAACTTGCGCAAAACCGTGTCCGCCCGCCGTTTGAATGTACGCGGCAAGCTCTCGGGCTGCAAATTCGCCGTATTGCAGGCCCCTCGGCTGGCGGCAAAGTTTACCCAGCTTTCGGCGACAACTTAGCTACTACAAGCGCGATTTGTGGTAACCGCTTCCCGACCGTTTCGCCGCGCACCCGGCCGCAGGTTTCTCGCGGCAAATCGCGCGCGGCGGCTGATTGTCGGCGCGGCGGCGGTTCGATGAGCAGTGGAAGAACCCGCGGCGCGCCGCCATCGATGGGTCGTCCCGTCGAACGAGCGTGCAGCCGCCCCCGCGAAGCTGTCGCTCTGGCGCGAAGGATGTACGGCGATGTTGACGCCTGTTGAAACGTTCTCGGAAGTCCGCCGCGCTGGCCAGTCGTGGACGACGCCGACTGTCGTCATGGCATTGTCGCTGACACTGGCGCTCGCGATGCCTGGCGTCGCACAAGCCGGACTGAAGAACGACGTCTTCCGCTGGCTCGGCATTTGCCACAGCGTAGGCTATCACGCGCAGGAGTGTTGCCCTTGCTCGCGTGAAGGGATGCCGCTGTACGGCGACCCGACGACGCAGGGATATTTCAATCCGCGGCCGCGCGGGCCAATGGTGTTGCACCCAACCGACTACACGATGGACTACCCGAGCGCCCTCTACTGGCAAGGGATTGATCCCTATCGCACGCCAGCAGCCGCGGCTCCGCGTGGGGAGGAAATCACCAGGCCGGAAGAAGCAGCGCCGGTGGAAGCGGTGCCGGTCGAGACACCTGAGTCGGACGATCCCCCGGTCGGCCCCGATGAAGCGGAATCGGCTCCCGAGCCTGGTCCCGCGCCGGCACCATCGGCCTCGTCGAATCGCGGTGCGCGCTATCGCTCGACGAACACTTCGCGCAACGTCTCGAAGTCGCGAAGCTCGCGCTCGTCGAGCAGCCGCGGCCAGCGTTATGTGCCGGGCCCGCAGCGGTCGTCGGCCGTGCAAGGCCGCTAGTCCAGACCCGCGGGCAAAAACAACTCACGCAGAACCGCCTAGCCGCCTTCGGGCGGCTTTCTTATTGCGCGGTTAGAATGGCGGGGATGGCACGCTCAAGCTATTGCCGCGAGTTTTGGTTCGGCGACCAGGCCGTTGGGCTGTTGATCGACGATAGCCGCGAGCCGGGGCTCTGGCACTACCGGCCTTATCGTGGCCCGGCTCACCACGCCCTCTGCGAGCACCTCAATCGCGGAATACTGACAGAGTGCTACTGGCTCGAAAAACGCGGGGATGGATCATCTGAAAAGAAGGAGTTCATTGTCGTCGACATCCCCCGATACGGCGTTCTCCGCGCGAACATAGATCACAGGAGCTTTTAGGCCGGGCGCCCTCCCCCCTGCGTTGCGGTCGGGCACGCCCCCTCTTAAAATGCCCTCAACTCGCGGTTTAGCCCCGCCGGGTGGGAAATACGCTGGCCTGGCCGCCCCGACGGCGGTCGCGCCCCCAACACCCTGCGGCATTGCCCGTCCCCCTTGCCCGCGAGAGCCAAAAGTCTCCTCGAATGAAGCTCGCTGCTGGCACGCTCGTCATCCGCAACGGCCAAATTGTCGACGGCACCGGCGCCGCGCCGGTGCCCGATGGTGTCGTCGTTGCCAAAGATGGGCGGATCACGTTCGCGGGCCCGGTGAGCCAGGCTCCTGAGATTCCGCCCGACGCCCAGCAGATCGACGCCGGCGGTGGCACGATCCTGCCCGGCCTGGTCGAAGCCCACTATCATCCCACGTACTTCAACGTGGCCGATCTGGCCGACTTGGACATCAAGTACCCGGTCGAATACGTCACGCTGCTGGCCGCCGCCAACGCTAAGCTGGCGCTGGAGTGCGGTTACACGGCCGCGCGCAGCGGCGGCAGCCTGCACAACATCGATGTCTGGCTCAAGCGGGCGATCGAGAACGACATTCATCTCGGCCCGCGGTTGGCGGCTAGCGGTCGCGAGATCTGCGGCTCGGCCGGCTTGATGGATTGGAATCCCGATTACCTGCAACTCGGCATGCAGGGATTGATTCTGCTGGTCAACGGCGCCGACGAAGCTCGCGCCGCCGCGCGCAAGCTGGTCAAGGATGGCGTCGAGTGGATCAAGACCTATCCGACCGGTGACGCCGCCAGCGATCACGCCGATCATCACAGCCTGTGCATGACGTTCGAAGAAATGGCGGCCGTCGTCAGCGAAGCGCATAACTACAAAACCAAGGTCACCGGCCACTGCCGGGCGAACGAAGGAATCAAGAACGCGCTGCGGGCCGGCTTCGACACGCTCGAGCATGGCACCTTCATGGATGACGAAGCGCTCGACCTGTTGATGAAGCGCAACACGCCGGTTGTGCCCGCGCTCCAGTTCGAGTGGGCGAGCGTCCAGCGCGGACCATCGTTCGGCATGTCGCAGAAAGTGGTCGATGGCCATCAGGAAACGCTCGACGCCGGCTGCGAGAGCGCCAAGATGATCTTGCGTGCTGGCGGGCGAATCGGCCTGGGGGGCGACTACGGCTTTGCCTGGAATCCCCACGGCGACTACGCGAAGGAAATCAGCTTTTTCGTCAACTATGTTGGCTTCACACCGCTCGAGGCGATCCGCTGCGCGACGTTGACCGGGGCTGAAATCATGGGGCGCGCCAACGAATTTGGCACGCTCGCGCCGGGCAAGCTGGCGGATGTGCTGGTCGTCGATGGCGATGTGATCGCCGATATTCGTTTGCTGGAAGACCGGCGGCGCTTCGTCGCCGTGGTGCAGGGAGGCGTCGTCAAAGCAGGCCGGCTGGCAGTGGCCGCCTGAGGATCGATTCCGTGACCGCACTTGCTTTGGCAGTGTGGTCGCGCGGTTAAAGTTGCTCAACCGATGGACGACAATCCATGCTTTGGTACACATTTCCGCTCTGGCTGGCGAGCCTGACCCTGGGTTTTGCCAACGAGCCGGCCTCGATCCATGTGCTGCTGGTCACCGGCTACAACCACCCGTCACATTCGTGGCGCGATACCACGCTGGCCATTGGCGATGTGCTGCGGGCCGATCCGCGCTTCGACGTCCGCGTGGTCGAAGACCCGGCCTTTCTCGAATCGCCGGCCGTGGCCAACTACGACGTCGTGCTCTTGAACTTCGCCGATCATCAGCGGCCGAACCCCGGCGCGAACGCCCGCAACAACCTGACGCAGCTCGTCGAGGCGGGCAAGGGGCTTGTGCTGCTCCACTTTGCCAGCGGCGCCTGGGACGAAGATGCCGACTTCGTGAAGCTGGCCGGCCGCGTCTGGAAAGAAGGAACCAGCGGACACGACGCGCTCGGGCCCTTTCGCGTCGAAGTGATGAAGATCGACAATCCGATCGTCAAAGGGATCGAGCCCTACGACACCGAGGACGAGCTTTATTATTCGCTCGTCGGCGATCAACCGGTCGAGGTGCTGGCCACTGCGAAGTCGAAGCTCACCGGCAAGGACGAGCCGATCACGTTCACGTTCCCGCTCGGCAAGGGGCGAGTTTTCCACACCGCGCTAGGCCACGACGTCAAGGCGATTCAGGTGCCTGGTAGCGCCGAACTGTTGCGGCGTGGTTGCGCTTGGGCCGCCGGACAAGAACCGGTCGCGCCGGCCGCTGCTGCGCCGGCAGCACCGGCCGCTGCGGCAGCCCCCGCCGCGCCTGCCGCCGCGGCGCCGTCAGGGTCGTGAGAATCCATCGATGAATCTTCAATCGACTGCTGCTCGCGTGTCTTGGTCGCTCCTCGCAGTTGTTCTGTTCTTGGCGGTCGACGTCACCACGACCCGCGCCGCCGACAAGCCGCAGCGCGTGCTGCTGTTGGCGCAAGGGCCCGATGGCCACCCCGCGGGCACACACGAATTTATCGCTGGTCAGACGCTGTTGGCCGAGTGGCTCAAGCCGATCGAGGGTCTCGAAGCGCAACTGGTCCGCGTCGATGAGCCTTGGCCCGATGGACCCGATCTGCTCGATAAGGCTGACTGCGTCGTGCTCTATGTCTGCGAAGGGGCACGCTTCATGCAGGCCGATGAGCGCCGCTGGCAAGCCTTCCAGCAATGTGCGGCGCGCGGCGCGGGGCTCGTCACCTTGCACTGGGCCTGCGGCTGCAAAGCCCCCGAGCCGATCCCTGGTTTCCTCGTGCTGATGGGAGCTTGCCACGGCGGGCCCGATCGTCGTTACACCGTTGTCGAGACCGATCTGCGGCCGGCCGATCCCCGGCACCCCATCGCGCGCGGGCTGGGCGAGTTTCGCATCCGCGACGAGTTTTACTTCGCCCTAAAGATCGGCCCCGCGCCGGGCGTGCTTCAGCCCGTGCTGACCGCCACGATCGAGGGCCGGCAAGAAACCGTCTGCTGGGCGTGGGAACGCGGCAAAGTTGGCGACGCGCCCGGCGGCCGCTCGTTTGGCTTCACGGCGATGCACTTCTACGACAACTGGCATCGCCCCGAGTATCGCCGGCTGGTAACGCATGGCGTGCTGTGGACGTTGGGCCGGGAGATTCCGGAGAATGGGATCGAGATTCCGGCAGCAACGAAAATCGATGCCAAGACGCCGCGCTGACATTCCATCGGGGTGAAAGACTACGTTCAGCCCCCCGTCAGCTTCTCCAAGCACGCCTGCATGTACTCGATGCTTTCACGCGCCAGCCGCTCGGGGCCGGGGCTGTAGTCGAACACTTCGACCGACACCCAGCCACAGTAGTCGACCTCCCCCAGCGCCTCGAAGATCGGGACGAAGTCGACTTCTCCCATGCCTGGCCCGAGCCGGTTGGGGTCGTTGGCGTGAAAGTGCTCCATCAGGGCGTGATTCGCCCGAATGATGTCGGCGATCGGCGTTCCTTCGCTCGACATCGCTTTGACATCGAGGTGGAGCCGGCAGTTCGGCGAGCCGACGCGCTCGACTAGCTCCACGCCATCGGACGCGCGATTCAAGAAATCTCCTTCGGCCGGCCCCAGTGGCTCGACGGCCAAGGTCACTTCCAGATCTTCGAGCGTGCCGATCGCCTCGCGGAGCACGTCGGCCGCGAAGTCGAGCCCTTGCTCGTGCGACACGCCGGGGAGCAAATTGCGCTGCTGCGGTGAACCGAGCACCATCACGCGCCCGCCCAGGTCGTGGCACAGTCGGGCGAGTTCGCCGAGATACTCGGCCGTGCGGCGGCGCGTCGCGGGATCGGGGCTGGTCAGATAAAAGCCTGTCGTCTTGGCCAGCAACCAGTGCAGGCCGACGATTTCGAGCTCGGTATCGTCGGCCAGGCGGCGGACCCGCGTGCGCGTGGCCGCGTCGATCTGCCGGGCGTCGGTCGCCAGCGTGAAGGGGGCGATCTCGATGCCGGTGTAGCCGCAATCGGCCGCGAAGCTGAAGGCCTTCTCATGCGGCCAATCGACAAAAGTCTCGTTGCAAATCGCGAATTTCATGATGTCTGCCGAGGACCGTGCCGCGATGCGTGCGCGTCGACTGTTTCAAGAACCGAGACTCTAGAGCCCCGGCAACTGCGGTTGCTTCTTCCGCCGACGGGCCGCGCGCTGGCGATCTCCCTTTTCGTCGAGCCGCACGCCATCGACGGTCGACGGAGCGCTCACCAGCGGCTCGGCCGCTCCTTCGAGCGGGTCGCCAGGTCGGGCCGCTGCCAGCCGCTTGTTGATCCGCTCGGCGTACTCTTCCGAGAGCTCGAAACCCAGAAATTGCCGCTTCAATTTTTTGGCCACGGTGAGCGTGGTGCCGCTTCCGCCGAACGGATCGAGCACGACATCACCTTCGTTGCTCGTGCTGCGAATGATCCGCCCCAGCAGTTGTTCAGGCATCTGGCAACCATGCCAGCCGGCGCGCTCCTTGAAGGTGCCGCAGACGCGCGGAAAGTACCAGGTGTCTTCGTCGGCACCAAAGCCCTGGGCCAGGTCTTGCGGACGAAGAATCCAAGTATCGTCGGGCAGGCGCCCCTTGGGGTTCGCCCGAGCGTCGCCGTACACCAATTGCCGGGCCGAGGGGACGCGAATCGCGCCGTCGTTAAACGTGTAGTGCTCGGCGTCTTTGACGAAGTAGAACAAGTGCGCGTGCGACCGGCTGAACTTGTACTTGCAGTTGACGCCGAACGTGTAGTACCAGACGACCCAGTTCCGGCACGTCATGCCATGCTCGCGGGTGAGCATTACCTTAAGCTCGGCCGCGAACTCGTCGCCAATCGCCAGCCAGAAGGTGCCGGCCGGCTTGAGCACGCGGACCACTTCGCGGGTCCACTCGCGGCACCAGTCGAGATACTCGTCACCGCCGCGGCGGTCGTCGTACACGTCGTAGTCGTACCCGATGTTGAACGGCGGATCGGCGAACGCCAGGTCGACCGAACCTTCCTCCATTGCCCGCATGCCGGCCAGACAATCTCCCTGGTGGAGCGTATCCAGCTCGATCGGCATCGCAAGTCTCCATACCTGGGGGTGAGTTGTCGGTGCTGCTTGGGCCCTCAATCGTAACAGGTACCCGGGCGGTCACAAGCGACGACGCGGCACGCGGCGCAAGCGCTTGGCTTGATCGATGTTCCGGCCAGTGCGCGAACGATCACGAATTTGTTAGGCTCAATCGGGCGCCGCCTGCATCCGGCTGGCGAAGTGCATCCCGAGCGCTTTGCCAAACTCTTCGAATCGCGCCCGCTCCTCCGGCGGGAGCGATCGCAAGGGGCCACCGATGCGCCCCATGATGCCGATCAATTGGTCTTGAATATCGAAGGCCAATCGACCGTCGCGGCGCGGCTTGCGGCGCGGCAAGGGCCAGGTGCGCACGCGGGCCATCTGCTGTTCGAGATAGCGGCGCTTTTCGCCGTCGCGACGCAACCGCGAGTAGCGGTGCACTTTTTGGTTGATCCAGATCCAGGTCAGGTCGTTGTAGTTGGCGCTAAACCGCTTCCACTCTTCGTCGCTCAGTTGTGAGATCGCCGGCTGCCAATCGGCTCCGCGAACGAACTCCAGTTCGATCCGCCGCGCGAGCCGCTCTTTGATCTCAAACTCGCGATCGGGGTAGGCCTCGGAAGCCAGATCGCGGACGAGGATGGCCGGATCGTCGACCGTCGTCTCCGGGATGCCGATTCGCCAGACCTCGACGGCCGCGGCCGCCGAAACCAGTGCCAGCAGGCCGAACGTCACGGCTCCGATTACTCTGCGAACTTTCCGCACTTCGCGCTCTCCGTCGCCCCGTGGTCGTTCCCAACAATGGGCAGGCTCAATCGATCGTTGCTAGCAGTGGACAGTCGTGGCACGGCCAACTTGGCCGTGTGCTTCCGGGGACGGGAAGCCCATGCCGCCAGCAGCGGCCCGCGCTGCACGTCCGTTGCCGCCGGCCGCTCGCGGCGGTGCGGCTGCAACCGCCGGCTCATCAAGATTATACGGATTTAGGCCGCGGCGGGTTGGTCTGGCCAGCCACCCGTCGGGCGGGGTAAATTCGAGCGGTTCCATACCTGCCTTCGAGACCGAATCCCCGGCGGCGATCCGCGGCTTGCGAGGATCCGACGCTCGAACCGCCCCGCCCCACGACCCTGGAGTCTCTCACGGATGAACGCTTCCGCACTCGTGGTTCTGATCGCCGCCGTTGGGCAAGCTGGCGGGGCCGCGCCGGCTGTCGATCGCAATTCGCCGGCGCCTCCGACCGCGGCTTCTGCGTCGCGCTCCGCCGCCGCGCCCGCTGCCAGTCAGGGGCGCTCTCGGCAGTTGGCACTCGATGCCGTGCAACTTTTGACCGATTCGTTGGCTCCCAAGGCCGACGACGAGTTGGCAGGCGATCCACTTTCGCTGACGCAGGCCCTGGGTGCGGCTCTGCAACCGGGCAATCGATCGGCGATCATTCACGCCTACTGGCAACTGGTCGGCGCCACGGCCGACTACCACAATCGCCGCACCGAAGCCCACTTTCTCGCGCAGTTGCAAGCCGAGCGTGGCGATAGCGGGGCGCCGCCGCACGCGCCCGCCGCCACCGAACATCCGTATCAAGAGGCCGAGCCACCGTTTCATGCGGCGCCACCGGCTGAACCTCAGTATGAAGAGTCCGAAACACCGTTCGAGAATGCCGCCGACGCGCCGCTGCAAGAGGGCCCGCCAGTAGCGGAACCTGACCCCGCCGCCGACCCCGACGCCGCGCCCCTGCACGGCGAACCAGAACCAGCCGATCCCGGCGCCGAACCCGCCGCCCCGCCTGCCGGTGGCGAGCCGCGATTCGCTCCCCCCGCGAATAACCCCTCGGCCCGCCGCCGGCACCAGCAGAACTATCGCGCCGCGCCGGCCGACGGCGCGCTTGAAGATCCCGATCGTGCTCAGTTGGCCGCCGCGTTGAGCGCCTCGCGGGCGCGCATTCAAGAAGCGCTCGTCGCGGCCGTCGACGCCCAGCATCAGTTGGCCCAGTACCTGCGCGCCGCGGGCCCCGTGCTGGCAAGCGATGCGCCCCATGTCGGGCCGTATCGCACCGAGTTTCGCTCCGTGTTCGCCGGTCGCCCCGCGCCCGCCGAGGCCTGGCGGCTCGATCGCACGCTGCCGCTGCGGCAGCGCGAAGTGCTGACAAGAACCGCCGCCGTGATCGCGTCGGAGGACGCCCTCGACTCCCGGCTCGATTCGTATCGGCGCGGAGAATGTCCCTTGGCCGAAGTGCTCGATGCCTTGGAGTTGACGGTTGTCGAGCGTCAGGGTTTCGTGGCGGCCGTGCGCCGCTACAACGACGACATTGGCGATTATGCCACGCTGATCGCTCCGGCCGGCGCGAACGAAGCCTCGCTGGCGGCACTGCTGATCAAACCGCGCACGACTCGCATTCCGTCCGGTTCGCCATCGACGACGCGTACGCCGGCCGGTGACGCCGACGTCGTTGTGCCCGAGGCGCGTCGCGATGGCCTCGACGCAGGCGGTGTCGGCGCGGCCAGTTTCAACGAGCCGATTGCAAAGCCCGCATCTCCGGCGGCGAATCCGCGTAGCGGGCCGCCGGCCGATCCACGTCGTTCTGCGCCTGCCGCTGCCGCGCCGCGTTCGACGCCTGCACGATCGAATCCGGCTCCCGCGGCAGCCCCACGCACCGCTCCGGCTGCGCCGCCGGCCGCCGAACCGTCGACCGACGAATTGCAGTTCGACGGGCCGCCTGATGTCTCGATCGAGCCGGCCGCACCGACCGAAACTCAGCCGAACAATTCACACTCAACCTATCGCGCGGCCACGACGGCGCCCGGTCGCGACGGTTCGGCCGAAGCCGCCACCGCCGCTGTGTTGGCCGAAACTCGTCTCTACGCCGATCTGGCCGCCGAGCCCGAGCATCGCCGCGCCCAACGTTTGACTGCCCGGTTGGCCGGCCCCGCCGTGGTGACGGCCGCAGATCAATTGGCCGCAGGTGATGCCGGCGCGGCTGGCGCCGCTCCGTTGTCGTTTGAGCCGCTGTCGATTGAAGCGTGCTTGCAGGCCGCGTCGGAGCCACGCACCGGTGCGAACCCCAATCTCACCGCGCGTCGTCGCGATGCGGTGACCAGCTACTGGCAGTGCCGGCAGCAGGCTGCTCGCGTCGGCATTTGTGTGGAGCGAACGCACCTGTTGTCGGCATTGGGTCCGTTGGTATTGGCTCGCCGCGCCGCACCCGACGGCGCCGCCAATGCGCTCAGTTGGCGCGCCCACACTTTGGCCGCCCAGGCCGAGTGCGAGCAGGCGATCACCGATTTGATTGTCGCCGGCTGGCAGCTCAACGTGGCGCTGGCTCACCCACTGGATCGCCCTTGGTATATGGCCGATAGCGCCCCGCACGCGGGCCGCTACCTCACGAAGTTCAACGAGTTGGCCCCCGCGCTCGTGCAATCCGTCGCCGTGCGGCAACGCGCCGACATGATTCCGCAAGCGTATGCCGCCGTGACCGCCCGGGCCGAAGGGGTGGTCGAAGCCGATCGGCTCCGCTCGGCGCTCTTGGCCGACTACGCGGCCGGTCGCGGTTCGCTTACCGGCGTGCTTCAATCGCTCGAACGTCAGACGACCGACTCGCTGTCCTTTCTCAGCGACCTGACGCGCTATAACCAGGCGATCGCCGACTACGCGCTAGCCGTGGTGCCGATCGATCTGCCAGTCGCCACGCTGGCCGGAGCACTGGTGATGAAGAGCGAGGGTTGAGCCTGGAGCAACACCGTGGCACGGGCTTCCCGCCCGTGAACAACACGGCCAGGATGGCCGTGCCACGAAATGCCGAACGTGGCAAGAGCTTCTAGCCCGAGTTGCCCACGCGTTGCAAAGGCCTCTCCTCTCACCCTTCGATTTTTTTGCGGTGGCGCTTCTTGAAGCGCTCGAGGTCGACGACCGCGCGCACGTGCTTCCCTTCGCCGATCTTTTCGTGCTCGTCGTGGGCCTCGATCGATAGCGTGACCATCTGCCCGTCGACTTCGAGCACTTCGGCCTTGGCCACGACGTTCATGCCGGCCGGAGTGGGAGCGAGATGCCGAAAGTCGAAACCGACGCCGACCGAGTCTTCTCCGTCGTCGAGGTGCGGCGCCATCGCCCGCCAGGCCGCTGATTCCATCAACAGCAGCAGAAAGGGCGTTCCCAGCACGGCCGGCCCTTTGGGATTGAAGTGACTGACGAGATTCTCCGACACCACGCGGTGCTTGTGTTCGCCTTGAACGCCGGGAATTAGAGTGCTCTTCATCTTGGCCTGCGGTCGGGTGGTTGAATCGAGAAACGGGGTCGTCTTGGACGACGAATCGATCGAAGACTGCGCGACAGACTATCGCGCGGTGTGCTGATGGACAACACGCTTCACCGAGGCGAGCCCACTGCACGAACTTTGCAGGTCGCGGTCGGTTGGCAAGCTCGCGCAAGGCAATTGCGAATGATTCGGTCACCGGAACATCAGCGGCGTGCGGAGGCGATCGTCTCTGTGTCGAATACCACTACAAGCAAAGCCGGAGCTCATCGTGCACGACTCGCCCGACTGGAAGGCGCGTGCCTCTCGGCCGGGGTATCGTCTTAACCTGCTCCCGCCCCCGGGCCACCCCCCATCTTCGATAAAGTGTTCCGGGATTTTGCGTCCAAACCGTCCAAAGACCGCGTTACAGGCAATTAAGTGCTTGTGGTGAAGCGACTTATTCTTGGACGCAAACCGAGGGATGTATGCGTCCAAGCTGCGTCCAATTTGCGTCCAAAGCCGCGGCGCTTTGAACCACGAAGTTCTGGACCACGGATGACACCGATGGCACGGATGTTGGAATCGGGTCTCTTCTCATCCGTGTGTCCTGTGAAATCCGTGGTCAACGTGATCTTGGTTTTTGATTCACGCGGCGAGTTGTGTCTAGCCCTTGGTCATCGTGGTGTTGTGGTGGTGAACCTCACGCGCGCAGCGCCGCAGGGGGACAGGAGTCGCGCCCTGCGGGCGAGATCGGGTGAGCAGGAGACAGTTGAGCAGGGGAGTGAACGAAACACGATCGACCGACGCCGGAAAGACTCCCGTCCCCGCACTGCTTGTCCGTCGGCGCCGCGCGTCGTCAGGCAATCGCGCTACACTTCGCGTCGACTGCCAAGCAACGGGATAACGGATCGTCAACGTTTCTTCGCAACCACTTTGTTGGCAGCCTGTAACTCGATTTCGACCATTAGGGCGTCGAAGACGTTTGCGCCCAGCCAATCGTACAGCTTGTCGTTACCGGCTTTACCATCGCGGGAGACGAGTCGATCGTTGCCTTCCTCACCGTAGAGCGTGTCGTCGTCCTCGTCGCCATCGAGCTCGTCGTTGCCGGCGCCGCCATACAGCCAGTCGTTGCCCTCTTGGCCAAAGAGAAAGTCGCGGCCATCCCCGCCGTACATGCCGTCGTTGCCTTGACCGCCTTCGAGGGTGTCGCTGCCGGCGCTACCATCGAGATGGTCGTCGCCGTCGCCGCCGAACAAGTGGTCGTCGCCATCGCCTCCCTGCATCGTATCGTTGCCGACGTCGCCGTAGAGGGCATCGTTAGCGGCGCGTCCTTCCAGCCAATCCTTGCCAGCGCCGCCTCGCAGCAGATCGCTGCCGCTGCCACCGATGAGTGTGTCGTCGCCCTGTTCGCCGTAGGCTGCGGAGGTGATCGAGGTGTTGTTCGTGAAGGTGTCGTTCCCGTTTCCTCCGCGGAACAATATTGACCGAACCGAGCTCGCCGCAAAGCGTTTCTCGCGACCGTTGAACGTGACAACAACCTCGCTCCCCACCAGGCGAACGGAAGCCGTATCGGCGGTCGAGGTGCCTTGGATGACAAGCTGACCTTGGCGGTTGAGAGTAACCTCGGGAACTGGGGGCGGCAGATCGTCGACGATGGTATTGCTGCCGGCGCCGCCGTCAACAACGTCGTTGCCATAGGTACCGTCTTGAGCGACTAACGTGTCGTCGCCGTCACCGCCGAAGAGCTTATCAATGCCGACGCCGCCTTCGAGGCGATCGTTGCCGGCACGGCCTTCCAACTGGTCGTTGCCGGCGCCGCCTAGCAGCACATCGTGGCCGCTGCCGCCGAGCAGTCGATCGTTTCCTTCATCACCGTCAGCTTGTGCGGCCAGGGGCGTATTATTGGTGAAGGAATCGTCCCCCTTTCCGCCGTGGAACACCAGTGCCTTGACGGTCGCGACGGGAAAGCGCTCTTGCCGACCATTGAAGTTGACAACGACCTCGGTGCCGATCAGGTCGACCGACACGGCATCCGCGTTGGTGCCGCCCTGAATAATGAGCTGACCCAGGCTGTTGAGCATGACGCCGGAGTCATCGTTGACGATCGTGCCCGTGGCCGAGGCTGTCGCCAGGGTCGCTTTCGCCGATGGCTTCGCTAAGGTGATGGTGAATTGCTCGTCGGCCTCGAGCTTGGAGTCGCCGGCCACGTAGATTTCGATATCGAGTGAGGTTTGGCCTGCCGCGAACGTCCTCGTTCCGCTGGCAAAGTTGCCGCCGACAAAGTCGGAGCGATCCGCCTTGTGGCTCCCGCTGCCTGCCACCGCCCAATTGAAGGTGGTTGCCTCGCTGACATTGCCCGATCTCGTCACTCGGAAAACATACTTTGTCGCGATGCCCTGGCCTTGTTCGCCCTGCTCGACTACGCCAATCGGCTTAATGTCGAGAGTCGCGATGGATGGTGGTGGGGTAATAGTCTCGTCGCTGAATTGCACGACTGCAAAGCTGCCGCGGATACTGCCCGCGATGAGGGGGCGTCCGGCATTCGAGATGGCCAACGCGTTGACGACTTCGTTGGTGCCGGCATTCACGCTGGCGATGCCGTCGCCATCGAACTCCACGTCGGGCGTGGCGTTGGCATGGTAGCGAGCCAGGACAAATTGATCGGACTTTGAGCCAGCCACGACGAGCTTGCCGCTACTGCGGTCGATCGCGATCGATTCGCCTTTTCCGTCGGCAACTTTCTGGACACTGCCAATGAGACTCCCGCTGCTATTCAGCCGCACCAATCCGAAGCCCTCGGTAACGGCGGCGATAATCGACTGGCCGTTGAGCGATTGAATCGCCACATCCATGCCTGCGGAACTTGAGATTTGTGCGATTCCCTTGTCGCCGAAGGAACTGTCGAGAATCCCCCGCGACGTGTAGCGAACGGCCGTGAAATTACTGATCATCTTGCCGACGGCGACAATCCCGCCTTGCAAATCGACGGCGAGTGCCTCGGCAGTTCCGCCACCGATTCCGGTCCAACCGTCGCCAGCGGGTCCAAAATCGCGATTCAGTTCGCCGTTCCCGTTGAAGCAGGCCACAAGAAACCCGGTGCGATTCGTCGAGCCTGGCCGCCACAGCACATCGTTTTCGGGTTTCTCCGCGAGGACGAGAACCTTTCCTTGAGAGTTAATCGCGATGTCCTTGACGTCCCAGCCGTGGAGTTGGCCATTGATGGAATCGGGGTTGTGACGCTGGAATGAATTCAGTGCGAAACTGGAATCAAGCTTGCCAGACGAATCGAGCTTCAACACCGCCAGCGAGCTGCCAATTTGGGCCGCAACATAGATCGATCCGTTGTAGGTGGTGACTGCCTTGGCCTGCACACCGGTGGAAGCGGGTAAGTTGGCCGTAGCCGGAATCGAAAGCTGCACTCTTCCGCCGCCAAACGTCGTGTCGAGGCTGCCGTCGGCATTGAAGCGCGAAGCCCACGCGCCGCCGACGGCAATGATTTTGCCATCCGCTTGCACGACCACGTCTTCAGCCGCATCGAGCCGGGAGTCTTGCGCGATGCCATCGCCGGAAAACGACTCATCCAAACCGATGGTCGACGTGGCGGCTGCCAGGTTCGAGACGCTGCCCGGCGAAGCCGTTGCTGCCAGCACGGTAGTGCTTGCGAAGGCAAGGACCGGCTGGCCAAGGTCGGGTATCAGAGGCGATGCCGACATCACTTCGCGGCGCTCCAAGGATTCGACGCGGAGGGTTCGGTGACTTCGATGCGGCGTGCGATTGGGGGACATGGTCCTGCTCCCTGAAAAGATTGAATCTGTCGACCATGCGATGGGCGAAGCGCTCCAGCGATCCTCGTGCCTGTTCGACCCTAGTTACGCAGGAGCGAGGCCGATCCTGCGCGGCAGGGGCCGAGATTCTTTAAGAATTCTCAGGTGGAGCGACCTGCCTGGCAGTCGATGAACAGGCGATCTAGACTTGGTCGTGGCGTCGAAACCGAGCGGCCGACGATCAGCGGCACGGCTTCTTCAATCGACCGCCATGGACCGATCGCACGCTGCTGGCGGTCGACCGATTCAGGCGACGCTGGGGCATCTCAAGAGGAGCGCCGACGATGGCGGGGGAGTGAACGGCCATCGGTTTATCGAGAGAGTGAATATGACAGATTCGCAACCGATCGCCACGTTGCAATCGCTCGAAGTGCGGTTAGTGACGGCAATCGAACGCGTCTCGATTCGAGGTCGCGATATTGGTGCGTTCCTGTTTGCCGAGCATGCTGGGCGAGCCATCGAGGTTTCGACCAACGACGGCAAATGGTGGATTGAAATGTGGGATCGCGACGAGGATGAGTACGCTCAACCGGTACGCGAAGTAACCGTGCAATCGGACGATGAGGCAGTCCAAGAGATCTTGTCTTGGCTCTGCCAGGATTGATTCGCACAAGCTTTGAGATCACTCAGCAATAGCTCACCCCTGCTCATCCGCACTCGGGCCATACAGCCCGGGCACGGGGATGTCATTCAGCCGCAGGTAGACGCACAGGTGCGCGCGGTGGTGAATCGTGTGATTGAGCACGAAGCTGCGGATCACTCCGAGCCTGGGCATGGTGATCACCGGCTGACCGCCCATCAAGAGCGACCACTCCTTCAAGAAGGCCTCGTCCGCAGTGGCCGCGATCGCGCGCTTGGCGTCGGCGACGTTTTTGTCGAACTGCGCGAGCATCTCGGCGCGGTTGGTCCACGGCGGAGTGCGATATGGCTTGCCCCCCGGAGGCTGAATGTCCCACGAGTCTTGCGTGAGCGTTCCTTCGACCCAGCCGGGAATTTCGACCAGGTGCGCGCCGACCCAGCCGATCGTGTTCGACTTGGGGTGGGCCTTCCAGTCGGCTTTGTCGTCGGGGATGCGCTCGAGCACTTTGCGCGTGCCGGCCATTTCCTGGTCGAACTCGGGGAGCAAAAGCTGGGCGAAGGACATCGGGATTCTCCGGAGATTCTAGGCAGATGGTGCGTGAAGAAGTATGAGAACGGATGCGGATCGACGCGAAAGTGTGCCACTGTTTGCCGGTCGGCTGAGCGCAAAGCTGCGAGCGATGCAGACACCGGCAAGCAGTGCTGAGCTTCTACCAGCAGCCTTGACACTGCTTGTTCGTCGGCAACCGAAGTTCTTGATTAGCTCAACGTGAAAAAAGCCGACTGCCAAGCAGTGGCACACTCCTAACAACGCAAACGGGGACGCTCCCCGAGCATAACCGTAATCAGTCGAGCACCTTCACGCGAACATTGCGATAGCGAACGAACTCCTTGGTGGTGTCATCACCGCCGTGCACCTGGAGCGCGATGCCACCGGTGTCGGTGTGGCGCTTCTCGGTGTCTTTCAGCTCCATGAAGCGGACGCCGTTGATCCAGGTGGTGATCTGCGGCGGGTTGCCGACGATGCGGGCTCGCAACTCATTCCACTTGCCGTGCTGCCAGAGCTTGGGCCAATCGGCGGGCGCGATCGGCAGCGGGAACGGGCATTCGCGCGGCTTGATCTCGGTGACCTTGCTGGTGAAGTCAAAATTGCGCTGATGCAGACCACCGGGGAGCCCTTCGCCGTAGATGCCGGCCAGGTTGCCGTCGGCGTGGTAGTCGATCATGTACTGATAGGCCTGACCTTGCTCGTTGCTGCGGAGGAAGAGCCCGCTGTCGGGGACGAAGTCATTGTTCATTTCGAGCGCGACCTCGAAGTCGCCAAATTGTTTGTCGGTGATGACGATCCCGCCGTTGCCGGGCGTGTCCTGGCTGCCGATGATGGCGCCATCTTCGACCACCCAGCGGCCACCCGTTTTGTGGTCGCTCGCGCCGCTGTGACCGGTCTTGGCGCTGACGTGCCAGCCTTTGAGGGTTTTGCCGTCGAAGATCGACGTGAAGCCGGCGTCGTCGAATTTCTCGCGATTGAAATCGGCGGCCGTGGCCGGTCGGGCGACGGCCATACAAAGGACAACAAGCAAGAACAAAAAGGCGGTGCGTCGCATTGCGGAATTGCTCCGAAAATTGGCGGGCGTTGGAAGTTCGGCCCGCGTATTCTGGCGTGGCCAAGGGCGGGAAGCAATTGTGCATTTAGCTTGCGAGCCCACGAATTGACGGCCATCGGTTAGTGGGACAGTCGTAGCAGCGGCGAGCCCGAACGGTGTCAGGAACCGATTCAAGCGGCAAGCCACCCATCGTTGGCGGTCAATGGAATCGGTTCCTGACACCGATCGGTTGGCGATCTCGGTCGAATGACCCACTCCCCGGCTTTGGCGCCACTCACCCGATCGGCGGCGCGCCGCTATAATCGCTCGTCATGGCGATCATCGAAATCCGCGGGCTCTCGAAGGCTTACCGCGTCTATCAAAAAAAAGAGGGGCTGTTGGCCGGCGTTCGCGGGCTGTGGCATCGCGATTATCGTGACGTGCAGGCCGTGCGCGGGATCGATCTCGACGTCGAGGCCGGCGAGTTCGTCGCTTTTCTGGGCCCCAACGGCGCCGGCAAAACCACGACGCTCAAGCTGCTCTCAGGCGTGATTCATCCGACGGGTGGCACCGCCCACGTGATGGGGCACGTGCCGTGGAAGCGCGAGAACGCGTATCGGCGGAGGTTCGCCCTGGTGATGGGTCAGAAGAACCAACTGTGGTGGGATCTGCCTGCCCAGGAGTCGTTCCGGCTGCACCAGCAAATCTATCGCATCGAGCCGGCGCAGTTCGATCGGACGCGCGAGGAGCTGGTCGATTTGCTCGGCGTGGGGCGATTGTTGCAGCAGCCGGTGCGCGAGTTGTCGCTGGGCGAGCGGATGAAGATGGAACTGATCGCGGCGCTGCTTCACTCGCCCGAGGTGCTTTTTCTGGACGAGCCGACGATCGGGCTCGATGTGGTCGCGCAGCACAACATTCAGGTCTTTCTGCGGCATTATCAGGAAGTGCGCGGGATCACGATTCTGCTGACGAGCCACTACATGAAGGACGTGGCCGCGCTCTGTCGGCGGGCGGTGATCATCGCGCAGGGTCGCGTGATCTACGACGGTTCGCTCGAAGGGATTCGCGATCGGTTCAGCGACCACAAGGTGGTGACGCTCGATTTTGCCGACGACGCCGTGCCGCAGGAGCGTGAGTTGGCAACGATCGGCACGGTAGTGGAGATGGATGCGCCGCGGGTGCGACTGCGCGTACCGCGCGGTCAGGTGCCTGAGCTGCTCGCGCGGGTGCTGGCGACGTACACGATCGCGGATGTGAGCGTGGAAGACCCACCGCTCGAAGAAGTGATCGCCGAGATGTTCGAGTCGGTGGCCGACGAGCCGCAACGCGTGGCGAGTGCAGGGAAGAGCGGTTGAGCGAGCAAGTTGCGGCTGGCCCGGAAAAGGTTGCGGCGTCGGCGTCGAACAAGTCGCGGCCCCACGGCGGGGAGTGACGACGCGCATGGCCAGATTCTAAGCCGGCGAGCGTATTACGCGGAATCGTATTGGCCACCGAGTTGACAGAGGAGACCGCGGAAATACTCGGCGAACGGGGCAGATGAAAATGGGGGACGGGAGTCGCTTCCTTTTCAGGGGATCGATGATTACCACCAGCCTCGCCGCTGGTTCGGAAACAACTCCCGCCCCCACGTCTCAGGATGCATGCTTCGTAAGGCGCGGATTCAGGACGACTGGCACCGCGACGCTGCTCAGTAAAACGACCCAGGGCACGGCAGTAAACGTCGGCGCGTGTCGCGCGGCCGCTTGCCGGCCGTGCCCTGGGCTTTGGTGCATAACCGCAGCGGATCCGATTCAATTCCGTAGTCACAGCACGAGCCAGCCCTGGGGGATCACTGTTCCGCACCAGGGCTAGCTCGCGCTGTCCCACCGTGCCTACCACGGCTTCAATTTCCAGCCGAGTACGAAACCG
The DNA here is from genome assembly GCA_964495375.1 of uncultured Planctomycetaceae bacterium. Lineage (GTDB taxonomy): Bacteria > Planctomycetota > Planctomycetia > Pirellulales > JAEUIK01 > JAIESQ01. The sequence continues at coordinate 50,894 of CAZBWM010000008.1, read as the reverse complement.
ACGCCGAGGCACCACAAGGCGGCGGTGCCGGGGTTTTCGCGAGCGTAGTCGGTGATGGTGGTTGTCATGTCGTGCACGAGCCGCTCTCCTTGCGGAGCAGGCGAATTGCGGCGAGCTTCCGTCGCCGACTCTTCGCGATTTGATCGACGAGCTCCGTTGGGTGTGGTTCTGACTGTGGGCACCGTGTACCTCCTTCAACTAT